>JAKQDH010000141.1 GCA_029558835.1 Planctomycetota bacterium | reverse complement strand
GCGGCATTGGCTTGCGCTAACGCCTCGCCGTCCGTGTAGCGCGCATGGTGGGCGCTGGGATTAGAAGCGTGGGCGCTGACATCCACGCCATCGAACGTCGCGCCGGCAACAACAGAGATGTTGCCGGATGTATCTATCTCTAGTAACTCGATCAGCACATCCGCGACGTTGCAGAATCCAATGATAAAGCGATCATGGCCGGTATTGTCTCCGAAAATTATGCCAGCCGCTTTCTGATCCACCCCCTCGTCAATCAGCACCAACGAGAGGAAATCTGAGTCCCACATCATCTGGACACCGTGCAGATTATGCCCACAATCTCCCAACGACGTGCCGATGAACGTCCAGGGGCCGGTCGGCCCAGGATAGTCAGTCCCCACCACCAGCCCGTCCTCGGTGATCCGCACCTCGCCGTTTGCCAGTACCGAGCTGTCGAACTGTGTAATCTGCCACAGCGGGATGATGTCGTCAAAGAAATCTATATCCTCCCCCGCCGTCAGTTTCACGGCAGCCAGGGCAATGGTGCCAGTAGGAATCACATCTACGTCGGCGATGTCCCGCGCCTCCCCGCCTCCCGGCGCTTGAACCACCGTGATCGCGTCTGCCTCATCCAGACACAACATCACCCACGCCGCGCCGTAGGTCGGGTAGTAGGTCGTCAGGTCTACGTCCGACTGCGCGCGCTTCCAACACAACTGTCCCTGGACAAAGTACGGCCCGCCCTGCACTACCACGTGGCCGCTGGTCTCTCCGGGCTGCACCCGCAAAAAGTAAATCTGGTTGGGATGCAGCCAGAGGAGAATGTCATCGGCGTCACGCCGCCATTCGTGACTGGCAGCGTGCGGCGCGATCGCAAAAAGCGACGTGGTCGGATCGTCTCCGGCGGCGCGGGTGGTTTCCACGTCCAGGCCGACGATCTGAAACTCCTCTGTAAGCGGGTTTTGCTCAATCAGCACGGCGGTGTTCAGCCGGGCGCGCACAGCGCCCAGACATACCACCGTGACGCGCTCACTACCGCGCTCAATGCGCGCGTATTGATAGCCGGGCCGGTCGGGGACGGCGATCTCCCCGGCCTCGTTGCCCAAAATGCCAAAGAGCCGCTGGCCTTTCCGCCGCAGGCCGCCAAAAGCGCGGCGCAAATCGCGCAAAGCTGGTTGCACGTTCATCTGACGATCACCACTCCCCCGATCTCGCATAGCCCCTGGCTAGACTGCGGGATGCTTCCAGTGTACGGGGACACGCCGGGCGATATTCCCGCCCGGCCTATCGGCGTCGTGTCCGACAGGCCGTTCATGATATGCAGCGTGTGCGGATTCACGCTCCCTAGCGACGTGTTTTTGCGCCGCCCGATCAGGACATGGGTGGGATACGCCGCATACGGCCACATGCCCCAAAAATCTCCGGGAGTGATCGGGCCATGCTCGACCACCAGACTCCAGGTGATCCAGGCGTCGGGCGTCTCATAGAGCAACCCGGCCCCCGTGCCACTGTCGTACCACAGCATGTATTGATGCTCCATGTTCGCCGGATCAAACCACATCGCATCCGCTGACCGGATAGAAGGATTAGTGTCGAAATACGGCGTATCTATCAGCGACCCCATCTCCCACTGGTGCGAGTAAAGGCGGTCGCCCCTATCCCCCCTACTCCACGCCAATTCCGGGAACGTGTAATCCACACAGAGCATTTCATACGATCTATATCTCCACGTCCATGTTGCGCCGGAGTACAAACCGGCAATGATCCTTCCCACTCGGCTATACCAGATATAATTCCCCTGGACAATGAACGACTCCACCTCACCCGTGCCTTCATCAAGCATCTCAATCGGATCGCTCCATGTGCTGCCGTGATCGGTGGATGTGAGTCGCCATGCATAATCGCCATAAACACCATCGGTAATAATAGCGATCACAAACAGCGTTCCGGTGGTCTTCTCGGTGGCAAAAATATCGATCCTACAAGGCAAATCCGGCCCGCCGCCGGCCAGGATCGCCGCCTGCGCCTGCGCATTGGTCAGGATCGGCGTCCAATCCCCGCCTAACTCCGTGTGCCGATAGAGCGTCCGGCTAGTGGTGTCTATACAGTATTGCCAGTCGCCGGGAGCCAACGGATCAGCGCCCAACTGCCGGATAGTCGTCAGCGTCCCCCCGCCCGCGATGGCGCTATCCAGCACCCAGGTGGGCTGCGTGGCGCTTTCGGCATTGAAATCAGTCGTGTGATAGATACCGCCGAGCCGCGTGCCCACATAGACAATCGTGGGCCACGTCAGCACGGGCGGCAGGGGATCAATCGGCGGCAGCACCGGCGGCGGCGATGGCGGGGGGATGACGACGGCGGGCGGGATGGGCACATAGTCCGCGCTGGGCGCGGCGCTATAGGTGCGCGCGCTGAGTTGCGTCCGCCAACTCAACGCGCCGGGGTCGTAAGCCAGCCGCAGACTATCCAGCGCCAGCGATGGCGCGTCGGGAATGTCCGTCGCCACCCGCGCCCACGATGGATCAATCTCTACATACACATCCACATCCACCGTCGCGGCCTGGTTCTCCACCGCAAAATGCCGGCCCGCCCATTGCAGCAACTCGGCGGCGCTTAGCGGGGCCAGTTTCGTGACCTCCTGCGTTCCCGCACCCCAGGCGGCGGGATGCGCCGGGCAGCGGGCGATAGCCGGGGCGTAATCGTCGCCTACTGCCAGGTAGACGCCGCTCACGCGCACCTCGGAGCAGCGGGCCTGCGGGGGAGTGTAGGTATACGCGGCGGAGCGATTCGCCGCCGTCAGAGTGTACGCTGGCAGTCCGGCCCACGTCGCGGCGTCGGCATAAAGCGGCTGCACTTCCAGCGTGAGCGCCCCGGTCGCTGCCGCGCGCAGCACGTAAAAGGCCGCCTGCGTCACCTGCCCGATCAGATTTAGGAGATTACCAGCGCTGAACGTTTGCCCGGCAATGCGCCGCGCGGTGGGGTCTCCCAGATAGAGATTCGCCAATTGCGGCAAAACGCTATGCCAGGCCAACAAATACCACAGGGCGCGCGCGCAGGTCAACTTCCCCACCTCCGCCCAATTGTCCGGCGGCGTGCTGCCAGGGTCGGCCAGGTCGGTGACGATGAACGGATAGCCATAAAGCGCGCTGGCCGCGTTGAGGGGCGATAATAACTCGGCCTCGGTGGTCTCCATCCCCAGATCGCCGCTGACTCGCTGCGGACTATAGAAGCCGTAGAAAATAATTTCGGCAGTGTCCAGGTCTACCAGCGCCACCGGGCTATAGTCAAACCAAGTGAGCGTCCCGTCCAGCGTGACGCTGCCGCGCCAACCGCGCTCCAATGACCAGTCCAGGGACGCCCCCAGGACAGCGGTGGGCGTCGTCCCCACCCACACGGCCACATAGCGGCTGAATGCGCCGCCCCATTCATCGGTGAGGGTACACTTGAGATAGTGCAGGCCAGTCGCCGTGGGCGTAAGCGGGAAATAGCAATTCGTCACACCGCCCGCGCTGCCGTAGGCCGTCCCCGTGCCCCATCCGGCGCAATCCCACGTGGCCGTGAGGCCGCTCGCCGGGTCGGGGGCCATCACCTGCGAATTGAGGGCGGAAAATACTTGCGTATCCCCTATGTCCAACCAGGCCACTTCCGGCGTCACCAGCGCGGCGGGGGGAAGGCTGTGCTGCCAGGTGGCCGGGAATGCGATGTCGTAATCCTTGTAAACTGTCGTGCTAACCAGGCGTTGATAGCGCGGCCAGGGCAAGCGCAAATCATACACGGCCAACGCATCCCCCGCCGTAAATGTGAGCGGATTCTCCGCCAGGTAGAGGGTGCTGCCGCTGTGCGACTTCATCCGCACCAGGTCCACGCCGGCGCGCACCAGTAACAAGCCGCTGCTATCGGTGGGCAGCGCGCCGGAAACGGTAGTCACGGCCAGCGTGAACGTCGAGGATTGCGCGCCGTTGGCCGTGCCGGTCCAGAGCGGCGTCGTGGTGGGGGCCAGCAGGCCCAGGCGAGTGTGTAAGGGATTCACAAGTTACCTCGTCACGGGGCCGGCGGCGTCGCCGGCGCCAACAAGATGAATTCCAGGGCCACGTCCAGGTAATGGCCGCCCCAGCGGTTCAGGGTGGTAGGGTCCGGCACGCGCAAGAGCGCCTGATAGTAGCTCCAGGTGTCATACTCATTGCGCGTGTAGATATAGACGATCCCGGAGGCGTTACCCGCCGTAATTCCCAGGGTCGTGACGATGGCCGTCGCGTAGGTCGTCACCGGGATGGCCTTGAAGCGCCAGACCGTGCGTGGATAGCCGCGCCACAGTTGGCCCGCGTCGCCGGTCAGCGCCAACTCCGCGCCGGGCTTGTAGTTGGATGATGGCGCGACGCCGAAGACGCTCTGCGCGGTGGGGAAGACCGCGATCAGGGTTTTGCTAATGGCGTACTCAGGCATATTCAAACTCCGCCAGGGCGTAGACTGCCCGCGCCAATGTCCAGCCCGGCGCGCTGTACAAACTCAGCAGCGCGCCGGTTTCCCCCGTCCATGGGTCAATGATCTCTACGTCCTCCCCGCCATCCAGCAGGCGCAACGCCGTCACAAAATGGGAGTCGAGCGCGCCGGTATCCGGGTGGAAATCCACCTGAATGACCTGCGGCCCAGCGTGTAGGGCCAATGTCAAGCGCGCCAGGTCGGCGGGGACGCTGCGCCACAGGTGATACCCCACAAACGTCAGCCCCGGCACGGCCTCTGCGACCTTGCCCCAGTAGATCAGTCCGCCGCCCGTAAAGCCAAAATTGACGTTGAGCCACTCCATCAACCATAGCGGCGTGATCCCCGGCTGCACGACAGAGGCCACCATTGCCGCCGCCGTGACCGCGCACCCGGCGCCGCCCATCGTGTAGGCCGATGATCCCAGGCGGATATTCGCCCAGCGGGGATCGCGCTGGCTGAAGGCTTGCGGGGCTGGCCGGGGCACGGAGGGGACGAAAGGCGCGTCTAGTCCCAACGCCTGCCAGTCTCCCACCATCAGCGTCGCGCAGGCCTGCATCGGGGTGAAGCGCCAGCAGCCCGCTGCGGCGTCCCAGGTCACGCGGATATAGGCATTGTCACCAGTAAAGTCGTCACGGTTCATCTGTGTGGCCTCCTGTCATTGGTAGAGTGCGGGGAGCGCGCCCCTACGCGATGGCGCGTTGTAACTCTTGCGCGAACTGCCCCAGGCGCGCTTCAAACCATTGGCGGTCATTCGCGCCCATCCCGGTGAAGCTGGCCTGGATGCTGAGCGGCTGGCTGTTGAAGGTCTGCTGCGATAGCGGGCCGTAGGCGCCTTCGAGCGCGCGCGTCGTGCCCGCGTTGAGCACGAACTCGCGCCCGGCCTCGCCGAGCGTGTACGCGCCATAGTCGGCATAGCCGCCGGCGGCGCGCCCGCCGCGCCGGGTGGTGCGCCCGGAGCTGCTGCC
>JAKQDH010000133.1 GCA_029558835.1 Planctomycetota bacterium | reverse complement strand
TCAAACGCCTACACCGTCTAAACCCCTCGCCCCCTTTGGGGGAGAGGGCAGGGTGAGGGGGTCGGCGCGACGCCCTCATGCCCCGGGCGCCGCTCAATCTCCGCCACCCGCCCGGCCACGTCGTAGGTGTACTGCGTGGTGCCCCCGTTGCCCAGCGTGACCGTGTGCACGCGGTTGTCGTCGTAATACGTGTACGTGGCCGTCATGACGGGGTCACCCTGCACCGGACCCCGCCGATAATACTCCACCCGCCCGCCCACGTCCAGCCGGACGGAGGTCACCATCCCATCCGGCCCCGTCCGGCTATACTCCCCGGCGGCGTCGTTGTAGCTGTAGGTAAACGCGCGGGCCAGATTCGTCCCGGACTCGTCGGTCTGAGCAACTCCACACTGTACCGAAGCTGAGAGCCAACGGGTGGCATGGCCAAGCGCAGCGCCGCCATGCTTGTTTGTGGCAAGATGGTCAGTCGCCACAAGAGCATGCCGGCCTGCCTGTCGGCAGACAGGCACCTTCGGCTTGGGCATGCTACCCTGTCTGCCGGTGGCGTGGTTCCCTGTAGGCGCTCGGTGGTTCAGTCCGTTTGATCGCGTCCTCGTCGCGCTGCATTACGCGGCCAGGTGAAGAACGGTTTCTCCAGGCGCTCCCACAACCGTCGCAGTGCCTCAAGCGTGTACGCGGTCCCGCACTCGGGGCAATTGCCCGCGTCGGGGAGCCCTGTCAACAGATAGCCGCACTCCGGACACACGCGATACTCCGCCGCCCGGGCCTTCGCCGCAAACCGGCGTATGTCACGCCCCTGGTAGTATAGCCCGATCGGAAAGCTCAACTGCATGAACAGTGCAAACACAGCGGTGAGCCTGGGCGCGAATCTCCACGTGAGGACCAGGCCGACCACGGTCACAACGAGAATGCCGGCTGCCAGCAACAACCCCCGCTTACGCCGGCGCAGCCGCAGTGCCCGCGGCGTTTCGCCGAACCTGGCCGCGGTGACCGGCAGAGCGGTTAGATGTCCCCGCGAATCAGGACGCCTCATCCGACTTCGGCCTCCGCGGACTCGCGCGAAGATGCGATGCCTGCGCCGCGAAGCGCCGGTACCTGCGCGGGAGTTTCCAGCCGCACTCCGGGCAGACGCCGGAGACATTCCCTTGCAGGCAGTACCCACACCGGGCGCACCGGTCAAGCGGTGCCCGACACTCGCGAGAGCCGGCGTAAACACCCCCACACTTGAGGCACTTCCTCTTTAACGCCACGAGCGGCGGATCCCAGATGCCGTCAAGCCCAATCACTGCAAGCCCGACGAAGAACGCCGCGATGGCCAGGTCCACACAGAGACGAGCAGCGTTCTCGATACTCCGGACGACCCGCATGTGCGCCGCGGACCTGCAACGCGGGCATCTCGCCGGCGTGATCCCCAACCGGGAACGCCACGAACGTGCTTGCCAGTCCTCCACGATGCGTCCTCGCTCCGCGCCACCTCGTGGGCGCCGAGACCCCCAAACGCGGCACCCACCCGCCCCGGCGGGCTGCCTGTTCGCCCACGCTACTCGGACCGCCGGAGCGGGTCCAGTACGCCACGCGTTTCCCCACGGCCCGCCCTTCGCAAAAAGCACGCTTCCCGACGGCTCGACATCGCGCGTGCAAAGCCGTAGAATCCCGTCGAGCAGGCATTACATAGCTCCACGCAATGCGGAAATCGGACGACCGAGTTGGGTGGTATGGCCAAGTCCCGGCGCGCCGGGACCATGTTTTCGCTTGAGCGTGGCACTGGTTGCCGCCGCAGCATGCCGGCGCCTTCGGCTTGGGCATGCCACCCATCCGGTCTCCCAGTTGTGTGGTCTTGCTTCGCTGATATCAGCCGTGCAACGCATGGAGGTTGTTTCGATGAAGTCCTTTCGTCACGAGCTCTGGTTCGAGGTGCCGGCGCGGCGGGGGTTTATGAACATCACGGCCCCGGTCGAACAGGCCGTGCGCGACAGCGGCGTGCGCGAGGGGCTGTGCCTCGTCAACGCCATGCACATCACCGCCAGCGTGTTCATCAATGATGACGAGCCCGGCCTGCACGACGACTATGAACAGTGGCTCGAACGCCTCGCCCCGCACGCCCCGACGAGCAACTACCGCCACAACCTCACCGGTGAGGACAACGCCGACGCCCACTTGAAACGCCAGGTGATGGGCCGCGAGGTCATGGTGGCCATCACCGCCGGTCGGCTCGACTTCGGGCCCTGGGAGCAGATCTTCTACGGCGAGTTCGACGGCCGGCGCCGCAAACGGGTGCTCATCAAGATCATTGGCGAGTAAAGGCCCGTGCGCCGACCCCCCTCCCTCCCCGGGAGGGGTCGGCGAGGGTTGGGTCGGCGACCCGCTTTCAGCTATAAGCTATCAGCCATCACCTCTTGGTCGTCCGTTTTCAATCCTCTGCTCCGCGTCTGCTTTCCCGTGTGGGAGTGGTCACCGGTACCCCCTGCGCCGCTGCCCTTCTTCGTGCTCTTCGTGCTCTTCGTGGTGCAGCTCGGGAAGTCCGCGGCCCCGCGGCCCGCCCCCCCTCACCCTGCCCTCTCCCCCAAGGGGGCGAGGGGTTCTGAAACTGCTCGACGCCATGGGGAGACTGAGGGTCGGAAGGGGGTGGCATGGCCAAACGCAGCGCCGCCATGCCCGCTCCTGGGCGACCGGCCGGCCGGGTTGGACTTGCCCGAGCGGTCGGCCGCGGTATGCTCACCCCCATGCACAAGGCCCTGGCCCAGGAACTGCTCAACGAGCGCCTGCTGACGGAGACGGACACCGTCGTGGTCGGCGTCTCCGGCGGGGCGGATTCGACGGCCCTGCTGCACCTGCTGCTGGACCTCAACCTCCGGCTGGGCTGGCAGCTTAAGCTGCACGCCGCCCACCTGAACCACCGTCTGCGGGGCGCGGCCGCCGAGCAGGATGCCGCCTTCGTGCAGGCCGCCGCCGACCACCTCGCCCTGCCGTGCACCATCGAAATCCGTGACATTGCCCAGCTCGCCGAGCAGCAGGGCGGGGGCATTGAGGAAGTCGCCCGCGAGGAGCGGTACGCTTTCTTCGAGCGCGTCTGCACGCAGATCGGCGCGGCGGTGGTGGCCGTCGGTCACCACGCGGACGACAACACCGAGACCATTCTGCACCGCATCCTGCGGGGCACCGGCCTGCGCGGCCTGCGCGGTATTCACCGGGCGCGTCCGCTGCGGCCGGCAAGCCCGATCCGCGTCATCCGCCCGCTGCTGCGCTTTCCGCGGCGCCTGCTGCTGCAATACCTGGCCGACGCGGGCATCGCCTTCCGGGAGGACGAGACGAACCGCTCGACGGAGGCGATGCGCAACCGCATCCGCCACCTCGTCCTGCCGCTCATCGAGGAGCAGATCAACCCCCAGGCACGCGACGCCCTGCTGCGTCTGGCGGAGCAGGCGGGCTGGCACGAGGATTTTCTCCAGGAGACGGTGCGGCGCATCCTCGACAGTCTTATCCTGGTGCATACCGATCAACGCCTGATTCTCAGTGTTCCGGGTCTGGCGCGGCGCAGTCGCATCGTGCAGACCGAGCTGGTCCGCCAGTTCTACACCGCCTTCGGGCTGGGCGAGCAGAACCTGTCGTTTCATCACATCGTGTCGGTGCTCGATCTGATTGCGGACCCCACGAGCGGACGCCAGGCGCAGTTGCCCGGCGGCCTCCTGGTAGAGAAGCGTTACGATCAGTTGATCCTGGCCTTGCCCTCGGAGGAGCCGCGCGAGGTCGGAGCACCGGAGATCGAGTTGCGGGTACCCGGCCAGACGCACCTGCCGTTGCACGAGCTGGACCTGCACTGCGCGATCGAGCCGCCCCCGCCGGGCGGGATTCCGCGTCCTGTCCCGGGCACATTTGAAACGGAGGCGTACCTGGACTTCGCCGCGCTCCAACCCCCGCTGGTGTTGCGTTCCCGACGGCCGGGGGACCGCTTCTGGCCGCTGGGTGCGCCCGGTTCCAAGAAGGTCTCGGATTTCCTCATTGATGCCAAGGTGGAGCCGCAGGAGCGTGAGCGCGTGCTGCTGCTCTGCGATCACTTCGGGCCGGTATGGGTCATTGGCTACCGCATCGACGAGCGCGCCAAAGTCACCGGGCAGACCCAACAGGTGCTCCACCTGCGCGCGCATCGTCTGCCGACCGACTCACGACCCCTCTCCCCCCGGGGGGAGAGGGCGGGGTGACGGGGGGCAGGCCGCAGATGCCGGGACTGTCCGAATTGCACCACGAAGGGCACGAAGAGCACAAAGAGAGGCAGCGGTGGAGGGGGCACCGGTGACCACTCCCCCACGGGAAGGCAAGCGCGGAATTGATGACTGAGAACTGACGACTGACAACTGGTGACTGAAAGCTCCTGGCTTAGAGCTTATAGCTGATAGCCCACTCCGTGAGGCTCCGCGTGACCGGGCGTCAACCCCAACCCAGTTCCTCGCCTGGCGCCCCGGCGCGGGTGCCAAGGCGTTGGCTGCTTCTCATATTCCTTCTCGCTTTTTCCCTGCGTGCCGGCTGGGGCACCTGGCGCCTCGCCGGCTCAGATGACACCACGCGCCTGGAGTTCCCCGACGAGCAACAGTACTGGCTGATGGCACAGTCTCTGTATTCCGGCGACGGGCTCGTGGACGAACTCGGCTTCCGGGCAACGCGGATGCCGTTGTATCCCGCATTATTGGCGTTGTCGGCCGGATCGGCGCACGGCGTCATCTGGGCGAAGGCGTGGCATTGGGTGGTCGGAGCCCTGGCGGCTGCGCTGGCTATGTACCTGGCCGGCGCGATGTTCGACCGGCGCGTGGCGCTGGGGGCGGGTCTCTGGGTCGCGTGTGACCCATTCCTGGTGTTCTTCTCGTCGCTGCTGCTTACCGAAACCCTCAGCATCGCCCTGCTGCTCGCGCTGTGGATAGCAGCCTGGCCGATCTGGCGGGCGGCGGATGCCCGCGGCTCGTGGCCACGCTGGCTGGCAGTCGCCGCCCTGGCCGTCGCCTGCGTGTACGCGCGGGAATCGTCGGCGGGTCTGATCGGACTGCTGCTGGTCCTGCTCATCGGGCGTCATCGAGGACGCCGCCGCGTGGTGGCGGGCGCGGCCGGGGTAGCCGGCTTGGTCGTGCTGGCCCTGCTCCCCTGGGCGTGGCGCAACCAGCACGTCACCGGCGACTTCTGCTTCCTGACGCACCGCGGGGGCATCTCCCTGTACGACGGCGTCGGCCCCCAAGCCCGCGGCGACAGCGACCTCGGCGACATCAAGCAGATGCCGGCCGTCCAGGGCCTCAATGAAGTCGAGTGGAACCGCTACTTCCTGCGCGAGGCAAAGCGGGCGATGGCCGCCGACCCCGGCCGCATCGCACGCCTCGCTGTCGTCAAGTGGGCCCGCCTGTGGAACCCGATCCCCAACGTCGAGACGTACCAGTCCGCGGTCATTCGCCTGCTCGCCGCCGCCTGGACGCTTCCCACCTTCGCACTGGCGGCCGCGGCGGTTATCCTGCTGGGGTGCCGCCGGGACGGGCGCGGCGGCGGAGTCGTGCTCTGGCTCCTGCTGCCGGCGTTGTACGCGACGGCTTTGCACGCGTTGTTTGTCGGCAGCGTCCGCTACCGGCTGGGCGCAATGCCGATGCTGGAGGTCCTGGCCGCCTGGGCACTGGTGGAATTGTGGGGCCGCTGTTGTCGGCGGCTTCGTACCCATGACGTCTGAACCCGACCAACCCTTGCGCCGCCGACGTCGGTGGCGCGTCGTGGCGCTGCTCATCGTGGTCGGCATGCTGGCGGCCGGGCTGTGGCTGTACCTGCACCGCATCGACCCGGTGCGCATCGGCGCCGAAGCCACCCGGTACCTGCAACAGTACGTCAGCGGCGAAGTCCGCATTGACCACGCCTCCTTCTCCTGGCTGGGCGGCGTCAACCTCTACGACGTCGCCCTGTACGAGGCGTCGAAGAACGGGACGGCCGCAGTCGACAACGCGACGCGGGAGCCCGTGTTGTCATGCCGGCGGATTGAGCTGACGCATGACCCGCTGGCGCTGTTGTGGGGCGAGTGGCGCGTCCGCTCGGTCATCGCCCACGCGCCGCACGGCCTCATCGTTCGCCGGGCGCACGACCAGCGAACCAACCTGGCCGGGCTGCTCACCCCGCTCGAAGCTCCCACCCTCGGCGACCACGTGCCGACGCTGCCCACGGTCGAGCTGCGCGACGCCCGCTTCACCGTCGTCCGGCGCGTCGCCGACGAGGAACGCATCATCGACGACCTGCGGCTGACCGTTCGGGCGCGCTCGGCCTCACCCGGCTCGACGTTGTACGATATCGTCTGGCAGGAGTACGGGCCCCAGCCCGTCAGCGGCCACTCCCAGTGGGACCTCCGCAGCGGCGTCCTCCGCAACATCGACGGCGGCCTGCCCTGGATGTCCATCGAGTCCGTCATGTTCGCCATCGATGCCGGCTACGACGGCGCCGGAAGCTGGTGCGACCTGCTCGGCCTGGACGGGCGCGTCCGCGCCCGCGACTTCGTGTTGGGAAGCCCGGAGGCAGCCGAGCGCTCCGCCACCATCGTCCTCGAACGCGCCTCGATCTCGATCCCGATTGACCGCTCCGAGCGCTCCCTCGCCCCGGCCGAGCGCTATCTGCGCTTCGACCGGGCGGAAGGCACCCTCAAGGTCACGCCCGACGCCATCCACGCCGACTTCCGCGCTGCGTTCCACGGCAGCGCGTGCCGCGTGGCGGCCGTGCTGCACAGCAACCTCGCCGACATCGCCACGCTGGACGACGTGGCCTTCGACGCCGAGTTGGCCGTCGAGGGCCTTTCGTTGCCGCTGTCCGGCCCCGAGGCCCCGCCCGATCATGCCCGCTTCATCCAGCGCTGGCAGAGGCTTCAAGAGTTCTACGTTGATTACCAGCCGGCCGGTGTGGTGGACTTCGAAGCCAAGGTACACAAACCCGCCGGCCCCGCGACACCCGTCGTCCTCGAGCACGCCCGCCTAACGGCGCGCAACGCGACGACCGTCTGCCGGTTCTTCGCCTATCCGCTCACCGACGTGACCGGTGTCATTGAGTCCACCGCCGATGGCGTCTTCATTCGCGCCATCCGCGGCCGCCACGACGGCGGCGACGTGCAGATCGACGGCTGGCTGGAGGCCCCCCTGCTTGAAGTGCCGGCCACACTCACCATCGCCGGGCGGAACATCCCCCTCGACCATGCGCTCTACCAGACCCTGGACCCGCCGCACCGGTCCCTGTGGGACCAGTTCACGCCGGCGGGCAGGGTCAATGTGGACGTGTCGCTCACCCGACCGCGCGGCACGCGCGACGCCCTGCCGGCATTTGCCGGACGCGTCGCACTGGCTTTCGATGACCTCACCGCCTGCTACGTGCACTTCCCATACCCGCTCGAACACGTCCGCGGCCGGCTCACGCTGGAGTCCGGCCGGCTGGTGATCAGCGAACTACAGAGTGCACGCGGTGCCGCGCGCCTGGAGGCTGAGGGTTATGCCGACCTCGCCGACGAGGGCGTTCGGGATCTGCAATTGCATCTACAGGCCTACGAATTGCCGCTCGATCAAACATTGCTGGACGCGCTGCCGCCGGCGCCGGCGCGGCTGGTGCAGCGCTTCCACCCCGACGGCACCTGCGACGTAGACACCCGCATCAACTTCGACCCCGGCACGCGGAACCTGCGCCACGACTCCACCGTTCAACTACACGACGTCTCCATCCGCCACGACGCCCTGCCCATCCCGGTCACCGCGATCGGCGGCACGCTGCACCTGACCCCCGACCGAGTCGAAGTCAGCAACGCCACCGGCCGCACCGACGGAGCCGCCCTGACCCTGGAGGGCTGGAGCATGCTGACCCGCGACGCCGAAACCCGGGAGCACGAGCCGCCCGCCGGGTCCCGGGCGGTCTTCCGCGGCACCGCGCGCAACCTGCGCCTCGACGACGCGCTCATCGCTACGTTGCCCGCGGCCATCCAGGAGATGCTGCCGCCCTGGCAGCTCGCCGGTTCGCTCGACACGGAGCTGGCGCTCCAATGGGACTCCGGCCGCGAGCCCTCGCCCCTCACCGTGCAGGCCGACGCCAGACTGGAGGGCTTCACGCTGCGCCACCCGCACTTCCCGCTACCCTTCGAACAGGTCAGCGGCCACGTCGTACTCGATGAGCAAGGCCCCTCCCAGGCCGGCCTCAGCGGGTCGTACGGCGACGCAGTGGTCAGCCTCGACCTCGAAGCGAGCCGCGACGCCGACCCGGCCGAGGGAACCCTGCGCGTCCATGCCACCAACGTGACACTTGATCAAACCGTCCGTTCCCTGCTGCCCGAACGCCTGCGCCCCGGCTGGGATCGTCTCGCCCCGCAGGGCACCATCGACCTCGAACTGCATGACTTGCGTTTCCGCCGGCAGTCCCCCGCCACACCCGAGCAGCCCCAGCGGCTCTGGTGGGTCGACGGCGCCGTGCGCCTGCGCGACGTGGCCTGCGCGAGCCTCGCGGGCAGTCGCCACCTGCACGGCACGCTCACCTGCACCGGCCGGCTCGTCGATCAACTCGGCGGGGCCGTCCTGAAGGGCACGCTCGACCTCCAGCAGGGGGAGTTGCACGCTCGCCGGATCGAGGACCTCTCCGCCCGCTGGACTTATCTCCAGGCCGCCGGTGGTGATGGACGCTTCACGCTCGACGACGTGGTCGCCCGCTTGTACGAGGGCTACCTTTCCGCCGCCGTCGAACTGGCCGTCACGCCCACTCGAACGCATTACACCTGCACTGCCACCACGCGGGGCATGCAGTTGGGGCCCTTCCTCAACGCCCTGGCGGCCACCGACGTGCGCCGTCAGGCCCTGGACGCCGGCGGACGCGCGGATGTGTACCTCTACCTCACCGGCACCCTCGGCGTCCCCGCCAGCCGGCGCGGCGGCGGCAACCTCGAAATCGCCGCAGGACGCTTCTACCGCCTGCCCGTCATGGCGACCATCCTGCACGTCATCAACCTCACCCTGCCGGAGGATGACGTCTTCGACGATGGCCGGGCGGAGTTCTTCATCGTGGGCGACCGCATGGAAATCAAGCGCGTGATGCTCTGGAGTGAAGCGCTGGCCTTCGCCGGGTCGGGCACCTTGAACCTCAGCGATCAACACCTTGATCTGCATCTGGTGAGCGTCAACCCGCACCGCGGGCCGCGCGTGCCGCTGCTGACGGACTTCCTCGACGGCGCGTCCGGCGAGCTGATGCAATTGACCGTCGTGGGCCCCCTCTGGCGGCCCAGCGTCTCTGCCCGCCCGCTGCCTCGTCTCGATGCCGAGATGAAATCCCTCTTCCGCTGGAAGAAGGAGCCGCTCACCCCAACCGCACCCACGGAAGCGCCACAGCCCGCCGACGCCGCGCCCACCGACAAGCCACCGCGGTCCTGATCGACGCGAGGCCCAGGCCGGGTCTGCACCCCTCTCCCGCGTATGTGTTTAGCGTCTTTGGCGTTGTGGGTGCCATGCTTACCCGCGACCGCGGTCGCGGGTAAGCATGCCTCTGCCTGCCGCAGCACCTGCCCACCCCCGCCTGCGGCGGGTGAGGGCATGGCACCCACGCTAAACACGTACTCTCCCGTCGGGAGAGGAGTAGGGGTGAGGGCGGCGGTGGCGAAGGCGCCCGCCGCGTGGACAAGCCCGCTCGCCCGTCACGCGGGAGACGCTGAACACGTACCGAACTCCAGCCCGCGCGGTACGCAGAAGCCCGGCAGGTGGTGCGCCGGCGCACCGCCGTTTGCGATTCCATGCCGCCGATCCGAACGGTGACCGTCAGGGAGCGGACAAACACCGGTATCTTGATCGCCCCAATGGGCCCCCGCGAAGGGGAAACCGGGCGGGTGGCATGCCCAAGCCGAAGGCGCCGGCATGCTGGTGTAGATGGGAGCTTCAGGCACGGCAGCAGGCATGGCGGCGCAGCGCTTGGCCATGCCACCCCACGCCGTTGGCCGGTTTCCTGATTCGGTGGAACTCTATTTGGCTGCGCGCGTTGACTCAGCCGACCGGGCAAACACGCGTTCCCGGCAACGCGCCGCTGCCCAGGGCGTCGTAGAGCGCGCGGAGGTCCTGCCGAAAGCGCCGCAGGCTGAAGCGGTCCTCGGCCAGGCGGCGGGCGGCCGCGGAGCATGCACTGCGCAGTTGTCCATCGGTTGCCAGACGAGCCATCGTGCGGCCCAGGAGTTCCGGCTCCTGCGGCGGAACCAGCAGGCCCTCGCGCTCCTCGGTAAGCACCTCGGGGACCGCGCCGACCCTCGTGGCCACGACGGGCAACCCCCACGCCAGAGCCTCAAGCAACGCCAGCGGCATGCCTTCGTGATGGCTGGGCTGCACGTACACGTCAACCTCGGCAAACAGCCCGTCTTTGGCGCGCCCCTGTACCGGGCCCACGTACCGCACCCGCTGCTGCAAGTGGCGCCTCCGTATCTTCGCGGCCAGGGTGCCCGCGTCGCCGGCCGAGCCCGGCGGTCCGGCCAGCGTCAGCCCAAACGAGATGCCCGCGGGGATGAGCGTGCAGGCATCGAGCAGGTCGTCGATCCCCTTCCAGGTGTCCATCTTGGCCAACAGCAGGAACCGACACGACTGACCGTCGTATCGCCGAGGGACCGCAGGCGGCAGTTCCACCGCGTTCTCAACCACGGTGATCCGCGCACGCGGCGCCATCGCGTGCAGCTTCGCGCGCCAGCTCTCGGACAAAGCCACCACCGCGTCCGCACGCGTCATGCCCCAGCGGATCAACGCCCGAGCCGCCGCGCCGGCGGCCGCGTGGAAGCTGTCGAAGGCCGCCCCATGCACGTGCAGCACGACCCGCGCGCCGCAACCCTGGGCGACACGCAGGTCCAGCAGCGACCGCCAGAAAGTGAAGCCGCTGCACGTGTGCAGATGAACGACGGCGGCCGGCTGCGCTCGCAAGCGGCGCCGCAGCGCGTCGCCGTGTTCCAGATGCCGGCGCAGCTTGCCCGGCAACGTCTCGCACTCGTTCGCGGCATGAGTGAAGGGCAGCAGTTCGAGCCGGTACTCGGGCCCCAGGTCCAACTCCAGCATCTGTCCCACCACGCTGGCCATCCCGCCCACCATCTCCGGCGACGGACCGACCACGAGCACCCGCGCCGCGTCCGCGGCCACCCGGGGCCGAATCAACGCGTCCACCGGCGCCCACGTTGGCACGACGGGACGCGCCGCGGCCGCGCTGGACGTGCCTGGGCAAGATGGGGCATGGACCGGCAACTGGCGCACTCCGGGGCTGCGGGGAAGTCGCTCCGCAGTCAAGGAATGTGTCGGATTACCGGACGCGGCAGTTGAGATGAACCCGCCTTCGCCCGAGGATGAACCCTGCTCCGCCCGGAGGGCGCGCGGGCGTTGCCAGGGACTTCGAGTCCCTGGGGGGGTGGCCTGCTTCCTTCTTCTTGTTGTCCTCGTCTTTGCCCGCCCGGAGGGCGGGCGAGACCGGCCAGACCATTCGCAGGCGCGGCGGAACTGACGCACGCTTGCCTCGTACAGGTAAGTGCGGACACTCCGTTCCGCCCGAGGACGCCAAACACCTGCGCAGCGCACGCGGCCGGACCGGCTCAGAACGCCAGCACGATCGTCAATTCACGGAAGTCGGCCATATCGACGTCCGCGTCGCCGTCGGCGTCGAAGGCCCTGCGGCAGGCAGTACTGGGAGGCGGGTCCATCGGGCCGGGGCCCGTCAGGCAGGCGACGAAGGCAAGGAAGTCGTCCAGGTCCACGCTGTCATCGTCGTTGGCATCGCCGAACCGGGTAGCGCTGTTGCGGTTGTAGTAGAGGTAGTTGCCCTGGTTGTCCCAGTTCGTGATGGCCATGTCGGGCTTGAGGCTGTAGGCATAGCGAAGGGATACCCACTGGCCGGCGGCCGGGCCGATGCTGACCCAGCCGTGCACGAGGTCGCACGTGTACTGGGCTGGCGTCAGCGTGCTGCCGTCGGCATTGACGGCCTCGATCCACTGGACCGGCTGGTGCGGCAGATGGAACAGGTGCCGCCCCGGCGTCCCGCTCACGTCGTACCACTGCGTGCGGGAGCGCAAGGCGTCGTTGTCCACGTCGCCGAAGCAGATGGCCTCGACGACGCTGGTACCGCTGGAACTCCAGGAGGGGAAGGGCGGGAAGGCGCCGGCCGTGCCGAGGAAGTAGCGGGTGTAATCCCACCAGCCGCCGGTGGCCAGATCGAGGTCGCCGTCCGCATCGAGGTCGGCAAGGGCGACCGCGGAGCCGTAGCCCTCGTAGTAGGACCAGGTGGGGTACTGGCTGAACAGCCCGCCGATCAGGCCGTCGTAACGCCGGAAATATCCGCTACCGGCGAACAACTGGGTGTTGTCGGTAACCAACAGCTCAAACCAGCCGTCGGCATTGACGTCGCCGTAGGTACCCATGACGGAGAACTGGCCACTGTTGTCCAGCGTGGTCCACGTGGAAGTGGTGGCTAGGACACCCGCATTGTTGCGGTACACGCGGGTGTGCGTGTTGGTGCCGACCCCGACGAGGTCCTGCCGGCCGTCTCGGTCCACGTCGCAGAAGAAGATGTCCATGTAGTCATACGTGTCGGCGGAGACCCAGGAGGGCAGGGTCTCCAGGGTGCCGTTCACGTTGTAGTAGACGTAGTTGCGCCAGACGTGCGATCCGCTGTACGGGAAGCCTGTGCCGACGGCCAGGTCCGGTCGCCCGTCGCCGTTGACGTCGCCGAAGGCAACATGGAAGGCCGCGTAGGTGTCGGCGGAAACCCAGTCGGGCAGGGACGAGAGCGTGCCCTGGTTGTTCAAGTACAATCGCGCGGTGCGCATGTTGTAGCCGTCCTGCGTGAGGGCGACGGCCACGTCGTCCCAGCCGTCCCCGTTAACGTCGGCGATGCTGATGTGGCCGTTGTACTCGAGGTCGCCCGAGTTCCAGTTCGGATTCGCGGGAAACGTGCCGTTGCCGTTGTTGTAGTACACGACCAGGCGCTGCCGGGCCATGTCGTTGCCGTTGGCGACGACGAAATCGAGCCAGCCGTCGCGGTTCAGGTCCACCAGGGCCCCGCCCGTGCTGTACGGACGATCGGCGGATTCCCAGTCCGGCGTAGCCGGGAAGATCGTCTGAGCGAGCGCGGTCGAGACGAGGCACAGCGCAAGCATCAGCACCGACGCACAAGACTTGCCGAATTGCATGGAACCCCTCCCCCTGACGAACTGCAACCCGCCGCTACTCCGTCAGTCGGCACCCCAGCGCAGCCGGGCTGCCGGAATGGCTCTGGCCTCCACCGCAGGCCCCCAGGCGGCGCCCATTCCCGCATGGCATGGTACCACAAGCGGACCGAAAGAGAAGGGCCCGTTGCGGTATGACCAGGCACTCCCGGTTGATCAGGTTCTCTGGCGTAACAGCGCCAGGGCGGTATCGAGGACCGGGTCGCGGTCGGCGAAGTCAGCGGCTTGGGCCGGGACCGGAACGTCCGGCGCAATGCCCTCACCCTCCAGGCAGGTACCGTCGGGGCGTAGGTCCTTCCAAGACGGCAGGTAGACCGTCACGCCATTACCGAGGTCGTGCGGCTTGGGATTGCCCGAGCTGCCATACGAACGGGCGCCGACCAGCTTGCAGTCCGGCGCTTGCTTCATCATCAGCAGGAAGGATTCGCAACTGCTCATGACCGCGGGGCCCGTCAGCACCGCAACCTTGCCGCGATACACCGGCCCTTGCGCATTGGGCTCCAGGACGCGCTGTACCTGAGGCGAGAACCCGGTGGGCGCGGCCGGGTCGCGCCAGACGTGGCGGGCATAGACCACCGGCTTCTCCACAAAGCAGCCGGCGACCTGCCGGGCGAGCAGCTCGTCGCCGCCGGAGTTGGGTCGAACATCAAGGATGATGCCCGGAGCACCGGCGAACTGCTCCAACGCTTGCCACACGGGGTTCACCGTCGCCCTTTGCTCGCCCGACCAGGCGGTGATGAGCACGTAGCCGATCCCATCGTCGAAACGCCCGGTGTAGACGGCCGGGCTTTGTTGCTTGAATCCGGGAACGACGCGGGCCAGCGTCTCGATTCTGAGATTGGCTTCCACACGGCGGACGAACGAGGGCAGCTTCTGCCCGTCGGCACTGAGCCAGATGTGAGCGTCCTGCGCCGTCGCCAACAGCTTGCCAGCCTCCCGCGCGAAAGCCGCGGGCGTCTTGGCCTCGGCGAGGCCCCGCTCATGTTGCTGAAAGAGCTGGTCCCAATCGAGCTGGCGCAGATCACGGTATGAGTAGTGGTCCTTGATGGCCGCCCGCAGCTTCTTGATGGCGGCGCTGTTCTGCTCGGGCGCGAGGTCCGGCGGTCGTGCAGCCCCCGGTGCCGAGGCGGTCGTGAACGAAATCGGATACGGCTCAGCGGGCGTCCCGTTGGTGGCCTGGAAGCCTCGGAAGCGGTCGCTGTTGATGCTGAGCCAGTAGGTGTGATTGGGCTCCAGCGTGACGGGCAGCACGGCCGTGCGGGCGTCCAGCCAGGAAGGCTGTCCGCGCAGCTTGGGGAAGCTCGGCCCATCGCCGACCCAAGAGTGGCTGCCCTGCGTCATGTCCTGATCGAAGACCACCCGGATTTCCGTCAGGGCAGGGTTAACGTGGGTATCGCCGTTGTCTGGCGTGGCTTGGATGACCTTCGGCGCGGCACCGGCGGCGAACGAGGCAAGGCCCAGCGTCAGCAGCACCGTCCACAGCGTCGGGTCCTGGAGGATTGGGCAAGCACGCGGCATGGTTGTACTCTCCTGATCATGCGAAAAAGTCCGTCCCCCACCTGAGTAGCTCCCCTCGCCAGGGAGACTGAGCGACGCTCTGCGTGGCATGGCCAAGCGCAGCGCCGCCATGCTTCCTCCCGTTCCCGACGCCACCGTCTGCAACAGCATGCCGGCGCCTTCGGCTTGGGCATGCCACTCCTCCGGCTTCCCATCGGCGCGGTCCTGCTTGGCGTCGCGCGGGACGCGGTCCAAGCAGGCCGCGCGGTGTGCGGACTCAGCGGCGCGCGCACCAGCGGCGCGCCAGGTCGGCTCCGGTGGCGGCGTCGCGGCCGTAGCCGTCCGCCCCGATCCGGTCGGCGAACGCCTGCGTCAACGGCGCTCCCCCGACAATAATATAAGGCGCCGGGCGCACACTCGTCCGCACGGCCTGAACGATCATCTCCATCGCGGGCATCGTGGTCGTCAACAGCGCACTGAGACCGATCACCTGCACCGGTTGCTGCTGACAGGCGGCAACGAACTTCTCGGCCGGCACGTCCACACCCAGGTCGACCACCTCGAAGCCCGCCCCTTGCAGCATGGTGGCGGCGAGGTTCTTGCCGATGTCGTGCAGGTCGCCGCGGACGGTGCCGATGACGGCCGTCGCTTCCGGCCTGACCCCCTGGGCGACCAGGTGCGGTTGCAGGCGGGCCAGCGCGGCCTTCAGGGCGTCCGCGGCCACCAGCACCTCGGGCAGGTAGTACTCCCCGTCACGGAAGCGACGCCCCACCTCGGACATCCCGGCAATCAGACCCTCGTCCAGCAGTTGCTTGGCGGACAGACCGCCGGCGAGCCCCTGCTCGATGAGCCGGGGCGCCGCCTGCTCGTCGCCGGCCAGCACGGCCGCTTCCAGTTGGCTCAGAGTAGACATGGCTACTGATCTCACCTTGCCGCGCGGCTACAATCACCCGTCGGTCCCGGCACGGCGGGTCCCCGCGGGGCCGACTGCCGGGCCGTCATTGTACCATTGGAGGTGGGGGACATCCCAGCCCTGCCGTGGAGCCCCGCATGAGCAAGCCCAACGGAGCCGGAGCGGAAGCGAGTGGGCTCAACGGAGCCCGAGCGGAAGCGAGTGGGCAAACCGACACCGCTGCGGAAACAAGCGGGCTCTTGCGTTTCCCTGACGTGGTCCCCGATCTCGACCTCGTGCAGCGTGCCGTGGGCATCCGCGCGGACCGCACGGAGCACGGCCGCTGGGTGGCGGCGGCACGGGAGCTGGCCGACACCCTGCCGCGGCTGCTGCGTCCCCGGGCCGTCTATCGGATCGACGCGGTCCGGACGATAGAACCTGCGCAACTGGTGCTGGCTTCGGGGACGACCTTCCACGGCGACATTGCCGGGATTCTCAGCGACGCGTGCTACGTCGCCTCGGCCGTCGTGACCATCGGTCCCGCGCTGGAGCGCCTCGCGCGGCGGTGGATTCGCGGGGGCGAGGCCGTGCGCGGCAGCCTCGCGGACGCCTTCGCCTCCGAGGCCGTCGAGGCCGCCGCCGATCGACTCCAGGCACACGTGCGCGCCTGGGCGCAGGCCCGCGGCCTGGATATCACGCCGCGGTACAGTCCGGGTTACTGCGGCCTGGACCTGCACCAGCAGATGCCACTTTTCGCCGGTCTCCCGACGGAGCGGATCCGCGTGCGCCTGCAGCCGAGCTGCCTGATGTTGCCGCTGAAGTCGATCTCCTGCCTCATTGGCATCGGCCCGGCGGATCGCGTCCACCCGGACGTGGTGCCGTGCCAGCTCTGCGACCACCCGGACTGCATGCAACGCCGCGCCGAATTCAGAAGGCAAAAGTAAGAATGCAGAAAGGAGAGGTGAATCCCCTTTCTGCATTCTTACTTCGGCATTCTTAGGTTCTTACTTCCCGCGTGCCAGCGGGGCCGGCAGAAGCGGGGGCTTGTCGAAGTCGCGATCCATCTTGGCCAAGTCCAGTTCCTCGAACAGCAGGGCGGGCACGGCAACCGTGCGGCCCTGCGTGCCGCTGCCGGAGTTGCGGACGTAAGGCGTGTCCCCCGCGGCCAGAATGTTCTTGAACGCCTTCAGTTCGACCCGGGCGATCTCGGCCCCACGGACCATCTCCTCCCGGCCATCGGGATAAACCTTGTACATGGCCAGCGGCGCGGTGCCGCCGCCCCGAGGCCCCCCGAATCGAGCCCGCCCGTAGTACCCGCCGTAGCCGCCGCCGTCGCCGACGTTGCCCAGGGCCACCACTCGGAGGCCAAAGTCCAGGCTCTCCTCGGCCGCAGCCTCCAGCAGTCGCTGCCGCAACGCGGCGCCGTCGGCACCTTCGTCGCTGGTGACCAACAGGCAGCCCACGCCTGCCTGACTCCCGTAACTGCCGCGGCCGTGCCCGTTGGATTGCTTGAACTGTTTGGAGGGGTTGCGGGACATCAGGAGGGCTTCGAGCGTGCCACCCTTAACGAGCGATACGGCCTGGGCCTTGACCCCTTCGTCGTCATAAGCGTAGTTCCCCATCACCAGTTGCCCGTTGATGGTCTCCTGGGCGGGGTTGTCCACGACGTTGAGGAAGCCGGGCAGGATGCGCTTGCCGAGCTTGTTCTCGAAGTCGTCCGGGTTGCTGCTGCTGCCGACGGGTCGCTGGCCGCCGGCGAAGCGCTGGGCGAACTGACCCGCGAAGAGTTCCGTCGCCGGCTCCGCCTCGAAGAGCACGGGGCCGGTGTAAGAATCCAGCAGCGGCGCCTCCCGGGCAGCCAGGAGCCGTTCCACCATCTGCGTGCACCGTTTCGTCAACTCGGGCAGCGCCGGCAGGTCCTCCAGCTTGCGGGCATACACCGTGAAGGAATCCGACATCTTCATGCCGTCGTCCGCCTGTACGGTGGCCGTGACGCTGATCGAGAAGGACGTGGAGGCGATGCGGATGCGCGTGCCTTCGGAGTTGACCAGGTACTTGTTGCCGCTGCCACCCTCGGTCGTCACGCCGGACTGCTGGACCTGGGGATACTGGCGAAACACGGCCGACAGCGGCACTGCCAGTTTCTCGAGCGGCTCGACGGTCAGCTTAATGTCCCCGCGCGGTTCCAGGTAGACGGCCGGGGGCTGCTGCGCGAAGTCCTCCGGCTTGTCCTTGATCAGCTTACTCTCCATGAAGGCCTTCTTCTGGGCCAGGGTCTCCACGGCGTCCTTGTAACCACGGTCGGTGGCCCACCAGATCGCCTGCCGAATCGCGTTGTAGTCATCCTCGATCGGCATGGCCGAGGGACCCGACCCGCCGTAGTACCGCCCGTAGCCGCTCCCGAAGTTCGTATTGTCCAGCTCGTAGGAGCCGACGCGCACCTCGGGCTGGAGGGAGCGGAAGCGGTTGACGTTCTTGCCGGTGACCGAACCGAGCTCCGCCGTTACGTACACCCGCGTCGCGTCCGACAGTGCATACTCGATGAAATATGGACGTTCGAGGTCCTCCAATTTCAAGCCCGCTTGGTTGCGCTCGAGCTCGCTGACGAGCGCGCGCAGGACGACGTCACTCTGCATTTCCTTGTCCACGGCCTGGTCCGCCCACGCCAACGCGGGGACGAGCACGACCGCCAGCAAACCCGTCCACATGTATCCTGCTCGCATGAGTCGATCTCCTTTGCGGAGTGATTGAACATGTAACCCGATCTCAGTCTTCTCTCTGCCCGGGGAGGGTCGGGGAGGGTCGCGCCGCCGCGGTCGCCCCCTCACCCCTACCCTCTCCCCCCAAGGGGGAGAGGGGGAGGCAGTTCCTACGGTTGTTTCGCCGGGGCTTTACTCTCCTCGGCGATAGGCGCCGGCAGGATCGGCGGGCGGTCCTGCGCCTTCTCCTTCTTCTCCACCTCGATCTGCTCAACGAGGATGCTCGGGGCGACCGCCGACACCGGCACGCTGCCCGATTCGGCGCCGCAGGTGCCGTTGAAGATGTCGGGATCGTCGCCGGTGCAGAGGATCTTGGAGAATGACGTCAGCGGTGTGCCGACGATGTCCACGCCGCGAACCAGCTCATCCGGGCGCCCGTCGGCATAGACCCGATAGACGATCAGCGGCACCACCTTGAAGGCCTGCGGCATGTAGCGGCCGGTGATCGTGAAGCCCCCGGAGATGTCCGTAAACAGCAGTCCGTATTCCTTGTTTTGCTTCTTGCACTCGTCGATGAGCATCTGCCGAAGTTGGGCGAACGGTACCTGCTTGGTGGATTCCACGATCAGGTTGCCCTGGCGGGCGACCACGCTCGCGCCGGGCTCCCGGCGTCCGTGTCCGTTGGACTTCAGGATGCCACGCGTCGGACAGCGCGACATCAGGAACGTCTTGAGCACGCCGTTCTCCACCAGGCGGGCCGGCTGGCCGGGAACGCACTCGTCGTCGAACTCATAGAAGCCGTTAAGGTCCCTCCCCTTGAACTGCCGCTGGGAGGGGTCGTCCACCACGGTCAGGAACGTCGGCAGGATTTCCTGGCCGAGCTTCTTGGCGTAGGTCTGACCTTCCTCCACGTCCTTCTGGCGGTGCCCCTCGATGCGATGCCCGAAGATCTCGTGGAAGAACACGCCGGTGGCGCGGTTCTGGAGAATCGCCGGACCGGTGTAGGGCTCCACAATCGGCGCCGCCCGCAGTGCCAGCAGCTCTTGGATGATCTTGTCCACGGCCTGGAGCACTTCCTCGTCCCCGGGCAGTCTGTCGGGCGAGGCCGCGTCGAACGAGTCGTACAACCACAGCTCCATCCCGTCGTCGGCAATCGTCGAAGCCTGGATGCCGATCCGCCAGAAGCCGCGCCCGAATTGCAGTCTGCCGCCTTCCGACGTGACCGCCAGGCGGTTGGACACGCTGCCCATCAGGGTCACGTTGGAGTCATAGATTTGCGGATGGGCGCGGAAGGGACGCGAGTACTTGCGGACTTTCTCGGCCCAGGCGGAGCGGTCGTAGGCCTGGGTCACCCAGGGCCCCACGTGCACGGCCGGCGCCTCCTGCGAGAAGTCCGGCGACGGGTCTTCCTCCTCCACCTTCACCTTGACGTTGGCTTTCACCTGGGCGAGGCGCTTGACCGCAGACTTGAAGGCCTCGTCGGTGCGGAGCCAGATCGCCTGCCGGGTGCCCACGGGATCATCGTTGAGGGGCAGGGCCGCGGTCCCTCCGCCGGAGCCGTAGTCGCCGCCGTACCCGCCGCCGCGGATCTGGTGCGTATTGTCGAGCGTGTAGTCGCCGCAACGCACGTCCACGTCGAGCACCCGCCCGTGGTTCTCGACGTCGTAGAAGATCGATCCCAGGGCGGCCGCGACATACGCGTCCGTGTCATCCGTCACCGCGTATTGGATGAAGTACGGTTTCGACCCGTCCGGGCCCTCCAGTTTCTGCATCGACAGTTCCAGTTCACTCTGCATGATGGCCAGCAGCGGGTGCTCCGTGCCGGCGGGGGCCTCACCCCCCCAGGCGACGACCGCCCCCACGCCCAACAGCACCACGCAGCCGAGTCCCGCGCGCACCAGTCGAAGGCGTTGTGTATTGGTCATGTCAGGTTCCTTACTCCGAAATAGGCCAGCCGATATCCACTCTGGATTCTACCCATCCGAGCCAGTTTGGATACCGGCGGGCGGCCGGAGCGCCTGCCGCCGCGCTCGCCCACCGCCCGGGCGGGCGGGCATGCGACCGGGAACCCCTCTCCCCTCGGGAAAGGGGTAGAGGTGAGGGCGGCGGACGCAATGACGCCCGCCTGATGCACGGACCCCCCCCAGACGCGGGCAACGCTGAACATGTACTCGGGGAGAGGCAGGGTCAGGGGCGGGAGCGGCGGGTCCAACCCGCCCGCTGCCACTTCCGGGCAGGGTGAGGAGCTCCGAGGCAGTCTCCCCGGGACGGAGGCGTCCTCTGCCGCCCAGCGGGGTACGCGTGTCGTGGGCCCGCTTCAGCGAAGCCCCCCTCCCCGGTAAGCTGCCGCGAGAGCGGGGATTCACCGTGCGACGACCCCGGCGGGCCTCGGGGACCTGCCTCGGTTCAACCGGGGCGAAGCCACACCTGGGGGGAACCGCGGGGCTGCCAGCGTCTGGACCCCTCTCCCCTCGGGAGAGGGGCAGGGGTGAGGGCGGCGGACGCGGGCGCCCCCTGGTGCACAGACGTGCCGACCCGCCACGCGGAAGACAATGGACACGTACGCCGGCCGGGGTCCGCCGTGGGAAGGGAGGAGATCATGATCCGGGTGGCCATTGCCGGGGCGTCCGGTCGAACGGGGCGTTGCGTGGTGGAGGCGGTGCTGCGCGACGCGCGCTTCGCCGTGGCGGCTGCTCTGACCGTCGCGGACGACCCGTTGTGCGGGTCAACCGTACGGCTCGATGCCGGCGAGGTGCGCTTCACGCAGGAGCTGGCCGCCCCGTGCGATGTGCTCATCGACTTCACGTTGCCGGCCGGCACGATGCACTGGCTGGACCGCTGCCTCGAACGCAAGCTGCCGATGGTGACCGGCACGACGGGCTTGTCGCCGGAGCAGGTTGAGCGCCTGCGGTCGGCCGGTCGCGTGATCCCCATCCTCTCGGCCAGCAACTTCAGCGTCGGCATCCAGGTGCTGCGTGAGCTGGCCGTGCGCGCGGCACAGGCGCTCGGAGCGGACTTCGACATCGAGATCGTCGAGACGCATCATCGCCACAAAGCCGATGCGCCCAGCGGCACCGCCCTGAGCCTGCTCGACGACCTGCTGGCCGCTACGGGTCAGCCGGGGCGTGCAGGGGCAACCGCCGAGCGCGACCGCTCGACCCCCGAGGGCGACCACACCACCGCCGAGCGCAATCGCGCGACCTTTGGGCGTGAGGGCCGCACCGGCCCACGCAGACCGGGGGAAATCGGCGTGCATGCCGTGCGCATGGGCGAAGTCGTCGGCGAGCACGTCGTCCACTTCAGCGGCCCCGGCGAGACCTTGACGCTGACGCACACGGCCCACTCGCGGGCGACCTTCGCCGCAGGTGCCCTGCGGGCGGCCGCCTGGCTCGTTTCTCGCCCGCCGGGGTACTACACGTTTGCGGATGCCTTCAAATGACGCGTACCCCGGGAAACGGCTGCGACCCCGACCGCGGCGCGCCGCGTTCCGTCGGCTTCGCGGAACCGGGTCCGTGATGGGTCAGGCGGGATGCCTTCGGTCCCGAGGGGGCCGCGGAATGTCCCGACGGCGTCGGGACGGGTGAAGTTCGCCATAGGCGAACGCAACCCGTGGTGATGTGCGCTCCAAAGGTATCCCGCCCCGGATGGGGCGGAGGAACACCGCGTCAATCCGCTGCGCTTGCGGCCTCCACCCCACCGGGGCGGGCTCATTCGCACGCGCGTTTCCCACGGGTTCCGTCCGGGCGCAGGTACGTGTCTAGTGGGTCAGTCCGGAGAGGGTGCCATGCTTTCCCGCGACCGCGGTCGCGGGTAAGCATGCCTCTGCGGACGCGGCACATGCCCACCCCCGCCTGCGGCGGGTGAGGGCATGGCACCCACGCCAAACAGGTACGGGCGTAGCGCCCGGACTGCACCCGTCCCGACGCGGTCGGGACGCTCCGATGCCCCCTCGGGGGCAAAACCCGGACCCGCCGGAACCGCCACGCCCCCGTCGAACCGCCCGGAACGCCAGCCGGTGTTGACCATCCCCCGCCCTCGCGTTAGGCTCCCCGCGCATCGGCGTGCCCGCCGGCCGGGGGTTTCGATCTCCCGGCCGGTACGTGGCGTGTTCGCCCGCGGACCGACAGAGGCGTCCTGCCCGAGGCGCGGCCCGCGAGGCGTGAGCGCTGCCAGGGGCGTGGCCCGCCGGCCCGACGCGGGCAGGTAGCTCAGTTGGTAGAGCAACGGACTGAAAATCCGTGTGTCGGCGGTTCAAGTCCGCCCCTGCCCAGTGAAGCCTGAAGCACTCTCAAGCAGTCGCGTCTTGCCGGACGGCCCCTCACCCAAGCTCGCACTTGCCGGGGAGCGTTGTATCTGAGTCGCTACCGAGCCCGTTCGTGCTGTGCCCTAAGAGGTGGTCCAGGTACTGTGACAGTCCATTGTCGGGCAGCGGCCAAGCTGGGAGCCGCGGGAGGGAAGGTACGGATGGACGTGCCGGGCAAGGTAGCCACAGAGGCGACTCGGGAATCGCTGGCGCTGTGCAGCGGGCTCAGGGGGGAGGGCTCCCGCTGCCGACCAACCCGTACCCTGCGCGGGCGACCGGTCGATGCACGGCATCGCGGGTCCGTCTGATGCCGACGTCCTGCGGCTTGAGAGGCGGTTGGCGACGACGCTGTGAGGCGAGTCGAGTCATGGCGAAATCGGATCCGGCACGGTTAAGCATCGAAGCGATGCTGGCTGCCCGAGGATGTCCGGCCCAGGTGGTGCGCGCCAGTCGGGGATACACGTTTGTGTATGACGGCCGGGCGGTCGCGCGCGTCCGCCCGCGGGGTACGTGCTGGGAAGTCGCGTGGTGGAGCTACCGCGACACGTGGGAGCACATCGGCGACTTTGGCGGCGTGTTCTTCGGCACCATCGAAGAGGCCGTCGCGTACGTCCTCGACGACCCGATGGGGATCTTCTGGTGACGAGCGGCGCGCCGCGAAGTCGTCCTGCCTGGCCCGCTCCACCCCGGCTCCTGCGGACAACCAACTGCCCCGATCCCGATGCGTTCGCGCCGGCGTCCGGGCGGCTCTTGGTGGAAGCCCCGTCAAACCCTTATACTGCGTTCCAACGGTGGTACCGGAGACGCGGAGGACCGGCTATGCAGGGCGATGATCTGCTGAAGAAGGCTCTGACCTTGCTGTTTGACGCGCTGCCGCCGGGTTCGCAAGTCATCCTGTTCGGCTCGCGGGCCCGCGGAGAGGCGCGGCCCGACGGCGACTTCGACTTCCTGGTAGTCGAGCAGCAAGTGCAGGATCGCTTCGCGGAGATGGTGCGGCTCTCGGCTCTGCTGGGAGCGGCCCTGATTCCGGCGGACGTTGTCGTCGTCAGCCGCGCGTCGTTCGAGCGGTGGCGCGACGAGCCGAACACCCTGGCGGGACGGGTAGCCAAGGAGGGCAGAGTCTATGAGTCTGCGGCTTGAGAATGCCCGGCGTCTGCTGGCCAGGGCCCGCGACGACGCCTACATCCTGACGCGGCTGGCGACTGACCCGTCCGCCCCGGATTGGCCCCTGGGTTTTCATGCCCAACAGGCGGTCGAGAAAGCACTCAAGGCGGTCCTGGCGGCCCGGGGAGTGGAGTATCCGCTGACGCACAACCTGGCCATGCTGGTAGCCAAGCTCGCTCAACACGGCGTGCCCACGCCACCGAACGCTGAAACGTTGTCACGGTTGACGCCCTTCGGGGTGGCGCTGCGCTATGACGACTTGGGGGAGGCAGAGCACGTCGAACTGGATCGGGAGTGGGTGGCGGGCTGCGTAACCCGGACGCTCACGTGGGCCGAGGCAACGCTCGCCGCCAGCGACGAGTCATGAGCGGCATGACATCTCGCCCGTTGGTTCGGAAAAGTGAGCCGTGCGCGTACCTTTCGTCATCGACAATCGGTAGAGCAACGGACTGAAAATCCGTGTGTCGGCGGTTCAAGTCCGCCCCTGCCCAGTTCGCAATTCGCCGCGTTTTCCGCGAAGAGGCTTCGCAGGCAGAGGACGCAAGAGAGCCCTGCCCATTCTCGGGCGAGAGGGCAGGGTGTGTGGGGGATCCCGCTGCTGGGATTCGACTTGTCCGCTGAATGAACCGCACTCGGGGTTGCGCCCGACGAGCCGCGGTGCGCCGGCGGCTGCGCCAGCGTCGAGGCGGGACGATGGCGCGCGGGTACGCATCGACCGCTGCCTGATCGACGCGAACTGGGGGCAGTCCAGCGATGTGGTGTACCAGTTCTGCCGGCAGAGCAAGTTCGCCGGTGTGGTGCTGCCCAGCCACGGGCGGTACGTCGGGGCGTCGAGCATTCCGTTTGCCGACTACAAGCACAAGCGCGGTGACCGCGTCGGCCTGAACTGGCGGATTCCGGTGGTGACGGGCAGACGCAGCGTGCGCCACGTCGTGTTCGACACGAACTACTGGAAGAGCTTCGTACACGCGCGGCTCGCCGTGCCGATGGGTGACCCAGGCTGCCTGTCGCTGTTCACTCACGCGGCTGCTGGCGGCAAGCGCAACCTGGACCACCACCGCCTCCTGGCCGAGCACCTCACCAGTGAGTATCGCGTCAAGACCGCAGGCCGCGGCCGCACGGTGGACGAGTGGAAGCTGCGTGTTGACGGTCTCGACAACCACTGGCTGGACTGTCTGGTCGGCTGTGCCGTGGCCGCGTCGATGGCCGGCGCCGCGCCCCCGGGACTGGTGGGTGACAAGCCGAGGCCGCAGTCACGTATGAGGTTATCCGAGCTGCAGAGGGCAAACCGATGACGCGGCCGGCCGGCTCAGATCAGCCCGCCTCCTCCCCGGACCGTGGCCTGCGCTGCCCCGCCTGCGGCTGCGGGCACTTCCACGTCCTCTACACCCGCCGCGCCTGGGGTAACCGCATCATCCGCCGGCGAGAGTGCCGCCATTGCGGCAGGCGCATGACCACCACCGAACGGCAGACCGGGTAGGTGGGCGACTCAGAGCGCGATCACTGCTGCGCGTGCCGCCATTCACTGGGCGTCGACCGTGGCTTCAGTTGTTCCTCGCCATTGGCTCTATGCGTCGCTCCGCTTCGTGTTGGTTCACTCTGGCGACCCGGTGAAAGCCGCGCTGAACTCCGCGAAGTCGCCCAGATCGACGTCGAGGTCGCCGTCCAGGTCGGCCTGCGCGAAATAATCCGGATCGCAACCGGGCGGCAGGATCGTTACGCTGGGCCCGCCCATACAGGGCACAAAGATCGCAACGTCATCAATGTCTACATCACCGTCGCCGTCGAGGTCGCCGGGCCCACCGCAAGCCCAGCGCGCCCAGTAGTATGAAGTGTACCCGCCGGCCGTCGCGAACCAGCCCCCCGCGATGAGTTGGCCATTGTAGACCGTCAGGGCGTATACATCGCCGCTCATTCCCGACCCCAGCGGGCACCAAGCGCTGCCGTCCCAGCGGGCGATGTAATCGCACGAGACGCCGCCAGCGGTCCTGAACTCCCCCCCAGCGATCAACTCGCCGCCGAAAACCGTCAGGGCATACACCGATGTGTAACTATAGCCCATCCCCGATCCTAGGGGTTGCCAAGTGCTCCCGTTCCAGCGCGCGATGGACCTGCACGTCACGCCGCCAGCGCTCGTGAACTCGCCCCCCGCGATCAAGTCGCCGCTGTAGACAGTCAGGGCGCGTACCGGATAGTTCATCCCCGACCCCAACGACGCCCAGGCGTTTCCGTCCCAGCGGGCGATCCTGTTGCACCACGCGCCGCCGGCGGTCGTGAACTCGCCACCCGCGATGAGTTCGCCATTGTAGACCGTCAGGGCGTATACATCGCCGCTCATTCCCGACCCCAGCGGGCACCAAGCGCTGCCATCCCAGCGGGCGATGCGGTCGCAGGGCGTGCCACCGGCCCAGGTGAACTCGCCACCCGCGATCAACTCGCGGTTGTAAACCGTGAGGGCGGACACCGGGTAGTCCATCCCCCACCCTGCCGGCCGCCAAGCGTTGCCATCCCAGCGGGCGACACGGTTGCATTCCACGCCACCGGCGATTGTGAACCAGCCGCCCGCAATCAGCTCACCGTCATAGGACGTCAGCGTGGCGACCCAGTCGTTCATCCCCGACCCCAGCGGGTGCCAGGCGCCGCCGTTCCAGCGCCCGATGTAGTTGCACTCCACGCCGCCGGCGGTCGTGAACTGGCCCCCCGCGACCAGCTCGCCGCTGTAGACCGTCACGGCGTTCGCCGGGCCACTGATCCCCGATCCCAGCGGGTGCCAGGCGCTGCCATCCCAGCGCGCGATACAATAACACTCCACGTAGCCGGCGGTCGTGAACCCGCCCCCCGCGATCAGCTCGCCATTGTAGACCGTCAGGACCTCCACCCGACCATCCACCCCCGACCCCAGCGGCTGCCAGGCGCCGCCGTCCCAGCGAGCGATGCCGTTGCACTCCACGCCGCCGGCGAGCGTGAAATCGCCTCCCGCGATCAGCTCGCCATTGTAGACCGTCAGGGTGTACACGAACGAAGAAAAGTGAGGAGGGTCCATCCCCGACCCCAATGGCTGCCAGGTGCTACCGTCCCACCGGGCGATGTGCTTGCATTCCACGCCGCCCGCAGTCGTGAAACCGCCCCCCGCGATCAGCTCGCCGTTGAAGTCTGTCACGGCGAACACGCCTGGGTTGTAACCACCGCTCATTCCCGCCCCCAGCGCATGCCAGGCGTTTCCGTCCCAGCGAGCGATCCGGTCGCACGACACGCCGCCGCCGGCCTCTGTGAACCAGCCTCCAGCGATCAGCTCGTCGTTGTAGACGGTCAGGGCTTCCACTAGGCCGTTCACTTGCCACGGGAGCGCTTGCCAGTCGCTCCCGTTCCAGCGGGCGATGCAGTTGCACGGCACGCCGCCTGCAGTCGTGAAACCACCCCCCGCGATCAGCTCGCCATTGTAGACCGTCAGGGCGTACACCGAGCCGTCCATCCCCGACCCCAGCGGCTGCCACGTACTGCCATCCCAACGGGCGATGCCGTTGCACTCCATGCCGCCGGCGTACCAGAACCCTCCCCCCGCGATCAGTTCGCCGTTGTAGACCGTGAGGGCGGACACGTGCGGGTAGTAACTATCGCCGCCCATCCCTGCCCCCAGCGGCTGCCAGGCGCTGCCGTCCCACGCGGCGATGCTGTTGGCGAGAACGTCGCCGGCAAGTGTGAACTCCCCACCGACAATGAGGAGCTCGGGTTGCGGCCCCGGCCCATCGGAATCCCACGTGGTCGTGGCGAATACGATGCCGTCGGTCCCTGGCATGCCCGCGCCCGGCAGCCAGTCACAGTCCTGGGCGTGCGCCACAGGCGCCTCGCCCAATAGGCAGGCCGCCGCGGCCATTGCTGCGATCGTCTTCAAGCGGTTCATGATCAAACTCCAGACCTGAATGAGTACGCCCTTGACGCTTGCGCGCCCGCAGCGTGCCGCCCTTCGATCCCCGCTAAGCTCCCTGCAAACGTCCTACAAATCACCTGTAAACGCGCCTTGGAAGAGCGCGAAATCAGCCAGATCAACGTCTAGGTCACCGTCCAGGTCGGCCTGCGCGAAATAATCCAGATCGCAGCCCGGCGGCGGGGTGGTCACGTCGGGCCCGGCCAGGCAGGGAGCGAAGATCGTCAAGTCGTCGATATCCACGTCCCCGTCGCCGTCGAGGTCGCCGGGTCCCCCGCAAGCCCAGCGGGCCCAGAAGCAAGAAACGTAGCCGCCGGCGGTTGTGAAATAGCCCCCCGCGATCACGTCGCCGCGGTAGACCGTGAGAGCGTCCACAGCCGAAACCACATGACCACCGCTAATGCCAGATCCCAACGGCTGCCACGCGTTCCCGTTCCAGCGTGCGAGGGAGTTGCATGTCACGCCGCTGGCGGTTGTGAAGAATCCCCCCGCGACCAACTCGCCGTGGCAGACCCTCAGGGTCTCCACCCAGTTGTTCATGCCCCACCCCAGCGCCTGCCAAGTGCTCCCGTCCCAGCGAGCGGTGCGGTTGCAGGTGACGCCGCCGGCGGTCGTGAACCAGCCCCCCGCGATCAGCTCGCCGTTGTAGACCGTCAGGGCGGAAACGCGCGTGAAATTACCACCGCTCATGCCCGATCCCAGCGGGTGCCAGGCGCTGCCGTCCCAGCGGGCGATGCGGTTGCAGGTGACGCCGCCGGCGGTCGTGAAATCGCCTCCCGCGATCAGCTCGCCGTTGTAGACCGTCAGAGCCAATACGGTTGGGTAATCACCGCCGATCCCCGACCCAAGCGGCTGCCAGGCGCCGCCGTCCCAGCGGGCGATGGAGTAACACTCCACGCCGCCAGCGGTCGTGAAAGAGCCCCCCGCGATCAGCTCGCCGTTGTAGACCGTCAGGGCCTCCACAAACGAGTCCATCCCCGACCCCAGCGGCTGCCAGGCGCTGCCGTTCCAACGAGCTATGTTGTTGCATTCCACGCCGCCAGCGGTTGTAAACCAGCCCCCCGCAATCAACTCATCGTTGTAGGCAGCCAGGGCGGACACGTCCGGATAAGTACCGTCCATTCCCGACCCCAGCGGCCGCCAGGCGCTGCCGTTCCACCGGGCGATCCTGTCGCACGGCACGCCGCCGGCAGTGTCGAAGTAGCCCCCCGCAATCAACTCGTCCTTGTAGACCGTCAAGGCGCGCACGGTGCTATCCATACCTGCCCCCAGCGGCCGCCATACGCTCCCGTTCCAGCAGGCGATGTTATTGCATACCACGCCGGCGGAGCTGTAGAAATCGCCCCCCGCGACGAGCTCGCCGCCATACAGCGTGAAGGTGTACACTCCTGAGTAACTACCGCTCATTCCCGACCCCAGCGGTTGCCAGGCACTGCCATCCCAGCGGGCGATGTGGTTGCACGTCGCGCCGCCGGCAATCGTAAATGAACCTCCGGCGATGAGATCGCCGTCGTACATCGTCAGGGCGAGCACGCGCGTGTAGTCACCACCGCCCATTCCCGACGCCAGCGGCTGCCAAGCGTTGCCGTTCCAGCGGGCGATGTGGTAGCAGGTCACGCCGCCAGCGGCCGTGAACCAGCCTCCCGCGATCAGCTCGCCGTTGTACACCGTCATGGCGTACACGGATGGGAGGGCAACACCACTCATCCCAGACCCCAGCGGGTACCAATCCTTGCCGTCCCAACGGACGACACAGTTGCAGATCGCGCCGGCGGCCGAGAAAGCGCCCCCCGCGATGAGCTCGCCGTTGTAGACGGCCAGGGCGCGCACGGCCGCGGTGTTATAATCGCTCTGCGTCCCGTACCCCAGCGGCTCCCAAGCGCTTCCGTCCCAGCACGCGATGTTGTTGCACCTCACGCCGCCAGCGGTCGTAAAATCGCCGCCCGCTATCAGCTTCCCGTTGTGGACCGCCAGGGCGAACACGTCATGGCTCATTCCGAGCCCCAGCGGGTGCCAGGCGCTACCGTTCCAGCGGGCGATGCGCTTGCACGCTATGCCGCCGGCAGTCGTGAACCAGCCCCCTGCGATCAGCTCGCCGTTGAAGACCGTCAGGGCGGACACGCCGCCGTCCATCCCGGCCCCGAGCGGCTCCCAAGCGCTGCCATCCCATGCGGCGATGTTGTTGGCGAGCACATCGCCCGTAACCGCAAACTCGCCACCCACAACAAGCAGCTCCGGCTGTGGGCCCGGGCCATCGGGATCCCACGTAGTGGTGGCAAACACGGGACTGTCGATTCCCGGCATGCCCTCGCCCGGCAACCAGTGGCAGTCCTGGGCCACCGCCGGAGTCGCGCTCGCCGCCGCAAAGGCCGCAAGGGTCAGCGCCGCGATGACGCTGCCCCGAATGTACATGCGGTGCACGACTCGCCGATCAGCAATGTTCTGGGCAAACACTTGCGTGCCTCCTAACGGATGGGGCTGCTCTCCCCGATCTCAGCGTGCGGTTCGATTCAGTTAAGGTGCTGCACCGTGACCTTCGCCGGGCCACGGACGCTGACGCGCTGGCGCAGCACAACCGAAAGTACGCTCTCCGGCAAACGTCATAGCATCATGCTAACAAGACGGACCAGTTGGTTCAATAACTAACCTTTGGGATTCAGTCGCACTGCAACAGCCCGATCTCTGGAGCCGCGGGGCCTTCTTCAGGTGATAACTGTGGGGTCGGCAGCCTCCGGCTGTACATGGCCAGCCGCAGACGTGTGGAACGCCTTCGCGCACGGTCACTCCATCATGCAACGAGACTCCGCCAGGGTCGAAGGCGTCGCGCTGGTGACTACTATCGCCAGCGCATTACCGGTAGCGTTCGCCGCAAGGGCGACCCGGCCCGCGGTGCACGTCCTTGCCGCACGCGAGCGGCGGTATCGCCGGCGCGCATGTCTACCCGTGTAACGTTCTCTGCCACATCCCCGCAGGAACAACCAACTACGGATTCGACCGCGTAAATAACCAATAGGCGGGCGCTCGGCGTGCGTCCGCCGGTTGGGCGGGATGGTGTAACGGCAACATGCCGGTCTCATGCGCCGGAGCCGCGGGTTCGAGTCCCGCTCCCGCAAGTGGGTGAAGCCGCCGTGCTGGGCGTGGACAGCGTGCCCGCCAGCACCGGCGTAGCTCGCAGGGGGTGGTTATGGCTGAGACGGTCCAGGACGCCATCCGTGAGAACGCCCAGGGGCCCAAGCGGGCGCAGGGCGACTCGGGCAGTGTCGAGCAGCATGCGCTCACCGAGCAGATCGAAGCGGATCGCTACCTGGCGTCGAAGCAGGCGGCGAAGAAGGGCCTGGGTGTGCGGATGACGAAGGTGGTCCCGCCGGGGGCAGCGTGAGGGGAGTTGTCAGTGATCAGTTTTCAGTAGTCAGTCGGCGGCCATGTGGTGTGCCGCAAGCCCGTCGTAGCGCCGACCACTGACAACTGAGAACTGGCGACTGAGGACTGGTTCATGTTCCGCCGGCTGCGCCAGCTCGGGGCCCGACGCAGCGCCAGCACGCCACCGGCCGGCCGCGTGTCGGTTGCCTCAGGCTCCGAAGGCTGTTTGGTCGCGTAGCCTCAAGTGTGACATCAGCTGCCTGGGATCGAGAAGCCCTCCGCATCACTCGCCGGGGGGGGCGGCTGGTGCAGGACGACGCGCCAGGTGACAATGGCCGCGTGGCCGTGTATGAGGACGAGGTAGACACTCGCCTGAATCCGAAGGTCGGGTCGGGCTGGATGGTCCGGACATGTACGCGTTTGGCGTGTGCGGCGCTGAGGGTACCATGCTTTCCCGCGATAGCGATTGCGGGTAAGCATGCTTCTTTGCCGACTGTGCGTTGTCGGCGTCCCCACCCTCACCCCCTCCCCTCTCCCTGGAAGGGCGAGGGGTCCGGACGTGCCGGACCGGGATTGCGGAGAGGACGCACGGCGTCGCGTCGTATTGCAGAAGGAAGTGAAGCCATGAGCAGAGGCATCAAGTCTCGCGGGCGTTTGAGTTTCATCGGGGCCGTGCTGGCGATCTGCTCGAGCGCGGCGGCCGAGGGGCCGTCCATGGCCAATCTGGAGAAGGACTTCCGCGAGCTGCCCATCCAGGCACGACGGCTGACTGGGCCGCTGTTCTGGCTGCACGGCGACGAGAGCCCGGAGCTGCTCGACATGTACGTCGGCAAGGTGGCCGAGGGCGGCAACGGTTGCTTCACGGCGGAGTCACGCCCGCACAACGACTGGCTCGGCGAGGGCTGGTACCGCGATCTGGGCATCTGCCTCAACGCGGCCAGGCGCCACGGGCTTACGATGTGGATCTTCGACGAACGGTGGTGGCCCAGCGGCGAAGTTGCCGGCCGGGTGCCCGAGCGCTACGGCAGCAAGTACCTGGAGGCGACCGCCACGGACGTGGAGGGGCCGCAGCACTTCGTTGCCGACGGCTTCGGCGGGCCGCAATTCGTCGCGGCCATCGCCGGTCGGGAAACGGCCGACGGTTTCGACGGCGCGAGCCTGATCGATCTGGCCGACCACGTTCACGACGGCACCCTCGCCTGGGACGCCCCGCCGGGCAAGTGGAAGGTGCTGAAGTTCACGTGGGTTGTGCGCCAGCACGGCGGGCGTTACCTGGTGGACGGTGCGAGCGCGGAGGCCGTCGAGTGGTACCTGAACACTGTGTATCAGCCGCACTACGATCGTTTCAAGGAAGACTTCGGCACGAACATCGTGGGCTTCTTCTACGACGAGCCTGAGACGCACGGCGACTGGGGCACGGAACTACAGAGAGTCCTCGCCGAACGCAACGTGGACTGGAAGCGGGCCCTGGTGGCCTGGAAGTTCAAGCTGGCCGGCGAGGAGCAGGCCGCCGCGCGCTACCAGTATCAGGACGCCCTTGCCGAGGCGTGGGGCCGTACTCTGTATGGCGGCATCACGCGCTGGTGCAAAGAGCACCGCGTGAAGTCGATCGGCCACTTTCTCGAACACCGCAATGTATACCTCGACCCCGGCGCGTGCGCCGGCAACATGTTCCAGCTTCAGAAGTACAGCGACATGGGCGCGATCGACGCGGTATTCCAACAGTTCGCCTGGGGCCGGCGCGAGGCCAACGATGCCCCCTGTTGGCAGACGCCGAAGCTCGGCAGCTCCATCACGCATGCGTACGGCAAGCCGGACGACGTCACCATGGTGGAGATCTACGGTGCCCGCGGCCAGGACCTCAGCTACCCGGAGATGAAATGGTGGGCCGATCACATGCACGTGTCCGGCGTGAGCTTCCTGATTCCGCACTCGTTCAACCCGCGGTCGCCGTTCGATGTGGACTGTCCGCCGTACTTTTACAACGGCGGCTACGAGCCGCGCTGGCCGCTGTACCGCGTGTTCGCCGACTACACGAGCCGCCTGAGCCTGATGCTCACCGGCGGGCGGCACGTCTGCCCGGTGGCGTTGCTGTTTCTCGGGGGCAGCGCCCACGTCGGGCAGTGTGTGCTGCCCGAACAGATGAGCGAGGCGCTGCAGGATGCGCTCTACGACTGTGATTGGCTGCCGTACGAGGTGCTCGAGCGCGACGTGCGTGTGGCCGGCAGGGAACTGCGGCTCCGCAACGAGTCCTACAGAGTTCTCATCGTGCCGGCGGCCGAGGTGATTCCCTGCGCCGCGCTGGAGCGGGCGAAGGAGTACTTTGACGGCGGGGGCGTCGTGGTCGGCTACGGGTTCCTGCCCACGAAATCGGCGACGCTGGGCAAGACGTCGGCGGATATCGCCGCATTGTGCGAGGCGATCTGGGGCAAGCCGCAGGTCGGCCTGAAGGTGTGCAAGACCAACGCCGCCGGCGGACGGTCATACCTGCTGCCGCAGACGCCCACGCCCGCGCAGCTTCAACAGGTTCTGGCCGGCGACGCGGGCGTCCATCCTACGCTGGAGGTCATCGAAGGGCAGACGGATAACTGGTTGCACGTGCTGCACCGCGTGCAGGCCGGCCGCGACGTGTTCTTCATCACCAACCAGAACCACGTCGGCGAGCCGCGGCGCTTCCGGTTCCGCGTGACGGCCGAGGGCGTGCCGGAATGCTGGGACCCGGTGCGCGGTGAGATTACCACAGTAGCCTATGAGCGCAGCGGGCCGCACGCCGAGGTCACGCTGACCATGCAGCCCAACGAGTGCGTGCTGCTCGTTTTTCAGGCCGAGAAGCGAGCACTGCCGGAGCGCATCGACGCCGGCGCTCGCGCCGCGCTGCGAACGATTCCAGTCGTCCGCGACCCGTCGCCACCTGCGCCCCCCAGCATGCCGGCGTCGGTGCAGCAGCTTCGGGAGACGATGCGGGGCTCGGCGTGGATGTGGTACCCGGAGGGCACCCCGGCCGCAACCGCGCCGCCGGGCACGCGCTTCTTCCGCCAGCAGATCACGCTGCCTGCGACGGCCAAGGTGACCAAGGCGACCTTCGTCGGCACCGCGGACAACAGCCTGATTCTGTATGTCAACGGCCGGGACGTCGGGCACAGCGACAACAGTTACCTGGGCTGGAGCAGGCTGGTCGAGATGGACATTGCTGCGGCCCTGCGGCCGGGCCTCAACCAGCTCGCCTGCGCAGCCACGAACGCGACTGGCAACGCCAGCCCGGCCGGCGTCCTCGGTCAGCTTGTTATTGAGTTCGAGCAGGGCGAGCCGCTCACCGTGCGCCTGGATGAGACGTGGAAAGCAGGGCGCGATGAGCAGGCCGGTTGGCAGGATGTCGGCTTCGACGACGCGGCCTGGCCGGCGGCGGCCGTCGTTGCTCACTACGGCGACCAGCCGTGGGGCATGGTGGCGAAAGGTCCGTTCACCGCGAGCCCGGTGCAGGCGGACCCGTTCCTGGGGCACTGCGATGTTCCGGACGACGTGGACTTAACGAAGGTACGCGTGTATCTGGAGATGGATGAGCTTGCTCCCGAGCCGGCGGCCAGGGTCACTGTGAATGGCCACGATGCCGGCGGTTTCATCGGCGCGCCGCTGCGCGTGCCCGTCACGCCGCAGCTTACGCCCGGCCGCAACACGTTCCGCATCGAGCCCTTCGCCCCGCCGGCCGCACGGCTGGCCGTTTACGAGCGCTGACTGCGGCAGAGAGTGCTCGTTCGGACAAGTGTTTGGAGGAGGATGGGCAGCCGAGGGTCGATGGGGGCAACGGGACGCACCGGACGACATGCACACGACGCAAGAGAGGACCCCACGCGAGGCAGTCCGACACTTGCCCGCCATCACCCGGCCGGAGTACTACCTGCGAGAACCCCGATCGTAAGCTCGTCTTTAGTGTCGGGTCAGGCGTCGGAGCCGCGGACGGGGGCGCCGGACAGTCTCTCCGCCCTATACCCACCGGTGGCCCGGTCGCGCAGGAAAATCACGCCGAACACCACGATGATCACCAGCGAGAACGGCGCCACGTAGCGGAACGACATGCGCCCGCCGTAGTTGTCCGCGGGCAGCAGCACGCTGTTGATCTCATCCTTGATCGGCTCGGCGCCCGGCGGCACGTTCTTGACGGCGTTACGCAGAGCATCCGCGGTGTTGCTCGGCAGGGCACCGCCTTGCGCCGTTGCGAGCACCGATTGCACGGCCGTCACGGCCCCTATGACCTCCGACTTGAACGGCGATTTCTCCGCCAGCGGCGGGTACTGCTGCGCAACCTTCTCCAGCACGGCGACTGTCTGGCCCTGCTGCGCGACAAGCTGCTGCTGCAGGAAGCGATCGGCAATGTGCCCCATCTGCGGGGCCGTCACCAGCCCGACGATGAGCATCCCCATCCCGCCCATCAACCCCAGCCCCAGTGCCCCGCTCTTCGGCACCCGTTCCGACGTCACCCCCAGCATCGTCGGCCAGAAGTAGCACACCCCCAGGGCGAACACCGTGGCCGAGGCGAACGCCATGACCGTCGTCTCGGCGAAGCTGAACCAGTACAGCCCGATGCCGGCCAGGATCGCAGAACTTACCAGAATGCCGGTCGGCGAGAGCCGGTGCACGACCGGCCCGGCAAAGAAGCGCAGCACGGCCATCAGACCGTTGATGTACGCCAGCACCAGGATCCCCGCGATGCCGCCCGCCTCCAGCACGGCCGGCACCCACCGCCCCGGCCCCAGCTCCAGCGAGGCCGTGATACACATGCAGGCCAGCAGGATCAGAAACAACGGCCGGAGCAGCGCCCCCTGCACCATGCCGCCGAACGAGATGCCCGACTGCACGCGCTCGGTCGCGGGGAACTTCTGCCCGATGAACAACACACCGTAGATCACCGTCGGCACCAGGATCAGGCCGAGCTTGAGTCGCCAAGCGGCGAAACCGACTTGGTCAAGCCAAGCGGTGAAACCGGGTTGCCCAATGAGAAACGACGCCACCGCGCCGATGACGATGCCGCCCGGAAACCACACGTGGAACTTGTTGAGTTTCTGCGTCTTCTGATCCGGGTAGAGCGTGGCAATGAGCGGGTTACAAACGGCCTCGATGGTCCCGTTGCCCAGCGACAGGATCAGAGCGCCGGCAAAGAGCATCCAGTAACCCTGGGCGAAGATCATCAGCAACGCCCCGGCCGCGTGGCACAGAACGGCCAGCCGCAGCAGGTTCCGCATGCCCAGCACGTCGCACAGCGGGCCGAGGATGAAAATGGAGACGGTGAAGCCCCAGATGGCCGCCCCGCCGATGTACCCGACCTGCTCGTTGCTGAGCACGAACCTCTCTTTGAGCACGCCCATGATGGCGCCGACGACCGCGAAGCATACCGCCGTCGCCACCAGCCCGAAGCAACTGCCGACGAAGAGACGCTCTTTGTTCATGAATATGATCCTTCCACCGGGGGGCTCACCTGTTGCATCCAACGACGCCACGCGCCGGAGGGGATTGTATCGAGAGGTCCGCCCCGTGGCCAACGGAACCGCGGCGGGTGAGGTCATACGATCGGCCTGTTCGGCCTGTGGTACTCTGCCCGCGGCGACCGGTGCTGCCCCCGCGTGGCGGAACCGCCGGCAGGCAGCCGCCCCGCTTGGCGATCATTGCCTGCGGTTCGGGAGCAGTGGCGGTCCGCTACGGCACCGCCGGCGTCAGAACGACAGCAGGCAGTGCCAGATGAACGTGTGGCCCAGGTCGTCGATGTCCTCCCAGATGCGGCGGACGAGATCCGGATCCCCCGAGAGGGGCGGCAGGTCCCCCGCCTTCTCTGCCCACGGTACGCAGACGCCGGGATCACGTCGGCCGCGCGGCGCGCGGGCTGTGGCCGGCGTCTCGCCGCGCTCGGCACGCGGTCCGTCGCCGGGGTCGCCGGCGTGGCCGGTGGAATAGACACCGTATTCGCGTGTGAAGTCGGTCAGCGCCCGAATGTTCTCCACCCGCGCGTCGTTTTGAATGATCGCGCTGGCGTCCATGAGGTACCCGCCGTCACGGGCGACGCCATCGATCACCTTCTTGCAGGCTGCCCGTACGTCGTCCGGCGAGCCGAACGCCAGCAGGTGATTCGGAATCCCCCCGCTCAGGCAGAACTTGTGGCCGAGCTTGCGGTGCACGGTGACCATGTCGCCGCGGTCGACATGATAGACGATGCTCCGCTCCGGCAGTTCCGCGAACTGGTCCAGGTGGTGACTCCAATCTCCCTCGGCGTAGAACAGCGTCTGGTGGCCATGGGCCCACAGTTCCTGGAGGATCGGTCTGAGGGTCGGCCAGTAGTGCGACGCGAACTGCTCCGGCCGCACGAACGGCACGCAACCGCGATGCATCCAGAAGCCGATCGGCACCTGCCGCGCCGGGTCCGCGCCGGCCCTGGCAACGTGCAGCAGGTGCGGCATCAGCGCCTCGCAGGCCGCCAGCACTTTCCGGGGCTGGACGAACATGTCCCTGGTCAGCCCGACGTAGCCGCGCAACTTGTCGGCCAGGATGTCGAACGGGGCCTTCAGGATGCCGGCGATGGCGGGCACCGTGCCGCACTCCGCGCGCAGCCGGGCGTGGTGCGGCCCGTACGCCGAGAAGTACTTCCACATGGCCATCCCGCCCTTGACGAGCGCCAGGGCGTGGCGGCGCGTCGCCGGCTGCCCCGGCGCCACAACGTCGCCGGACACGCGCGGGAGCCAGACGTCGTACAGAAACCCCGTCGGATCGTCGATCAGGGCGTCGTATTCGTCCGCCCGCATGAAGGCCTGCTCGGGCGGCGGCTCGCGGTACTGGAACGCCACGTCCGGCCCGACGTGGATGCCGGGCACCCCGTAGTACCGCAGCCCGATGGCCTCCGTCAGCCCGGTCCACACCCACACCATGTTGCTGACCACCGCGTCCCAGTCGAAGTCGGCCGCGCACTTGAGCACGGCCGCAAACGCCTTGTCGTAGTCGTGCGTGATCTCCTGGCAAGTGTAGCCGGCGTACGAGGCGGTGAACTCGGCCACGAACGGCCGGATCGGAATGCGGTCCGGCTTCTCGTTCCGCAGGGCGGTGACGTAGCGATTCAGACGTTCACTGTACAGGGCCGTCGTGTTCATCACGAGTTCCCGTCCCTTCCGACGTCCCCCGTGGTCATGGTACCTGCTCCAGGTGCCTGCACGCAACACGGACGCGCGCGGGGTCCCATTCGCTGCGCAAGGTGGCACCGAGACTTCGCCTCGCTCCGTGACATCGGCGTCGCAGGTAGCCGGGTGTGCGCGAAGAGGCACCCGCGGGGTTGGGACACGGCCGCTCCCCGATCCCGACCCGTGGCGGTCGCGGTTCGGATCGCCGGCGCGGAAGCGCGCCCGGCGCTGGAAGTCTCACGGACGCGGCGGCAGTGTGCAATCCATAAGCAACGCGGCCGGGCACGGTGGGAACTGCATCTGAACGCGGTAACAGTCAAACCCCTGACTGTCCCAGCCGACTTGATCGAAGCAGTGCTGGATCATCTCGGCGTAGCGCGGCATCTCGCGGAGCCTCACACTAAGCGTGCCCGCGCCCAGGAACGCCACCTCGTGGTGGAACGGCAGGTGATCGGCCTCACGGTAGACCGCCCCGAGCAACTCCTTGTGCACGTCGCTGACCAGGCGCGCGACCGGGGCAACCCGCCCGAAGAAGTCGCGCCGCAGAAACACGTCCATCACTACGGTTTCGCAGGGTGTCCGCAGCGGAGTCTTCGTGCCCAGGCAGGCATGGCGCTCGTCGGGATGGCACGGCTCCGCCCGGCGGATCACCTCGCCGGTAAGACACGTCACCGCCTGCATGTTCCCCACGTCGGACTCGCCCAGGACATCCTCGATCACACCCTGCGGCCCGATCTCCCGGCGGACGTCGGGCAAAGGTTGCGAGCAGTACGGCCGCAGGAGGGGCGCGGCCCCGTCGGGGGGACCCGCCAACGGGTCGAGCGGTTCGCGCGTGAACTGCGTTTCCACGTGGCCGGTGTCGTCGATCGTGTAGAAACGCGTGATGCGCCAGCGGATGTCTGGACGGATGCGCCGCAGGGACACGAAGCCACGCACGATCACGGCGTCGAGGTGCGCTCCGTCACCCGACGGCTGGATGAGGAACGTGTGGATCTGGGCGCGGGCCTGCACCCCCCAAACGTAGCTGCCGTGCGTGAAGAGACCCCGGCGGTGTTCCAGGTCCGCATCTTCGTGGCGCGCCCGGATGTGCCCCGTCACCATCATGTCGAAGGACTTGCGGTCTCCTGCCTCGCGCTGCACGAGCTCCGTGAACTGCTTGAAGGCATCTTTCGCCGAGCGGACACTGGGTGCCAGTCCCGGCCGGCGTGCCGCCGCACTCAGCAGCAGACTGATGCCGCGCGGCCCCGGAACGTAGCGCACGGCATCCAGCGGGTGCTCCTTCTGCACGATCTTGACCAGCTTCCACGCCAGACGCGGGTCGATGGGCAGCACGTCCACGAGATCACCGGCGCGGGAGTTGGGCGTACTCGTCAGCCGGGTAAGCAGATCACCCAGCGCGCTGCGCACACGCTGCATGACGGCGCTGGTGCGCTCCTCGAACGACGTTTCCGGAGGGCTGAGGGTAGGCATAGTGAGGCCCAGTATAGCGGCCCGCGGGCAGTTTGTCCATGTCGCTGCGAAAGTCATAAACCACGGTCCGACAATCACTTAGTCATATCCAGAGAAACTCTCTTGACAACCTGTTCAGGGGATGCTAGGATCGTCTCCTGGATCGGTACCGGCGCTCAGCGGGGTGGAACGAGGGGACGGCCGCGTCGAGCCGCGATGCCCACGACGTTGCCGTCGCCCTTCGCGCGTCTCTCTGACGACCGAGCCATCCGCGCTGCCGGCGTTGAACGCGGAGTGCGGTCTGCCGGCACCGTGACCCCGGCGTCGTGATGTCGGCGGCCGCTGGGACAGGCGTTGCCCGGTCTGCCGCGTGAGGACGTCCGCCTGGCGCGGACCCGGTCGCGACCGCGCCGCGGAACTGACTGTCCGGATCGGCGAAGTCCGCCGACCCACAGAGGGTGTGTGTTCTCTCTACCGCACGAGCGGTACTGGATTGCAGTGGAGGAGGCGTACCATGAAGAAGATGCTTGGGATTGTGGTCGTATTGGCGTGGAGTGCGACTGCCCTGGCTGACTGGGGCTACCCGCTCAAGTGGGACCAGTTTGACAACCCGGACCCGCACGGTCGGAAGATCGAGAGCTGGTGGAGCTCGTGGGGCCACGGGCAGTTGGTGGCCGATGACTTCCTGTGCACGCAGGCGGGCTGGCTCAACGAGATCCGCGTCCAGGGTGCGAACGACGCGTTCAACCTGGGCGCGCGCGTGTTCATCTATGCGGACGTCCCCGCGACGGCGGAGGAGGAAAGCCATCCGGGCGCGCTGCTTAAGTTCTGGAACCTCGGCAACGCTGACCCGGGCGATCCCCACAAGATCGGCTGGTGGGACGCCGGCAACGGCGAGTTCCGCATCAACCTGCCCGAAGACGACTGGTTCTACCAGGAGGGCTCGGTCGCCAACCCGATCGTCTACTGGGTGGGCGTGCAGCCGAAGCATGACATCTTCGGCTTCGAGAAGTTCTACTGGAGCTATCGCGACAACCTCCATAACGACAACCCCAACCCGCCCGACATCCACAACCTCGACGACGCCGTCGTCGGGAACACGGACGGCAGCGGGAACTGGCAACATCTGGGCGCGTACTACGTGGAGGACTGGTTCAACGGCAACCACTGGCAGTTCGGTACCTACACGGGCCTGCTGCCGGACGGCTGGCGCTCGGTGGACATGGAGTTCCAGGTGTATGGCACACCGGAGCCTGCCTCGCTGGCCCTGCTGGCGCTGGGCGGCCTGGTGTTGCTGCGCCGGCGTTGAGGATGGCCTGCTCCGCCGGTCAGGTGCAGCCAGCCTGGCTGTCGGGCGGGCGTCCCGGTTGCGGGGCGACGGCTACCGGCGGGCTCAGCAGCTCCACCTGATTGGGGAACCGACCAATGTTGGGGGGTGGCATGGCCAAGCGCAGCGCCGCCATGCCGCTCCGGTTGGTGAGGGCCGACCGGTACGGCATGCCGGCGCCCGTCGGCGGCGGGCTTGAGCATGCCACCCCCCTTACCGTCGACCGGCTTGGGCACGCCACCCTCCGCGCTTCCCAGGGGTGGGGTCCCGTGCGGGAGGTGCAAGGAGAAGGTGCATGACACGAATGGGGACGGCGATCTTGACGTGCACGCTGCTTACGGGTCTGCCCGCGCTGGCGCGGGCGGACTGGGGAGACCCGCTCGTCTGGAATCAGTTCGACAGCATGGACTCGCGCACGGCCATGAGCTGGCGTACCCACAGCGGTTCGTACTATTACCTCTGCGCGGACGATTTCGTCTCTACGGCTCGGACGCGCATCTCGGAGATCCGCGTGGCGGGCGTGGACGATCCCTATCCGTTGGGCGTGGACGTGTACTTCTGGGCCGACGTTCCGGCCACGCAGACCGAGGACAGCCATCCCGGCGCGTTGCTGTACCAACGCCATCTGGGCAACGCCGCTCCCGGCGACCCTCACCAGATCGGCTGGTACGCCGTCGGCGACGGAACGTTCCGCGTGGCCTTTGCCGAAAACGACTGGTTCTACGCCGAAGGCTCGCCGGAGAACCCGGTCGTGTACTGGGTTGGCGTGCAGGTATACCACGACATCTTCGGCTTCGAGCACTTTCACTGGAAGTTCCGTAACCCCGCGCAACAGACGGCCGGCAGCGCCGTGTACTCGACCGATGGAACCTCCTGGAGCCATTGGGGTGAGAGCCCGCAGCACAACCTGCAGCTCTACACCGGCACGTTGCCCGCCGGCTGGAACCCCGTGGACGTCTCGTTCCAACTCTTCGGCACGGCAGAGCCGCTGGGCCCGCTGCGCAACGCCAGCTTCGAGATCGAGCACGCCGACTACATGCCGGAGGGCGGCTGGGCCGGACCGTTGCCCTGGCGCGGCATGCCCAACCACTGGGCCTGGCGCCGCCAAGGGCACGTGAACGGCCACGGCGAGGCGTTGCTCGACGACCCGGACTTCAACTGGGTTTCCGACGGCGACTGGTCACTTTATGTATTCGCCTCGATCTTCGGCCCGCATTACGTGGATGACTACCTGGAGTTCTACCAGTTAGCGGACCTGACCGGCGCGCGGGAGCTGCTGTTCGACGCGCATTTGAAGGGCGGGACCTGCACGGCCGCCTACGTACAGATTGACGACGGCACAAGCTGGTCCTGGAAGAACCATGTGGCGGGCAGCTACTACGACCAGGTGCTCGACCTGACGGGCGTCGAGGGTATGCACGAGATTCGCCTGGGCGTGCGCGTCTTCGCCGACTTCGGCGCTTTCGCGGACGGGCACACCTTCTTCGACAACCTCCGCCTCGAGTTCCTGCTGGGCGGTGACCTCGACGGTGATGGCGACGTGGACCTCGATGACTTCGACGGCTTCGCCGCGTGCCTGGGTGGGCCCGGCATGACCACGCCGCCGCCCGGCTGCGCTCCGGACTACTTCGCGCGGGCCGACATGGACGGTGACCTCGACGTCGATCTGGCGGACGTCGCAGACTTCAGCACGGCCTTCACCGGCGCGCAGGAGTGAGGCAGCGCGGGGCAATGTGCAGGTACGGCGGAAGGAGCTTCACCGCACCATCGCGGGGGCGGCGCCAACGCGCCCGCGAGTCCGTTTGTTCCAGCAGCACGGTCTCGGACGCGGCAGCAACGCGGAAGCTCCTGCTGCTTCGGCCATTCTTCCCCCGACGGGGGATCAAGTAAGAAGCCGGGGGCGAAACCCCCGGCTTCTCCGAAGACCTGCACACGTACAGAGCCCCCGAAGGGGACGACAGAACAAAGAAAAGAACCTCCCCTATCCCTGCTTCAGCGCCTCCGCCACGCCGGGCACCTGATCGACGCCGGCCGGCACGCTGACGCTGGAACCTCCGAAGTCCTGCCCGATCGGCTCGGCCCGGCCACCGAGGTGTTGAGCCAGGAATGACTCCGCCACCCCGTAGAACGCCAGGCGATTCTCCGGCCGGGCAAAGCCGTGCCCCTCATCGGGAAAGAGCACGTACGTCACCGGGATCTGCTTCGCCTGCATGGCCTGGACGATCTGGTCCGACTCCTCCTGCTTGACGCGCGGGTCGTTGGCGCCTTGCCCGATCAACAGCGGACGCTGAATCTGCGCGACCTTCATCAGCGGCGAACGCTCCAGCAGGAACTTCTTGCCTTCCTCCGTGCGATGGTCGCCAATCCGCTTCACGAACAAATCCACCACCGGCTGCCAGTACGGCGGGATCGCATTCATGAACGTGACCAGGTTCGACGGTCCGCAGATGTCCACGCCGCAGGCGAACTGGTCCGGTGTGAACGTCATGCCGACGAGCGTCGCATACCCGCCGTAGCTGCCGCCCATGATCGCCACCTTCTTCGGATCGGCGATGTGCTCCCGGATGGCCCACTGCACGGCGTCGAGCAGATCGTCGTGCATCCTGGCACCCCACTCGCGGTCGCCGGCGTTCGTGAACTGCTTGCCTAAGCCCGTGGACGCGCGGAAGTTCACCGACAGTGCCGCGTAACCGCGGTTGGCCAGCCATTGATGCTCCGCGTTATAGCCCCAGTTGTCGCGCCCCCACGGGCCGCCGTGCACATTGAGCACCAGCGGCACCGGCTGGGCAGGCCGCGGTTTGCCGTCCGGGTTCGAGCCCACCGGCAGCGTGAGGTAGCAGACGAGGTCCATCCCGTCCCGTGACTTGATGGTCACGGGGTGCATCTTCGCCAGCGGCAGCTTCTCCAGCGCGGGGCGGTTGACGAACAGGAAGTCCGCCTTCCCACTGGGGCGTTGATAGCGGTAGTAGCGGACCGGGCCGTCATCCTGAAGGTACGCCACGATCCAGACCTTGTCATCGAGGGAGCGGCTGGTTACCTCGAAGTCGCCGTCCGCCACCTTGCGCAGCGTCGCGAAGTCCTTCTCAATCGCCTTGTCGAGGATCTTCCAGTTCTTGCGCTCGACCGTGAACCCGACGGCCTCAATGGTCTTCTCGACCGGCTTCGCCATCACGTCGGCCACGTCGGCCCGCGGGTCCTCGGCCAGCACCGTCTGCTTGCCCGTGGTGAGGTCATAGCTGGTGAGGGCGGCCGTGTTGCGCCCGCGGCTGTCGGTCATGTACAGCACCTTGCCGCTCTTGTCGAAACCCGCCGGCCCGGTGGTCAGGGCATCCTCCTGCCCGATCTTGGTGAAGGACTTCCAGTCGCCGTCGGCCGTGCGCTCCAGGACCTCCTCGCCCCCGTCCGGCGTGATGCGCATGGCGAAGCGGACGGCGTAGGTGTCGTCGGTGACGAAGCCCACGTAGCCTTCGTTCTCCAGGAGCAGCTTCTTCTCGCCGGTCTCGATGTTCACGCGGTGGATGTCGTGCAGTTGCGGGTTGCGGTCATTCAGCGCGACCAGGATATCGTGCGGGAACTTGTAGCTGACGCCCTGCACGCGTGCCTGCACACCGGTGGCCGGCGTCAGGTCCCGCACCGCGTCGGTCTTCACGTTCACGCTGTACACGCGCCAGTTCTCGTCCCCGTCCTTGTCCTGCACGTACAGGATGTGCTCGTTGGTGAACGCCCAGAAGTACCCCCGAATGCCGCGCCGCGTGTCGTGGGTCACCGCCTTCGCCTTGGCCGGGTCAGCCAGCGGTGCCACCCAGACGTTCAGGACGCCGTCGAGCGGCGCCAGGAACGCCAGTTGCTGACCATCCGGACTGACCTGCAAGGACGCCCGGTCCGGGTTGCCGAAGAGGACCTGACGCGGGATCACCGCCGTGGCCGGCGCCGCCGCCGCCGCCCACGCGAGGCCCACGCCCCCGAGAAACACAATGCCCAAAACGATCATCCGAAGTTGCCTGTTCATGAGTACTCTCCGCATCAATGTGATTTGTGCAATGGTCCGCAGGCGGCGTTGCCAGTCCGTTGAACAAGTAGCGTCGGCCTCCCGCGGCCGACGTGGGAGCCGCCAGACGCACCGGTCTTCCACGCTCCTGCCCCGGCCCGACACGGCTTCAACAGGCCGCCGAGCACCGCTCTGCCGGATAGCATCGCACGATCCCCTGCGCTTCGCAACGCTCTTCACGACACCTCGCAAGTGTGGACAATTTCCGACGGAAACCGGCAAAGCCCGGACACTCCGCACCGCGGGGACTGTGCCGAGCTACACCGCCATGGGCAATGTCCGCGTCAGGTACGCGTCACCAAGCCACCGAGGCTCAGCGTGGACCTTCCCCCGCAGCCCCCAGCGTGGCACCTGCGTCTCGCCCGTGGGTCCGCCGGCGGGACGCCGGTGCCACGGAATCCTCGCGGTCCGGGAGGAAGCCGAGCGCCGAATCACCGTTCTTGATGCGGCCCCGGTGGTCCGAACCGTCCCGACGCAGGTCGGGATCAGGGAGCGGCCGGTTCTCATCGTTGGCCGGCGCGTGTCCGCGCACCCGCTTTGGTCATACCAAGCGACGTTGAGTTCGTAGCCCAGCCGCTTCTGTCCAGGAGGAGGCGCTCGGAGAGCCGGACCCACGCGCCACTCCTCCCCTCACCCTGTCCGCTCCTTCGAGTGGGAGAGGGATTGCTTTGCGCACTCTTCGTCTCTGGGCGCCTTGGTGGCTGCTCCCCACGACCTTTGCCGACCCGCAGGAGTGGGCCGCCGTGACCTGATCGCTCCTCCACCTGCCAAGCCGGCCGGTCGGGTCCGGCTTCCCCGGTAACACCAGCGGTTCGGCCAACTCGCGGTCAATCGCACTGCCCGCCGCATGCAGCCCTTCCGGGTCGACTGGCGACGCGACCGCTGAGACGCAAGCCAACTCTCCCACAACGCCGCGGCCCGGGGCGACGGCGTGAGAACTCGTGTATCTACGGCTGGAGTCCCGCTCTGCCCCTGCCGCGATTCGCAGCGCTCTGCGTGGCAGACTCCTTCGTTGGGCCATTGAGTCAGGCAGTACGTTCTGCTAGACTGGTGCTATGACTTCCGGGGAAGAAGCCCCCCTTGGTTGTACCCCCGCAGGGCGATGCGTGCAGGCAGTTGCGGGACGGTGACCCTCCGGCACATCCATCGCGCCATGCGGAGCAACGGAGCCCAGCGCCATCGCTGGAGGGAGGACAGTCACATGTGTGCCCGGACCACCACTGACCGGCGAGTGCTACCGCAGGGGTGGGAGTACGCCAGGATCATCGCGGGGGTCGTCGTGGTGGCCTGTGCCGCGGGCGGCGCGCCGCCGGCGGCGGCCCAGGCCTGCGGCTGGCTGCCGGGCGAGGGTGTGCCGGGGACCGACGGACCCGTGCATGCCTCCGCCACGTGGGACCCCGACGCCTCGGCCTTGCAGACCGAACTGCTGGTTGCCGGCGGGAACTTCGCGGTCGCGGGCGGCATTCTCGCCAACAACGTCGCGGCGTGGGACGGCAGCACCTGGCAGCCGCTGGGCTCGGGGACAGACGGCCCGGTGAACGCGCTGACGGTGTACAACGGCGAGTTGATCGCGGGGGGCGCGTTCACGGCCGCCGGCGGGGTGACGTGCAATCGGATCGCTCGCTGGGACGGCGGCGGGTGGCAGCCGCTGGGCTCGGGGATGAACAACCAGGTGCACGCGCTGACGGTTTACAACGGCGAACTGATCGCCGGGGGCGCGTTCACGACCGCCGGCGGGGTGACGTGCAACCGGATCGCCCGCTGGGACGGCAGCACCTGGCAACCACTGGGGTCGGGGATGGGGGGCGGTTCTCCCACCCTGTCCGCCCTCACCGTGCACGACGGTGAGCTGATCGCGGGGGGCAGGTTCACCACCGCCGGCGGCGCCACGTGCAACAACATCGCCCGCTGGAACGGCAGCACCTGGCAACCGTTGGGGGCGGGGGTGGGCGGCAGTTCCCCAAGCGTATCCGCCCTCACGGCCTACGACGGCGAGTTGATCGCGGGGGGTACGTTCACAACGGCCGATGGCGCGGCGTGCAACAACATCGCCCGCTGGAACGGCGGCGCCTGGCAACCGCTCGGGGCGGGGACGAATAGCATGGTGCGCGCCCTGACGGCCTATCCCGGCGCGCCGGGACAGGCGGGCGAACTGATCGCGGGCGGCGACTTCAGCAGCGCCGGCGGCGCGACGTGCAGCTACATCGCAAGCTGGAACGGCAGCGTCTGGCAGCCGCTCGGGGCGGGCGTGGGCAACATTGTGCGCGCCTTGGCGACCTATCCCGGCGCGCCGGGACGGGCAGGCGAGTTGATCGTGGGGGGCTACTTCACGACCGGCGGCGGGCTGCCGTGCAGCGGCATTGCGCGCTGGAATGCCGGCGCCTGGCAGCCGCTGGGGTCGGGAATGAACAGCACCGTGCTCGCCCTCACGGTCTACGCCGGGGGGCCGGGACCGGCGGACGAGGTGATCGCCGGCGGCGATTTCACCGCGGCCGGCGGCGTGCCGTGCAACCGCATTGCCCGCTGGGACGGCGGCGGGTGGCAGCCGTTGGGGTCGGGAATGAACAGCTACGTGTACGCCCTGACGGTCTATCCGCCGGGCCAGGCAGGCGAGCTGATCGCGGGCGGCGCCTTCACGACCGCCGGCGGCGTGCCGTGCAACCGCATTGCCCGCTGGGACGGCAGCGCCTGGCACCCACTCGGGTCGGGAATGGGGGGTAGTTCTCCCACCGTGTCCGCCCTCACCGTGCACAACGGTGAACTGATCGCGGGGGGCAGCTTCACGTCCGCCGGCGGCGTGCCGTGCAACTATATCGCCCGCTGGGACGGCAGCGCCTGGCAGCCGCTGGGAGCGGGGGTCAACAACATCGTGCGCGCCCTGACGGTCTATAACAACGAGCTCATGGCGGGAGGCTTCTTCACGACCGCCAGCGGTGTGTCCTGCAACTACATCGCCCGCTGGAACGGCAGCACCTGGCAGCCGCTCGGATCGGGGATGGGCGGGAGCACCCCCTACGTACAATGCCTTGCGGTCTTCAACGGCGAGCTGATCGCCGGGGGCGAATTCACGTCTGCCGGCGGCGTGCCGTGCAACTACATCGCCCGCTGGAACGGCGGTGCCTGGCAGCCACTGGGGTCAGGAATGGGCGGCGTGAACCCCTACGTGTACGCCGTGAAGGTTCACGGCGCCGAGTTGATCGCCGGAGGCGATTTCACCAGCGCCGGCGGGGCAACGTGCAGCTACATCGCCTGCTGGAACACCGGTGCCTGGCAACCGCTGGGGGCCGGGATGAACAACGGGGTGCGCGCCTTGACGGTCTACCCCGACGCCTCGGGGGGGGCGGGCGAGGTGATCGCGGGGGGCTACTTCACGACTGCCGGCGATTACGTCTCGTGCTACTGGGCTCGCTGGGCTTGTGACGTCCCGGGCGACCTCGACGGCGACGGCGACGTGGACGTCGATGACTTCGACACCTTCGCCGCCTGCCTGGCGGGACCTGATGTGACCACGCCGCCGTCCGGCTGTGATCCCGATTCCTTCGCCCAGGCCGACCTCGACGGCGACCTCGATGTCGATCTGGCCGATTTCCAGAGCTTCAGCACGGCCTTCACCGGCCCGCAGGAGTAAGCCAGCGCGGGTTGATCTACAGATACGGCGAGAAGAGCTTCACGGTGCCGTCACGGAGGCGGCGCCAACGCGGACGCGAATCCATCTGTTCGAGCGTTACGTTCTCCGAGCCGGCGGCCAGTTCGTCCATCCAGGTGCCAAGCTACCGGACAACTTGGGGACTGAACTTCCTTCTTACCACGGAGACACGGGGATCACGGAGAGGAGAAACGGATGCCCCGATCCCAGTCCTCCCCGTGCCCTCGGTGTCTCCGTGGTGCCTCTGCCGGAGGGCAACGCGTGGCGGGGACGGAAGGGCGGGTTCACCCTCTGCCACATCGTCATCAACTCGCCCAACGCCTCCGCGGCCGCGCCTGGCTCCCCAACCCCTCTCCCCTTTGGGCAACGGCGCGACGCCGAGCACCCTGGCGTGGCCGCGCCTGGCTCCGCAACCCCTCTCCCGTTAGGGGAGAGGGCAGGGTGAGGGGGAATCCGGCGGCCCGGTCGCCATTGACAAACGACCGTTTCTTAGCGAGATCGGTTGAGAAGCGTTCGCTTCGTAGTTGTTCAGCGTGGGTGCTTGGCCGCCGGCCGTCGCCGGCGGGCTGGGCGCGCGGCGTCTGAACCCCTCGCCCTTCCAGGGAGAGGGGTAGGGGTGAGGGTCGCGTGGGCCAGAACGCTCGCTTGGGGCAGCCGCATGCGTTCCCGCGAGGCGCGGGACGCCAAGCACGTACTTCGCTTCTCAGTGAGCGACCAGCCGGGGGGCCGTTTTCTGATGACACCGCCTCAGACCGGCACCTACCGGACGACCAAGTTGCCCGGTGAACGAGTCCGCGCGTTCATTCCCCGCCCGCTGCCGTAACCACCGACGCGCGGGTTGGATCAGCCATGAGTGCCGCTCCCGTCGTCACTTCTGGCGCAGGGTAACCGACTGAGAATCCGTGTATCGGCGGCTCAAGTGGGCCCCTGCCCAGCGAAGCTCAAAGCAGTTCCGAAGCAGTCCGGTGTCACGGGCGGGGCCGCCTCCGGCTCCGATTGACAGTGCCCGCATGCCCAGTTCCACGCTGCGCGACGCTGTGACCCACGAGGCGTGGATTCACCGGGGTGGCTCACCACTTCCCTGCTTGCGCTCACTGTGTTGGGTTGCTGGCTCGACCTCCGTTGCGTGCCGGCGCAATTGTTCTATCTGCGCGTACAATCGCTCCGCCACGAGCGCATCGAGACCGCACGGGACCACGTGCAACCAAGGGCTCCCCGTCCGGAACAGGACCAGTCCCCATTGTCTCTTTGAACTGCCCCGCAGCCTCACGCCTTTGATCTCACTCCACGGGCACACGTCGACAATCCGACCCGCACGAATCCCGGTGACTCCATCTGTTCGGAAGGCGACCGTGCAAGCCCACCAGTATCGATAATAGAGAGACATGAACAGAGCGACAAGCACAACTACCGATGCAATCGGCGCCACCGCGCGTCCGGGGAGCACGTGGAAGTACACACCCGCCGCCACCACTACGAACACCGCAATCGCGCGGTACAGACGCAGCCGGCGCAGCGGATTCGCCACGATCACAGTGCAATCCTCCAGGCTGAATGGCGCGCCGCGCTCGGGGCAACGCAGTTGCTCGTGGCTGCCCGCCAGCGAGTACCCACAGCAGGCGCAGGTCGAAATCGGCGGTAGTTCCACGCTGGCAGCGTTATCCTCGCTTCTTGCACCCAATGCCGCGCTCATCGCGCTATCAGTGCCGGGACTCAGCCCCGCGGGTCACCCTGTGCACCGCTTGGGATCTCTGACCCACGCCCGGCCTGGCAGGAAGAGGCTCGGACGAAGCTGAAACCGGCCGCCAGCGCGCTTCTCAGCCGCTCTCTTCCCGAAGAAGCCGGAGACTTGTAGGACGGTTGCTCGCGTTGCGCGAGTCGCTGGTGACCACAGCCCGTTCCGCAGCCCTGCGACCGCCCACCCCAACCCTGTCCGCCGACCCTAATGTGCCCAGCTGCCTGATGTTGCTCGAAGGTAGTGACACGGTGTCGACGCCCCCGGGTGTTTGTAATAACCGTCTGCACGTGACCAGGCTCGCGGAGACAGGCCGGGATGTAGAAGGTGCTTGTAGTCTGTCCCGCCATCGAGTAGCCTCCCCGTGTCAGCCGGGTGGTTGCCCAACGCAGGCCGGGTTGCGGCATCGCGCCTGTAGGGAGAAGGCGTGCGATGCTCCGTGCGCGATATGCGCCCGCGGGACCAGGGCTCTGCACCTGGGGGTTGTACCACCGCTGGTGGTTGGCACGGAGTAGACGATGTTCTCTGAATACGATAACAGCCAGGTGCGCATGTGGATCGCAGACGCCTCGGTTGTTCATCTGAAGGCGGGCGGTACCCACGATGACGGGGTGAAGCTCACGCCGGAGCAAGCCCGTGCGGTGTCCAGGGACTTGCTGGAGTTGTCCATCCAACTGGAATACGGTGAGAAAGCCAATCCGGACTGGTTCCGGGTCCCGATGCAGTACCTTCGTATTTACGCCGAGCCGGAGCCCCAATCCGAACACGCTAAGGACTGCGGAGGCGCCTATGTGGCTTGCTGGATCAAGGAACAGACTAGGCCTAATGCGCTGCATATTGCCAAGGGGTATATACAGGAGGATGGTTGGCGTTACGTTTGTCTGGAAGAGCAGTGCCCAGTCCGTCGGGCAGATTATGAGGGAGACGAACGCCTCGAATATTACGACCAAGCGGTTATCGATGAGCACGTGTTTATAGTCCACACGTTCCCGCCGGAGGCATAACAAGCCGGACAGTGTCCCCATTGGCCGGTCGTTCATTTTGGCCGGCGCCCTGGTCCTGGAGGTCGTGTCAATTCAGCGCGCAACGCAGCGGGAGGAACCACGTTCAGGGAATGTGGTCTTCATCGGCCGTACTTTCGCGGCACGGCTGTTGCTACCTTGCTGGGTTCTCCACGACGACAGTGCAGTCGTCGAGGCTGAATGGCATACTACACTCGGGACAGCGCAGTTGCTCGTAGCTGCCGCCCAACGAGTACCCACAGTAGGCGCGGGTCGAAATCGGCGACAGCTCCACCCTGGCGAAGTCATGTTCGCTGCTCACGACCACCGCTTCAGTCATCCCGCCGCAACCGCTCGCGGTCGCAGGCTACGCCGCGCGTTGGGGGCCACTTCGCATTCCGCCCGCCGCGCGACAGGTGCGCCAGAACCATCGCCAGCGCAGAGCTGGTCTATAGATACGGCGAAAACAGCTTCACCGTCCCGTCGCGGATGCGACGCCAGGGCGGACGGGAGTCCATTTGTTCGAGCGTCACCGGTTCCGACGCGGCGGCCAGGGCGTCCATCCACGTGCCAAGCTGTTGCGCGAGCTGCACGTCGTAGGCCTCGACGTTGAACTCGAAGTTGAGCCGAAAGCTGCGGCGGTCCAGGTTGGCCGAGCCCAGCAGCGTCCAGCGGTCATCGACGATCATCAGTTTGGTGTGCACAAACGGCGGCGGCCGGCGACGAATGTGTACGCCGTGCTCCAGAAGCTGCCACAGGTACGCATCGGCCGCCCAGCGCATGAACGGGCGATCCACCAGACCCGGCAGCAGCAGCGTGATGCGCACGCCGCGCAGCGCGGCCAGCACCATCGCGGAAATCAAGGCGGAGGTCGGCACGAAATACGGCGTGGCAATACGCACGCTGTCGCGGGCGGCGCCCAAGGCGGCCTGCATAATCCAATGAATGGTCTCGAAGTCCTCGTCGGGCCCGCTGGAAATGCCGCGACACAGAGCCGGCCCGCCGGGTGCCAGTGGCGGAAAGTAAGCATCGCCCGTCAGCACCTCACCGGTGACCAGTGCCCAGTCCTCGACGAACGTGTGTTGCAGCTCGGCCACCACCGGGCCGGTGAGCTGGAAGTGCAGGTCCTCGACGCGACGACTTGCCGGGAGCCCGGAGGCCCCGAACGTCGCCCCCCTCACCCTACCCTCTCCCCCGGGGGGGAGAGGGGTGACATCCGTGGGCTGCCCCCTCACCGCGTCCGGTCCGCCGGGTGCAATCGACAATCGACAATCGACAATTGCTGGGGCGTCAGCCCCCTCACCCTGCCCTCTCCCTCCGGGGGGGAGAGGGGGCCTAGACGGTGTGCCCAGCAGGTGCCGGGCGGAGATGTTCATCCCGCCGGTGAAGCCGACCCGGCCATCCACCACAAGAATCTTGCGGTGGTTCCGCAGGTTGATCCGCAAACGCCCGAACGGAAAACGCAACGGAAAGAACGCCGCCACCTCCGCCCCTGACTTCAGCAGTAAACGTCCCATGCGCGAACCGTTGCCCAACGCGCCGATCCCATCGACCAGCACGTGCACGCGCACACCGCGTCGGGCGGCCGCCTCCAATGCGGCAACAAAGCTGTGCCCGACCTCGTCCCAATCGAAGATGTAGCTGGCGAGCGTAACAGAGTGTTCGGCGTGCTCGATGGCGGCCAGCATGCGCGGATACGCCTGCTCGCCGGCGTGCAAGGGTTCGACGGCGTTGCCCGGCAGTAGCGGCAGGCGCGTGACGCGTTCCGCCGCCCGGCGCAGCGGCGCCAGGTGCCCCACCACTTCCGGAGCCGTTTGCTCCCAGTCCGGCACGTCGATGCACAGCGGCGCGACGAAGTCGCGACCCCGATGCCCGCGCTGGCGCACGGCCTGTCGTTCGAGCCGGTTGACGCCGAAGACCCAATACAACCAGGGCCCCGCCAGTGGCAGGGCCCAGCTCAAGATCATCCAGATGGCCGCGCTGCGCGAGTCGCGCTTGTACATGATCGCGTGAGCGGCCGCGATGCTCGCCGCCGCCACCCAGGCGCCAACGAACACCCCCACCGTCAGCCACGTCGACCACGCCAGCATGCGCGTGGTTTCCCCGCAAGCGGCCGACCGGTCAAGAGCCCCGCCGGTGCCGCATCCGCCGGGCAACCAATCCCACCCCGCCCAGCAGCAGGACCAGCGTTCCCGGCTCGGGAGCGTGGGCGAAGAACGTCAGATCGTCGAGCCCGTACCAGCCGCCGCCGCTGACCACCGGAACCGCCTCCACCACAAGGCGGTCCACGGAGTCAAAGCCGATGGCGAGCCACTGCGGCTCGGCGCTGATGCCCTCGAGCCACGGCGTGGTGCCCACTTCTGCCCCGTTGCGGTAGGCGTGTACACGGACGGCCGGGGTCCACGCCGTTGGGTGCCCCTGCCCGCTGAAGTACGCGCCCTCGATGTTGGCCAGGTGTGCGAACGCCAGGCCAAGCTGCGTGTCGCCGTAACAGTTGATCAGATTGCGTTGCCCGGAGGCGGGGTAGTTGCCGTTCGGACTGCTCGGCGTCATCCAGTAACCGATGCGACCCAGGTAACCTCCGCTCCCGAACTCCCACGAGATGTCGCCGTAGGTCGTGCCGGACAGCACCTCACCGTATTCAAGGTCCTCGAAGTCGAGTACGACCAGCCCGGCCTCCGCGGGCAGCCCCATGAGTCCTCCGAGGAGCGCCGCCCAAAGCCAGCGGTTCATGGTGCCCCTCCTCTCGCGTTTGCCACCGATGCCCGGGTCACATAACCCCAGGCCCTTTTGCCCCCAGCGTGGAATGTCTCCTTTGGACTCGTCCGAAGACTTCCACCCCCGCTCGGCTGCACATGACTGGCTGCACGACCAGCTAGGCCGCGCCAGCCCCGTCAAAGCGAGCCCTTGATTGCGCTGTCGAGCCGTGCTCAGCAAAGCGACCATGCACAGTCGTTAGGCTCGACACAACCGATCATCACACTCCTTTTTGCTTTCAAAACCCCAGCATGACACAGCCTATATTTTCTCTCCACCGATAAAATAGCATAACCACGAAGAGTTGGCAAACATAAATCGGACGATTGTTGGTTATCGGTCGTCGACCAATGGGCACCGAGCAGCTTTGTAGCGTGGCGGTAGCGGCGCTGCGGGCGCAGTCGCCGCCGGTAGAAGCCTACGCAACAGGACGCGCCCCCACTTCAGCCCCGGGCAACCCGCCGCTGGGGGGGGAAGGGAAGGAGGTGCGACGGGGTCGGCACCGCGAAGCTGGTCCGGCCCGCGGTGGGGCGGACCTTGCCTGGACTCGGGCACCCCGGCGGGGTCACTTCTCGTGTGAGTCGAACCACTCGCGGGTGTTGGCGTCGATCCATTGCTTCCGCGCGACCTGCCCTTCCTGATCGAAGTCGATCAAGACCGTCACGCCGCGGTCGTGACGTTCAAAGAACCACTGGCTGCCGAGTTGCTCGGTCGGCTCGCCGAGCAGGTCGGCCACCTGGGCCTGGGTCGTCATGTGCTGCTGGACCATGTCAAACCGCTCTCGGGTGAGCTTGTCCTTAGCACAGCCGGCCAAGGCCAGCACGCAGGCGGTCAGGAACAGGCACAAAGAAGCGTGTAGCGTCGAACGCATCATGATGTCTCCTGATCTGGGTACCTTCACGGCGGGGAGGATAACATACGCGATGGGGGCTGCCCAGCGGGGGTGGGCGGGCCAGGTGGCGTTGGAGTCCGGGTAGCACGCTGTTGGCGGATGGTAAGGTTGTGTCAGGCGGCCGAACCCGCCCGGCCGGATGGCGTAGACTCAGCAGCCGGGCAAGGGGCCTCGGCGGGGGGGCCGCCGTCAGGACTCGGGAACCGGCTACGGGAGGACGGCGATGGCACAGCCACGGGGGACGGTACGGTCTTGGGGGCGGCGCTTCTGGCACAACTGGGGCAAGCCGCTGCTGGTGGTGGCCATCGTCCTGGGGTCGTTCCGCTCGGCCGTGGCGGACTGGAACGACGTACCGACGGGGTCAATGAAGCCGACGATCCTGGAAGGTGATCGCATCCTCGTTAACAAGCTCGCCTATGACCTGAAGGTGCCGTTCACGACGTGGCATCTCGCACGCTGGGGGGATCCGCAGCGCGGGGACGTGGTGGTGCTGTTTGAGCCGGACAGCGGGCGGCGCCTCGTCAAGCGTGTCATCGGCCTGCCGGGGGACAGTATTGCGCTGGAGAACAACCGCCTGGTGCTTAACGGCGAAGCAGCGCCGTATGGTCGCCTGGCCCAGGACGTACTCGAGGACCTGGACCCGGCCGAGCGTGCGAAGCACGTGTGCGCCGAGGAGACGTTGGGCGGTCGCGGGCATCCGGTGATGGCCACGCCGGGGGTGTTGGCACCGCGCAGTTTCGGGCCGCTCACGGTGCCGGCCGGGCATTACTTCGTCATGGGCGACAACCGCGACGAGAGCCGGGATTCGCGTTACTTCGGGTTCGTGCCGCGCAACCGGATCGTCGGCCGCGCCCGCGCGATCGCACTCTCCTTTGATCCCCAGCACTACTACCTGCCTCGTTGGGAGCGATTCTGCACCCCGCTGCCGTAGACGCCAAGGCCGATGGGGGGTTGGGCCCGAGGCTGCCGAGCCCGTCGATACCCGTCGGCGCGCGGGAGCGAGGGCAGGCGCAGGTGTGCCTCCCGGCTCCCGGTGGGGTGTGGGCCCGGGCGGGCTCTGTCGTCCGCCCCGAGGAGCGCCTTTCACCGGGCGAAGGCACGCCGCGACCGTCAGTGGCTCGTTGACGCGGGGCGCCATTCTCTCGTACCGGTGGCGTCCAGGTTGCCTGAAAGCACGTGGACACGGGCGCCGCAGAACGGGGAGCGATAACTTGCGTCGCCCCGGGGGGCAAGTCGCTGCCCCGGGACAGTCTTCCCAGGTCACATTCAGTTGACCGATCAACCCGTGGAGCAGGCCCGCCGATAGGTTGGAGAGTCGGGGCGCGCGCCGGCGTCTGAGCCGGCACCCATTGGGAAGCGCGCGGGGAGGAGGGGCACAACCCCCAAGAGACGTTGCCCCTATCCGGAGATCCAGACCATGAGCGGCCCCGCAACCTGCAAACCAGTGGAAACCGAGCAGGAGGCGCCGGTGGCGCAGCCGCCGGCGAGCGAGTTCGATACGTCCGAGGCGCAGGCCCAAGCGCCGCTTGAGTCCGCATCGCAGGAAGAACCGGTAGCGGTGGACCGGCGGGCGCAGGGGGGACGCCGCCGCAGCAGTGAACGACGCAGCGGGGTCGAGCGCCGGACCGGCATGGACCGCCGGCGCGGGCCGGGCCGCCGGCGGGGGGAGGTGCGCCGGGCGGCCGAGGAGGGCGAAATCACCGGGGAACTGCTCGAGTTCATCATGGCCCTCGACGAGTACAAGCGTATCAACGAGCGGCCGTTTCCGAGCTGGTCGGAAGTCTTCGAGATCATTCAGTACCTGGGCTACCGCAAGGTCGCCCCGCGGGCCGGGCACATCAACACCGCCAGCAGCGCGGAAGTGTTGGCGTCCGACCAGCACGTCATCCGGAAGGACCAGCCGGGTACCTGACAACCCGCCGAGGTGCTCTCTACCAGCCTACCCGAACGTGCGCTGCCGGTGCCGACACGCCCGCTCCCTGACGGTCGCGGCTCGGATCATCGGCACCGTTTCTTCGACACGGACTTGAGTAACAAGGACGCGGCGATCCGTCCGCCGCCCCGCCCGTCGCGCGTTCTCCGGTCACCTGCGCCCGCAGAGCACGTAGACCCCCCGCCAGGCGCGGTGCTTGCCGACCAGCCCCCATCTTCGTATGGTGCAGCTCGTCTGAACCACGGAGATATGGGGAACGCACCGCCCGGATCGAGGTCCGAGGCGGGGGCGCCAGATAGGACGACGCAGAAGGGAAGACCGGAGGGAGACCCGCCCCAGCCGGAGGCACCCGCCTCCCGGCAGCCAGGCAGGCCTGCTGATGCCGACGGTAGCGTCGGTCGCGGCAGAGAGCATGGCGGCGCTGCGCTTGGCCGTGCCACCCCACACCGCCGGTCGGTTTCCCCGCCAAGTGGAGCTACTTAATCCCCAGCCCGGTCTTTGGGAGAGGAAACCGGTGACTGAGTTGTTCGGTGATCGACTGTGGGCGGCCGTGGAAGCGAAGCGCACACCGGCGTGCGTGGGGCTGGATCCGTTATGGGATCGCCTGCCGGAGCCGATCCGGCGGGCGCACGGCGGTGCGGGCGTGCCGGATGACGCGACGGGCGCGGGGGCGCTTCAGGAGTTCTGCCTGGGCGTGTTGGACGCGGTGGCCGAGCTGGTACCCGTGGTCAAGATCAACAGCGCGTTCTTCGAGCGTTATCACACACCGGGATGGCACGCTTTTTATGAGGTGGTGCAGGCGGCGCGGGACCGCGGGCTGCTGGTTATCGGTGACGTCAAGCGTGCGGACATCGGGCATTCGACCACCCAGTACGCCGCGGCCCACCTTGCCCCGGTTGCCCAGGGAAACACGTCGTCGGCCGCGACACCGGACGCCGTCACCGTGAATCCTTATTTGGGGTACGACGGGGTCGGGCCGTTTGTGGACGTGGCGCGCACCTGCGGACGCGGCGTGTTCGTGCTGGTCCAGACCAGTAACGCCTCGGCAGTCCAGTTGCAGGGCTTGAAGCTGGTCGATGGTCAACCATTCTGCCTGCGGGTGGCGCAGCTCGTAAACGAGTGGGCGAGCGCACCGGGGCTTATCGGGGCCGCGGGCTTCAGCGCCGTGGGGGCGGTGGTGTCGCCGGGCGCGGCCGCAGACGTGGCGACCGTGCGGGCGGCGATGCCCCAGTGTTTCTTCCTGGTGCCGGGGTTCGGCGCCCAGGGCCGCGGGGCAGCGGACGTGCGCGGCTGTTTCACATCGGACGGCCGCGGCGCGATCGTCAATGCTTCGCGCAGCGTCCTGTATGCCTATGAGACGGTCGCGGACCGCCGTGATTGGCGCGGGGCAGTCGCGGCCGCCGCCCGGCAATTCATCATCGAGCTGCGCGCCGTTACCGGTCGGTGACGGTCGGGCCCCAAGTAGCTCCACTAAATCGGCAAGCCGACCGCGGGCGCGGGGTGGCAGGGCCCCGCGTAGCGCGTCCGTGTGTAGCGTGGGTGCGGTCCGCTCGCCCCCGCCGGGGGGAGCGTGTAGGCGGCTGGTGACTCCACCCCCTCGCAGGGAGAAAGGCGAGGGTGAGGGTGGGGAAAGCAAGAACGCCCCCAAGGACACGGGCATGCCCACCCACGGTGCACCCGGCGCTCAACACCTACCTCAGTGCCGCCACGCCGCGCCCGCCGGTTGGTTCCCCGATTCGGCGGACCTGCTTGACGGTCTACCACTCTCTGTTCACCGGGCAACGAGCGATAATCAAGTCAACTCGCCCTCTCCCTTGTCGCGTTCACGCCCCGAAGAGGAGAGAGGCTATGTCAGGTATCCTTACTAATAGTCAGAACGCCCGGTGAGCTGCGCAGGCAGGGCCATGCGCTACCACCCACTCCGCCCCGCGGGCGCAGGAGCCTGCCGCCAAGCTCACGCGGCTGCGGCGGTGCCGCACTCCTGTCCCGCTCGCCGGTGGCGTCCCCTTCACGAAACCCCGCTTTGCTCCAATGACGCTGCGAATTGGCCTTCCGACAGGAAAAGCGGACGTTGGCTCCGCACAGGAATATTTGACGGAAATCGCGCCTGGCGCCCCCGGCAGAGTGGTTAAGGCACGCGAAAGCACAACCCGTTTGCCCACGTGTTTTTTATATCCTAGTTTCGGGTTGACGCGAGTTGACACCACCACGAGCCACCGCCGGTGGCCCGCAAGGGAGTACGACCAATGGCATTGACGATTACCAACACGAACGCCACCAACCTGCTGAACATCCTCAACCGGAACTCGGCGGCCCAAGCGGCGGTGACGACGCAGCTATCCACCGGGCGGCGCATCAACTCCGGCAAGGACGACCCTGCCGGTCTGATTGCCTGGGAAGGGCTCAAGTCCGAGCTCTCGGCGGTGAATGCCGCCTTGAGCAACAACCAGCGCTCCGACGCGATGCTGGGGGTCGCCGATGCCTCGCTGGGCGAGATCGGCAACCTGCTCAACCAGATCCAGTCGCTGGTTTCCGCCTCCACCAGCGATGCGGGGCTGACCGACGCGGAGATCGCCACCAACCAGGCGCAGGTCGACGATCTGCTGGCGGCCATCGACCGCATCGTGCAGACCACGAACTTCAACGGCAAGCGGCTCCTGGATGGGTCGTTCGGCATCCAGACGGCCGGCGTACTCACCAACACCGACATCGAGGACCTGCGCGTCTACTCGCGCAGCAACTCGACCAGCGATACGACGATCACCGTGACGCGGGTGGCGTCGGCCTCCCTCGCCTCGGCTTCGCTGGCGGCCATGGGGAACGGCAGTACGGTCCGGACACACGGGGATACCGAACTGCTCATCGAGGGCTCCCTCGGAGCGACCACGATCAACATCGGCAGCGGTTCGAGTTCCGCCGAGATCGTGGCGGCCGTCAACCGCGTGAAGGACCAGACCGGCGTGTCCGCCATCGAAGCCTCCACCTTCCTCTCCCTGAACTCCACGCAGTTCGGCGAGGCGGAGTTCGTGAGCGTGAAGGTGCTTTCCGGGGGGGTAGTCAATGGCAGCTACGGGTCCACTACCACCGCCGACGGCACCGGCAACGATCTGCAACACACGGCCAAGACGTTCGGCAGCGATGCCGATATTCAGGTCAACGGCCAGACGGCGGGCGTGGACGGGCTCGATGTCCACTACAACGGGGGCGGCATCAGTCTGTCGTTCACGCTCTCCAGCGACTTCGGCAGCGGCACCACGGTCAGCCCGACGACGACCTTCACGGTCAAGGCCGCAGGCGGGGCGACGTTCCAGTTGGGCACCACCGGCAGCACCCGGGCGACGATCGGCCTAGACTCCCTCGCCACCTACGAGCTCGCCGGCGGCAACGGCACCACCCGCCTGAGCGAACTGAAGTCCGGCGGCTCGATCTCTCTGAAAGACGACGTGGCCGGAGCCCTCAATTCGGTCAAGGCCGCCATCGCGGAAGTGGCCAACGTTCGCGGGCGACTGGGCGGCTTCCAGAAGTACCAGGTCGGCAGTGCGATCAACTCCCTGCAAGCCTCCCAGTCCGGTTTGAGCAACGCCGTGAGCATCATCGCGGATACCGACTATGCTACGGCCGTCACCGAACTCAACCGTCAGAGCGTGCTCGTGCAGTCCAGCATCTCCCTGATGGGCGTCGTCAATCAGCAGGCGTCCCAGATCCTCGCCCTGCTGGGCTAAGTGCGCGCGACGTAACGATAGGTCTTGGGGTGGTGCAGCGGGCCGGAGAGCAGTCCTCTCCGGCCCGCTCGCATGCACGCCTCGCCCCACACGTTCCCGGCGCCACGCGGGAGACCCCACGCGGACGCACGGATCCACACCGCCTTCGTTGACGTTCCTCCGCCCCCGGCCAAGCAGGCTCGGCACGGTCCGGATCACCGGCACGGTACTCCGGGCGGCACTGTCGGTGCCTCGCGGGGCGACGCCCACCGACCGCCGGCAGGAAGGCTGAGGGCAGGTGCGACCCCGCGAGCACCGAGCAGCGGGCAACCCCCCGTCGCCCTCCCGGAGTCGCGCGTGGGAGACCCGCAGGTGTTTCGGGACGGGCGCCTCCATCCTCGGACACCGCTTGGTATACTGGACGGCATGCGGGCCGAGCCGACCACCACCCACGCCACCCTCCTCGCCCGGTTGGCCGACGCCGCGGACGCCCCGGCCTGGGAGGAGTTCCAGGAGCGGTACGGCGAGCTGATCCGAGGCTTCGCCCAGCGTCGAGGCCTGCAATCCGCCGACTGCGACGATGTAGTGCAGGATGTCCTCCTCTCGGTGGCGCGGGCGATGCGCGATTTCACCTACGACCGGCGGAAGGGCCGCTTTCGCGGATACCTGAAGACCGCCACTCTGCATTCGATCACCCGGTTTTTGTGTCAGAAGGGCAGGGTCGCGGACCTAAGTCAGGTTGAGCAGACCGCGCGCGCGGCGGGTGGGAGCACCGGTATCGAGGACACCTGGGAGCTGGAGTGGCGCGCCTACCACGTCCGCCAGGCCATGCGCGTGATCGATATGGAGTTCAGCCAGTCCGACCTCCGGGCGTTCCAACGGTACGCGGTGGAAGGTCAGGATGCGCAGGCGATTGCGGCCGCCCTTGGGCTGAGCGTGAGTCAGGTGTATCAGGCGAAGTCGCGCATTCTGAAACGCCTCACGCAAATCGTGGAACGCCAAGTGGAGGAGGAAGGCTAACGGACCGAGCGCAATGGTGCGACATTCAGGGTGCCGCCGCAGGGCGCGGGCTGCCCTTGACACTCGGCGTCAAGGGGAGCAAGCCCGCGGCTCGCTGGCGGCGCGGACTCACGCACGCTGATGTGGCACCCGGGCGCCGGCGGAGCGGCGTCGCGCTCGACGGTACCGCCCTTGCCCGAACTCCGGGCTCCCTGGGGCGTGCCGTCATGCGGGCAAAGGGGACATGAACGCGGGATCAGAGTGGTACAGCCACGAGGGGTTGCTCCTGGCGGCCGTGCGCGAGAGCCACTGGTCGCCACCGGCGCGTCCCGGCATCCCTGGCTTCGCGGAGTGGCACCTCCTGCGCCGCGGCGGGCAGGGCGTGGTCTATCTGGCCACCCAGGTGTCCACGCGACGCCGGGTGGCCGTCAAGGTCCTGCCCGGCGGAGCCTGGCTCTCCCGCCAACAGGTGAGTCGGTTCAACCGCGAAGTGGACGTGATCGCCGCGTTCCAGCACCCCCACATCGTCCGGCTCTACGACCGCGGCGTGACGGACGACGGCCAACCCTACTACGTCATGGAGTACATCGACGGCGTCGGCCTGGACAAGCTGATTGATGGTGGGGGCGAGGCGTGCGGTTGGGGACCACTGTCCGTGGCGAAGGCGGCCGGCGCGGACGACATCTGCCGCTGGGCTGGAGGCGTCCCCGCCTATTTGCTCACCCCGCGGCTGACCCTCTTCGCCGCGATTGCGGAGGCTGTCGGCTACGCGCACCAGCGCGGCGTCATCCATCGGGACCTGAAGCCGGGCAACATTCTCGTCGACCGCGACGGACAACCGCATGTCCTCGACTTCGGTCTGGCCAAGACGGTCATCGGTAGCGGGGTGGGCGGCTCCTCTACCTTGGTCAGCCACACCGGCGAGTTCATGGGTACGCTGCCGTGGGCCAGTCCCGAGCAGCTCGACGGTCAGCCGGATACCGTAGAGGCCCCTAGCGATGTGTACGCCCTCGGAGTGATTCTCTATCAGTTGCTGACCGGGAGGCTGCCTTACCCGGTGAACGGGCTGGCCCGAGCCCTGGAGAGCATCCGGCACCTCGATCCTCAGCGGCCCAGTACCGTACGGCGGAACCTCGACGGCGAGCTGGACGCCATCACGCTGAAGTGCCTGGCCAAAGAGCCCGCGCGGCGCTACGCCGATGCCGCGGAGCTGGCGAAGGACATCCGCCACTACCTGGCCGGCGAGCCGATCGCCGCCCGGCGGGACTCCGTGGGCTATCGCATCGGCAAACGGCTCCGCCGACACCGCGTGCCCGCCGTTCTGATCGTGCTGCTCGCGGCAGTGACGGTGATGAGCGTGCTGGCGATCACGGCCACGTGGCGCAGCGGCCAGCGTAAGCGACTCCACCCCTCCGTGGTCGGTGAGGGGTTGACGGTGGTGGACGTGGCCGTCCTCGGGCAGAACGTGCCCGCCGACATTCCCGCCGCGAGCGCGCTGCGCGTCAATGAACTCCGGGGACTTCCCTTGCAGGCGGACTTGGCGGGCACGTTGGACATCGGCCACGCCCATGGCCGCGGCGAGGGCAACCTGGCGCTCCAACCAGGGCAACGTCTCACGCTGGCCGGCGGGCTGCGCGTGGGATGGGATGCGCCAGGCACGCTACACATCCCGGGCGGCGCCCAAGTGCAAAGCCGGCTCAGCGAAATCGGCGGCGAACACGAGGGCATGGGGCGCGTGACCGTGGAGGGACCTGGGGCCGTCTGGACCACCGTCGAGTTGCTCCGCGTGGGCAGCCTGGGCCACGGCGAGCTGGTGCTCGCCGACGGAGCCGTCGCGGAGGTGCGGCACACGCAGGTCGGATACGGCGCTCCCGGCGTGCTTACGGTCCGGGGCGAGGGCTCGCACTTCCGTTCGGGATGGTTCTACGCCGGCAACGCCGCGGTTACCGGCAAGGTGGAGTTGCTGGACGGCGGCTGGCTTACCGTGGAGCGGCTGGAGCTGGGCTACGGCGGCGGGGGCTTGGGAGAGGTACTGGTACGAGGCGGTGGATCCACACTCGAAGTCCCACCGGAGTACCTCGAACTTACGGTGGGAAGCGTCGGCGAGGGCAGACTTCAGGTTGAGCGCGGCGGCACCGTGACCGCGAAGTTGTGCGTCATCGGTCGCGAGCCGGAGGCGGTCGGTCAGCTTGCGATGACCGGGCCCGCCGCCCGTCTGCTTTGCGGCGGCACCGTCATGGTGGGCCGGCGCGGGCAGGCCGCGGTGGAGCTCGCTGACGGCGCCGGCATCTTCTGTGGAGACGGGCTGACCATCGGCCTCGGTTCAGGGCCCGGGGGCACGCTGGTGGTGCGCGGGCGTGGCTCGGTGTGTGAGTTGGACCGCTACCTCGAAATCGGCCGCCACGGCACCGGCATCGCTGAGGTGCGGCACGGCGGACTGCTGCGGTCGCGTCGAGGCACCCTGGCCGGGCAACGCGGAGCAGTGGGCCGACTGCTCATCACCGACGCAGCCTCCTGTTGGGTCTGCCGCAGTTGTCTGTTTGTCGGCGGCTCGTTCGAAGGTGCGGGCGGTGCGGCTACGATCCTGCTCGAAAACGACGGCACCCTGGCCGTCGGTGACACGCTCCGGCTCTTCGGCCAAGCGCACGTCGACCTGGCGGGCGGCATTCTGGCCGTGGACCGGTTCGAATGCCTGCCGGGTGGGATCGTCACTCTGGACGGCGGCACCCTGCGGATCGGCACCTGGCGCGGCGATCTCAGCAATGCGGGCGCTTGCCTGGCCACGTTACATCCGCCCGCGCGGCTGACCGTGTGGGGAGACTGCTCCCTCGGGGACGGCGTTCTCGCGGTCCACGCGTTCGGCGCCCCCCCGGAGTGCCATGATCGCCTGGACGTCGAGGGGGATGTGCTGCTGGGCGGCCAACTGCGGGTGAGTCTGCACGACGGGTTCGAGCCCGCCTATGACGACCGGCTGGTTGTGGTGCAGGCGACGGCCGTCCTGGGCGGGTTCGAGAACGCCTCGCCACGCTGTGCCCTGCACGGCGGAGGGTCATGCGAGGTCATCTACCATAACGCGACGGTGGTGCTGACCCACTTCGTTGGTCCTTTCGACGCGCCGCCGTATCCTCCGGATCGGGTGGAGGACCTCGTACCCACATGGGAACCCACCACCGCCGGCCCCTTCCCGGGCGTTCTCGGCCGCAACACAACCGGGCACTCCGACCGGTTGTTTCTCGGGGCGCCGGACGAGATCGGGCTGGGGTTGGGGGGCCAGATCGTCGAGTTCGATTTCGGCAACCGGCGCATCGTGGACGAGCCGGGTGCGGACTTCAACGTGTACCAGACCCGCTGGAGCGGCTCGGATTTCGACGCCGTGAACGTGCTGGTTAGCGCGGACGCAGCGACGTTCATCAGCGTACCGGCGTCCGCCGAACCGGCCACGCGCGTTCCAGGCGATGAAGCGTGCCCGGACCTCGCCTTCGTCCGGTCTTACGACCTGGCGACATCCGGGCTGCCCAAGGTGCGTTACGTCCGCATCGACGGCCAAGGCGAACAACCCGTCACGGCGGCTTATGGCTTCGACCTCGATGCCGTGGGCGCACTCCACTTCGTCACCCTCGCCTCACACTCAAGCGCCGAGGCCGACTGAGTCGGACGGCTGACATGCGTACTGGCGCTTTCGCCCCGTCAGCAGCCGACGCGTTTGGAGCGCGAGGTAGGGACACGGAGTGCACGGCACGGGCGCGAGGCGGGCGTGCCGGCCCAGCCGGTGACTGTCGACTTGATGGTGGTGCCGGGGCTGGGCTTTGACGAGTACGGCAACCGCCTGGGCCGCGGCCGGGGCTTCTACGATCGCTTCCTTGCGCACCCGGAATTCGCCGGCATCGCCTGCGCGCTGGCTTTCGAAGAGCAAGTCTGTCCAACAATTCCCGCCGGCCCCCTCGACCGCCGCGTCAGCATGCTCGTCACCGATGCCAAGGTGCGACGCTTTCAATAAGACGTAGAGTCAGAAATTTGAGCAGTGGAAGTCTACGCGAAGGCACGGTGTGCCGCATCAGCCCGGCTGGCCGTGCACGACCCGAAGCGTTACTCGTCGCCCAGGAGGCCCTCGAGGTCGCGGGCCCCGTGCAGAACGCGTATGACGTGAAGCGGTGAGGTGTCCGGGCGGTAGATGACCAGGAAGGAGAAGACCCGCCAGACGCGCAACGATTCGTCCGCAAGGTCCTCGCGGACGTGACCCATCCCAGGCGTTTCCGCGAGCTTCTGCATGGCGTACTGCAGTTCTGTGAACACGTGGTCGGCGCGGTCAAGGCCGCTCTGCTACGCGATGTAATGCCAAATGGCAAGCAGGTCTGCCCGTGCGGGGGCCGTGACGACGTAGCGATTCATCACTTAGATGATGCGCGCCGCCGGCGGCTTTGGTCAAGGATATCCCGAAAGACCTCTTCGCCGTCGAGCAGCTCGCCGCGCCGGGCGGCGTCGAGGCCCGCGCGGACCTTGGCCCGGACAAGCTGGCGAGCACGCTTGAGCACATCCGCGGGCAGCTTGGCTTCCTCCTCGGGGGATAGCCCCTCGGTGAGCCACTTGCCCAGCAGCCGGCCGCGCTCGGCCTGTTCGAGCAGGCGCAACCCCTCGCGGAAGACCTCGCTGGCCGAGTGATACCGCCCGCTGGCGACGAGGGTCTGGACGAACTCCTCCAGTTCCGGTGTGACGGAGACGTTCATGGTGGTTCGCGTAGCCATACCAGAAGCATAGCACGCGGACCCGCCTGTGTCAATTTTTGCCACAGGACTATTTATCGGGCCGCCCCCGAAGCGGGAGGCGGCTCTGGCTGCGGCCTGCCCCGCCGTGGCAACGCCTGTCACCCCTGTCGCCCGTTGACTTCCAGCCCGGCGGAAGCTATACGGAGTACGCGCAAACCGTGCCCGCACCGATCGGAACGTATCATGAGCGAACCGACGATTTACGGGCTTTGAGGGCATCGAGGAGGTTATTGTGCGGATCCGCATAGGACGCGGTGATAACCGTTGGATGGCGCGCGACCAACGAAGGGTAAAGTGATTAGCGCGACTCTGGCCAGAAGCACACCAAGATCAACGACAACGTCCTTATCGAGATTGGTGCCGCAATGGCCCTCTACGGTCGGAAAGTGATTCTCTTGGTCGAGCGGGGCGTAACCCTGCCGTCGAATCTGCAGGGTCTATACAGGTGCGACTTCGAGGGCAGTCGTCTCGAGTACGAAGCAACGATGAAACTTCTCAAGACCTTCAGCCAGTTTCGGTAGCAGTGTGAAGGCTCGCCAACTTCGGCATACAGGCGGCGGATGCTGCCTGCATCGCGTGGCCGATCCCGTGAGGAGGTGCTCCGTGCGAAGGATGCTGATTGCCGGCGGTGTGGTGGGTGCGTTTGGTGCTGTGGCCTGGGGGGCGGAGCCGAGGCCGCCAGCGCCGGATCCGGAGAAGCCCGTCAATTACATCGCGTGGATTAATGAGACGTTCGGCGGCCACGTCAAGAACAACGCCTTTGACACGTACCAGGCCGCGTACCAGCTCATCACCCCGTTCGAGGGCGACTGGGGCGACACCACGGATAAGCCGTGGACGGAGAACGCGGCCGTCACCGAGTGGCTGCGCCGCAATCAGCGCGGGCTGGAGAAGTTCAAGGAGGCTGCCGCGCAGCAGGAGTGCTTCTTCAGCGTGGGAGGCGGCGACGGAGCGAGCGGCGCCGGCGCGGATACTCCGCTGGCGGCCGTGCTCCTGATGGCCGATCCCAAGCACCGTGACGGGGCAAGGGGACTGCTCGCGGAGGGCTTCCGGGCGCTGGGCGGAGGGGAGCCGCAGAAGCTCGTTGACAATGCGCTGCTCACCATCCGGTCAGCCCACCACATCGACACGCGCCCGGACACCATGGCCCGGCTGAGAGCGGTTGCTAGCAGTGCCACGGCATACGAGGCGCTGCTCACCGTGCTCGAAGCGAGCGCAGACCGCGACGCCCTGGCGGTGGAACTGCTACCCAGGCTCCAGGCGGCCGATCCGTCGTTCAATCCGCTGAGCAGGGTGTTGCTGGTGGAACGCGTGCAGGCCTGGGACTTCATCTGCCGCGATGTTGCCGAGCCCGTGGCGGCCAGGAAGGGCATGCTCGCCACCGTGAATCGGTACTACGACGCACTCGATGAGTGGACCGCCCAGCCGTACTATGTTGCTGCCGGACGGACGGAGCGGCTTGACCAGATCGTAAAGGAGATCGAGGGCTCGCCCGTCGCGTCCTTTGTGGACTCCGGTTTCGTCCGCGCCCGCCAGTTGGACGAGCGATTGTGCTCGCTACGCCGGGCGACTCACCTGATCTTGCGTCTCCACGTTTATCACAAGGAGAACGGCAAGTTCCCGCCCTCCCTCGATGAACTGCAGGGCGGCGACATCGGGCCGCTGCGGATTGATCCGTTCAGCGGTGATTACTTCGTCTACCAGAAGCGTCGCGCGAGCTTCAAGCTCCACACCGTCGGGGTCAACCTCACCGACGACGGCGGCCAGCACGACGAGCGCTGGCGCGAGAAGGATTACGTGTTCTGGCCGCGGAAGGATTGAGCCGGGTGCGAGGCAGCAGAACACCACGACGAGCACGAAGCGGCACGAAGGCGAGCTGGCTGGCGAGCCGCGTCTGGGGTGTCAACTGTCAGGTGTCGGCTCTGCGGTGTTTGCCGGGGGAGTGCAAGACCAGTGTTGCGTATGGTCCTATTGTCTTGCCAATCGGTACCGCGCCACTTCGCGTCGCGGGTTTCCCGTGGTATCTCGCTGTTCGCGGCGCCGAGCAGGGCCGGCAGGTGGTGGAGGTCCGGTCAGAGTGTGAGCCAGCTTCCTAACCAGGTACTGCACCTGCCCGCTGTGATGTCAGGGCTTTCTCGGGTTCGATGCCTCACCGGCCTTCAGGGTAGGTGAACAGGGTCGCACAGCCATGAGCGAAGTGGGGAGATTGCGGGAAGGAATGCTCGTTCGTCACAAGACGCAGGGATACATCGGCATCTTCGACGGTTTCACGCGAAACAGGAATTTATTCGAATCTCCGACCGACTCCATTGGCTGCCGCGTGCAGGTTGGCCCTGGGCCGCAAGACAAGCGCCGGGTTGCATCCCCCGAGAACCTCGAAGTGTTGACCGACCTCAGTCTCGAAGAGCGGCACAAAGCGCAATTGGCCTTTCTCGGTGTTGCCTGGGAGGGCATCCGCCGGGTCGATCCTACGGCTCCTGGGCGTCACCGCAGAACCACGCATTGCTGGTCCTGTAAGTCGAGCTTAGACGACTCCGTGGACGTGGAATGTGTTACCTGCGGCTGGATTCTCTGTAAGTGCGGCGCTTGTGGCTGCGGTTTCAACATGAGATAGCGCCTTCAACCGAGCGGCCCCACACAATAAGGACACCAGCAGGGGCCAGGGGGGCATGGTCAAGCGCAGCGCCGCCATGTGCTTCCCCAACAGTCAGTCGAAGAATGCCTCGTCGGCGACGGGGTGCTCGAAGACCCGTGCGTCAGCGGCGTCCTACGGCGGCCACAGGGGGCCGACGCTACTTCTTCAACAGACTGACGGGTCGGCCCAGCAGCGCCCGGGCGGGGGCCGCCTCGGCGCCGCGGATGCGCAGCGGCAGGCATGCCAGTTCATACGAACCGGGCTCGATCGCCGAGAGGTTCAGCCCCTCGATCACCCACGCGCCGGCCTCGGCCAGTACCCGGTGCGTGACGTCGCCATCACCCGCGAACGCTCCGATCGAGAGGTAGTCGATCCCGACGACGCGCACGCCGTGTTCGACGAGGAAGCGGGCTGCGTCCGGCGTCAGATGCACGAATCGCTCCAGGAAAGGCTCGGCCGCCCAGTGGCGCGTGGAATTGCGTGTCTTGAACAGGACCCGCGTACCGACGGGCCGGTCGAGTCGGGCCAGCTCGGCCGGTCGAATCGCCTCGGCATCGCGGATGCCGATGACGACGGCCGGCCCCACCATCAGGTCGGGCGGCATCTTGTCAATGGTCGCACCGCCTGCCAGGAAATGCGCCGGAGCGTCGATGTGCGTCCCCGTGTGCACACTCATAGACAGTTGCGACAGGTTGTACTCGTCCCCGCGCTCCAGGGAGCGCACCTGCTGGATGGTGAAGGGGTCGTCGCCGGGCCAATGCACCGTCTGCGGGTGCAACGGCACGGAGATGTCGAGCCACTCCCAACGCGCGGGATCTGGGTGGTTCATATGAGACTACCTCCGCGACGCGCGCGTCCCGAGGGTCGGTCGACATCGCGCGCTCGCAGTGTGCCCGAACGCGGCAGCGACGGCAAGGCAACAGAGGAAAGGCAGGAGGCAAGAGGGGGGTGCGCGCGGGGTGGGCAGTGGCCAGCGAGGGAACTTGCGGCTGAGCGGGTATTGCCCGGTTATCGCGCCTCGGTGGGTGCGGCGGTGCCAGGCGTCCCGGACGAGCCGGCGGGACAATTGACCACAGCGCGGGCGGCAAGCAGCCGACAAATCCGTAAGACGGCGCGCTCGTCGGCGGTCTGCGCGGAGCGCAGCGCCTGCGGCGTCTGTGCAGGAGCGGGCCGGTAACGTCGCTCCCGGAGCAAACCACCCATGTCCACACAGGAAGCGGTATCCCTGGCGCTGGCGCAGCCCGATAACGGGGTGTACGAAGTGCAGGTGTCCGGCCGGATCGGACGCGGCGTGGACGAGCGGATCAAGACGCTCTTGCGGGAGACTTCGGGGCAGGAGGCGGCGACGCAGGCGGTGGTGCTGAACCTGGCCGACGTGGCGTTTCTGGACTCGGCCGGCATCTCGTCGCTGCTGGCGTTGCAGCATGATCTGACCGAGGCCGGCGGCAAGATGGTCCTGTGCAGCGTGCCGCCGCGCATCAACCAGATGTTCGAGCTGGTGGGGATGGCCCGGGTAATCCCGGTGGCCGACGACGCCCGGCGGGCGAGGGAGATGTGCCACGCATGAGCAGTGCGGCCTGTGTTTCAGGGGCGGTGGTCGGCGCGGGGACGGCGACCGACGCGCGCCCGGTCGAGCCGGTCATGGTCCCGGTGGTGCGTGACCTGCTGGAACGGGAAGCGCTGGCGAGCGAGGCGCTGGAGACGCTGGTGCGCTACGCCGCTCACCAGCGCGCCGGCGATCTGTACTGCACGGCCCAGCACGACGGCTGCGGCCTGGCCATGCGCTGCGACGGCATGCTGCATCAGCTCGGGCGCGTGCCCAAGTCGTGGGCGGACCGTCTCATCGGCGTGGCCAAGGTCGAGGCCCGCCTGGATGCCACCGAGCACCGTCGCCCGCAGGACGGGCGGATCATGGTGCTCGACGGACCGCACCCCATCGACGTCCGTGTCAGCACGATGCCCACGTTCTTCGGCGAGGACCTGGCCTTGCGCATCCTCGACCGACGTAACCGGCTTTTCGACCTGGAGAACCTCGGCCTGCCGCGTCGAGCGCGGCACGTCCTCGACTCGATCATCCACCAACCGCACGGCCTCATCCTGGTCAGCGGTTCCACGGGCAGCGGCAAGACCACGACGCTGTACGCGCTTCTTAATCACCTGCACGACGGCACCCGCAAGATCAACACCATCGAGGACCCCGTCGAGTTCGACCTGCCCGGCGCCCACCAGAGCCAGGTCAACCTCAAGATCGGGCTGGATTTCGCCGACCTGCTGCCGGCAGTGCTGCGGCAGGACCCGGACGTGATCATGGTCGGCGAGGTGCGCGATCCGATCACGGCGACGACGACGGTGCGGGCGGCCGTCACGGGCCAGCTTGTCTTCGCCACGCTGCACGCGACGCGGGCGGCCGGGGCGATCCACAGCATGCTCGGCTTGGGCGCTCACCCGCACTTGCTGGCCGGGGCGCTCCGCGGCGTCATTGCCCAGCACCTGCTGCGCCGCATTTGTCAGCACTGCGGGGAGGCGCTCGACCCCACCGGGGTGCTACCCACCTTCGACGACGTGCGTCACTTGCTGGAGGAAGGCGCCCGGCCGGTCCTGCACCAGGGCCGCGGTTGCGAAGCCTGCAACCGGACCGGCTACCGCGAGCAGATCGCCCTCTTCGAGATTCTGGCGGCCACCTATGCCATCCGCCAGCTCGTGGAGCGCCAGGCGACGCCCGACGTGATCGAGGAACAGGCCCGCCGCGACGGCATGATCCCGTTGCGCTCGTGGGCGAAAGTCGCGGTGGCCAACGGCGTCACCACGCTCGAGGAAGCCATGCGCGTCATCGACATGGACATCTGAGCCTCCCCGCCGCCCGACCGGGTTCCCTGCGCGCCGGATTCCCACCTTGTCAGAAGGCAGGACGAAGACGGAGGAACGCCGTCTACGCACGTCCCCCGTGTCCCTGTCGCCTGGTCTCGCCCGGCGCCCGGGTCTCTAAACAAGACCACGCGAATGGGATACGGGGAGAGTGCCGGGCCCAAGCCGCGGGCGCCTCCATCCCGGTGCACCGGCCGCCCGTCGGAGGGAAGACGTGGCGGCGCTGCGCTTGGCCGCGCCACCGCGGTCTTGCTGCCGGTTTACCCACGGTGTGGAGCTACCTAGTGGCCCACGATCTTGGACATCGTGAAGATCGGCAACAGCAGGGCGATGGCGATAGCGCCCACGACGGAGCCCAGAATCACGATCATGATCGGCTCGATGAGACGCGTGGTGTGCTGGATGCTGGTGTTGAGGTCTTCCTCCATGAACGCACAGATGCGCTTCATCACCGGCCCGACGGAGCCGGAGCGTTCGCCGGCCTCGATCATCTGGACTACCGGGCGTGGAAACAGCGCGGAGCCATAGAGCGGCCCGCTGAGCTGCTGGCCGCGCTGGAGGTCGGCGTCCACCTTGTCCCAGAGTTCGGCGAAGTACTGATTGCCGGTGATGCGTTTGGTGATGGCCACCGCGTCCAGCACGGATACGCCGGAGTCGATGAGCGTTCCCAGGGTGTGCAGGGCGCGGGTGATGAGGGCCTTGTGGAACATCCTGCCCACCAGCGGCAGGTGCAGCGCCAGCCAGTCGCGGGTGCGCCGGCCGGACGCGGTACGCAGGAACAGGATCGCGGCGCCGGTCAGCAGCAGAAGCCCGCCCAGCCAGAACGCCCAGTAGCCGGTGAGGGCGTCGCTTACCACAATGAGGATGCGCGTGGGCGTCGGCAACAGGGCCGTGCGCCCCCTGTAAATCACCAGGAATTTCGGCAGCAGGTACGTCATCAGGAAGACGACCATGCCCACGGACATTAACACGAGGATGATCGGGTAGACGAACGCGCCGCGAACCTTGGACGCGATCTCGCGCTGGCGAGTGAGGTAGGCGGCGATGTGCCCCAGGGTTTCGCCGAGCCGACCGGACATTTCCGACGCCCGCACCAGGTTGATGAACAGCGGCGTGAACACCTTGCGGTGGCGGGCGAGCGCTTCCGACAGCGGCGTGCCGGCCTCGACGCGTTCGAGCAGGTCGGTAAGGACCCGGCGGAAGGCGCCGGGGTCCGTCTGGCGGATGATGCCGTCGAGGGCGTCGGCGATGGGGACGCCGGTTTCCACCATGACGGCCATCTGGGTGGCGAAGTAGATGACCTCCACCTTGCGGACGCGCCGGCTGCCGGGGGCGGTCTCGACCGGGGCGGCCGCGTGCTCCTTCAGTTCGATGGGGAACTTGCCTTCGCGGCGGAGCAGGCGGGCGGCCTCGGCCGGCGTGGCGGCGGCAAGCTGCCCGCGCAACGAGTTGCCCTGCGGGTCACGGGCGATGTACGTGAAGGTGGCCATCAGGGCATCCTTGACGCCGGGGCGTTGACAACGGCCCGGGCTTGATGATTCTCCGAATTCAGAATGCAGAAGTGAGAATGAAGAAAACAGAACACGCCGAAAGTTCCTTCTGCATTCTTACTTCTGCATTCTGCATTCCTTGTCTTACTCCCAGGGTTTGCTGCCGGGGCCGGCGGCCGCCAGGGTTTTGCCTCTGCCCCGTTCGAGCATGCGTTCCAGCCGCTCCGGATCGAGGGCCTTGGCCAGGGCGTCCTCCCGCGTGATGCGCTGCTGCTGGAGCAGGGTGAAGATGGCGGCGTCCAGCGTCTGCATGCCGCGGTTGGCGCCGGTCTCGATCATGCCGGTGATCAGGTGCGTTTCGCCGTCGCGGATGGCGCGGGAGATGGCGGGGGTGTTCATCAGAATCTCCACCGCCGGCACGACGCTCGAACCGTCGGCGCTGGCCAGGAGCGTCTGGCAGGCGATCGCGCGCAGGGCACCGGCCATTTGCAGCCGGACCTGCGGCTGCTGGTTGGGCTCGAACACGTCGATGATCCGCTCGATGGTCTGGGCGGCGTTGATCGTATGCAGCGACGCGAGCACCAGATGCCCCGTCTCGGCGGCCGTAATCGCGGTGCGGATCGTCTCCAGGTCGCGCATCTCGCCGATCATGATGACGTCCGGCTTCTGGCGGACCACGTGGCGCAGGGCGTCGGCGAAGCTGGGCGAGTCGGACCCGATCTCGCGTTGCTCGATCACGCTGCGGACGTTCTTGAAGGCATACTCGATCGGGTCCTCCAGCGTGATGATGTGGGCGGCCGCGTGGTGGTTGATCTGGTTAAGGATGGCCGCCAGGGTCGTGCTCTTGCCGGAGCCGGTGCCGCCGGTAATGAGCACCAGCCCGCGGGGCCAGCCGGCGAACTCGCGCATGATGTCGGGCAGGTTCAGCCCGGCAAAATCGGGGATCTCATCATTAACGAGGCGGACGGCGGCCGCCACGGTGTTGCGCTGGTAGTGCGCGTTGACGCGACAGCGACCGATCTGCGGGTGTCCCAGGGAGAAGTCCACGTCGCGACATTGTTCGAGGTGCCGGGTGAGTTTCTCATCCAGCATTTGGTCGATCAGGGCGCGGGCCCCGGCCGGGGTGAGCGGCTGCCCGGGCAGGGCTTGCAGGCGGGCGTGCACGTACACACTGGGGGGCGAGCCGGCCGCCAGCAGCAGGTCGGAGGCGCCCAGGTCCCGTGCCTGTTTCAACAAAGCCAGCATGTCCGGGCCGATGTTCATGGGGCGTTCCTCACACCGTGGTCACGCGCAGGATTTCCTCGTACGTCGTCTCCCCGGCGGCCGCCTTGGCCAGCCCGGCTTGCAGCAGAGTCTTCATGCCGGCCGCCTTGGCAACCTCGCGCAGGCGGGCCAAGGGGGCGTTGCCCGCGATAGCGTCGCGCATCTCATCGTTGGGACAGAACAACTCATAGAGGCCCACGCGCCCCCGCGTGCCAAGTTGATGACACTTCGGACAACCCTTGCCGACGAACATCGTTGTCGCCTCGATGCCGTGGCGTTGCAGGGCGTGCTGCACGTGGACGGGGGCCTCCACCTCGGTCTTGCACTGCGCGCAGACGCGGCGCACCAGGCGTTGGGCGAGGGCGCTCTCCAGCGCGGCGCTGATCAGGTAGGACTCGACGCCCAGGTTGTGCAAGCGAGTGGCGGCCGAGGCGGCGTCGTTGGTGTGCATCGTGGACAGCACCAGGTGCCCGGTCAGGGCCGCCTGGACCGCGATGCGGGCCGTCTCCGGGTCGCGGATTTCGCCGACCATGATGATGTCCGGGTCCTGCCGCAGCAGGGCCCGCAGCACGGCGGGGAACGACAGGTTGATGCGCTCATGTACCTGGAACTGGTTGATCCCCGGCAGGTTGTACTCGATGGGGTCCTCGACGGTGCTGATGTTGGTTTCGGGACCGGCGATGGCGCTGAGGGCGGAATACAGAGTCGTCGTCTTGCCGCTGCCGGTGGGCCCCGTAACCAGCACGATCCCGTGCGGCTTGTGGATCTCGGCCTGGAAGGCTTCCAGCAGTTCGGGGTCCATGCCCAGCCGCTCCAGGCCGATGAGGGCGTGCTGCGTATCCAGGATGCGCATCACGACCTTCTCGCCGAAGCGATTCGGCAGGGTGGAGACGCGCAGGTCGATGGGCCGCCCGTCCACATTGATGCGGATCGCCCCGTCCTGCGGCAAACGCCGTTCGGCAATGTCCAGACCCGCCAGAATCTTCAGCCGCGAGACGATGGCGGGGGCCATCTGGAACGGAGGTTTCATCTTCTCGCAGAGGCGACCATCGACGCGGAAGCGCACCCGGAAGGTGTCGTCGCCGGGCTCGAAGTGCATGTCGCTGGCGTCCTCGCGCACGGCCGTCACGATCAACTGGTGTACCAGCTTGACCACCGGGGAATCGCTGCTGGTGTCGCGCAGGTCGGCTTCCGCGCCACCGGCGATGGCGTCGAGCTGCTGGGCCTCGCTCGCCTCGGCGAGGATGTCGTCCATGACGCTGGTGTCGGCGGGCCGGCTCTCGGCGGCCGCGTCCAGTGTCGCCAGGATGTCGGTGCGTGGACTCGCCACCACCTGCACCTGGTGTCCCGTCTGCTGGCCGATCTCTTCGAACAGGAACACGTTGGCCGGTTCCGCCATGGCCACGGTGAGCACGCCGTCCACCAGGAACAACGGCAGCACCGCGTGCTGCTCGGCAAAGGCCCGGGGCAGCAGCGCCGCGACGCGCGGATCAACCAGGCGCGGGGTCAGGCGCGCGAACGGCAACTGATATGCCTTGGCGAGCGCCTCGAGAATCTGAACCTCGTTGCAGTAGCCCAGCTCGATGAGCGTCTCGCCGAGCAGCTTGCGGGTGGGACTGCGTTTCTGGACGGCCAGGGCCTCGGCGAGCTGCGCGGCCGTGATGAGGCCCTGGGCGACCAGGACCTCGCCCACCTGCTTAAGTTGCGGGGCGTGCGTCGTCGTCATGGCATGCTCATCCGAAGCTGGCCAGGGCGGCTTCGACGTTCGGGTGACGCTCGAATGTCTCCGCCAGCCGCGTCATCTTGAGGATCGTCTCCACGGTGGGGTTGACCTGGCAGAGCTTCACGCTCCCCAGTCGTTCCTCGGAGGAACGGTGCAGCCAGGTCAGCGCCTCCAGTCCCGTGCTGTCGACCGTCTGGGCGAGCGTGAGGTCCACGAGGTAGTCGCGCTCGTCACGGGCCAGCAGCGTTTCAACGCTCTGGCGAAACAGCGGCACGTTGGCGCCGGACAGGTCGCCGTCCGGACGCAGCACCTGCACGCCCCCGCGGGTGGTGATGGTGGTGGCCATGCGCGGCAATCTCCCTCGCTTTCGGTCAGGGCGTCGCGGTGACCGGCGCCGGGATCGGACCGGGCCCGTCCGCGGCGACGGCCTGCAATCCCGCCTGGGCCCAGGTGCAGTGTGGGTTGCGCCGCAACGCCTCCGAGAAGTAGTTGCGAGCGTCCTCCGCGGCGCCTTGGGCAGAGCACACTTCCGCGAGCAGGCAGTAGGCGTCGACGTCGTCCGGGCGCTGCTGCAAGAGCTGGCGGAGCGAGTCGGCCGCCCCGGTGTGGTCGGCACAACGCCACTGGATCACCGCTCGAACGAGCAGCACCTCGGGGTGGCGCGGTTCGCGCTGGCGGGCGATCTCCAGGCTGCGGCGCGCCAGCGCCAGGTCGCCGGTCGCCACGGCCGACTTGGCGAGCAGAATCTGGGCCCGCGTGTCTTCCGGTGCGTTCCGGGCGTACTCGCGCAGGGTCCGCAAGGCCGCCTCCGGGTCGCCCGCTTCAAGCTGACACAGAGCCAGCGCCCGCCTGACCACCGGGGAGGCATTCTCCCCCAGTGTGCGCAGCAGCGGCTCCAGCATGGCGGCCGCCTCCGCCCACCGCCCGGCGCTCACCAGCAGCAGGCCGTACTCCTCGGGCACCAGGGTGCCGTCCTTCACGAGCGGCAGCGCATCCCGATAGCGGCGGGCGGCCCCCTCGGCGTCCCCCAGCAGGGCGGCAATGTGCGCCCCCAGCACGGTCAGGGTGGCATCCCCCGGGAAGCGCACGGCGTGTTCATCGACCAGCGTCAGGGCCTCGACGGGGCGTTCGAGCGCCACCAGGCACTCCGCCTCGGCCGCGATGAAGTCCACGTCTTTGTCCTCCGCGAGCGTCCGGGCTTCGTGGTAGCGTTGCAGGGCGCCCGGCAGGTCGCGGCACTGCTCGGCGATGACGCCCAGCAGGTACGCAAGTTCCGCCGCCCGGATGCCCGCCTGCTCGGCGAGCTGGATGGTCTGCTGGGCCGCGGACGGGTTGCCCAACTCGAGTTGCCCCTCGGCGCGTACGATGTAGGCCCGCGCGCAGGTGGGGTCGAGGGTGATCGCTTCGCCGGCGGTGGCCACCACGTGCTCGAACTGACCGGCCGCGGATTGCTGCTCGGCAAGCTGGAGCTTGACGCGCGCCCGCACCTGGTTCCACTGTTGCTCCGCCTGCTGGCGGGCCGTGGGTGGCTTGGGGTGCGCGCAACCGGCGCCGACCGCCAGGAGCCCGACCGTAAGTAAGCTGACCAGTGCCTTCATGATGTCCACCCTTGCTTCCGTTCTTGGGGGGTGCCTGCGCTGCGTGACTTCACGTCAGTGCCTGCCGCCGTGGCCGTCTCGCCGCTTGCTTTCGGTCGCGGCTCGGCGCAGAGACGGCGAACCGCGCGGCGCGTTTCAGTCGGAAAAGCCGTTGGGCCCGCGAAGTTCACCGGGCGCCAGGAACGGCGGACCGGGGCGGCCGAACTGCGGCAACACCAAGCCGCGGTCGCGGGCGATCAGGTTCCACAGGAACCCGCGGGCGGCCGTGCCGTCCTCGTCCCAAGCGCGCGTGCCGGCGATCTTCTCTTTGAGCTGGATGGCCGGCAGGCAGCGCGGTTGATTGTGCAGGGCCAGCCGAAGGTCCCACAGGGCCCAGTTGGTCCTCCCGGCGGCGTAGTGGTCCAGCGCCCGGTGGTAGAAGCCCTGGGCGAGGCGTTGGCGCCCCTGCCACATCATCCCGCGACGCATGCCCACCCGCATGCGCTCGATGTCCTCGCGTTGCTGCTGGGCTGCCTCGGCATAGGCCGCATCGTCTTTGACGATACGGAGCGTCATCAAAATGATGACCTCTTCCCGCGAGATCGAGTCATTGTTGGAGCGGAACAGTTGCCCCAGCCCGGGGATGTTGCCCAGCAGCGGCACTTGCGACCGTGCGTCTTTGGTTACGTCGCGGAAGAGGCCGCCGATGAGGATGGTGTGTCCGTCGCGGACGACGACGTTGGTGGTGACCTCGGTGGTTTGCTTGGTGGGCAGGCCCTGGGCGTTGACGAAGCCGACGCTGTCCTCGGGGTGCAGTTCGACGCGGACGAACCCATCCTGGCTGATGTAGGGGCGGAAGATCAGGGTGGTCCCGCTCTCCAGGAACTCGACCGTCTGGATTGCCTGGGTTTCGGTAACCGTGGTGGTCAGGAAGCCGTCGCGACGCCCGACGATGACCTGGCCACGCTGCTTGTTGAGCGCCAACACCTTGGGATTGGCCAGGATCGTCGTGTCCGTGACCTGCTCCAGGGCGCGGAGGAACATGGCCACGTTGTCCTTAAGAATGCCGACGGACAGCCCGCCGCGCGGTACGTTGGAGCGCACGTCGGTGGCCGCTCCGATGTTGAACTCGCTGAAGTTCTCCGGGGGCAGGTCGCCCAGAGTAAGGTCCTGGATGCCCGCCGAGGTCGCCCCCAGCGTCTGCAAATCCACGCCGCCGACAACGGAGAAGTCAATCCCCAGGGCGTTGTCTTCGGTCAGTTGGGCGCGCAGGATGGTTGCCTCGATGAGGACCTGCTGCGGCCGCACGTCGATCTCCCCCAGCACCCGCTCGATGCGTTCCAGGTGGGCGCCGCGGTCCGTCACGATAACGAAGTCCGTGTTGGCGTGGGTATTGCCGCCGGCGTCGTCGGGGCTGCTGGCGACGCCGCGTTCCGGGTCCGGGGGGACGGCAAGACTGCCGACGCTACTCAAGAGGGGCGTCAGGTAGGTCTTGGCGTCGGCCGCACTAATGTAGTTGAGCGGGAACACCCGGGTCACCGGCGGATCAGCCGCCAGGGCCATGTCGTCCAGTTCCTTCCTGGTGTAGACGTAGATGAAGTTCCCGCTGCGGACGAAACCCGCGCCGTTGGCCAGCAGAATCGCGTTCAGCGCCTCGTCAAAGCTGACGTCGTAAAGGGTCGCGGTGACGGTGCCCGACACCTGCGGCGACGCGATGATGTTGTGCCGGCTCTCCAGCGAAAGCAATTGCAGGACGGTGGCCAGGGCCAGGTTCTGCACGTGCAACTCGACGGTACCCTGCTCGGTGACCCGCACCTCGGGCTCCGCGCCGGGCAGCGGCTCGGGAGCGGGTGCCTCCTGAGGCTGCTCGGCCGTCGGTCCCCCGGCTTCGCCCAGCAGGTCGGCGGTGGCACTGAGCGTCTCCAGCAACTGCCGATAGGGAGACGCCTTGGGCTCCTGCCCGCCGGCCGCCGGCGGCGGCGGGGTAGCCGGTGCCGGCTTGGCCAACAGCAGCGCCAAAACGACGCAGCCTAGCACGCGACCGGTTCTGTTCATCAACGTTCTCCTCAGCAAGTGCGAGGCGGTCCTGCGCGGGCCTCGCGCTGGTGCCTACGGCATCCGCAACAGTAGCCGGCGGTCCCGGTCGCCGAGCACCACGTGCCGGGTGCCGATCTCCAACACCACGTAGCGGCCCACCTGATCGTGCAGACCCACGGTTGCCCCATTGATCACGGCGAACGCGCCGGCCTGGGGCGGGTTCGCACGGAACGTTGCCTCCAAGACCAGTTCCTCCTCCTCGGGCTCAGGCTGGGCAGGTGCCGCGGCCGTTTGCTCCGCCGGGGTGGGCGGTACGAAGCGTTCCCAGTCCAAGGCGAACGGGTCTCGCCCCAACGTCCGCGGCACCGGCGGCGCGGCTCGCCGCGCGACGGGCAGCGTGCCCGGGACGGGAGCCGACGGCGCCCCCGCGTCCACCGTGCCCACGGCGCCCGGCGGCGCCGGCAGCGTCGGCGGTACCTCGGCGCCCGCCGTGGCCGCGACGGCTGAACTCGGCCAGCGCACAAACTGCGCCGCCACCACGATCACCAGCACGACACCGAGCACGCCCAGCACCGCCGCCCGACCCGGTGAGCGCCGCAATTCCGCCTGGCAGCGGTTCAGCCATGTCGTTTCGCCGCCTGTCACTGCCTTCTCTCCGGAGCCCGCCGCGAACGAGAAACACCGGTTCACTCGCCCGGACGGACCGGGCGGTTCAGTTCGCCTCGAAGTACACTTCCAGCTTCAGCGTCGTAATGAGCGTCCCGGACGAGCCCTCCTTGTACTGCGTGTCCACGGTGGCCACGCGTACCAGCCGATCCAGCGACTCGATGCCTTCCAGGAAGCCGTACAACGCCGCGAAGCTGCTCTCGAACGTCATGGCGATGGTCACCACGCCGACGCCGTCGCTGACCTCCGGTGGCCGCGGCGTCAGGTCCTGCGCCGTGAGCCCGGTCTCCGTGGCCAGGCGGTCCAGCTTCTCCAGCAGCGGACCGAGCCGGGCCTCCGCCGGAATGCGGTCCTGCAGATGTGCCAGCGCCTGCCGACTGCGCTGCAAGCGCGTCTCGGCGTCCACCGCGCTGAGACCTTGCTGCTCGCGCGCGGCCACCTCGGCCTGGAGGGTTCGCACCTGCGCACACGCCTCGGCCAGTTGGCGCCGCTGCGGCTGAATCAGCAGCCCGCCCACGGCAAGCAACCCCACCACCAGGGCGCCCGTGATCAGTTGGTCTCGCACTCTCCGCATGGGACGTCACGTCCTCGGTAACGGGTCGACCACCCTGTCGTTGTCACCGTCCTTGCCGCATCATTCGAACTGCGGCAGGTAACACTGAATCTCGAACTCGCGCACCGCCACTCCGTTTGTCTCCGCCGGCCGCGAGTACTGAAGCTGCACATCCCTGAACACGGCGGACTCGGCCAGGGCGTTAACGAACCTGCCCACGTCGGGCGCGCGCAGGGCGTACCCCACCAGCACCGTGTTCAACGGCGGCGTACCGCCGGGTTGCACCGGCGCGGCGGCCGATGCCGACAGCGCCGACGATGCCACCCGCGGCTCCTGCTTGACGGTCAACGCGTGCAGCACGGCCGACTCCGGCAGGCAGTTCGCCAACTCCGCCACCACGCGATGCAACCTCAGCCCGCCGCACAAGTCCGCGAGGCGTGCTTCGCGCAGCGCCGCGCGTTCCAGCTCGGCCTGCACCGTGGCAGCCTGGGTGACCAAGGGCTCCTGACGTAACCGGATCCCAGCGAGGGTGGCCAGGTCGCGACGCACCAGGTGAAGACGCATTTGCAGCGTCAGGGTCCAGGTGCCCAGCGCCCCCACAATCAGGAGCAACCAGATCGCCCGACGATGCCGCTGCCCGCGCCGGACCAGCGCCTCGCGATACCATACCGGGGTGAAATCCAGCGTCTTCATGCCTGCACTGCCTCGGCTCGCGGAGGCGCAGCACTCTCCCGGGCCACGCCGCCCAGCGCCAGACCGAGGGCGGTCGCCCATTCCGGCTGACCGCAACGCCGGTCCGCGCCGGTGAACACCCGCTCCGTTCCCAAATGCTTGAACGGGTGCCCGACACGCAGCGGCAATCCGATCGTTTCACTCAACGCCGCCAGCAGGGCGTTACTGCGCGCAGGAGCCCCCACACAGGTAATGCTCTCCGGCCGGGCCCCACGAAACGTCACCGAGAAATAGCGAAGACAAAGACCGACTTCCTTCCCCAGATGTTGCAGGTCGGGTCGCAGGGCGTCCCAGACGGCCGCCTGCTCTTCCGCGCCGTCTTCGGCCACCGTCTCGGGGGTCACTTCCGTTCCTGCGGCCGCGGTCTCGGCGCCGGCGACTCCTTCCGCCGGGCCGGTGGCCGTCGCCTTCGGGCCGGCGTCCACCGACGACGGCGGGGTCGGGGCGGTCGTGTCGGGCCGACGCAGTGTCCGATCCAGCAGCTCCCCGGCCCGCGGCGCGTCCACGGCCAGGGTCCGCGCCAGCGTGGCACCAAAGTGGGCCGTGCCGACGTCGAACGCTTTGAGGAAGACGATCTCCGGTCCCTGAGTAATCAGCAGGCGTGCCCCGTCGTACCCGAGGTCCAGGAAGGCGTTGGTCTGCCCCACGTCCTCCGAACGTTGCAGGAAACGCTCGAAGCACCGAAACAGGGCACCGGGCGCCAACTCCATGCGCGCTACCTCCAACCCCAGGGTGCGCGCCACCTCCAGTTGACGACGAACGACCTCTCCCGGCATCGCCAGCACGATGAGCTCAAACTGCTCGCCTTGGCCGGTGCTGACTTTGCCGGCGTTGTAGAAGCGCACTTGGGCCTCGTCGTCGAGCGCGGTGAAGCGTTCCAGCGCCTCGAAGCGCACCGCTTCCTCCAGCTCGACGTCGGGCATGCAGGGCAGGCGGAAGTTCTTGATCCGGGCAGCGCCCAGAGGCAGCGTCAGGGAAAGACGGTGTCCGTGGAAGTGCCCCTGCTGGCGCAGGTGCCTGATTCGATCGGCGTGCGCGGCCAACCGTTCCTCCGGAGCCACGGTGGTCGCCTCAACGGGCGCACTGGCCGCGGCACACACCTCCAGCCGCTGCCCCGTCCGCGCGATCTGGAGCATGCGGAGGGTGTGGGCCCCCACGTCCAGCGCTATGGGACCGTATCGCTCGGTGGTCCACGGGAAGCCAAAGCTCACACGATGGTCTCCGGGTCTGCCCGCTCCGCGTCGGTGACAACGGTAGCGGGCGTCGGGCCGTTTCATGGCTACACGCCGGCCGCACGAACGCAACGTCCCTGCGCTTTGTGGAAACGGACGCTACGGGTTCGCGGGGCGCGGAACCTTCGGCGCTTCGGGCTTCTTATCGGCACCTTCCATGCGCACGTTAAGCGTCTGGGTCTTCAAGGTCTGGAGAATGTCCGACAGGAGCTGGTTCGTGCGTCGGGCCTCGTCCAGCAGTTGTTGCCTCTGGAGGCCGCTGTCGGGAATCTGGGCGACGGCCATGGGAGTCAGCGAACCGGGTTCCACCCATACTTTCAGGCAGCTAAGCACGATGAAAGTACCGATAATCAGCGCCCCCACACGGGCACGCGGGGACAACGGTTGGGCAAACATACACATCTCCCTGTGCCAGAACTTGTGGCAACGGTTGGGGGCCGGTGCGGTGACCGGTCCCGGGCTGCCCCGGGGGCCGCCCGCCGCGGAAGACTGAACCCGGCAGCGCGCACCAGGGGTGTCCCACCCTCGACCTATCGGACGCTCGGGCGGACCAGTCGAGTCCCGTTTCACTTGGGGGCAACAGAATGGCCGAGGCTGGAAGAGCGCCGGCGCGTACGTTCCGTGGAAACCAGGGCTGTGCAGGCTGAATCACCGTGGCCCGGTTCCGCGGTAGCGATCCGGACCACGACTGGCAGGGAACGGGCGATGGCAGGCACTGAGGTCGCCCGAGCGCACAGGGCCGCTCCCGTGACGGACACGCATGATCCGGGAGTGCGACCCCTCACGCCGCGTTCGGGGAGGCCACCTCGCGCGGCGGTAAGTCCCGCAATAACCGCTTGATGATCCAGATGAAGCCGCCGGTCAGCAGCAGGTTGAGAGCCAGCGACAGCATGGCCACCACGACGACCGGCCCGGCGATGCCGTAGGAAAGCGATAGAACGAGCACCCCCGCGCCCACCTCACCCCGCGGCCACATGCCAATGGCGACCGCGAACCGCTCACGCAGCGACGCCGCCCGGCGATAGCACAGGACGCAGAACATCTTGCCGAGGTTGGCCAATAGCGTGATCACCAACACGTGCAGGGCGATGGCGCCCCAGGACATCGGCGGCGTGAGCGCGGCGAGCTTACCGGCGATGGTCGCCGGGGGGGCCGTGTCAGCGACCGCGGGTCCGATAAACACCGGCATGGACAGCCCCACCAACACCATGAAGACGGCCGAGACGATCGTGGACACGCGCTGCTCGTTCGGCGCCTCCGGGCCCTCCTGGTGCCCGTTACGGGCATCGTCCCGATGCGGATCGTGCCCCCGCGGCCGGGCCAGCATGCAACCCAGCACAAACGCAGGCAGCAGCACCTCGATGTGAACCGGAACCGTGTCATCCAGCAGCTTGCTGAAGCGATAGATCCCTTCGCAGAGCAGGGCGATCGCCAGGGCATAGCCCAGCACCCATGGCCAGGTAACCGGCAGCCGAACCCGGTGCAAATACCGCCACGCCAACCCAAGCTGGACGATCATCACCACCACAATCAGGGCAAGCTGCCAGCGCACGCCGACCATGGCCATCTTGAGCGGGATCATCAGCAGCACGGTATCGAGGTCGTCGAAGATGGCCAGGACGCGTGCCTTGCGGAACACCCAGGTAGCACTCAGACCCGCCGCCGCGAGCATGCTGAACAGGACTCCGGCGGAAGTGGGGGCAGCGAAACGCGAGGCCAGCAGGGCCTCCTTCCAGACGGGCCAGGATGACCACGCCTCGGCAGGCAGCATCAGCAGCACAAAGTACGCGCAGCAGAACACCCAGGGGAAGGCAGCCGCCGTCGCCGCTACCACGTAGTCCCAGCCGTACTGGCGCACGTTGCGTTTGTCGATCTCGAACTCATACCCCACGTGGACCATGATGAACGCCAGGCCCGCCATGGTCAGGAAGGTGACCAAGGCGTCCAGAGGGCCGGAAGCCTCGCCCGCCACATAGGGAAGCGTCTGCGAGCCCGCCAGCCCCACAATGAGCAGTACTGAGAAGAGGAGCACTTTGCCCATACGGTGGTCGCCTTCCCGTCAGCCCGTTCGCGGGCCCCCACGCGCCGGCGCCGGACCCGCCGGGGAAACACCGGTACACTCCTGAATCTGGGCTGTCGGCGGGCGAATGTCAACCGCGCCGCGTAAGGTGCCCTCCACGCCACGGTAGGCAGCGCTGTCCGGCTACCCGACTGTTGCACGATCAGGCGCAGACGGAGACGGTGACAGCCGCCAAGCGTCTCCTCACCCGGCAGCGAGGTCGGCAGGGTCGTAGAGAGTGCGGACCACGTCTGCGCGGGGATGGCGAGGAGTCGGTAGCCGTTGGCCCTCCACCAGTGTAGAATGACCGGATACGATTCGCCGCACGACGAGGTCGGATTATGGGCAGGAAGAATATCGGCGCCCAGAAGCCTGCTGCCGCCAGGAGCGCCAAGCCGAAGGCGACGCGCAGGCCGAAGCGGAAGCTCGCCGTGGCCGCCGTGTTGGTGGTGACGGCGGTGGCGGCTTCCGTAGCGTATCGGCGGAGCAGCCCGCCGCCCGTTAACCTGGAGCAGCTCGTGCCGCCCGGGGCGGCGGCCGGCTTCAACCTCCTCCTGGTAACGCTGGATACCGTGCGCAGCGACCACCTGGGCTGCTACGGCTACCGGGCGGCCCAAACGCCGACGATCGACGCCCTGGCTGCCAGCGGCTTGCAGTTCGACCATGCCGTTACTTCAACGCCCCTGACCCTGCCGTCGCATACAACCATGCTGACGGGCCTGGCTCCGCCCCGGCACGGCGTGCGCGGCAACGGCAGCTTTCACCTGGCGCCGCAACACGTCACCCTCGCCGAGCGCTTGAAGGAGGCGGGCTACGACACAGCCGCCTTCGTCGCCTGCTTCGTGCTGGACGCTCGCTTCGGGCTGGACCAGGGTTTCGACCTCTACGATTTCGAGGTCGCCGGCGAGGGTTTTGATCCGAACAACCTCGATTACGGCGAGCGCCCCGCGGAGGCCGTCAGCACCGCGGCCATCGAGTGGCTGCGTGCCCGGAACGCCCGTGCTGCGGCTGCTCCGTTCTTCCTCTGGGTCCATTACTTCGACGCACACAAGCCGTACCTGTCACCGTTCGTCAGGTTGCCTGCCTTCGCAGGTCGCCCGTATGACGCGGAAATCGCTTACCTGGATAGCCACCTGAAGCGTTTGCTCGAGGAACTGGACCGGCTGGCTCTGCGCGAGAACACGCTGATCGCCGTGGTGAGCGACCACGGGGAGGGATTGGGCCAGCACGACGAACCCACGCACGGGCTGCTTCTGTACGACACGACCTTGCGGGTAGCCTTTCTGCTCTCCAGCCCGCCCCTTCTCCAGGGGCCGATCCGTGTCGCCGATCGCTTGGTCAGCCTGGAGGACCTGTGCCCGACGCTGGCGGACCTGCTCGGCGTGCTGCCGCCACCGGGCTTGGACGGGCGCAGCGTGCTGCGTGCCCCGGCTGATCCCGATCGGGCGATCTACATCGAGACCCAGGTGCCGCTCCAGGCCGCCCGGTGCAGTCCGCTGTGCGGCCTGCGCCGTCTCGGCGACAAGTATATTCGGGCGCCGGAGCCCGAGTACTACAACCTGCACGCCGACCCGGACGAGCTGAAGAACCTGCACGGCCGGCGGAGCACACCGGTCAGCGCGCTGGCGACCCGGTTGGACTGCGTCCTGGACGGTTTCGCCGCGGCGGGCACCCCCGACGGCCGGCGTACGGTCAACACGGAAGAGTTGCAGCGGCTGGCCACGCTGGGCTACGTACAGGTCACCCCGCCAACCACCGCGGCCGACCTGCCGGACCCCAAGGCCATGCTCCGGGCGAACAACAAGATCAAGACGGCCCTGGGTTTGGTGAAGGCCAAACGGCTGGAGGAGGCCCTGCGCTGGGCACGGGAGGCCGCCCGGGAGTGCCCGGCCTACACCGATACCTGTGAAGCGGTGGCCATGATTTGTGAGCAGATGAATGACCCGGAGGGTGCCCTGGCGGCTCTGCGGACGTGTCTGGCCCTGAACCCCCAGGCCAAGACCATGACCCAGATCGCCCGCCTGCTCATGTTGCTCAAGAGGTACGACGAAATGGAGGAGACCCTCCAGACTGCGGAGCGGCTCGACCCGACCAACGGCGTGATCTACCTGCTGCGTGGAGATCGCCTCACCATCGAGGGCCGCCTGGCGGAGGCCGTCGCGCAATACGAGCTGGCGCTCCGCGTCGACGAACAGCGTGTGGGCAGACTCGTTCGCCCGCAACTCGAAAAAGTCCGGGCGGCCGTGCAACACGCGCCGTGACCGTCCGGCGCGCAGCCGCCGGCCCCGCGTGGACACCTGGGCCCCGGGCCGGACCGCGGGGCGTCCGCAAGCGCCTCGATACGCGCCATGTCTTGTGTTTTCCGCATCGCTCGCGAACGCCGGCAACGCCCGCCTGGCGCGTAGGCAGCTTGCCTTCGACATTCTGGACGGCTGGTGGCCCGACGCCGGCGAGAACAGCGAGCACTACTGCCAAGCGTGCCTGCGGGTCCGGGCGGAGGGGGCGAATCAGGATTGAGGGGTCGCGGTTTCGCGGAGATTCTCGATTTCACAGCCGCGCTGCCTGCCGACGGCCCACAGTTGATCGAAGAAGTCCTTGAACGAGCGCTGACCGTACCAGGTCTTCAACACGGCGGGCGGAGCTTCGGACACAAGCGAGGCGATTTCGTCCTCCTTCTTGTCGTCGCGCGTGATGCCCATGGCGGACTCGAACGCCCCTTTGGGGTTTTCGGCCCTGAAAGCCGCGACTGCTCGTCCCGTCTTCGAGGCGATGTACTGGGGATCGCCACAGAGCCAGCATTCGATGTTCCGATCGGCCATCCCATAGACAACGAAGGCTCGGATGCGATCGGGCAGCTTGGCGACCTCGTTGCGTTGCACGTCGCGCCACTCGCCCGTGTCGGCGTCGGACAGGAATACGATGACCTCGCATCCCTTGTGCTTGAAGAGATCGTCACAGATCTTCGCCAGTTCGCGGCGCAGGCTCAGCCCCGTTGAGCCCCGGAACGCTCCCTCGACCAGCTCCGCACCCGAGCACCAGCGATCGCGGAGACCACGCAGAAACGCCCGATCGGTCGATCCCTGCACGGCGTATCCGATCTTCATTGCAGCAGTCCCCGGAAGTGCATCTCACCCAGCGAATATTCGCCGAGCTGCTGTTCGATTGTCGCACGCGGTGGCCGCTCGATGACCGTGTGAGTCTGCGGGCAGCGCGCGACCCACAAACCGTCAAGCCAACCATCGAACAAGTCAATGAAGTACGGAGCGTGGGAGGTGAATAGGTATTGTCCGTCACGTCCCGAGGGCTCAATACGATCGAACAGGGGCTTGAAATGCCCGACGAACACACCGTTCTCCGGTTCCTCGACCATGACGAAGGGTACGCCGCGCTCTTCCTTGGCCGCACGGCGGTTCATGATGATGATCGTAGACAAAGCGAGGTATCGTAGCGTCCCGTCCGAGATGTTCGACGCGCCGAACCGCTTTCCGCTGCCGTCCTCGAAGAACATGTAGACCTGCTCGGGGTCCGGCGACTGGAAGTTGACAACATCGAGCTTCGGCTCGACAACCTTGGTCGCCTCGACGATCTTTCGGTAAAGCCGTTCGTCGGAACTCTTGAGGTTGTAGAGCACCGACGCAAGGTTCGATCCGTCCCAGGCCAGTTCCATGTCGAGTGGCTGGGCCTCGACGTTGCGCAGGCGAAGGGCGTCCAAGTTGAAGTACTGCCAGCTTCCCAGCCAGCGCTTGAACAGGTTTGACCGTTGGTTGGTTTCCAGGTCATACAGGCGGAACAACATGGTGTGATCCGTCGGCGCAGCGGTGCCAACGTAGTGACCGCCAGCATGCGTTTCACCCAGAAAGGCCCGCTCGTGCAGCAACTGGACCCGTCCGGCGTTGTTCTGGATCAGCGCGGTACACTGGAACCGTCCGCCGGTGACCCGTAGCGTCTCCTCCGCCACGGTCAGCGGTGCCTTGTCGCGGGGTCCCCTTCCGACGCGCGGCGCGTTCAGGATCAGCTCGTACTCGAAGGTGAGGGTCTCCCCCTGCCATGTCAGCGAGCAGCGCAGGGACAGATCGATCGGGTGCTTGTCGAGATAGACGTTGGCCAGGCTCCAGGGCTCCGGCGTGCAGCGCCGAGCCGCTTCCTGCAGGGACATCCGGCTCGTCAGCGACAGAAACCGCAGCGCGTGGCACAGGTTGGTCTTGCCAGAGTTGTTGCGGCCGACCAGGAGGTTGAGCCCCGCAGGCTCAATCGTCACGTTGACCAGCGATTTGAAGTTGTCCGCTCGAAAGTAGGTCAGCATTGCATGCTCCTGCGGCGAGTCCGGAGAGGGGCTCCACCCGTCGGATGACGAGCCACCTCCGTCCCTTGCCGCGCGACGGTACCCCGTAGATTGCCCCTCCAAGGGGCTTGCAGGAAACGTCGCCTTCTCTCGCTGCCGGGTCCGACGAGGCACACCACCACACCAGTTTCCGGCAGGTATTCGCGGAATGCAAGGGGTGCGTCGGTTCCCCGGGAGGTGTACCTGGGTTGAGCCGGGCTTGACCCTAACCCGCTCAGGCCGCAACATGGGTCGGTTCCGCGCCGGGACGATGTGGCGTGCGGAGCGTCCGCCGCCTCGCGCGGCTCGGATAACCGTCGCACGATCAGGCACGCTCATATAGGATTTCTGGGGAGCGGGCATGCCCTTTCAACATATATGCATCACCGGCGGGCTCGGGTTCATTGGGTCGCACCTGGTGCGGCTGGCGCTGACGCGCTGGCCGGGGGTGCGCGTCACGAACCTGGACCTCATCACCTATGCCGGTAACGAAGCGAACCTGGCTGATTGTTGCGGGCGGCCTGAGTATCGCTTCGTGCGCGGCGACGTGCGGAAGCCGGCCGACGCGCTGGCGGCACTGGACGGCTGCGACGCCGTCATCCACCTGGCGGCCGAGTCGCACGTCGATCGCAGCATCCTCGCCAGCGATGACTTTATGACCACCAATATCCTGGGCACGCACGTCATGCTGGAGGCGGCCCGGAAGGTCGGTGTGCGGCGGTTCCTCTACGTCAGCACGGACGAGGTGTACGGCTCGCTGCCGGAGCCGCTGGCCGCGGACGAGCAGTACCCGCTCCGGCCGCGCAGCCCGTATGCCGCCAGCAAGACCGCCGCCGACCTGCTCGTGCAGACGTACGTCACCACGCATGACTTCCCCGCCCTCATCACCCGCTCGTCCAACAACTTCGGCCCGTACCAGTATCCCGAGAAGCTCATCCCGCTGTTCGTCACGAACCTGCTCGAAGGCCGCAAGGTGCCCCTGTATGGCGACGGGCTGAACGTGCGCGACTGGATTTACGTGACCGATCACTGCGAAGCGCTCGCGGTCGTGCTGGAGCGCGGGCGGGTGGGCGAGGTGTACAACCTCGGCGGCGGCAGGGGCCGGACGAACCGCGAAATCTGCGACCGCCTGCTGGCCGGGCTGGGCAAGGGTGAATCGTCCATCGAGTACGTGGCCGACCGCCCGGGCCATGATCGGCGCTACGCCCTCAATTGCGACAAGATCGGCCGCGAGCTCGGCTGGCAGCCCACGCACAGCTTCGAGCAGGCCCTGACCGCGACGATCGAGTGGTACCGCACCCGCCGCGACTGGTGGGAGCCCATCAAGTCCGGGGCGTATAAAGCGTACTACGAACAACAATACGGCTCCCGCGCGAAGAGGTCATCGTGATGCACGTTCTGGTCACCGGAGCCGCGGGGATGCTGGGACGGGCGCTGCTGGCGGCGCTGGCCAGCCGCGGTGGCGCTGCCCGGGTCACGCCGGTGGACATCGACGACTTCGATCTTGCCGATGCCGCGGCCGTCGTCGCCGCGCTGGACCGGCATCGGCCGGACGTGGTCTTCAACTGTGCCGCCTTCACGGCCGTGGATGAGTGTGAGACGCGGCGGGAGTATGCCGAGCAGGTGAATGGAGAGGCGCCGGGCGTGCTCGCCCGCTGGTGCAGGGCGCACGGGGCGCGGCTCGTTCATATCAGTTCCGACTATGTATTCGACGGCGCCGCCCGGGCGCCCATCGCGGAGGACGCCGCGACGGGGCCGGTGAGTGCGTATGGTGCGAGCAAGCTGCTCGGCGAGCAGCGGGTGGCTCAGGCCGGTGGCGACTACCTGATCGTCCGCACCGCCTGGCTGTTCGCGCCGTGGGGCAGGAGCTTCCTGCAATTCGTGCTGGGGCGGCTGACGCAGGGTCAGCCGGCGCCTGTGATCACCGATCAGGTCGGTTCGCCGACGTACGCCCCCGACTTAGCCGAGGCGCTGGTGCGACTCATCGAGGTGCGCGCGACGGGCATCGTGCACTTTGTCAACACCGGAGCGTGCACCTGGGCGGAGTTTGCCGAGCACCTGCGGACCTGTGCCGGGCTGAGCGGCACGCTGACGCCCATCGTGGCGGCCGACCTGCACCGGCCCGCGGCGCGGCCCGCGTACTCCGTCCTGGCCACGCAGCGTTACACGCGGCTGGTTGGCAATCCCCCGCGAACATGGCAAGATGCCGCCCGCGACGCAGTGCAGCGCTGGCGTTGCGGAGGGTAGTGCCACAATGTCCGACCGCGTGATCATCGTGATGCCCGCGTACAACGCCGCCCGCACCATCGAGCGCATCCATGCGGACATTCCACCCGACTGCTTCAGCGAAGTGATCGTCGTGGACGACGCCAGCCGGGACGACACGGCCCCGATTGCCCGCCGGTTGCCGCGCACGACGGTCATCGAGCACCCGGTCAACCGCGGCTACGGCGGCAACCAGAAGACCTGTTACGACGAAGCCCGGGCGCGCGGGGCGGACTATGTAATCATGCTGCACCCGGATTACCAGTACGACGCCCGGGTGATCCCCGCCACGCTGGAGATTCTGCGGCTGGGTATCTGCGACGTGGTGCTGGGTAATCGCATCCGCACGCGACGCGAGGCCCTGGCCGGCCGCATGCCCTGGCAGAAGTACCTGGCCAATCGCGGGCTGTCCTTCATCGAGAACGTGCTGACCGGCCAGAACCTCGGCGAATGGCACAGCGGCTACCGCGCCTACACACGCAAAGTCCTCGACACCATCCCCTACCACCGCAACAGCGACGATTTCGTCTTCGACTCGCAGTTTCTCATGCAGTGCGTGCACTTCGGCTTCAAGCTCGGGGACATCCCGGTGCCCGTGCGCTATTTCGACGAAGCGAGCAGCATCAACTTCCGCCGGTCCGCGGTCTACGCCGTGCGCACGCTCGGCGTGCTGGCGCAGTGGTACGCGCACCGTCTCCACCTGTGGCGCTGTCCGCTGTTCGAGCCTGCGGATGGCCATCCACGAGGGAAACAGTAGGGGGGCGTGCTCAAGTCCCGGCGCGCCACGGGGTGGGTGCCATGCCCAAGCCGAAGGCGCCGGCATGTCGTCCGTTCGTCACGCCCGATGGTGCCTCCCGGCCACTTGCGCCAGTGCCTCGAACGGCTCGGCCAAGACAGGATACAGGGCCCGGTAGCGCGGGTAATAATCCGCGTAGACGGTCGCGGCCGGGCCGGGACTCGTGCTGCCGGTGACGCGGATCGTGCGTTCGCAGGCGACCGGCACGTCGCGGTACACGCCGGTGCCGACGCCGGCCAGCAGAGCGGCGCCGTACGCGGCGCCCTCGGTCAGGTTCACCGTGACCGTCGGCGCACGGAACACGTCCGCGAGAATCTGTCGCCAGAGCGCGCTGCGCGCCCCACCGCCCGACACCCGTACCTCGCTGCACGCGATGCCCAGCTCGCGCATGAGCCCCAGCGAGTCGCAGAGCCCGAAGCTGACGCCCTCCAGGACGGCTCGGGTCAGATGGGCCTTGCTGTGCCGGACGGTCAGGCCGAAAAACACCCCGCGGGCGTGCGGATCGGGATGCGGCGTGCGTTCGCCCGTCAGGTAAGGCAGAAACAGCAGCCCTTCACACCCCGGCGGTACCTCGGCCGCGGCCGCCGTGAGCAGCTCGTAGGCACTGTGCGTTCCCCGTTTCGCCTCCACCTGCTCCGCGGCGCAGAGCGTGTCCCGATACCAGCGGAAGCTGCCGCCGGCCGAGAGCATGACGCCCATCAAGTGCCACATACCTGGCACGGCGTGGCAGAACGCGTGCAGCCGGCCCTGCGGCTCGACGCGATACGTCTGCGAGGCCGCGAACACTACCCCCGAGGTGCCCAGCGTGGCGGAAACCAGCCCTTCGCGCACGATGCCGGTGCCCACCGCCTGGGCGGCCTGATCGCCTGCGCCTCCCACCACCGGCGTGCCTTCCCTCAGGCCCGTCCGGCGGGCCGCCTCCGCGCCGATTCGCGCGCTGACCACCGGTGACTCCGTCACCTCCGGCAACCAGGCACGGGGGACGTCCAGGGCGGCCAGCATCTCGTCCGACCAGCACCGCCGGCCGACGTCGAACAACGAGGTGCCCGAGGCGTCGGACACGTCGCTGAAAAACGCCCCCGTGAGCCGGCAGCGGACGTAATCCTTCGGCAGCAGTACGTGGGCAATCCGCCCATAGACCTGCGGCTCGTGGCTACGAAGCCAGGCAATCTTGGGCGCGGTGAAGCCCGGCAGCAGCGGGTTACCCGTCAGGGCAAGGACGCGCTGGGCACCGATGCGCTGCGTGAGCGCGCGGCACTCGCCGCCCGTGCGCTGGTCGTTCCACATGATGCACGGGCGGAGCACCTGTCCCCGGGCGTCCAGGACGACCAGCCCGTGCATTTGCCCGGTCAGCCCGACGCCGGCGATTTGCCCCGGTGGAATGCCCGTCTCATCCAGCACCTGCTGAATGCTCACCGTCGCGGCATGCCACCAATCCGCCGGGTCCTGCTCCGCCCAGAGCGGCTGTGGCGTCGAGAACGGATACTCAGTCGTGACACTGCTGCGGAGCTGGCCGCCCTCCTCGATCAGCACCGCCTTGCTGCCTGTCGTGCCTACGTCGATCCCGAGCAGATACGTCGGCATTGGGTTGGCTCCCGCGTCGCTTACTCTGGCAGTGGACAAGCCCGCCGGCGCGTGACAAGATCACGTCGGACATCCTGGCGTATTCTGCACGGAGAGGCAGCACCATGGCAAGCATGCTCTTGGTCCTTCTGATCGCACCGTGGACCGTTGGCACCGTAACCGCGCCGCCACCGGCACAGGAGGCGCGACCGCAGGCGTCCGCCGGCCCGGCTGCCGTCGCCCCCGCCACCCTGGACGCGCAGGCGACTGAACTGGACATCGAAGAGGCTCTGGTGGTCGGCCCGCTGCCGGCCATGAAGAGGGGGCCGCTGCACGTGGACCCCGTGGAAGCCCGGATCGTCCGCGGCGACTGGACCATACCCCACGCGGGTGACACCGTCACTCTGCCCAACGACACGACGGTCGCCTGGCAGTCCCTCACGGCCGGCGACGACGGCTGGTTCAAGCACGCGGCCTTAGGCAACGGCTATCTGTGCGCCACCGTTACGACCGCCCAGGACCGCGTCGTGCTGCTGGAGGCCGTCGCCCACGGCATGGTGTACGTCAACGGCGAGCCGCGAGTGGGCGACCCCTACCAGTTCGGCAACATCCGCGTGCCCGTCCAGCTTCGCGCCGGCCTCAACGAGCTGCTGTTTCGCTGTGGCCGCGAGCAGGTCAAGGCAAAGCTGCGCAGTCCCGCCGCTGCGTGCCTGCTGGAGCCGCAGGAAAGCACGCTGCCGGACCTGCGCGTGGGCGAGGCAGTTGACTGCGTAGCGGCGGTCCTCGCGATCAACGCCACACCCGGCCCGGTGATCGTGATGCTGAGCGGTGGAGACGCCGAAGGACAGGTGCGCGGGGTGGGGGAGCGAGTGGCGCTGGGTCCGCTGAGCATGCGCAAGCTGCCGTTTCACCTGCGCGGTAGCGCGCCCAGTACCCCAGGGGAGCTGGCGCTCAATGTCGGTCTGGTGACCGTGGCCGCTGCCCAGGCGGCCGAGATGCCCCGTGCCGAGGCGACGCTGAAGCTGCGCGTGCGGACGCCGGAGCAGGACTACCTGCGCACGTTCGTCAGCGCCATCGACGGCAGCGTCCAGTACTACGCGGTGCAGCCGGCGGCGCCGCAGCCGGCCGACGCGCCGGCGCCGGGCCTGATGTTCGCCTTGCACGGGGCAGGCGTCGATGCCTCCGGGCTCATCACCAATCACGCCCGCAAGCCGTGGGCGCACGTGGTGGCCCCCACGAATCGCCGACCTTTCGGCTTCGACTGGGAGGACTGGGGCCGGCTCGACTTCCTCGAGGTCGAGCGGGATGCACGCCAGTACCTCCAGCCCGATCCCCAGCGCATCTTCCTCACCGGCCACTCCATGGGCGGGCACGGCGTCTGGCAGATCGGGGCTACGTTCCCTGATCACTTCGCGGCCATAGGACCCAGCGCCGGCTGGATCAGCTTCTGGTCGTACACCGGGGCGGCGAAGTTCGAGAACCCCACGCCGATCGAGGAGTTGCTGCAACGGGCGGCCGCCGCCAGCGACACGCTGACGCTGTCGCGCAACTACCTCCACCACGGCGTCTACATCCTGCACGGCGACCAGGATGACAACGTTCCCGTCGAACAGGCCCGCACCATGCGCCGGCACCTGGCGGAGTACCATGCGGACTTCGCGTACTACGAGCGGCCGGGCGCCGGTCACTGGTGGGGCAGCCCGTGCGTGGATTGGGTCCCGATGCTCGAGTTCTTCCAGCACCATACCCTGCCGGCCCCGGCCGACGTGCGCCACGTCGAGTTCGTCACCGCCAACCCGGCCGTCTCCGCGCGGTGTAACTGGGCGAGCATCAAGGCCCAGACGCAGGCGCTGAAACCCAGCAAGATCGACATCAAGCTCGATGCCGCGGCGCGCAAGTTCAGCGGCACGACGGACAACGTCGCCCGCCTGGCACTGGACCTCACGGCGTTAAGTCAACCGCGTACGGAGGAACGCGAGGGAAAGCAGGTGGACACTACGCCGTTGCCGGCAGGCGCGCCGCTGACCATCGAGCTGGACGACCAGACGCTGGGCGAGATTCCCTGGCCGACAGATTCGCTACTGCTGCTGGGCCGCGATGCCGGACAGTGGTCCACGCTCACAACCACCGACCCGGCCGGCAAGAACCCGGACCGCGGCGGGCCCTTCAAGCAGGCATTCGCCCGCCGCATGCTGTTCGTGTACGGCACGCAGGGCACGCCGCAGGAGAACGCCTGGGCGCTGGCGAAGGCCCGCTTCGATGCGGAGACCTTCTGGTATCGCGGCAACGGGTCAATCGAAGTCATCCCGGACAAGGCCTTCAGCAACGGGGGCGAGTGCCGGGACCGCCACGTCATTCTCTATGGCCACGCCGACAGCAACGCCGCGTGGCCCCTCCTGCTGGCGGCAAGTCCGATCCAGGTGCGCCGCGGCGAGGTCCGCGTGGGCGACCGGACGCTGACCGGGGAGGACCTGGCGTGCTTGTTCCTGCGCCCCCGTCCGGACGGCAATCTCGCGCTCGTCGGGGTCGTGGGCGGCTCCGGCGCAGTCGGCATGCGGTTGACCGATCGCCTGCCCTACTTTGTCTCCGGCGTCGGCTACCCGGACTGGCTGGTCTGCGGGCCGGAAGTGTTGACCGCGGAAGCGCGCGGCGTGCGCGGCACCGGTTACTTCGGCAATGACTGGAGCCTCACCACCGGCGAAGCCGCCTGGGCATTACCTCCACAGTGACAGCATAACAAAGGCATCTTAACAGTTACGTATGTGGTGCGATTCCGGTGTGGGTACCACTGAGGCACGGAGAACACGGAGAGGACCGTCCTATGAACTACTCCTTTCTCCGTGTTCTCCGTGCCTCAGTGGTGAATATAGGCGGCTGCGTCGTGCGAAGGTCGCCGGCCGCAATTCGCATCTGTGTAATCTGCGCAATCTGCGGATCAAGGTCCGCGGTCACTGCGGCGGCCAGAAGACGTAGTCATCGGAGCCCGTCTCGGTGGGCTCGTCGTTCCAGCAGCGGGAATGCTCGCCGCCGTCATCGGTACCGTTCTCGGAAAGCGAGTAGATGCGCGGCCCCTCTTCGGTAACCTGGTACCCGAAGTGGCCGCCGGTGAACGGGTCGATGCGCAGGTCCTGCCCGTACTCAGCCGGCAGTTCGTCGAGCGAGGCCGGCCAGCGGCCCTCCCGCGCCTTGAAGAGATGCGTGGCGTAGGCAAGCTGCGTCGCCCGGCGACTGGCTTCGGCCCGTGCCCGCAGCGTGTGGACCCTGGAAAGCGAGGGCAGCAACTGCTCGGTGAGCGGACTACGGTGCACGTACGTCTCTTCGACGCGCTCCAGGTCGGCGCGGCGCGCCTCCGGATACCCTCTGCTCATCACATCCGTCAGGTCCGCGTAGTAGCCTTCCATCGCGTCGAAGGCGTTGTCGAGGTCCGCACGCGTCATGTGCTGCAGGCCTTCCGGCACCGTTTCGGAGATGGCCCCCATGATCTCCCGACCCCGGTCCTCCCGCCAGCCCGGCTCGCCTTCAGGTTCAGCGGGCCAGAAGGCGTGCTGCACGAAGTCCATGAAGAAGGCGTGTTCACCGCGGACGGCGTTCGTCGGATCCGCCGGCCCGGGGTCGGACGCGCGCAAGACGTCGAACACCCGCGCCATCTCGTCCTCCGAGAACACCTCGTGCTTCAGCGCCCAGCGTGCGTTCTCGTACACCATGGCCCGTTCCGCAACACCGACCAGCTCCTCGATCAACGTGGAGCCCTGATTCAGATGCCCGGCGCCGCGGAAACACGTGTCCCAGGCGGTCAGCATGCGCTCCGTCGACACCTTCCCGTCCTCATCCATGCGCCAGGCGTCCGCCATCGTCGCCTTCGTCAGCGCCCGGTGCGCCGAGAGGTTGGGCAGCAACAACTGCATCAGCATCGGCTCCTCGCCGCTGAACATCAGGTTGGTGTGGAAGTCATCGAGGGGCGTGGCATAGCCTTCATGCAAAGTGGCTTCGCGGAAACGCTGGAGCAGGTCCTGCGCGGCCTCGCTGGCGGCCGCCCAGTCCGGATGCTCGGCCGGGTCCCACGGCGTCGGGGGCCCCTCGTAGGTCCCGCCGTTGAACATGTCGCGCATCTCCGGCCACTCCGGCCGCGGCCGATCATCACCCGGCAGACCCGGCATGAACGTCTCGTACACCAGGTAGGCGTTGTCCGCTGGATGCCCGTTCAGATTGTCAGCCCACCAGCCGATGTAGTCGAACCGGTGCTCAAAGTCGGGCCGCGGCGCAAAGCCATCCGCGTCGGGCGGCGGGATAATGCCCCAGCGGCCCTGTCGGGCAAGAGCCGGGTCGAACGGCAGATCGACGGCACAGTCAAGCCTCGCCGCGTCCGGCAGATGGGACGCCGGAGTGTTCGCCTCGACCACCAGCTCCGCCTCATCGCCGGCGGCGTCTTCACCCTCGCCCGCAGCTTCGCCCGGCACTGCTGCGTCTTCGGCTCCGCCCGCGGCGCCTTCGGCGTCGCCCGCGGCACTGGCAGCAGCGTCCACTTCGCCTCCAGCGGACGCATCGGCGCTACCACCCTGCCCCGCGGCCAGGTTGTCCGCGGGTCCGGGCGCACCTGCGTCGCCCGCGGCTGCCGCGGAGCCCGCGGGCACTTCACCGGCTGCCTCGGCGGCGGCGGCCGCCTCGTCCGGCGTAAGGTCCGATGGGCCGCTCTCGCCGGCGGCACTACCCGCGCCGGCTTCCGCGGACGCACCTTCGATCGTGGCGGCGCCGTCCGCGTCAGCGAAGACGAATTCAGCATCAGCCTCCTCGCCCGACTCCTGCTCGACAGCCGATGCGCCGGACACACCCGACGCCGAGGACTCCGTTGTTCCGCTCGCGGCCGAACTTCCCGGTGCGAGCAAAGCGGCCTGTGCGAGGCGGGCGTCCGCCGGCGCCGCCACCAGCGCCGCCCGGCCGTCCTGGCCGCCCGCCGGGCTGCCGGCCTGTGCCGAACCGGCGTCGTAGGCCGCGCAGTACACCATCAGATACTCGCCGTCCTCCAGCTTGACCACCGCCGGATCCCATGCCGCCCGGTGGCATACCCGCGGCCCCAAACGCCAGTCGCCGTCCGCGCGAGACTCGAGCACCCGCACGCCCTCGGCGCTGGTCCCATACGCGCGCAGTCCCGCCTCGGCCGCCAGCATCGACCCCACCAGCCGGACACCGTCCGTCTGCACCGACGCCAACCGCTCAGCCCCACCATCGCTGCGCAGACGCAGGTGCTGCGCGACCTCGTCGTATTTGTCGCCGGTGCCCAAGTCGCTGAGCGTGGCCGCAAAGATGTGTATACCGTCCGGCTGGAGCACCACGGTCGGGTAGAGGTCCGCCGGCCCGCGCAGCACCATGCGCGTGTCCGGGTCCGCCCGGTACGTCAGCCCGTCCGTGCTGTGTGCAGCCCCAATAACCGTGAGACTCCCGCCCCGTGTCTCGTCCCGCCGCGTCGCCCGAGGCGACGGCTGGACGTAGTACAGACGCAGGCTCTCGTCAGGCAGCACCAGCAGACCGGCGCGCCAGCCTGCCAACGGCTGGCCCGACGGTTCGCCGTTCGCCTCGGAGCCGGATCGGTCGGGTGCACGTGCGTCGGCTCCACCCACGTCGATCCGCAGTGCCTGGGCGGCCGACCAGGTTCGCCCGCGGTCCTCGGAGCGGGCGGCCGCCAGCACCGTGGCACCCTTGCGCGCCGGGTTGGGAGCGTAGTCGAACACCGCCAGCAACGCCCCGCCAGGCAACCGCACCAGCGTCGGGGCCGTCGCGTGCGGCAGGAAGAGCTGCCCGTCGTCGCCGAACCGCAGCCCGTCGGGCGAGCGCACCAGCATCAGGGCCGTATCAAAAGCGGCCCGAACCTGCACCGGCGCCGGCTTGGCCTCGGGCTCAGTATTGCCCCACCCTGTGCCGGCCAGGCCACCCAGAATCGACACCACCCCCAGTCCGACAACCGTACGTCTCATCCGCCGCATAGGCGCACCCTTTCCCCGCAAGACCCCACGGGTCGTACACACCCTGTCAGACGCCGCGCTTCGGTGTGTGTTATTGTGTGAACGCCAAGTTCTCAGGTCCGTGGACCAGGCGTCCGCGCCCGCGCAGGTGGGCACCACAAGTCAGTGACACGGAGAGCAGTTCAAGGAGTCTTGAAGCAGCGCCCGGCAGGCACAGGCCGCTACTGCAATACCAGGCGCACAAACTGCCGCTTGCCGCGCTGGATGATGTCGCCGGGTTGAATCGGGATGGGGGTGTGGGGGTCCTCGAGGGCCTGGCCGTTGAGGCGGACGCCGCGTTCGGCGATCAGGCGGCGGGCCTCGCCCCGGGTGGTGCAGAAGCCGCACAGCAGGGCCAGGTCCACCGGGACGATCCTGCCGTCCTGGAGCTTCTCGGCCGGCAGGCTGACGGTGGGAATCTCATCGGGCAGGCCGCCGGCAGAGCCGCCGCCGTGCACGCGGGCGAACTCGGCCGCCGCCGCGTCGGCCGCCGCCGCCGAATGAAACGCGGTGATGATGATCTTCGCCAGGCGCTCCTTGGTGTCCCGCGGGTTGTGCCGCGCCGTGTCACACCAATCCAGAAACTCCGCCTCGGGCACGTCGGTGAGCAGGCGGAAGTAGTCCGCCATGAGCGGGTCCGGCACGCGCATCAGCTTCCCGAACATCTCGGAGGGCGGCTCGGTGACGCCGACGTAGTTGCCCATTGACTTGCTCATCTTCGTCTTGCCATCGGTGCCGACCAGCAGGGGCACGGTCATCACGAGCTGCGGCGCCTGCCCGGCGCCGCGCTGCAGGTCCCGACCGCACAGATTGTTGAACGTTTGATCGGTGCCGCCCAGCTCCACGTCTGACTCGATGGCCACGCTGTCGCGCGCCTGCATCAGCGGATAGAGCAGCTCGTGCAGGTAGATTTCCTTGCCCTCCGCCTGGCGGACGGCAAAGGTGTCGCGCTCCAGCATGCGGGCGACCGTCATCTGGCTCAGCAGGCGGATCACGTCCGCGCAGCTCATCGTAGACAGCCACTCGCTGTTGTGCCGCACCTCGAGCTTGTCGGGGCTCAAATCGAGCACCTTCCCAGCCTGTTCGAGGTAAGTGCGGGCGTTGGCCTCCACCTGCTCGGTCGTCAGCATCGGCCGGGTCTTCGAGCGCCCGGTGGGGTCGCCGATCATCGCCGTGTAATCGCCAATGATCAGCACCGCCCGGTGCCCGAGGTCCTGGAACTGCCGCAGCTTGCGCAGCACCACCGCGTGCCCGAGCGTCAGGTCCGGCGCGGTTGGGTCCATCCCCAGCTTGACGCGCAGCCGCTTGCCGCCGCGCAGGCGCTCGGCGAGTTCATCGACGGTGTAGATGTGCTCACATCCCCGCGTGAGGACGCCCAACTGCCGCTCGATATCGACGCCGCTCTTCATGAGTTCCCGTATCCGTCCGTCGCCTGTGCGGACCCTTTGTATTGCACCCGCTCGATGGCCTTCGCCCGCCCCGTGTGGGCATCGACCGTCACCAGCACTCCGCAGAGGCGCGGGTCGTTGCAGGCCACCTCGAACTTGCTCGGCACGCCGCTGATCATGGTACCCAGCACGCGGTCCTTGCGTCGCCCCAGGACGGAATCGTGCGGGCCGGTCATGCCCACGTCGGTGATGTACGCGGTCCCCTTCGGCAGCACGCACTCATCCGCCGTCTGCACGTGCGTGTGCGTGCCGAACACCACGCTCACCCGCCCGTCCAGATGCCAACCTAAGGCGATCTTCTCGCTGGTGGCCTCTGCGTGCACGTCCACCACGATGATCTTCACGTCCGCCGGCAACGCCGCCAACACCCGATCCACCGCGCGGAACGGACAGTCCACCGGCGGCTTCATGTACAGCCGGCCCATGACTGCCAGCACGGCCACCCGCTGCCCGGTGCCTACCTCCGCCAGGGCATACTCCCGGCCCGGCGCCCCCGCGGGGAAGTTGATCGGACGCACCAGCCGGTCCTTCGTCTCCAATATCGGGAAGATCTCGTTGCGACGATAGGCGTGGTCCCCCAGGGTGATCAGGTCCACACCGCTCTGCAGGATCTTGTCGTACAGCACCGGGGTCAGCCCCGAGCCTCCAGCCGCGTTCTCCGCATTGACGATGGCACAGTCCAGCCGCCCGTCCCGCCGCAGCCGCTCGACGGCCTCGCGCAGCACCCGCCGCCCGGGCTCTCCCACCACGTCACCGGCACAGAGCAGCTTCAGGTCCATAGCACCCCGGTCACCATCAACGGCGCAGCGTCCCCGCCATCACAGCCGGCGAAGCCGCGGCCCCCAAGCTTGCCCGGTGCTCTGCCGGGAGCCGCTTAAGTGGGAGACCACCAGGGTGGCATGCCCAAGCCGAAGGCACCGGCATGCCGTCGCCACGGCCACCCGCTTGCCGGCGCTGCGCTTGGCCCTGCCACCCGCCTCTGACCATCAGCCCCCCGTCATCCGGATCCGCTCAGCGCGCCACCGCCATCGCCCGCACCTCGCGCAACACTGTTACCCGGATTTCCCCGGGGTAGGTCAGTTGTCTCTCCACGTCCAACGCGACGTCGCGGGCAATCTTCTCGGCCAGGGCGTCATCGACGCGCTTGGCGTCCACGATGACGCGAATCTCGCGCCCCGCCTGAATCGCATAGGTCTCCGTCACCCCGGCGTGCACCTTGGCAATCTCCTCAAGCTGCTGCAAGCGCTGGATGTAGCGTTCCAGCGACTCGCGGCGGCTGCCCGGCCGCGAAGCGCTGATGGCGTCGGCCGCCATCACGATCGCGGTATACGGGCTCGTCGCGGGCACGTCGCCGTGGTGGCCCTCGATCGCGTTGAGCACCTCCGGCCGCTCGTTGAATCGCCGGCAGAAGTCCGCCCCGATCTTGGGGTGCGCCCCCTCGACTTCGTGGTCGATCGCCTTCCCCACGTCGTGCAGCAACCCGCAGCGCCGCGCCAGCCGTCCATCGAGACCCAGCTCATCCGCGATGATCTGACATAGAAACGCCACCTCCATGCTGTGCTGCAGCACGTTCTGCCCGTAACTGGTGCGGTATTTGAGCCGGCCCAGCAGGTCAAGCTGCTTACGCTGCAAGCCGCCGACGCTGGCGTCCAGGGCCGCCTTCTTGCCCGTCTCCAGGATTTCCGCCTCCACCTCCTTGCGCACCTGCTCGACCAACTCCTCAATACGCCCGGGATGAATGCGCCCATCATGGATGAGCCGCTCCAGCGCCACCCGCGCGATCTCCCGCCGCACCGGGTCGAACGCACTGACCACCACGACCCCCGGCGTGTCGTCCACGATGACATCCACCCCCGTGGCACGCTCGAACGCGCGGATGTTGCGCCCCTCCCGACCGATGACCCGTCCCTTCATTTCGTCGGTGGGGATGTCGATGGCGGCCACCGTCGCCTCGCTCGTATGCTCGGCCGCGTACCGCTGAATGGCCGTCAACGTGATGTCCCGCGACCGGGCGGCCGCTTCCTCCCGCGCCGTGGTCACCGTCCGCTCGACCAATTCCGCCTTTTCGTGCTCCAGCTCCATGCTCAGCGCGTTAAGCACGGTACGCCGGGCCTCCTCGGCCGTCATACCGCTGACCCGCAGCAACTGGGCCCGCTGTTCGCTCAGCACGGTCTCGACCTCGCGCTCCTTCTTCTCCAACGTCGCCGCGTGGGTGGCGATCTTCGCCTCCGCCTGCTCCAGGTTGCGTTCCTTGGTGGCCAGCGTGTCCATCTTCGCTTCGAGGCTGTCCTCGCGCTTGGCCAGGCGCTTCTCCGTTTCCTTCAGCTCCGCCCGCATCTCCGCGGCTTCCTTGCGGATTTGCTCCTGCTGCTGGAGATGCTCCTCTTTGGCCTCCACCTCGGCCGTCTTCCGCACCACCTCCGCCGCCGTCTTCGCCTCGCTCAGCAGAACGTCCGCTTCCTGCCGGGCCGCCCGCAACCGGGCCTTGCCCAGCCACCGCTCCAACAAGTACAGCCCACCGCCGCCCACCACCAGCCCGACCAGCACCCACGCCACGTACGACCCTGCTGATTGTGCGACGATACCCAAGATGCCCCACGTGTTCATCGCGACCCGCCTTCCGCTTCTATGTCCGCATCGAACCGGCTGCCGTGACGTCCAATCCGTGCCACCAAGACACCGCGCACGCCGCGACGCTCCTCACCTGACGCCACGTGCGCACGGGTGCCCCGCGGCACATCCGGCGCGCTTCACCCCCCCGGTAGTCGGCCTCGATGACTACTCAGAACCGAACCCACGGTTGCCGGAACCGGCACTGGAAGGCAGGTTAGTATGGAATGCCCAACGCCCTGCACCTACTGTCGAAAGGCCCGTGCCCTTGGGCCAAAGGTATGCCCACAAGAAGTCGGTCCCCTCGGCCGCCATCGACTTGGAACGCCCTGCCCCTGACGCCGATGCACGAACCGATGAACCCGCTCGCATCAATCCATCCGCCCCGGACCCCTCGCACCCTCACCGGGACGCCACACTCGACGGCCGACGGCCACCACTGTGGCTGCGGACGAAATGCTTATGACCTCCGGAAGTCCTTTAGCTGCCACAGTGCACGGACCGGAACCCTATCAACACCCGTCAACGGACCCATCGGCCCGCTGCGGAGGCCGCATTCCGTTCGCCCAGCGACCCAGCCCCGGTCACCAACAACCAGCCAAAAACCACAACTTCCGCCCCACCTTCAGCAGGGCCGTTCCAAAACCGGAAAACGCCTGCTCCCGGCGCCGTACCAGGCACCGGTTCATCACCCCTGCAACTCCTGTCGGTTGCAGAAGATATGATGAAGCACCACTGAACTACAATCCGCAGGCTTCACCCCTCTTCTCTGAATATATCGACCTTGACCGGTGTGTCAATCTTGTGCCTTACACATTCCATACTGATTTCAGCGCCGGGCACTCTACGCGACCGCCTCGGGGGTTCCGCACGGCGCAACCCCTCCGTCACGGGCGCTCCACGGGGCTGGGAGAGGTCCCGCCGGTTCCGTATCATGCGGGTTGAGCCGTGACGCGATTTGACTTCGACCCTTCCGGAGGCCGAGCGCATGATCGACCGCTGGTATCGCCCGCGAACCACCGCGATGGTTGTGGTGGCTGCCTGTCTGTTGGGACCGTGGCTGCTGACCCCGAATCTTGCCCAGACGCCCACCGGTGGAAGTCCCGGCGATGCCGGGCCGAAAGCCAAGCTTTCCCTGCGGGCGTCGGTCGAGGCGGTGGTCCCCGGCATGCCCTTCGAGGTGGGCCTCGAGTTCGCCCTGGCGCCGGACTGGCACATCTACTGGAAGAACCCGGGCGACGCGGGCCTGCCGCCTCTGCTGACGTGGGAGCTGCCGCCCGGCTTCACGGTTACTGACTGGGAGTACCCCGTGCCGGTTCGGCACGTCGACCCCGGACCGCTCACGACGTACATCCTCGGAGGCTCACCGGTCCTGCTGGCCCGCGTCACACCGCCGACGGAGATCACCGACGAGCGCGTCATGCTGGTCCTGAAGGCGCAGTACCAGGTCTGCAAGACCCTCTGCATCGTGGAGAAAGCGCACGTGGGACTCGGGCTCTCCGTGGCAGCGGGCGAACCGCGGCCGGCTCACCAGGAGTTCTTCGAGCGCGCACGCCGCGCGCTACCCCGGGCGCAGGGACGCTACGCCACCGTCCAAGCCGGCCTGCCCGAGGTGCAACTGACACCCGGGACCAAGTTCGACCTTCTGGTGACGGTGCAGGTCAGGCCGGGGCACCATATTCAATCGCATCGCCCGGCCCAACCCAACCTGGTCGGGGCGGAAGTACTCCTGGAGCTGACGCCGGGCATCACGTTCGGTCCGCCGCAGTACCCGGCCCCCCACAACCGCGTGGATCCCGTTCTGGGTCGGCTCAGCGAATTCACCGGCACGGTGACGATCCGCGTGCCCGCCACCGTGGACGACGAACCGCCCACGGTGCCGGTACGCATCGGCGGGCTGTTTACCTACCAGGCCTGCACCGAGCAGGGCACCTGCTACCCGCCCGAGACGGTCGCCTTCGCGGTGGGCAGCGGTGACACAACCACGGCGGCCGTGCCCCCGGTCGAGGGCACGCTTCCCACGCCCACCCCCGCCGATAGTGCCATGAAGGTGGCACAGGGCGGCACTCCGCCCGCCACCTTAAGTGACGTGCAGAGCACCCCGCCCGGCGCGGTCGCGCCGGCGGACGCCGGAGCCTCCGCCGGCACCCCCGCAACGACGGCAAAGCCCGCGATTTCCTCCCCGGCCTCAGTGACCACCTCCCCGACGGCAGCGGACACCCACGGGCTGATCCTATACCTGCTGTTCGGCTTCCTGGGCGGCTTGATCCTCAACGTCATGCCCTGTGTCCTGCCCGTGATCTCGATCAAGATCCTCAGTTTCGTCCAGCAGGCGGGCGAGGACCGCGGGCGTATTCTCAGACTCGGCCTGGCGTTCTGCGCGGGGATCATGGTGTATTTCTGGGCGTTCGCCGTGTTCAGCGTGATACTCAACGTTGTGATCCTGCAAAGCCCCGTGGTGATCATCATTCTGACGGCCATCATGTTCGTGTTCGCGCTGAGCCTGTTCGGCGTGTTCGAAATCTACCTGCCGGGCACGACGACAACCTCTCTGGAACAGGCTTCCCAGCACGAGGGCTACACCGGCGCGTTTCTCAAGGGCGTGCTGGCGACGATCCTGGGCACGGCCTGTACCGCGCCGTTCCTGGCCCCGGCGCTGGCGTGGGCAGCCACGCAGCCGAAAGTAACCGCGTTTGCCGTCTTCACGGCCGCCGGGCTCGGCATGGCCCTGCCGTACCTGCTTCTCTCCGCCGTTCCCGAGTGGATGAAATACCTGCCCAAGCCCGGGCCGTGGATGGAGACCTTCAAGCAGGTCATGGGCTTTCCGCTGGTGGGGGCCGCGGTGTGGCTGTTGTGGATTCTCGGCGGCCAGCTCGGCGCCGACGGCGTGTGGTCGACCATTACGTTTCTGTGTTTCCTGGCGTTCTCCTGCTGGCTGATCGGCAAGATCAAGCTGACTTGGACGGCGGGCAAACGCACAACCGCCTGGCTGGCGGCGGTGGGCGTCGCGGTGCTCGGTGGCTGGTTCTCGTTCGACCTGATGTACGACGCCGAGGCGGCCCAGGCGCGCCTGCTGGCGCACGCCAACCCCGGTACCACTGATCTGCGCCGTCTCGATTGGCGCCGCGACATCCCCTGGCAGCCCTACCAGCAGGGCATGGCGGAGGAACTGGCGGCCAAGGGCTACACCGTCTATGTGGACTACACCGCCCGCTGGTGTGCCACGTGTCAGACCAACAAGAAGGTCGTGCTGAAGACCAAGGACGTTATGCGGCGCATGCAGGAGCTGGGCGTCGTGCCCATCGAGGCGGACTGGACCAACCAGGGCCCTGCGATCGCGGCCGACCTGGCCCGCTTCAACCGCAGCGGCGTGCCGCTGAACCTCATCTACCCGGCCGGGCGACCCCAGGACGTCATCGCGCTGCCCGTGCTGCTCACCAAGTCCATTGTGCTGGAAGCCCTGGAGAAGGCAGGCCCGTCGCAGCCGACCGGCTGACCAGCGGCACGGCCTGACCCGCACGCCACAGTACGGCGGGAGCGGCACTCACCTACGTCGCGTTTCCGCCCCCCCACCGGCCCTGGCGACCGCGCCAGCGGCTTTCCGCCCCAGAAAGCAAACGAGAAGTCCCGCGGCTGTCTGACTGGGGTTAGTGATTGTCGTGATATGGGGGGGCGGAGTACCTGCGTTCCGCTCGCCGTCAACTTGATGGCCGTTACGGGGGCGAGGTGTTGTCCACAGGCATCCAGTGTTGGATTAGTGATAAGGCACGACGATGCCTGATTAACACGCGAGTTGATTCACCGTCTGCATACAGGGCAGTGTCGCGCGGAGCTGATGCCCTCGTTCTCCGGACGGCAGGCTCAGCAGTTGAGGGAGCAGACCGGTTTTGCCCCGGTGCAACACCGGGGGAGTCTGCCTCTCGTTGCGGAGGTCGTCGGAGTCTCGGCCGGAATGGTAACGCTCAATCCTCAGTGCGGTTGTGTCGCCGGAGCAGGCTGGCTTTAGCGAACAAGGGAGGCTGACCATGGAACGCAGGAAGCAAACTAGGGTGGTGGTGGGCTTAACAGTCGCATTCGCGGGCGTGGCAGCAGGGGCGGGCGAGCCCGCAACGGGAGACGCGACGCAGCCGGTCGCCGTGCCCGATGTGCGTGGCGCTCAGGTCGGGCCAGTGTCGTCCGAGGCTGCTGGGCCACAGGCGCCGTCGGCCAGCGAAATGTGCTGCGTGCTGGCCTGTGGTGAATCCGAGTGTGTGTGCACAGACTGCGCTCCGTTCGAGGGCACCTGTCCGGAAGAACGCATTCCAGAGTGGTCCTGCTCGGAGAGCCTCCTGTCCCCGCAGGCGCCTGACGCGGACACTAGGCCAGCGCAGTTCGCCCGGCTAAGGGCAATCGCCCAAGTGAGGGGCAGTGTCCCCGTGGTCATTCAGGTGGGCATCCCACATGGCGCCGCGCTAGCCGCCTCCTCTCGGGCTGCCCGGAATGTCGACACTGCGGCGCAAGTGGACGAGGAGCTAGCGCAGGCGATTGACACCGCCGTGCGCACGGAGATTGACCGGCTGGCAGGCGTCTCGTACACGTTGCGTCGTACGTATCGCTCGGTGCCTTTCGCGGCCTTGTCTGTGTCAGAAAGCGCCTTGGAGAAGCTCGAAAGCTCCCCGGGTGTGGTGGGGATCAGCGAAGACCGTCTCATGTCAGTCCATCTGGACGGCACGGTCGGCATCGTGGGCGCGGATGACGCGTGGGCGCTGGGGTACGGCGGCTCCGCCTGGTACGTCGCCGTCCTCGACAGCGGTATCCGGGCCAGCCACCATTTCTTTGCGGGTAAACACTTGGTGCAGGCTTGCTTCGCCAGCGGACAGGATGGTGACCCCGCCAACGGCGGCGACTGCCCCAACGGCCAGGCTACCGACATCACCAGCTCGGATGCAGCCAGGTATCATGCCAACCCCCCGCGTTCGGACCATGGCACGCATGTCGCCGGAATCGTAGCCGGCAATGACGCCGGCGTGCCGCGGTTTGGCATCGCGCGCGACGCCGACCTGATCGTCGTGCAAGTCTTCTCCCAGTTCTTCAGCTCGCCTGACTGCGATCCGCCCGGCACGGACTGTGTACTTGCCTGGACTGACGACCAGATTGCCGCCTTGGACTACGTCTATTCTCTCCGCACCTTGTACCCCATCGCTGCCGTGAATATGAGCCTGGGAGCGGGCGTTTATTCCAACCAATCCCAGTGCGACCAGGACTTTGCCGGCGTGGGAGCCTGCATCGACAACCTGCGCGCCGCAGGCATTGCCACCGTTATCTCATCGGGTAACGATGGCTCATGCATCGGTATCTCCGCACCTGGCTGCGTCTCCACCGCCGTTGCAGTAGGGGCCGTGGATGACAACGACGCCGAGCCGAACTTCAGCAACTACGAAGCGGATTTCCTGGAACTCTACGGTCCCGGCGTGGACGTCAGGTCCGCAACCATCGGCGCAGACGACAGCTACACAGACCATTCCGGCACCTCTATGGCTGCCCCACACGTCAGCGGCGCGTGGGCCATCCTGAAACAGGCTGCGCCATGGGCCATGGTGGAGACTATCCTTGAAATCCTCCAAACGACGGGGCACGACGTTGCCGGGCGCTGTACCGGTACACCCACGCAACATCGCATTCAAGTTGATGCTGCGCTGACCCAACTGCTCAGCATTGACCCGATGCTTGTGACCAACACCAACGACACGCGCCCCGGCTTGCGATTCTCCCGGTTCAGGAAGATTGCGAACTGTTCGCCAGCCTTGCGTGCCGACGCCGCATGACGCTTGGCATAGCTGGCGGACAGTTCGGCGTCCAGGAAGATTCGCTCGAAGCGTGTTTCGTAGATGGAGCTGCGCTTCATACAAACGTCTCCAGGTTTCTCCCTCCTCCCGATCACCAGACGACCGCAACCCGCTGCGCCTGCATCATAACACGAGCGGCCGGGAGCGTTGATACCGGGCCGTTATTCGTCGTCCCCGCTGCGAGGGGGCTGGTTGCGACCCTCGCATTGGCCCAGGCCGTGGCGGAGCTGCCTGTAGAGGGCCGCGGGCGTCGTGTCACGCCACCGGGCAACGTCCCGCAACGTGTCTTCCGCGTGAGCCGGACGATCGCCGGTGTTGAGCGACGCCAGAACCGACTTCAGTGGGACGTTGAGCTTCCCTGCGAACTCCGCCAGCGGCGTGTCCTCGGCGTGACGCCAGGGCGCGACGGGCTTAAGCGCAAGCGCAAACTGCTCCTGATGCCCCTCGGCGAACCCCGCGAGCGAACTCGCCGGCGGGAGCATCGCGGCCGACAAGATCACGACGACCGCGGTAATCCCCACAGCGCCGCCGGCCTCGCGCACATGGCGCAAGCCGCCGCCGCGCTGTGTTCGCAGGTAGCTCAGCAGCACCTGCCAGTTGAGCACGACATGGACGGCGGCGATGATAAGGAACATCACCGCCGACGCCATGTGCATCGTAACCCATTCATCCTTGCCCAACCCCAGCACGTTCCACCCGCCCCAGTTGGCGTCCCGGCAGCGCGGCGCGAAATAACGCACGCAACCCGAAACCGCCAGGACCAGGAACATCGCCGTCACCAACAGTGACGTGAATGCCCGGTTGTTCCACTTGGCAACCTGTTGAAGAAGTAGCGTCGGCTCCCGGCGGCCGACGTAGAGGGCCTCAAATGCACCGGTTTTCCGGGCATCGAGTGCGCTCCGACCGTTTTTCAACAGGCTGCTAGGCCGCAATTGGGATTCAGTATTCATCTGCGTTCGCTCCTACTTCGCGATGCGCGGCTTCTTGGCACTCCAAAACGCCTCGTACCGGTTGTCCATGCCGAAGGGAATCTCGTCTTCAATGATCGGCGACACGTGCCCATCAAGAAAAGCCACATTGACACGTTCGCGATGGCGGAAGTCAAAGTTGTCTTTGGGACAGCCCTTGTAAAGGACAATACCCGGGGCAGCTTCAACGCCACGCGCATCTGTGCAGGTCATCACGTCAGGCACCCGGCTGAACTCCGTCAACCGCCGGTGTTCGAGATGATCCGGGCGTCCCCCCAGGCCCCACGTCCCATTCATCGCGTAGCTGAGAGAGTAACTCAGTGCAGTTCCGTCACGCCAAGTATCTGTTTCCAGATGGCTCGGACAGATCAGGATCGAGTCTTTCAGCGGCGGGCCCAACGGAACCCCCTCGGCATCTATTCGGTTCTCGAAGCTCATGTATCGGGTAAGCTCACCGTTCATAAACCAGTGTTGTGGATGCGGAAACTCGCGCAGCGGCGGCTCGGCGGCCGGCAACCAGTCATTGCATTCCTGCGCATAGAGCTGGGTCGCAAGCATGACGGTGCGCAGGTTGGACAGGCAGACACAGCCGCGCCCCGCCTCTCGTGCTGCGGAGAGCGAAGGCAGCAGGATGGCAATGAGCAACGCCAGAATGGCGATCACCACCAGCAGTTCGATCAGGGTGAATGCTCGTCCTTGCATACACAGTCTCCGCGTTTGCCGTGAATGGTCCGACCGCGTGCGCTCTTCTTTCGGCCGCTCCGGAAAGCACTGTGTCCGGCCGGGTCAGCGCCGGCGCCGCCGAACCGCTACCGTCCCCAGCACCAGCAGTAGCAGACTGCCGGGCTCTGGCACATTGCCGGCGAACGCGTCGAAGAACATGCCGGTTTGCGGACCGCTCGCCGTCCGCGCCACCTTGATGTACTGCACGTCGTCCATGAACACCCCGGCGAAATCGAACACCTCCTCACGCAGGTACCCCTCAGTCCCGCCTGCAATCGTGCCGATCAGCTCGAACAGGCTGCCGTCGACACTGGCGAATACGTCCGCGCCTGCGCCAGGGCCGCTGTACAGATAAACGGTGAGGTCATCGCCGGGCAGGTCGGGGATAGCTGTCTCCCAGAACATCGTCATGGTCTCGTTCGGCATGCCGCCGCGCCAACCTCCGACGGTGTCCTGGTCCTCGGGGTCCCAGGCGTAGCCGTTCTCGTTCACATCGCAGTCGGCCGGCCCGGTCAGCCACCACTCGGTGGTCGGCCCCAGCAGTTCGCCGCCGTAGTTCTGGATGTTCGCGCTGTGGTTCGATACCTCATTTGCCCAGTTAGCACTTTCGCTGATTTCGGCAGAGGCGATTGCACCACCCAATGTGAGCGCAACCAGCGTCGCCACGATGGTCTTGTTTCGCATCAGTATCATTACGTATCCTTTCTGTCCGGTCTTTCCCATGAGGCGTTTGCCTCCAGTCCTCGCATCGCCGGCAACCGGCCGTCGGGGAGCGCTTGGTCATACTACGAAGCCCCGCATGACTGCGCTACTGCACAGGTCCGGTGAACTCATCCGCAAACGAAGCCCAGTCATCGCCGTCAATGTCGTCATCGCGATCAAAGTCTCCGGGCGCGCATGCCCTCCCCCAGATCCCACCGCCATCTCCCGAGAAGCACACCTGAAGCGACGCGAAGTCGTACAGGTCGATGTCACAGTCGCCGTCGAAATCCCCCCAGTAGACGTCGCCGCCGAAGGCATCGAAGAACATGCCCGTCTGCGGTCCGCTGGCGACGCGGAGCACCTGCACGTAGTGCACACACGTATCAAACAGACCGGCGAAGTCGAGTGTCTCCTCGCGCAGATACCCCGGCGTGCCGCCGCCGATCGTACCGATCAACCTGTACACGACGCCATCGACGCTCGCGGACACTTCCGCGTCGGCGAATGGACCGCCGTAGAGGATGATGCTCAAGTCATCACCGCTGCGATCCAGCAGGCCGTGCTCCCAGTACATCACCACATATTCACCAGCATCCGTCGTGCGCCAGCCGGCCACCGTGTCCTGGTCGACCGGATCCCACGCGTAGCCGTTCTCGTTCACGTCGCAGTCGGGCTCTTTGAGCAGCCACCACTCCATGTCCTCGTCCATCAGAAAACCGTCGTAGTTCTGGATGTTCGCGGAGTATTCGACGACCTCGTCTGCCCAATTCGCGCCGTCGATGATCTCGGCCGACGCCGATGGGGCGGTTACCGCCGTAACGGTTACGACTCCCACGATCAACGTTATCCGCAATTCACACCTCCTGTTCCTTCCGAGAATCCCGAGACGAAAAAAGGGAGCGCCGTGCCCAATCTGGCTCGGCAACTCCCTGGCTGGCTTCTGGCTGGCTGGGGACTCAGTCTGTATTGACGTTCCGCTACTTGTTCAGAATCAATCTCCCGTTACTCGTGATCCGCAAGCGGTAGACCTCGTCGCCGTGACGGATCTGGATCTCTTTGTGGCTCCCGAATAGCCGCGCGGAGTCGATCACGGGCGTCCGTTGTGATACGTACTGGCGCGCGGGCTGCGGTTCGGCTTCACTCGTGGCCTTGCGATCCACTCTCAGTTGTCCCGATCAAAGTACTCTTCGAGTCGATGGTGCCGCACATTCCGACAGGCGGCCTCCGGTGTCTCTGGAGCCCGCGCGAACGTAGCCGCGAACTCGGCGAACACACGCCGGAGCTCGGCCGGGAACGTCAGGAATTCTTGGTCAATCGCGCACCCGTGCGCACGCTGTCGTCGAACTTCGAGAATCAGAACTTCGCCCTTGTCGATGCTCTTCAGGTCGTTCACAGAGAAGGCCGCTTGTGCCATGTTGTTCATCCTTGCTCATATCCACGCCGCAGACGCCGCAGCCACCGCAGCCCGACTTCGCCTTGCTCGTCTGCGTCATGAATCGCACGACACCCACGCCGGCGGCGCCGATGATGACTCCAACCAGGAGAGTCTCCCACATGTATCTACTCCATCCTCAAAAGAATCGGCTCCCCACCTGATACACCGCCGTCGTCACAACCCAGGCCAGCACCGTCAGCCCACCGAGTTGGAACAACGCCCAGCCCCACGAGTTGCTTTCACGCTTCGTGATCGCGATTGTCGCCATGCACGGCGTGCTGATCAGGCAGAAGAGCATGATGCAGAACCCCTGCAATGGCGTGTAATTGGCCTGCAGCTTGTCGCGCAACGGCGTCGAATCCTCTGCCTGCTCCTCGCCCAGCGAATAGACGATGCCGAGCTGGCTGACGAAGACCTCCTTCGCCGCAAACGCGCCGATCATCGCGGTCGAGATCTTCCAATCGAATCCGCATGGCCGCAGCACTGGCTCCAGCCCGTGGCCGATCCGGCCCATTAGAGACGCTTCGAGCGCGGCTTCGGCTTCTGCGTTACGGAGTGATGCCAGGCGTGCCGCGCGCGTTTCCTCTGTCTGGCTGGTTTCGGCCGCGACATCCGCACGCTCAGCGGCGAATCGCTGCACCTGCGCCTCCGGCAGATTGGGCCATTGCTGCATGGCCCACAGCAGGATCGCGATACCGAGGATGATCGTGCCGGCCTTCTTCAGATACGCCCCGCCGCGGTTCCACATGTGCAGCGTCACACTCCTCAGCGTGGGCCAGCGATAGGGTGGCAGCTCCATCACAAACGGGGGCGCCTCGCCACGCAGCATGGTCGCCCGCAGCAGCTTCGCACAAACCACGGCCAGCACGATCCCTAGCAGGTAGATCAGCCACAGCAGCGGAGCGTGCCACGCGGGCGGGAAGAACGCGGGGATGATCAGCGCGTAGATCGGCAGCCGCGCGCCGCAGCTCATCAGCGGCACCACGAGCATGGTGGTAAGCCGATCACGCTGACTCTCCAGCGTGCGCGTCGCCATGATCGCCGGCACCGAGCAGCCAAAGCCGATCAGCATCGGCACGAAGCTCTTGCCATGCAGGCCGATCTTGTGCATCAGGCGGTCCATCAGGAACGCCGCCCGGGCCATGTAGCCCGTGTCCTCCAGGTATGCGATGGCCAGAAACAGCAAGAAAATACTCGGCAGGAAGACCAGCACCCCGCCCACGCCGCCGATGACACCGTCGACGAGCAGGCTGCGCAGCAGGCTCTCCGAACCGGCCGGCCACAGTCCCGCGACTGCCCCGCCCAGCCACACAAAGCCCGACTCGATCCACTCCATCGGCGGACCGCCAACGGTAAACGTCAACTGAAACACGAGATACATCAGGCCGAGAAAGATCGGCAGTCCCAGCACGCGATTCGTCACCACCGCGTCGATGCGATCTGACATTGAATACCGCGACTCGACCGTGCTGCGCACCGCCTCCTGGCAGGCGCCCGAAATGAACGCGTACCGGCGCTCGGCGATTGCCGCTTCGGGGTTGTCCCCCAGTACGGTCTCGAGACGATGGACAGCCATGTCGGCTTCGCGGAGCACATCGGCACTGGCGACCTCCGCACGCACGGCTTCATCCCCTTCGAGCAACTTCAAGGCGGTCCAACGTCGTGGCACGCCGTTGAGCTGCGGCACAGACCGTGCCATGTGCCCCTGCAACTCGTCGAGGTGTCGCTCGATCTCGCCCCCATAAGGCACGTGGCGCGGGCTGCTGGACTTCTCCCCTGCGGCGACGGCAACCACCACGTTGAGCAACTCGTCGATGCCTTGGCCAGTGTGCCCAACCGTTGGCACGATGGGTACACCCAGCAGTGTTTCAAGGAGCACCAAGTCAAACTCGATCCCGCACCGCTTCGCGAGATCCGACATGTTCAGTGCCAACACCAGCGGCACGCCGAGCTCGATCAACTGGACCGCCAGATACAGGTTGCGCTCCAGATTGGACGCGTCGACCACGTCGACTACGACGTCGGGCTTCCCATCGATCAGGAAGCTGCGCGCGATCCGTTCCTCAACGGAATAAGCCGTCAGGCTGTAGGTTCCGGGCAGGTCAACGATCTGGATCGTCGTGGCGCCGCGTTTGCAGGTTCCGGCGCGCTTTTCAACGGTCACGCCCGGGTAGTTGCCGACGTGCTGGCGCGCACCGGTCAGCGCATTGAAGATCGTCGTCTTACCGGAGTTCGGATTCCCGGCCAGCGCGACCGTCAACGTCGTTGACGCGGAGAGAATCCTATGTTGGCACACAATGTTTGGCATGCCGAACATTCTCTGCAAAAAAAACACGCGTCAGTCGCAGCCTTGCTGTGACGCACACACCAGCACCTTCGCCGCCATCCCGCGGCCCAGGATCAGCCGACTACCCAGCACGCTCAGCAGCAACGGCCCGCCATTGGCCGAGACGACTTCCACCGGCGTCCCAGGCACGAGGCCCAGCGCGGTCAGCCGCCCAACGAGTCCACGGCCGGCCTCGATCCGCACTACCCGCGCGGGCAGCCCAGGCTTCAGTGCACTGAGAGGCACAACGCCGTTCGTCTGAGGTAGACGTACTTGTTCCATCGTCAAACGCACTCCACGACGATACGCTCCGCCTCATCCTTCCGCAGCGTCAGGTGATAGCCCTTGATCTTCACCTCGATCGGATCGCCGAACGGCGCGACGCGCTCCACCTCGACGAGCGTGCCCGTCGTTGCACCCATGTCCAGCAGTCGGCGGCGAATCCCGCCCGTGCCGGTGATCTTCAGAATCGCCACCCTCTGGCCACATGCTGCCTGTGCCAGCGTCAGAATCCCCTGCTGCCTGGCGGCCTCGGTCATCTTCTTGCTCCTCACGTCATCCAGGACGAGCTCGACGCAGTGCTCGCAATTCCCCGTCTTCTTGTCGTTGTCGCAGTAGTATCCGAAGCCCTTGATCCACTTCGTGCCGCCGCGCGGGCAGCGCTCGACGAACTCGACAAACTCGATGAAGCGTTCGAGCACCGTCTCCGAGATGGCGTGTTCCAGTTTGCAGGCTGCCGCGTCCGCTTCGCTCTCCTCGATCGACAACACCTTGACGAAGAACTCTCGCAGCACCTCGTGCTTGCGGACGATCTCCTCGGCAACATCGCGGCCCTTGTCGGTCAGCGTGATGATGTCGTACGGGGCGTAATTGACCAGCTCGCGCTCGGCGAGCGCTTTGAGCGCCCCGGTCACCGACGACCGTCCCACACTCAGCCGGTCGGCGATATCCTTCCCACGCGCCGCGTGCTTCTCCCGAACGATCTGAAAGATCGCCTCAAGGTAATCTTCCAGGCTGGAGCTAAGTTGCAATGAACTACTTGCAGCCATGCGTTCCGTCCAACCGCCCGCCCTGAGCAGGCAGAACTTTCATCAGACGAATAAAGTACGCCGCGTCCAACATTTTGTCAAGCGAGTAACCGGGATCGATGTAACCTATTTCCCTACAGCATGTTACGGTTTCCCCGGCGCCGCCCTCCGCCACCCGGCAACTGGTCATCTGCCGACTACGACGCGCCGCGACTGGGCGAGGGCTTCGTGCATGCCATCCTGCGGCGGGGCAACAGCAGTTCGGCCGAAGGGGCGGTGCGCTTCGTACGCGCCACGGTGCGGCAGAGTCGGCAACTGGCAACTCATCTGGACGTGCGGATCGACGCCGGCCTGGTGACCGGACGGGTGCTGGACGCGATGGACGACGAAGGGGCACGCTTCGTGGGCCGCATCCGGAACAATGCGGTGCTGGATGCGTTGGCGGCACCCTACCTGAAGCGTCCGCCGGGCCGGCCGCTGAAAGAGGGCGACGAGTTCGCGGTAGAACTGGGCACGTATCAGGCCGGCGAATGGACGCGGCCGTACCGGGTGGTGCTGGTGGTGATCGACCTGCCGGACCCCAAAACGGGGCTGCGCGAACTGTTCCCGCACTACTTCGTCCTGGTGACCAACTGGCGCCTCGAGCAGCGTGGCGGCTGGGAGCTGGTGGAGCACTACCGCCGGCGCGGGACGTTCGAGGACCGCCTGGGCGAGTTCAACGGGGCGATCGGCAATGGCTTGTCCGCCGGATCGTTCGCCGCCAACGAGGCCAGTCTGTTGCTGAAACTGCTGGCGTTCAACCTGGCGGGGATGCTGCGCGGAGAGTTGGAAGATGCGTCCGGCTGCGGGTGGGACCTCAGGCGTGTGCAACAGACGGTGCTGAAAGCCGGAGCGCGGGTGGTGGAACACGGGCGGCGCGTGATCGTGGACGTGGCCCGCGCGGCGGGGGTGCTGTGGGACCGGCTGCTGGACCGTGTGCAGCGCTGGTGGTCTCCGCGGGACGCCCACGCGGAGCGGGTCTGGGGACGGGCGCCGCGCCCGCGGCACTGGGTGCCACCGCCACGGCATGCGCATTTGAGCCTTGTCCTGCGTGAGTGATTCCCCTGACAACCCGGCCCCCGGCACTCTCCCCGACCCCGTGTGGGCCGTGGGGGTAGGGGGCGGTCTCGCCGCACCG
>JAKQDH010000128.1 GCA_029558835.1 Planctomycetota bacterium | reverse complement strand
GGGCGTCGCGCCGACCCCCTCACCCTGCCCTCTCCCCCAAAGGGGGCGAGGGGTTTAGACGGTGTAGGCGTTTGACCAACCCCATGGGGGTGGCGGTGGCTACAACGGCAACACCGGCGGCGGTGGGTGACCCCTCTCCCTTGCAGGGAGAGGGGTAGGGGTGAGGGTGGAATCCGACGCCGGCGGGGTGGTGGGCACCACGGCCTTCACCTATGACGACCGCGGGCGGCTGCTTTCCGAGTGGCGGACGCGGGACGGGGGTATGCTCACCGACTACCACTACGTCTACGCCTACGACCAGGTGGGCAACCGCACCGTCAAGACGACCACCGACGGGCAGGGGCAGGTGCTCACGACGGAGTACCATTACGACGTGGAGGCGCCGGCCACCTACGGCAGCAACAACAACCGGCTGATGTATGCCGAGACTTTCGACGAGTTGCAGACGCCGCGGGCACTGGTGTCCACGACGTGGTATTACTACGTGACGAAGCGGTCGGGCGTGACGGACATCCCGCTGGGGAATATCGAGCGGGTGGTGACGAAGGCCGTGGGTTCGGAATGGTACGAAGCGAAGCGGTTCGTGTACGCCCAGAACCTCCAGGCCGTGGCGTATGTGATGGGTGAGAAGTGGCAGTGGGACGGGCAGTCGCCCCCGACGCAGTACGCCGTGACGTTCATCCGCGAGTTCCGGTATGATGGGGCCCGGGAGCGGTACCTGAACCGGGCGTTGAACCCGGGCAATCCGTCGCAGGTGCTGTCGAGCACCTGGACGGACTACGACGGTGACGAGCCCTACGGGGACTACACGGTGAGCGGCGGCAGCGTCTCGCCCCTTCGTTCGTTCGAGCTGGGCATCGGGACGGTGGACCCGTGGGCGGGGGCCGGCGGCGCCTCGACGAGCTACTACCACGGCGACCTGATCGGCACGACGCGACTGCTGAGCGGCCCGGCCGGCGAGGTTTCGCCCGGCACTGAGTCCGTCTACACGGCCTTCGGCGAGCCCATCAGCGGTGCCAACCATCGGTATGGGTATGCGGGCGCCTGGGGCTACCAAGCCGACGATGTCCAAGGTGCAGGCGGAGCCGACTTCCCGTACCTGCACGTCGGCCACCGCTACTACGACCCCTCGATAGGCCGCTTCCTCCAACGCGACCCGATCGGCATCTTCGGCGGACTGAATGTGTATGCATACGGCAGGGTGAGACCAACCAGCGCCGTGGACCCGAACGGGACCTACCCACTCGGGGCACTCCAGATGCAGGCGGAGTACAACGGCCTTCGCGCTATGGGGAAATCGCCGGAAGAGGCAGCTCAGATGCTCGTGGACAGAACAGAAGCGGAGATCATGTTCACGGCTGCGTGCTTCACGGGGGTAGCTGTTGGGGCTATCGCAGTCGCTTACCTCGCAGCGATAGACGTCGTTTACCTTGCGGACGCCGCTGCGTACGGGGGCATTCGTTTCGTCGAGAGGTATCACAAGCAGATATGGAGCGTCCTCAAATGGGTAGGCAGTACGATCGGCGGTGCGGTTGTGGACAAGGCTACGGGTGCTTCTGACAAGATTATAGAATGGTGGCGGGAGTTGTAACGCGACGGTGCGACTGCGTCGCCGTCGAAAAATCGAGTAGCAAACGCACCGGAGGACGGGCCGAAGCCAGAAGGCAAGCGGGAAGTACGGTGTTTCCTTGAGCGACTTGCGAGCGCGGAGTGCTTTTCTCCTACGCTCCGAGGTACGGCAATCTGGGGTGCGGGGTATGCGAAGGCAGATCGGACAGACGCCCGCCGCCCGCGCGGCGGGGCTCAGCCCGGACCTAGCCAGGTGTGCGGCGCGTCTCCAGCGCCCGGCGTACTCTGCAGTCGTGGGCAGTCGAGATAAGCCTGTGGGGAAAGTCGCATTGATCCGCCCGGGCGCTGCGGGAACGAGCAGTTGGCATGTTTGACCGAGAGTTCTTTGTTTTCGCTGCGGTGGCAGGTTTCTGCGGCCTGCTGGGCGAGCATGTGGCCCAGTACTGCGCCTTGCACTTGTTTCCTGACCTGCGACACTTTGGTACCCTCGCGGCAAGGAAGGAGGCTCTGCGGCAGGCAAGCCTGCAGCCTGGAATCAGTTGGCGCAGGTTCGGGTTAGGATCTGGGTTGTTGGTGGTGTATGTCCTGTGCGCGCTGGTGGTGGTACGCACCACCCGCCCGCAGTTCGGTGAGGCGCACGTCCTCGTTCGCGCGTCGCTTTGGGGTTTGGCGGGTGTGGTGGTAGGTCTCGGCAGGGCGTGGTTTCTTCGCCACGCGCTCACTAGGTATCTTAGGTTGGGACTCAACGCAGACGGACATCAGTTGTGTGTCACCTGCGGCTATGATGTGCGCGCTTCCGAAACCCGCTGTCCCGAGTGTGGCAGCCTGCTGGAGGAAGGCCGAAAGCTGCAGGCGGGCGCTAGCCAAGACTGAGAATCGCGGCGCATCTGATTTGCCGGGACGAAGCGACGCCTTCTGACGGAGCCCCGTCCTCCACGTACTTGCGGTCCCGCACGCGCGTCTGTAGGGAACTTGCCTGCGCGGCCTGTACGCCCGGGCTTACGCGTGACCTCGGGGCGAGCGTAGGGCGCACGTTTACCTACGCCTACAACGATGCCGCGGGGGAGTATACCCGCACGGGGCCGGATGGGCTGGTGACCTCCGTCCGGCTGGACTTGGCCGGGCGGGTGGAGTATTATCGGCGGGGACCGCAGCAGGGTGACCCCGTCATGACGGCCACGTACACGTACTACGACGACAACCGCGTGCACACGGTCACGTTGGGCAACGGGCCCACCACGCAGTACACCTACGACGTGGCCGGGCGGGTGGCGGAGATTGAGCGGCGCCCGGGGCATGAGGGCGTCGCGCCGACCCCCTCACCCTGCCCTCTCCCCCAAAGGGGGCGAGGGGTTTAGACGGTGTAGGCGTTTGA
>JAKQDH010000100.1 GCA_029558835.1 Planctomycetota bacterium | reverse complement strand
CACCGTCTGGGACTGACGATCCCGCAACGGCTCCGCTACCTGGAGGAAGTCGCACAAATGTAGTGGAAACTTCGGCCCGCCAACCCCCTTCCCGGGGTCGCTAGGGCCGTTTAGGCTCGACAGGTGTCTAACTTGGGTTAATCCAGTTCCCGTAATCGTAGCAGTCGGTCGGGAACGGCGTGAAGTCCGCAATGCGGCCCGTGCAGGCTTCTTGCAGGGGCGTTCCGGAGACGGCCACCCCGGTGTGCCAGCCCCAGAAGTGCCCGTCGTTGCCCGGCAGTGGTGAGGGCAGGTGCCCGGTGGGCTGCATGAGGCAGTAGTCGAAGCCGACGACGGCCTGGATACCCAGCCAGTAGCGGTAGTGCCATGATTCGTCGAAGGCGTCCGGCCGGGCCGGGAACATGCCGCTGCGTGGGTCGGGCTCACTGCACAGCAGGCAGCATTGTGCCAGGTTGATGTCGTAACGGTACACCTGGTGCTCGAAGCAGTCGAAGTAGCCGAGCGGCAGGATGCTCACCGCCTCGCGCGGGGCATAGTAGATGCCCAGGGCGGTCGGGGGCGGGTCGAGCAGCAGGTCAGGCGGGCAGGTCGGATCGGCGTTGAGGTCCGCCCAGTGGAAGCTGAGGAGCCAGCCGTCGAGAATGTACGGCGGCTCGGGGACCCACTCGGGTGCGTACCGCGGATCGAGGTAACTGCCCCACCACCGTACGGCGTGGATCGGGCGGCCGTCGGAGATGAAGTCGTCGGCGACGACCTTGTTGACCTCCTGGGTGCCGGAGCCGACCTCGAAGGCTAGGTCGCTGTAGGTCATGCTCGGCCACTCGATGGACTGCCAGGGGCCGTTGGTATCGCGGCGGGCGGCGGGGGCATGTCCCAGCGGCGGAATCGGCCCGCGGCGGGCTTCCTGCCACCGCCACATCGGCGGGTCGAGGGGGTTGTTGGCGAAGGCCGTCACGTCGAACCAGTACCATATCCCCTGGATCTGCGGGAAAGGCTCCGGCAACGTGAAGTCGTACCGGTAGATCGGGCTGCCCTCGATGTTGACCATGCCCGTGGGGATTTCGAGGGCTGCGGTGAAGGGCACGTCCATGCCCCAGACTTGCATTCCCGGCAGACACCAAGGCACGCCGCCGCCACACTCGTGGATGCTGAGACGGAAGTAGGCGATGCCGGAGCCGCGGCGTTCCTCGCCCGCCGTGCCCATCTCGTAGTTGCCCCACCAGTGCAGGTCGGTCACGTCGCCGCCTTGGCACTGCCAGTCATCGGCGAGCGTGATCCAGCCCATGGCCACGTCGGAGTACTCGTGCGCATGCAGGCCGGGCCACTCGGGATCCGGGGGCTGGCTCCACTTGAGCGTGTGCGGAACGCCTTCGTGCCACCAGAGATCGGACGCGGCGTCGAAGCCCTCGTTGGGTCCTTGGGGCCGCTGCGACCACTTCGGCTCCCACGGCGTGGGCTCCTCGCAGGCGTCGTCGATGCCGTTGCCGTTGAGGTCGCCGAGGCAGTAATCCGTGTACCCGATCCAGCCGCCGGCCTCATCGCAGCAGAGCGGGTCGGTGTTGATGCAGGTCCCGTCGTTCAGGCAGCAGGGCACGACCATGTCGACGCAACCCGTGCCGGCTCCCTGGGGAGTGCCGCCCAACTCGTCACAGCAGAGTGGGTCCACATCAAGGCAGGTGCCGTCGGTGAAGCAGCAGGCCTCGGCGGCCGTGCACCTAGTGCCCGGTCCCTGCGTGATGCCGCCCAAGTCGTCGCAGCAGATGGGGTCAACGTCGACACAGGTGCCATCCGGCAGGCAGCAGGCCTCGGTCCCGAAGATGCATCCGGTGTCCGGGCCCTGCGCCGTTCCGCCGATGTCATCGCAGCAGAGCGGGTCCGCCATCAGGCAGGTGCCATCGGCGAGGCAGCAGGCCTCGGCGACGGTGCACAGGGTGCCGGCGCCCTGCGGCATGCCGCCGAGCGCCTCACAGCGATCGCGAGGCAGGTCCTGGCATAGGCCGTCAGGAGCGAAGCAGCAGGCCTCAGTGGGCGCCGGGACGCAATGACAGGTGAAGTGCGTGCCGTTCGGGTCTTGCCAGACGAGCAACTGGCATTCCTCGCCTTGCGGGCAATCACCGACGCAGAACACCTCCGGCCCATCCATCGCCACGTGGCAGGCGAAGGGGTCCTGGCATTCGCAATCGGCGATGTACATGCCGCCGGTGAGCGAGCGGACGATTTCCACGGGCACGCACTGCTCCTCCGCTACCGGGCATATCGCCGGCAGGCAGGCTTGGCCGCCGGGCTCGGGCTCGCACTCGTCGCCGGTCTCGCAGGCGTCGTCGATGTTGTTACCGTTGAGGTCGCCGAGGCACTGGGCGACGGGCGGGACCCAGCCGTTCAGGTCGTCACAACAGAGCTGGTCGACCATCATGCAGGTACCGTCCGGCAGGCAGCAGGGGACCTGCATGCCCGTGCAAAGGACGCCCTGCGGCTGCCCGCCCATCAGCAAGCAGTCGTCGGGCTCGATGTTGATGCACTCTCCCCAGGGGAGGCAGCAGCCGTCGGGGAGGCGCGGCGGAATCACGCCGTGCTCGCCGGCGAGGCCTTCCTCCAGGACTGTGGGGATTTCGATCCCGGGCACGGGGAAGAAGTTGTTGTCGGGGAAGCAGACGAGTTCCGGCACCTCGTACTGCCACGGCTGCGGCGTCACGCTCTCCAGCATGAGGACCGGCAAGTCGAGCAGCGTGGTGGTGCCGGGGTCGCCGACCGCCGTGAACACGGCCCGGGCATACAGGTCAATGCCGCCGTCGCCCCACCGGTTGAATGTGAACGTCCCCCCGGTCGTTCCGCCGGGGATGATCATCATCATGCCCGCGGACGGCACGTCCGGGTTGAGGGTGATGTCCATGCTGTACGGGTACGGCTGGTAGAGCGCGTCGTAGACGACGATCGGCGTGACGCTGGTGAGCCGCAAGTCGATGAACTCGATGGGTACTTGGGCCGACCCCTGCGAGAGGTCGGCCGGGGTCTTGCGTTGCACCAGCGTGTTGACCGATCCGACGTAGCCCGGCAGGGGGTCGCCGCGGAGGTGGACCCTACCCTCGAACGGCAGGGAACCCGGGAAGAAGAAGTCCGCCGGCAGGGGCGGAATCGGGCTCGGCCCGCCAAACTCGACCCAGGAATTGCCGCCGACGGTCTCCAGGCAATCGATGCCCGGGGGAATGATCTGCGCGCCCGCGGCCGTCACGAGGAAACCACTTACCGCCATGAGACAGAGATTGCGACACCGATGCGTGTTCATGCCTTCACCTCCCAATTGCCAGGAACCCCCCGCGTGGCGGCGCCAGACGTGAATGCACCGGAAGCCGAACCTCCGGGCTTGGCCGCGCACGCCGCCTTTGCCTATTGAAAGCTTGACCCTTTCCCAGACCCTTGTGCGCACATCGGACCGGTGGGGGAGATATGGCTGCCAGACGCCGGCTCGAATATGCGCCGACCTATGCGACCGCGAACTGCCTGGCCGTGACTGCCTGGTACCAATGGAGGTCCGGCCGCACGCCACGGCGCATTCAGTATGCAACATTCCGCGCCCTGAGGCAAACACGCGGGCGAGAAAAACCGCCGATTCGAGGCATGCTAAGATGGGCAAAGTGGCGGGTCGGCGGACTGCCTGCCGTCATGCCGATTGGGTGCATGGGGTTGCGCGCCGGTCCTGCCGCGAACGCACCGTATGTGTTTGGCGTCCTCAGGGGCGGCGAAGTGTCCACACGAACGTTCGCCAAGCACGCCGGCGTCTCATCCGCCGCACACTCGCGAATGGTCCGGCCGGGCTCGCCCGTCCTCCGGGCGGACCAGGGAGAGGAAGAACAAGAAGAAGGAAGCGGGCGGCCTCCCAGGGACTCGAAGTCCCTGGCAACGACCGTGCGCGCTACGGGCGGAGGAGGACGTCGGTTCCTCAGCCGCAGGTTCTGGTTCTTCAGCCGCAGGTGTTGTTTGTTCAGCCGAAGGTTCTGGTTCATCAACCGCAGCGTTTGGTTGTCTGGCCGCAGAGCGCTGGTTTCTCGGTTGCGGCGCGTTGGTTCCGAATTGGGGGCATTAGCGTTCTCGCCGGGAGGACGCACGATCGTTGCCAGGGCCTTGCGGGCCCTGGGGACGGGGCCACTCTCCCGATTCCCCCGTTCGCTCGGAGGGCACACGCACCCTCCCGACCGTGACGCCCGTCCCGGCACACGCGGAGCACCTACAACGTACCCCTCGCATGGAGGCTGGAGGCCGGCGTGATTGCGGCGGATGCAGTTGCGCGATTCAATGGGGTGTGCACTATGGCGCGCAAGCGGTTTAATCCGGGGCTGATCCGCGTTCCGGGGGGTGAGGGTGCGGCCGCACCCGCCGGGCCGCTGACGGTGTCGCAATTGACGGCCCTGGTGAAAGCGGCGCTGGAGATTCACCTGCCGGCGACGCTGCACGTCCTCGGGCAACTGAGCAACTTCAAGCGTCACAGCAGCGGGCACTGGTATTTCACGCTGAAGGACCGCGAGGCGGAGCTGGGGTGTGTCATGTGGCGGAGTGCCGCGAGCGGCGTGAAGTTCGCGCCCGCGGACGGGCTGGAAGTGATTGCGACGGGCGGTATCGAGGTTTTCGAGCGGGCGGGGCGGTATCAGCTCTACGTGCGGAAGCTGGAGCCGCGTGGGGTGGGAGCCCTGGAGCTGGCGTTCCGGCAGTTGCAGGAGAAGTTGCAGCGCGAGGGGCTGTTTGATCCGCGGCGGAAGCGACCACTGCCGGCGTACCCGAGCCGGATTGCGATCGTCACGAGCCCGACGGGGGCGGCCATCGCGGATATGCTGCGGACGATCCAACGGCGGTATCCGTGTGTGACGGTGCTGGTGGTACCGGTGCGGGTGCAGGGTCCGGGGGCGGCGGAAGAGATTGCGGGCGGCGTCGCGCGGGTGAACGCCCGGCGCGAGGCGCTGGGCGGGGTGGACGTGATGATCGTCGGGCGCGGCGGCGGATCACTGGAGGACCTGTGGGCGTTCAACGAGGAGGCGGTGGCGCGGGCGATTTACGCCAGCCGGATTCCGGTGGTCAGCGCGGTGGGGCATGAGGTGGACGTGACGATCTCCGACCTGGTGGCGGACGTGCGGGCGGCGACGCCGACGGCCGCGGCGGAACTCGTGGTTCCGGTGCTCGATGAGGTGCTGACCGATCTGACGACGCGGACCCTGCGGCTGACGCGTACCGCGCGCCAGCAGGTGAAGTTGAGCGAGGCGCAGCTGGTCGGGCTGCTGCACCGGCGGACGTTCACGGATCCGCTCGCGGTCGTCAGGCATCGCATGCAGGCGACGGATGAGTTGTGGGGCCGGTTGCAGCGTGGCATGCTGACAAAGGCGCACGCACTGCGGGCCTTGCTGGAACGGCTGCATGCAATCGTTCAGCGCATCGCGCCGCACGCGTACCTGCGGCAGATGTACGCCCGGCTGCACGCCGGGAGCGGACGGCTGGAGCGAGCGGTGGGTCGCCGGATGAAGGTCGCCGAGCAACGCCTGGGCGGTACCTGCGCGCGCGTGGCGCGCCTCAGTCCGCAACAGGCGGTACCCGCGAGCAAGCGTCAACTTGAGCAGGCCGAGCGTGCGTTGCAGATAGCGCTGCGCGGACGGCTGGACCGCGTGGCGGGGCAGGTTCAGGCCGAGGCCCGCCGGCTGGAAGCGCTAAGCTATCGCAGCGTGCTGAACCGCGGGTTCTCGATCACGCGGCGGAAGAAGACCCGCACGGTGGTGCGTTCCAAGAGTGAGCTTAAGGACGGGGAGCGCCTGCTTACCGAACTGGCGGACGGGGAGATCGAATCGGAAGTTCACAATCAAACCCAAAGGGAGCTGTTTGAGTGACCATGGGCAAGAAACCACCGACATTCGAGGAGGCCCTGCGGCAACTGGAGACGATTGCCGAGCAGATCGAGCAGGGCCGCATCGGGCTGGAGGAGTCTATCAGCAAGTATGAGGAGGGGATGAACCTCATCAAGCTGTGCCGGGACATTCTGGCCCGGGCGGAGCTCAAGATTCAGCAGTTGCAGATGCACGAGGACGGGGCGGTCTCGGTGACTCCGTTCCAGCGCGAGCGAGCGCCGGACAAGCAGGATGGGCGCGATGAGGGCGCAGCGGATCAGTAGAGCGACCGGCGCGGGCTCGGGGGTAATTCGCCGAGCGCCCCTCCCCCACAGGGAGCGGCGTGGGGAGGGTCGAGGCATGGGCACGCGCCCCCTCACCCTGCCCTCTCCCCCGGGGGGGAGAGGGGTGTCATTCGCTGGTCTCGTGATCATGGGCGTGGCGTGGGCGGCCGGCGCGTCTGCTCAGGCGGCCGGCGGACCAGCTCAGGCGGGCGAACCGGCTCGGGTACCTGTCGAGGCCACCGAGGACGCGTCGGGCGCGGTTCCCCGGCGGATCATTACGCTGGCGCCGAACGCGGCCCAGATCATCTGCGCATTGGGTGAGGGCGAGCGGATCGTCGGGGTGGACCGCTTCTGCGTGGAGCCGCCGGAACTGAAGGACCGGCCGCGGATCGGCGGGCTGTTCGATCCGAACCTGGAGAAGATCGTGGCCCTGCGGCCGGACTTGCTGGTGCTGCGTGGTCACCAGGGGGCCATCGAGCAGCTCTGCCGGCGGCGCGGCATCGCGGTGTTTTACGATCGCACGGAGCGGCTTGCGGATGTGACGGCGAACGTGCGGGCGCTGGGAGAGCTGTTGCAACGGCGAGCGGAGGCGGAGGCGCTCGCCCGCGGGTTCGATGAGCGTTTGGAGAAGATCAGCGAGCGCTACCGCGACCAGCCCCGGCCACGGGTGCTGCTGACCGTGGCGCCGCAGGCCGATGACTTCGTCCACCTGCTGACGGCGGGGAAGGGGACTTTCCTGGACGAGATGATTGAACTGGCGGGCGGCGTGAACGTGTTCGGGCAGCTTGAGGTGACGTACCCGGAGGTGTCGCTGGAGGAGATCATCGCGCGCCGGCCGGAGGTGATCATTGAGATGCTGCCGGAGGAGGACTCGGGCCCGGCCACGGCGGAGCGGTGGCGGCGGCGGTGGCAGCGGTTGCCGCACGTGCCGGCCGTCGTAAGCGGACGAGTGCACATCATCACCGATGACCAGGCATTGATTCCCTCGCTGGGCTACGTGGAGATCATCGAGAAGGTGGCCCGCCTCATCCATGCGGAGAGCGACGAAAGCGCGGGCGGGCGTCCGTGTCGGAATGCGGGTGCGCGACCAGACGGTCGCGGCGTTGGGATTCGGCTGCTCCCTCAAGGTTGCGGTTCGCAGCGCCGGCGTGGAATCGCGCGCGGTACTTCCGGGTACCTTCGGATTCCGTGCCTCAGTCCTGGGCAGCCGCACCGCGCACGGGTCTGGCAGGAATCCGCGTGGGCTGTTCACGCCGCCGGTGGGCAAGGCGGGTCAGACCACAGCAGGTGCGCGGCAAAGCTCACGCATGCTCGCCTGGCACCGGGACGTGCAGACGCTCCGCCGCCCCCGAGGATGCCAGAGACGGATAACCCGGGGGAGAGGGTTCTACCGTCTCCACCGCCCTGGCTCACACCGCCGTCGCCCTGGCCTCTCCCGTGGGGAGAGAGTTACCGCGAGGCGCCCCAGGCGTCAGGCCGAAGTGCCGCAGGGCTTCGTCGGTCGAGCGGAAGACGGCCGTGGCTGTTTCGGTGATGAACGGGCTCGGGTTGCGGCGCGGACGCCAGATGACGAAGACCTCCTTGCCGTGCTCGTAGGCGTGCTGCAGCTCGCGTTCGACGCCGCTGGAAAGGGCCGGCTGGCCGCCCTCCAGTTCCGGCACCAGCGAGACGATCATGTCCGATTGGTCGATGAGCTGGAAATCCCGCGCGTAGATCTGCCCGTCCACGTCGCCGGCGACCTCGAGCACCTGCTTCACTGATACACGGAAGGTGCGTTCCGCCCCGGCATCGTCCACGTAGCGACCATCGACGAAGTCCCGCCCGCTCTTGGCCGCCTGCAACGCGGCCTCCAGCAGCAGTTTCTCATCCACGTCGGCCGGGTTGAACGCAATGAAATGTTCGGTAATCGCCCGGCGGAACACGTGGATTTCCTCCAGCACGTCCGGCAGGTCGTACACGTGGCTCATCGGGAACGACAGGTAGACCTTCTTCAACTGCGGCTCACTTACCAGGCGGAAGCACGTCCGCGTCGTCCGCTGCTCTCGGCCGCGGGGGAGGATGAAGCAGCGGTGCTGACACCCCAGCGCCAGGGCGAGCAGCTCGGTGGCCATGATCTCCTCCTCGCGCCAGACGATCATGTCCTTGAACGACGCATCCAGGCAGTGCTCCGCGTGCAGACGGTGGTGAATCGCCTCGATGTTGTCCACCAGGCAGATGAACATGTCGGGGCGCAGCTTCTCCATCTGGTCGAAGTCGAACGCCCGGAACAACCCGTGCCGCCAGCGGAACGTCGCGTGCGTATTGACGATGAGGTTGGGCTGGTCGGCCGACTCGGCGATGATGTCCTTGAACACCGAGCGGCGCAGGGCGTGCAGCCGGCTGAGCGGCAGGTCGAGGATCGTGCCCGGGCGAACGTCCTGGGCCTCCGCGTACATGCGGTCCCCGACGTGATAGAAGTGCAGCGCGGTACCCGCCTCCCCCGCCAGCCGCGCGACGGCCTCCAGGTAGTGCTTCTTGTCCAACCCAACTTGTCCGGTCACGATCGCCCGCATCTCCGACCCTCCCTGGACACCCGATGGCGCGCCGACCTGTCGCCCCGCGATTATCGACGCCGGCACCCACCCGGGCAAGGCTGGGCAGGCCGCTCGCCGGAGTCGCGCACCGGCGCCAGGACCAGGCACCGGCCGTCCGTGACGATCTCGAACGGTGTCCCCGGCGTAGCCCGCAGCAGTTCCAGGATCGGCCTGTCGATCACGAGAGCGTAGCGGTTCCCGTGCGTGGCCAGGGCGCACCCCCCGCGCGGTTTTCTGCGAAGTATGTCCTTTGTGTTTCCCGCAGTCGCGCGGCGACCGCGCGAGTTACGGCCCGCCCAGCGCCTTGGCCGCGATATCCCGGCGGTGGTAGGCACCCTGGAAGCGGATCATCCCCACGGCCTCATATGCACGCCGCTGGGCCGTGGCCAGGTCGTCGCCGAGCGCTGTCACGCCGAGCACGCGCCCCCCGGCCGTCACCGTCATGTGCTCGACCTCGCGGGTGCCCGCGTGGAACACGCAGACGTCCGGCACTTGCTCAACGCGGTCGAGTCCTTCGATAACGTGCCCGGTTTCGTACTTGCCGGGGTAGCCCCCGGCGGCCATCACCACGCACACGGCCGGACGCGGGTCCCAGTCGATCTGCACGTCCTCCAGTCGGTCATCCACAACCGCGGCCAGCAGTTCCAGCAGGTCCCCGCGCATCCGCATGAGCAGCGGCTGCGTCTCGGGGTCGCCGAAGCGGCAGTTGAACTCCAGCACCTTCGGCCCGCCCGGCGTCAGCATCAGCCCGGCGTACAGGACCCCACAGAACGGCGCGCCGTCGTTGCGCAAGGCGTCCACGATGGGCACCAGCACGTCCGCCTCGACGCGGGCCATCACCTCGGGCGTAGCGATAGGAGCGGGGCTGTACGCACCCATGCCGCCGGTGTTGGGACCGGTGTCGCCATCGCCGATGGGCTTGTGGTCCTGGGCGGTCTCGAACACGTAGATCGTCCGACCGGAAGCCAGCGCGATGACGGACAGTTCCTGGCCTTTGAGCAACTCCTCGACGACCACGGTCTCGCCGGTGTCGCCGAAGATGCGGTTGACCATGATGTTCTCGAGCGCCAGCAGCGCGTCGGCCGGGTCCGGACAGACGAAGACGCCCTTGCCCGCCGCCAGTCCCGCCGCCTTGACCACCACGCCCGTCTCCCGTGTGGCGATGAAGTCCCGCCCGGACTGGTAGTTACGGAAGATGCGTCCCTCGGCGGTCGGCACGCTGGCCTGCTTCATCAGGTGCTTGGCGTAGGCCTTGTCGCCCTCGATGCGGGCGGCCGCGGCCGAGGGGCCGAAGATACGCAACCCGGCCGCCTGAAACCGGTCCACGATCCCCGCGCACAGCGGCGCCTCCGGCCCCACCACGGTAAGGTCGATCGCGTTCTGCTGGGCGAGGCCCATCAGGGCGTCGAGATCGGTGAGGTCCACGGGCAGGTTGGTGGCGAGTCGTGCGGTCCCCGCATTGCCGGGTGCACAGAACAGCTTCGTGAGGCGCGGTGAGCGCGCCAGCGCCCAGACCAACGCGTGCTCTCGACCGCCGCTGCCGATCACCATCACTCGCATGGGGCGTAGCTTACCGCGGCCTCGCGCGGCTGACCATCCAACCGTTGGCCGTGCTCTCCCGGCTTGGTGCGCTTCCGGTTCGGTGCCCTACCGGCTGGGCGCCGCCCCGGCTTGGTGTCGTCCTCATGCCGGGCTATCGTGTGGTTCAGAAGCGCGTGGCATGGCCAAACGCAACGCCGCCATGCCGGAACCGGGTACGCGGTCAGCGTACGTGCCATGCCCTCCTCTTTGCCACGTGGGGCAGGGGATACGGCGCGCGACCCCTCTCCCTTCCAGGGAGGTACGTGTTCCGCGTCGGCCCCCGTGGCCGACGTGGAAGGTGCCAGAGGTACCGCTTGTCGAGGGTACCGCCGCCGAAGGGGGTTCTTCGACGGGCTACCGGCCGGGGCCGCCGCGGTTACACTGAGGAAGGCGAACTGGGGCGGTCCCTCGTGCCGGTGCGGGTCACGCGTCACAGCCAGAACCGTCCTGCCACCCAGCTTCGCGGGCGAGACGAGAGGGAGAGTCACATGTCAGCGGCAGTCTCAGCCAGACTGTCTCCGTCTGTTGTGTTCATGGCGACACTGTGTGCATGGGCTCCAGTTGCCCACGGTGACGGCGGGTCGATCGTCGGCTGGGGCGAGCAAGTGGTCGTTGCTCCGGGTGATGTGACCAACTTGGTAGGTATTGCGGGAGGCGCCCGCCACTGCCTGGGTCTGAAGGCCGACGGGTCCATCGTCGCCTGGGGGGACAACCGCGACGGCGAGTGCAACGTGCCAGCCCCCAACGCCGACTTCATCGCCGTTGCCGCGGGCGACTCGTACAGTCTGGGGCTGAAGGTCGACGGCGCCATGGTGAAGTGGGGGCGCGACTTCTACGAAGAGTCCAACGTACCGGAACCCAATACCGGCTTCGTAGCCATCGCCGCCGGGGCAGGCCATGCTTTGGGGCTGAAAGCCGGGGGGTCGATCGTTGCGTGGGGAAGCAACGATTTCGGGGAGTGCGACGTACCGGCACCCAATGCCGGTTTCGTTGCAGTTGCCGGGGGGTCTGAACACAGCATCGCCTTGAAGGCCGACGGATCGATCGTGGCGTGGGGGGCTAACTTTGCCGGGCAGTGCGACGTTCCACAACCCAATGCCGACTTCGTTGGCATCGCGGCAGGTTTCAATCATAGCCTCGCCCTGAAGGCTGATGGCTCGATCGTAGCGTGGGGAGACAACCATGGCGGACAGTGCACTGTCCCGGAGCCGAACGGCAACTTCATCGCTGTGGCGGCGAGTTCCGGTCAGAGTCTGGGTTTGAGGGCCGACGGGTCGATCGCCACGTGGGGATACGGCTTCGACGGGTTGAGCGACGTGCCTGCGCCGAATAGCGACTTTGTGGCCGTCGCGGGAGGGGGCTGGAACATCGTTGCTTTGAAGGCCGACGGCTCCGCGGTGACCTGGGGCAACGACGAGATTGGGCAGTGCAATGTGCCGCCACCGAATGCCGGTTTTGTCGCCATCGCGCAGGGGGCGTGGCACACCTTGGCTTTGAGAGCCGACGGAGTGATCGTCGCCTGGGGAGACAACCAGTACGGACAATGCGATGTCCCACTTCCGAATGCTGACTTCGCCGCGGTCGCGGCAGGGCAGTGGCACAGCCTGGGGTTGAGAGCCGATGGGTCCATCGTGGGCTGGGGCTGGAACGGCGTTGGGCAATGCAACGTACCCGCGCCGAATGCCGACTTCATCGCCATGGCCGCAGGGGGGTGGCACAACCTGGGGCTCAAGTCTGACGGTTCGATCGCAGCATGGGGCGCTGATGACGGGCAGTGCGACGTGCCGACGCCCAATGCCGGTTTCGTCGCGGTCGCGGCGGCCTCTGTCGATAGCCTGGGTCTGAAGGCGGACGGTTCCATTGTAGCGTGGGGGCAGGGTTACGACGGGCAGGGCTACGTGCCGGCGCCCAGCGCTGACTTCGTTGGTGTCGCGACAAGCGGGTCACACAACTTGGGCTTGAAGGCGGATGGCTCGATCCTGGCCTGGGGCGCCAACTACGACGGGCAATGCAACGTGCCTGCGCCGAACGCCGACTTCATCGGCATGGCGGCGGGCGCGCGGCACAGCCTCGGCCTGAAGAGCAACGGCTCCATCGTAGCCTGGGGGAACAACGACTACGGTCAATGCAACCTCCCGGTGCCTAATGCCGGTTTCATCGCCGTTGCCGCGAGCGGGGACGGCAGTCTCGCCCTGAAGCACTACACGGCGCCGACACCATGCGCGGAGGACGCTGATTGTGACGATGGAGTCTTCTGCAATGGCGCGGAGTCCTGCCGCGCCAATGGCACCTGCCGGGGTGGGCAATTGCCATGCGCGGCCGATGAAATCTGCGACGAGGAGAGTGACGGCTGTGAGCCCGACTGCAACGGCAACGCCGTGGCCGACGCCGACGACATCGCCGCCGGTATCAGCAGCGACTGCAACGCCGACGGCGTGCCCGACGAATGTACGTGCGGTGATCTCAACGGTGACGGCGAAGTCGACTACGCGGACTTCCTCGAGTTCGTCGGAGCCTTCGGAGCGTGCGCGGCTGATCCGGTCCCCAACAAGTACGACATCCGGACCGATATGAACTGCGATGGCTGCACTACCCTGATTGACTACCGCCCCTGGCTGGAGTGTTTCATGCAGGCCGTGCCGTGACCGCGTTCACACCTTCACGCCCTGCGCATTCGCCCCTTCTCTCGCCCTTCACACCCTTCTCACCTTTCATACGTTTCACACTCTTTCTGTCGCCCCCGCTCAACCCTCGTGCGCCGCGCTCGGATCCGCGAGCATTCCCTGCACGATTCCGCAGAACGCCTCCGGATCCTCGAGCATCATCACGTGCCCGACGCCGGGTTGCACCGCGTACGATGTGGCCGCGCTGCGCACGAAGTCGGGTACGTCCCAGCCTGCGGCCGACTTCTCGCCGGCCAGCAAGTGTAAGGGCAGTCCGCGTTCGTTGACGTGTCGTACAACGCGTTGCACGCATTCGGCGTAGCTCTCGCTGCCGGTCTCCGCCACGATCGCCCGCGACATGGCCTGCAGCGTCGCCGCCGGCTGGTGCTCGAGGATCACGCGCGCGTATGCCATCCGCCGCGGCGTTGGCTCGATGTTGCAGTCACGCAGCCAGCCCGGCACGTCCGCCTGCATCGCGCGGTACCGCTCCGCCCATGCCCCCGCCGTCATCCGCGCGATCCGCCCCGACCAGAAGGCGTCCTGCAGCGTGAAGTTGCCTTCGACGTTGATGATGCCCGCAATCAGCTCCGGATGGCGATCGGCGAGCAGCATGGCGATCGCCCCGCCCATGCTGTGCCCCAGCAGCCACGCGGGCGCGGCCCCCAGGTTGCGCAGGCATTCCGCCACGTGCTCTGCCTGAGCGGCCAGCGTCAGCTCGGCCTGCGCAACGTCCCGGTTGGCGCCATACCCCAGCAGGTCCGGAGCCTCCACCACCACGCCGGGCAGACGCGGTTGGGGATCGAAGTACCGCAGCGAGCCCACCAGCCCGTGCACGAGCACCAGCGTCGGCTTGTTCATCGTCGCCCACTCTCGGATAATAGACCGGCTCTCTTGGACCGGCACCGCAAGCCGCCGGCGCGGGGCTTCGCGTGCGTTGCCGGTGCCCGACAGTGCCTGCTACGGGCCGCTGACGCGCCCGGCAGGTAATGCCGACGCCGGAGCAGCCAGGCCGTAGGAGCGTCCCCCGGCCGTCCGCTGCAACCCCCGGCCGCGACGCAGGGTATCAGACCCGGAAAGGGTACGTTCCGTGATCGTCTGGATGATTGCAACTGTGTGCCTGTGGGGCGACCCGGCGGCGGTCGCACCCCCTCCTGCGCAACCCCCCACCGCCCCACCGGCCGCCACGCCCGCTCCCGCACCATCGACCCCGGCACCTGCTCCCGCACCGTCGGCGGCCCCCCAGATCACCGTCGAGGAGACCGCGCCGACCCACGTGGTGTACGTCGTTCACGACGGGCCGTATTGGCGGGTCGGGGCGGCCTTCAAGCAGGTGCGAGCCTACATGCTCGAACACGGCTTGGACGGGCCCCTGTTCGCCCGCTACGGCGTGCCCCTCAATCCGGAGGCAGAGCGACCGGGCGGCGTCGAAACCCAGGTCGGCTTCCTTTCTACCGAGCCGCACGAGGCCGTCGTGCCTTTCCACTCGACCTATTGGGCCCCGGAGCAGGCGGCCGTGATGCGCGTCAACGGCATTGCCCGGAACGCCGAGACATACCACGAGCAATTGCGGACTTGGGCGAAGGAGCACGGACACGCGCCCACGGGCTGCGTCACGGAGCTGTTCCTCCCGCCTGACAAAGGTGAGGACCGCACCCAGCCGCAGACCGAGATCCGTCTGAGCCTTTCGCTCCCTGCGGCCGCTGGATCGGCTGACTCAGCGCCCCCTTCCGGTGGCCAGCCGGATGGGCAGCCCGGCCCGTCCGACGAGGCTGGGCCGGCCACCGCCCCGGCCGCACCGCTTCCGATTAGACCGGTGGCCGACCTGTTGGCGGAAGGGGCATTCGAGCGGATCGTCCTCCAGGTGATGCCTCCGGACTTGCAGTGGTCGCCGGAACTCTACTTCTGGTGGGAGCAGGGCGTGTTTCGGCTGTCGGCCATCGCCAAGCTGACGGCCCACATGTACCCCGACGCGCACGCCCCGGTGTCCGGCCTCGCCGACGCCCTGGCGGATCGCTTCCACAAGGTCACCGCAAACTTGGATGTCGCACCGCCAAGCCCGGTCGTCGAGCGCGCCGATCCGAGTCAGCTTCCCGGCGCGGCGTTCTGGCGGGACGTCCTGCGGGACTTGGACGCCCTGCTGGGGCGAGTGACTCTGAGGGTGGCTCCGCCTGACGTTTGTGCGGCCGAGATCGCTCAGTGCGTCCAGCGAATCCAGGACTTCACCGTGCCTGCCGGCTCGAGCAAAGCGTTTCCGCCCCCTGCGGCCCAGGCGCCGTCGGCTCCGGTCCGGGCTGGCGAAACGGTCGGGCCCCGACCAGCCGATAAGGAGCCCTCGTGATCCATCGCTGCTCGTGCGATTTGGCTGGGGGAGAGAGGCGTCGAGCGCACGCTATTGTTACGTTCGTGAACCTAATCAGCCGTAATCATCGCAGGGCAATGCACTTACGGTGACTCCATTGATTTCGCGTGTAACTGCTTTAAGTGCACCTAAAGATTAATGTGCCCCAAAACACTTGCCACCGCCGAGAACTGGTGTATGTTTCCGCGACTACTTTTGCCAATCTCTGGCGCGGTTGGTACGGTGATGGAGCACGGGACGAGTAGGGCATGAGCAGCGAACCGAACAGCACACCCGGCGCTGCCGCCGCAGCGAGTGTCGGCGGGTTCCTCGACTTCGAGAAGCCGCTGCTGCGCATTCAGCAGGACATTGAGGAACTGGAACGCGAGCAGGCGGAGACCGGCCGCGACCTCAATGAAGAAATCAAGCAGCAACGCACCCGCCTGAAGAGCACGTTGAGGCGTCTGTATTCGAGCCTCACCCCCTGGGAGACCGTTCAGGTCGCCCGCCACCCCAAGCGACCGCTCTCGACGGACTACCTGAAGCTGGTCTTTCGTGACTTCTGTGAACTCCACGGGGACCGCGTTTTCGGGGATGACCGGGCAATCCTCACCGGGTTTGCCCGGGTCGGGCCCCACAAGGTCGCCTTCGTGGGCCACAGCAAGGGCAGGGAAGTGCGCGAGCGCATCACCTGTAACTTCGGCTGCGCCCATCCCGAGGGCTACCGCAAGTCCCTGCGGCTGATGCGATTGGCCGAGAAGTTCCGCCTGCCCGTCGTCTGCATCATCGATACCCAGGGGGCGTACCCGGGCATCGGGTCCGAGGAACGAGGCGTCGCGCAGGCCATTGCCACCAACCTGATGGAGATGTCCCGATTGCGGACGCCGGTCGTCTGCGTCGTCATCGGCGAAGGTGGCAGCGGTGGAGCCCTGGGTATCGGCGTGGGCGACCGGGTGGCCATGCTGGAGCACGCGTTCTACTCCGTCATCTCGCCGGAGGGCTGTGCGGCCATCCTGTGGAAGACGGCCGAGCACCGCAAGCAGGCGGCCGAGGCGCTCCACCTGACGGCCAAGGAACTGCTCAAGCTGGGCATTATCGATCACATCATTCCCGAGCCACTCGGCGGAGCCCACCGCGAGCCGGAGACGACGGCCACCAACCTGGAGAAGTACGTGGTCGAAGCACTGAGCGAGGTAAAGCGGCGGACGATCGACACCCTCTTGCGCCGGCGTTATGAGCGAATTCGCGCGCTGGGCAGCTTCTTTGAGTCGCCCAGCGAACCCAAGCCCGAGGACGGTTCGGTCGGCGGAACGCACCGGCGGACCTCTTCTCGCGCGGCCCGCTTGCGGAATCGCCTGACGACGGGCACGTCTCCCGAATCTTGAAGCGGTTAACGAGGCCTCGAATCCACCGCTGCATTGCAGGAGTCGTGCGTCTCCGCAGGCTACGTGGTGGCCATGACGCGCGCGTCTGGCGGCGAGTTTGTGGCATGGGCGTCCCGCCCGTGCGTGCGGCGAGCACCCCAGACGCACGCTGCGGAGGGGTACAGCTTGACCCCAGCGCCTCGCGCGTCGGCGCACGGGTGGGACACCCGTGCCACGGTCCGGTGGTCCTACGGGCGGGACGCCCGTGCCACGCGGTGGGCTGCGCTCGACAAGCGTGCTATGTTTTCCACGTCCTTGCTATGTGGTTGGGTGTTATGTCTCTCTCGACGACGGGCTGCAGTGGGCCGACGGCCGGGGCGGGACTGGTGTCCGCCGGACAGTGGCACACGGTGGGGACTTCGGTCCTGGGTGAGCCGATTCGCGCATACGTCATCGCCCCGGGCGGGCGAACGGATGCCCTGATCATGGGCGGCTGCCACGGCGACGAACCCAAGAGCGTCTACGTCGTGCAACAACTGATTGCCGAGATCAGCGAAGGTCGCGCTGAGCCGCCGCCGCAGGGCTGCGTCCTGCTCCCGGTCGTCAATCCCGACGGCTACACCATCCGGCGCCGGCGGAACGCCCACGGCGTGGACATCAACCGCAACTTCCCGACGGCCAACTGGGCGCCGGGCCGGCCGCGATCACGCATGTTTGGCGGCGAAGCGCCGCAATCCGAGCCGGAGACGCGGGCCGTCATGGAGGTCGTCCAGCGGTTCCGGCCGCGGCGCATTGTCTCCGTGCACTCGATCGACCGGCAGCGCCAATGCAACAACTACGACGGCCCGGCCGAAGACTGGGCCGCGCTGCTGGCCGCCCACAACGGCTACCCGGTCACAGGCTCGATCGGCTACGCCACGCCCGGCAGCTTCGGCACCTGGTCCGGCGTCGAGCAGGGCATCCCCACGGTCACGCTCGAATTGCCGTCGCATCACTCGCCGCAACGCTGCTGGTACGACAACCGCGAAGCCCTGCTGGCCTTCCTTACGGGAGCAAGCCCCGACACTCAGCAACAGTGCCGGTGAGTTCGCGCGTTGTGTTCCTGTCCGCGGTGCCGGCGTACAGCGGCGCCGCCTGATCACGCGTCCTCAACGAGATTCGGCTGATCTGACGATCTTGACGGAGAGCGACATCAAGGCTATTCTCGACCGCAAGTCGGCGGCGCCGCTGCCGACGAACCTCGCGACCATCCGCGCGCAGGAGCGGTCCTACTACTCCTATACGGCCAACGGCTACGCGCGGGGCCGGTTCAGCGTCGTCACCGTGCGCGACGTCGAGAAGGAAGAAGACTTCGAGCACCTGGCCACTCTACCGCAGGTAAACCAGGTCGTGCCCCTCGGCAGGCTGCTGCTGCGGGGTGGCCCGTCCGACTCAGAACGCGGGCTGCGGCAGGCGGCGGCCGCGCTGCACGCGGACATGCTGCTCGTCTACACGTTCGATACGGACTTCTTCGTAGGCGATGCGCTGTGTCCGCTCAGCGTGGTCACACTCAGGTTGTCGCCCCACGAGCGGGTACGGGTCGCGACCACGGCGTCGGCGGCTCTGCTCGATGTGCGAACCGGCTACGTGTACGGCTCCTGCGAGACCACCGCCCGCCGGCGGCAGCTCGCCGGCGGCTGGACCAGCAGCAATGCCGCCGATGCTCCCCGCCTCAAGACCGAACGCGAGGCGTTCGAGAACCTCCTCGCCGAATTCGAGAGACTGTGGCAAGGCGTGGTCAAAGATCGCCAGGCGAGTGTCGGTGCGGGGAAGACGCCCGGGTGATGCTCGGTCCCCTGATGGCAGTCCTTCGCCCGATGATCGCGGAAATTCATCCTGACACCTTTTTTCGCCTCGACCGTGCGAAACGGGCGGGTGAGGGCCGACCGGGCGATTGGGAGACCCGCCTGCGGACGGGCTCCGCGAGGCGTGGGCTGCACGGCCGGACCCGAGGTGAGCTACGCAGGGCCATGAGTCAGACTCCCCGGCCACTCAGCGAACGACCCGCCACGGCGCCCCCTCTTGCCCGACCCCGACGAGCGACAGAGCCGGGAGCTGATGGCCAAGGCCCGGTAGCGCTGTCAGGCGCTCAAGATTGCCACCGACGGCTATGACCACCGCTGTCTCCGCGGGCTCAGCGTCAAGCAGCTCGAGATCGTGCTGCCCGGCGGAGTGCGTGCGAGCGCCGCTCCCGGCGAGGCTCAGCGCGGCGGGGCGGGGGGTTCCGTGGGGACGTTGCTGATGCGGACGGCGCGGATGTATAGAGGGCGCTGCGGCCGGCCGGACTCGTCGACCGGGGTGGCCATCAACGTATCCAGGGTAGCAAAGGACTCCTCGCCCACGAGCTCTCCGAACACTGTATACCGACCGTCCCAGTCCTTCTGCCGCGTGTAACAGATGAAGAACTGGCAACTGCCGGAGTCCGGGTCATCATCGAGCAGGGCCATGGAGAGGGTGCCCTTCTGGTGCGGGTGGGCGTTGATCTCGGCCGCGACCCGCTTGCCGTCCGGGCGGATACCGGTGCCGTCGCCGCGCGGGCAGCCGCCCAGCAGGAAGTATCCCGGCTCGAGACGATGGAACGAAAGGTTCTCGTAGAAGCCGCGCCCGGCCAAGTCGAGGAAGTTGCGCACATGGGCCGGCGCTTCATCATAGAAGAAGCGTACGGTCATCCTGCCACAATCAGTCACCAACTCGACCTGCTTGTGGGGCGCGATCTCAATCACCAGGGACTCGGTGGTCAGGGCCTGCTGATACGGTTGCCACGTCAGGCGGTACTTGCCGGTACCGCGCAGGACGGGGAAGTACTCGGCCAGGTCCAACCGCAGGCCGATGCTGGAGCGCGGCGCGACGGTGACGGCCGGAGCGGCCGCCTGCCAGCGGTAGCGGATGGGACGGGCCCACGTCTGACCGTTCTCGCCGGTAATCGTCACGCCGGTGGCGTCGCGTCCGCTGAACACGTGGGCAAGCGGCAGGCCCATCGCGGGTGACGGAAGCTGCGGCTCCGCATCAGGCACGGTCACAGTGATGGGATTGTCGGTTACATTCTCCAGCAGGAAGATCGCCCAGACGGGCTGCCCGGTTTGCACCTGCCGGGCCGGAAGGTCGACGTGGGCTCGGATGCCACCAAGGGTGCCCGCCGGAGACTGGGCGTGGCCGGTCCCGGCGCCGATCACGGCGACCAGGACCCCCGCCCACCACCGTGTCGGACCGTTCAGCCAGCCGCCCCGCAAAAGCGATTGTGCGCGCACGTCGTTGCCCACCTTCCCGGGAGCCTCGGCGCTCCCGTCTCCTGGCAAGCGCCCGGCCGGAACCGGCCGGCGCGCATAAGCAAAGGCACCCGGACGCTCCTTCGGCCGGAACCCCGCCTGCATGGTGTTCTACCGCCTTCGCGGTCAACAGTTGCGACCTGCCGACCGAGGACGGTCCGAAAACGTTACGTCTGTTATCGGACGAACTGAACGCGCCCATCAAGTGAATGCGGCTGGCAGGCTCCGACCTTCACCTGCCCCCCAACCTGCCGGAGCATCTGCCGCACTGCTGAGAAAAGGGGCAATACCACGCAGGTTGCCACGCTTAACGCGGCCCGGTGCGCGAGTGCACCCGAAACGGGTCAGGGAGATGAAGGTACGGGGGGCGCGCTGGGGGTGACCTCAGGTGCGTACCCAGCGGCGTAGAACGCCTCCCAAATGGCCTTGGCGAACAGGGCGTGGGCGTGGGCGTTGGGGTGAGCGTCTGCCCGGCTGACGATGAGCTGGGTCGGCTCCTCTCCGGCAAGCGCCGGCAGCAGGTCCACGACCTCCACCCCGTTGGCTGCAAAGAAGCTGCGGAGCACGGCATGGACCCCGTCGGACGGGAACGTCGCTTTGCCGGGCTGGATGAACGGCAACAAGGCCACGCGGAAGGTGACGCCGTGCTGCCGACACAGCTCGAGCAGGTCGGCCAGACGCTGCTCCTGCTGTTGCCAGAGCTCCGGTGTCCGATACCCGGCCAGCAGCCAGTTGTGGTAACCGCGTACGGTGGGTGCCCGCGGGGCGATGAGGCGGTAGTAGAGCCACTCGACCAGCGCGGAACTGTCGGTGTCAAAGAGCTGGCACAGCGGCGGCTTGGTGGGGTCGAAGTCGGGACGCGTGGGCAGCAGCCTCTCGATATCGTTGGCGACGTAGCCGAGCACGACCTCGTCCACGCCGTAGCGTTCGATCATGTCCCTGACGGGCTTAAGCTGGTCTCCGGTATCCCAGCCGGGCTTGGCAACGTTCATTACCTCAACCGTGCCGGGAGCGCGCTCGTTGAACTGCATCTGGAGGCGATCGGAGAAGCGGTCCCGGACCGCCTCCAGGCCCCACCCGTACACAAACGAATCCCCGGTGATGGCGAGGCGGCGCACGCCCGGCGGCTTGTCCCGCGTCCACTCCCCATCACGGTACCCCAGTGCGTTGAGGTCCACGTGCAGGGCGAACCAGCGCCGGGCGGGCAGCGTCACGCCGAAGGATTCGGTACCCACGTAGATGAAACGCAGGTAGCTCTCGGCCAGCAGAGCCAGCGACGCCAGCAGACAGACAAAAACAACGACATTACCCAGCACCAGACGCAGACGCCGCCACCGCGGGGGGAACAACTTGAAGAAGCAGACGGCGTGGATCAGCAGCGAGGCATACAGCAGCAGCCCCAGCACGTAGTCGGCCGGATAGCCGTGGGCGCCGCCGCCGGGCATCAGTCCCGCTCCAGCGAGAGGTTCAGGCCGCGGGCGGCATGGGTGAGCGCTCCCACCGAGATGCGTTCCACGCCCGCCTCGGCCAGGGCGCGGACGGTGCGCAAGTCGACTCCCCCGGAGGCCTCGAGATCAATCTTGCCCTGGAGCCCCAGGTCGCCGCGCCGTTGCACGATGCGCACCACGTCCTCGAGCGCGAAGTTGTCGAGGAGGATCACGTCGACGCCGACCACCTTGAACAGTTCCTCGGCCTGTTCGGGCGCGTCCGCCTCCACCTCCACGAACGCCGGGCGGACGCCGGTCGAGCTGAGGTGATTGAGCATCTCGAAGACGGCGCCGGCCAGCCGGTTCAGGGGGATACCGGCCAGGTGGTTGTCCTTGATGAGCACGGCATCGTAGAGGCCGAAGCGGTGGTTGTGACCCCCACCGCACCGGACGGCGTATTTCTCCAGCAGCCGCCAGCCGGGCGTCGTCTTGCGGGTGTCCAGAATGGCCGCCCCGGTGCCCGCCACCGCCTCCACGTAACGGCGCGTGAGGGTGGCGATGCCGCTGAGCCGTTGCAGGAAGTTGAGCAGCACGCGCTCAGCGGAGAGCACCACCCCGAGCGGACCGCGAATCGACGCGAGGGCACGGGGCGTGTCGTCCCATGCCAGGCCGTCCTGCACACCCTCCAGCCATTCCAACTGAATGGTCGGGTCGTACGCGCGCAGGACGGACAGGGCAATCCGCTGTCCGGCGAGTACCCCCGGCTCCTGGGCGATCAGGCGGAACGTGGCCGGCAGTTCCGGGGCGGGCAGCAGGCTGCTGGACAGGTCGCCGCTGCCCAAATCCTCCTCGCGGGCCAGCTCGATCAGACGCAGAACCGATTTCTCCTCGGCGATGTCCATGGTTGACTGCGGATTGTCGCCCCGGCGGCAACGCGACGCAACCCCGCTTGGCCAACGTGAGGCAATTTCGCCTGGGTGGCGCGACGCAACCCCAGTCGGACAAGGTGACGCAACCACGGTCCGACAAGGGTGGCGCAACCCGATCGGGCAGCGTGACCTGCACCCAACCGCCGGTCGCGCCGCCGGCGGCCTCGCGCAGGACTCCCCGGGCCGCACCGACAGCCTCGAGGCGTTTGGCGGTCCCCGCGTTGCCCGCGGGGAGCCCGGCTGCCGACAGGCAACGCCGACGTCACCTCTTCAACGGGTTGCCAGGCCGTCCGCCGGCGGAAGAAGACTCTGCGGGCGAGGAGGGAAACTCCGCAGGCGCCCAAAAAAGAAGCCTCCGCAGGCGAGGAAAAAACTCCGGGGGCGTGTAAGAAACCTGCAACCGGTCGGACAAACTGGTAGCGAAGACAGGCTTTGCCCGGCGCCGAAGAGGACCCGGCGGCGGGAGTGCGGCGATTGTGCGCATTGACCTCACGCACGCGCTGGCCGTCTGCGTCCGGTACGTGCGGCCTCTGAACCCCTCTCCCCCGGGGAGAGGGGCAGGGGTGAGGGCCCGGGGGCCACGTGGCCGCGTACCGTGTGGCATGCTCTCGCGCGGCGTGAGCATGAACGGTTGGTTCATGCGCTGAGAAGCGTCGCGGTCGCTGGGAGGAGACTCCTCAAATGCAGAAGGCAGAAGTAAGAATGAAGAAAGCAGAGACCGTGAGGTTAGATGCTGATAACCCGCACCCCCCTTTCTTCGTTCTGCATTCTCAATTCTGCATTCGCCGCCCTTGACCGGAGAGTAACGTCCGTGTATACTGTCCGATGGCTCGTTGACCTTCTCGTTCGTCTCCATCCCGGAGGGTTCGTCGATGCTTTACTCCCCCAGCCCCAGGCGAATGCAGCCCGGCTTGATTCTCTCTCTCTCTCTCTCTCAATGACACCCTTGTTGCCGCGAGCCGGGGCCGACTGTCCGTGTGAGCAGGGGCAGACCTGCCGGTGGGTCGCTCCGCCGGACGCGCAGCACCTGGAGGGAACGGGAACTGGGACCTACGAGGACCCCTACCGCGGCATTCAGTACGCCCTCAACCAGGCGTCGAGTGGGGATGTGGTGCTCGCCCTGCCGGGGGACTATCTCGAGAGCATGATCCGCTTCCCCAACAACAAACAACTGCAACTGCGAAGTTGCGCCGGGCCGGCGGCCACGGTCGTCGTCAGACCGGAAGGGGGCGGCGGCTGCATCTTTCGCATCGATCGTAGCCAGGACGACCGCACGCTCCTGGAGGGATTCACCATTACCGGCGGGCTCGGCGCGGGCATTGACATTTCCAGTGGTACCAGCCCGGTCATCCGTGGCAACATGATTACCGGGAACTCGGGCTGGTGCGGCGGCGGAATCTACATTTCCGGCAGCTCGCCGCTGATCTGGGGCAACGTCATCACCGACAACACGGCCACCAGCCCACTGGACGGTGGCGGTGGGGGAATCTACTGCGAGGCCGGGCAGGGCCAGACGTGCATGCCCCAGATCGTCTGGTGCACGATCGCCTGCAATGAGGCGGCCGCGGAGGGCGGCGGGATTTGGATCTCCGGGTGGGCCCGTCCGCGCATCAGCCATTGCCTCATTGAAGGGAACTCGGCCGCCAAGGGCGGCGGGGTGTTCCAGCAGATGGTTAGCTCGCTGGAGCCCGAACGGGCCGTGGACTGCGTGGCGGAGGAGGACCGCAGCCCCGTTATTGATGACTGCCTGATTATCCGCAACGGTGCCAACCTGGGCGGCGGTTTGCACTTCGATGACTGGACCCAGCCGACGGTGATCAACTGTACGCTCAGCGACAACTCGGCTGGCATGTTCGGTGGCGGGCTGTACGCCATGCACGCCTGCGTCTACATGGATAATTGTATTCTCTCCGGCGATACGGCAGCGGTTTGGGGTCCCGAGGCCTACCTCACCAACGGCGCGTATATGAAGTTCCGATACTCAGATGTACGCGGTGGTTTAGGTGTCATGTATGTCAATCCGGGGTTACCAGCGAGCGAACTTTACTTTGGAGTTGGCTACGGTGACATCGACGCCGATCCCCAATTCCGGGACCCGGTGCGCTGTGACTACCACGTGCGGCCGACCTCGCCCACCGTCGATGTCGGCAGCAACGAGCTGCTCCCGAACGACGACGTGGACGTCGATGAGGACACAGTCACAGACGAGGTCATGCCGCTCGATCTCGACGCGAACCCGCGCATTCTGAACCTGATCGTGGACATGGGAACCTATGAACTGACGGGGGCGGTGGCGGGCTGCCCGCCGGCCACCATCGGCGGCGCCTACCCGCCCGACCAGACCGTGGATGCGCGACAGCCGCATCCGATCAACGACAACTCGTGCGCGGCCCAGCAGGGCATCGGGCAGGCCTCGCCGCCGGAGCCGATCCTGATTGCCATGACGCCGCCCGTCGAGGATGCGGGCACGCTGGACTGCTGGGCTTTGTGCGAGACGGGCATCACTACTGTGTGCGGGCCCAACGCCATCACCAGTGTCACGCATCTGGGCAGCGGGGTATACCAGATCGAACTCGCCCGCCCGATCACGCCCGGGCACGTGACCACCATCGAGTACCTGGGGGACGACAGCTTCGTCACGTACTATGCCCATCCCGCGAACGTGGACGGCGGCAGCATGGCCACCGTCAACGACCTCAGTCAACTCATCAACTTTCTCAATATCTGCATTCCGAACCCCGGCGATCCGAGTTGCCAGGGGGCGGGCGTGTACAAGGGTGACATCAACCACACCGGGGGATACGCGTGGAGCGATATGATTGCCGAGATCAACCTGCTCAATGGCAGTGGGCTCTTTGCGCCGGGGTGGATGAACACGTCGAAGCCCGTACTGGATGGCTGTGCGCCGTCGCCGCCGGACTTCTGCACCATTTGTACCGAAGAAGCCCCCGAGAGTCGTGGGGGTCAAGGCGAAGCTGAGGGGCAGGGTGACATTATCGATGCCGGCTGCTGCGGGGCGGCCTTTGCGTTGTACCTCACCCGCGTGGACCTGGCCGACCGCACCGAGGCGGAGTACTTCCCGCTGCTGGTGGAGGGCCTCACGCAGGTCGCGCTGAATGTGTTCGATGAGGAGCAGCGTCACGAGATTGCGTGCGCGCTGCTTGATCCCCAACTCGTGTTCCTTAGTCCAACGGTCGAGGCACAGGTCCCGCAAATCGCGGCGCGCCTGGACCCCTAAACTACATGGTACCCCCTGAAGGAGGACTCCGATGATTCGGTATTCCATTCCCCGTGGTCTTGCGCGACTGCTGACCCTCGCGTGCGTACCTCTCCTGTGTCTCTCCGTCCCGGCCCAGGCGGACCTCGAACTGTGGGCCAGTGGGCAGATCTCGGCACACTTCGACGGGTACACGGGGGAGTATCTTGGCGACCTGTTCGCACCTGCGCATACCTACGGTCTCGCTTTCGGGCCCGATGGGAACGTGTACGTAGCGTGGGCCGAACGGGTCTTGCGATACGACCCTGAGTTACTGGAGTTGATCGATGTGTTCGTGGCGCTAGGTGGCGGACCTAACGTAGGAATGTGCGGCTTGGTCTTTGGCCCGGACGAGAACCTGTATGTATGTGGCGCGACCTCGGACAACGTCGTGCGCTATGACGGAAACACCGGGCAGTACATAGACGTGTTTGCCAGCGAAGCACTCGACGGCGCGTATGGTTTGCGTTTCAGTGCGAACGGCGACCTGTACGTCAGTAGCTTCCTCACCGATAGCGTACTGCGCTACGACGGTCAAACCGGGCAACTTGTGGACACGTTGACGGCGCCGGGGAGCCTGGAAGCGCCGAGTGACCTGTTGTTTGGGCCGGACGGCCTGCTGTATGTCAGCAGCTACCTCACCGGTAGCGTCGTCCGGTTCGACCCGGTTACGGGGGACTTCGTGGGGACGTTTGTACAGCCCGGCAGCGGCGGGCTGAATTGGCCGGTGGGGCTTGCCTTCGGGCCCGATGGGAACCTCTACGTGGCCGACGAACGTCGCACGCAGAACGAGATTCTGCGTTACGACGGGGTCACCGGGGCGTACCTGGGCGTCTTCGCCTCCGGCGGCGACCACCCGACGTTCCTCGCCTTCGTCCCCGAACCGGGGAGCCTGCTGCTGCTGGCGGGCGGGGTGCTGCTGCTGGGGCGCAAGCGGCGAGCGTAAGAGCCTCCAATACCACCCCTCTCCCCCTCGGGGGAGAGGGGTCACACGCCGTGCGCGCCGTCGGTTGCCCAACCCTCACCCCTGCCCCTCTCCCTGCGAGGGAGAGGGGTCTGGTCCTTGGCTATTGGCCGCGGGGGCCGACGGTAGGCGGACAGGGCACGATGCCGTGGGCACTTGCCGCGCCGCCGCGAGCGCGGCATAAACATGCTCACGCTGCGCGAGAGCGTGGCACCCGACAGCGGGCGCGGGGATTCGCAACTTCTGCGTCACAGGCTGGGATCGTGGGGCAGGTCCTGCAGGGGGCAGCCTGCGCAGAGCGCGCGGGCGCGGCAGTGGTGTTTGCCTGCCGCGACGAACAAGGCGTGATACTCGTTGTACACCGCTTCGTCGGGCGGTACCGCGCGCTGGAGTTGCGTGCGCACGTCCTCATAGCTCGCCTTCGGCTCGATCAACAGATGCCGGCGCAGGACGCGCAGCGTGTACGCATCGACGACGAACGTCGGTCGCTTGCCCACGTAGAGCAGCAGAGCGTCGGCCGTCTCCCGCCCGACACCGTGAATGGTGAGCAGGCGGCGCCGGGTCTCGTCCAGGTCACCGTCACCGGCGCACATCGCCTTGAGCCGTCCGCCGAAGTCGTCGAACAGCACTTGCACAAACGCCTTCAGCCGTCGGGCTTTAACGCGGTAAGTTCCCGCGGGGCGAATCAGTTCGGCAAGCTCGGCCTCCGGCAGGTCGCGCAGCTTCGTCCAGTTCAGACAGCCGGCCCGCTTCAGGTTCGCCAGGGCGCGCTGCACGTTGCTCCAGGCGGTGTTCTGCGTGAGGATCGCCCCGACGGCCACCTCGGTGGGCGTTTTCCCGGGCCACCAATGTTGCGGGCCGTAGGCGGCCAGGAGGCGCTCGAACATGTCGTGGTAGATACGATCCGCAACCGGCACGCGGCTCCCGGCGGCGGCACTCGCTCGCGGCGACCGTGGAGGCATCAGCAGCATCCTCCCGGCCTTGCTTCGCGTGCCCTGTCGCTGCACGATACGCACGTCATGGCAAAGTCCTCCGAACGCAAGGTCAAGAAGGAGCAGCCCCGCCGCGGCGTGCTGGCCAGGCCGCTCGACGCGCTGGTCTTCCTGCTACCCCTGATCGCATTCTATCAGGTGGCCGTCTGGCGGGCAGGCGAGCGCGTGGTGGCGTTTGACCTGCTGGGCAAGTTCTTCGAGCTGTTCGGGCAACTGGGAAGCTGGGCGCCCGCCCTGGCGGTCATCATCATCCTGCTGGCCACGCATGCCGCGTCGGGGGAGCGCTGGCGCGTGCAGCTTCGGCAGGTGCTGCTGATGTACGGTGAGGCGGTGGTCCTGGCCGTGCCCATCCTGGTTCTGAACCGGGCGATCCGGCTGGCCGCGGCGGAGCCCGCCGGCTTGAGCGCCTTCGACGAGGTGGCCCTGAGCGTGGGCGCCGGCATCTACGAGGAACTCGTCTTCCGCCTGGTGTTGGTGACGCTGCTGGTCATCGTGGGGGTGGACCTGCTGCGTCAGCCGCAGGGTCCGGTGGCGGCGGTGGCCGTCGTGGTTTCGTCGCTGGCCTTCGCCGCGCATCATCACCCCCCGCTGGGCGCGGAGCAGTTCGGGCTGGTCCCGTTCATCTTCCGGACGGCGGCCGGCGTCTACCTGGCGATGGTTTTCTGGTTCCGCGGCTACGGGCCCGCCGCCGGCTGCCACGCCGCCTACAACGTGGCAGCCGTGCTGGTGGGCACGTGAGAACAGAAAGGAGGAAAACGGGGACGCAGCCAGTTTCTCTACGCAGAGCCACGCGGATGGGAAACCGTGAGGCCGGCATGCCCAAGCCGAGGGCGCCTGTCTGCCGACAGGCTGTTGTAGCAGCCTCCGGTGGGCGGGAAGGCATGGCGGCGCTACGCTTGGCCATGCCACCCCGGCCTCGCTGTCGGTCTCCCCGTTGTGTGGCGCTAGGCAGCGAACTGCGGACTGCCCGGTGGAGCAGAAACTAGCTGCGTCCCCGTTTCCTAATGAGACGATCCGAGATCAATTCAGCCATCAGGACCATGATGCAGTTCGCGCGAGAGCGAGGGTTTGCGCTGCCGGCGTTTTCGTATTGGACGCCGGCCCACTGGGCGCAGGCGGGTGCCGAGCATGATGAGATTCGCCTGGCACGGCTCGGTTGGGACGTCACCGACTTCGGCAAGGGCGACTTCGCGCGCGAGGGGCTGACGCTGCTGACGATCCGCAACGGCATCCCCGGCTCGAGGGGCAGCAAGCCGTATTGCGAGAAGCTCATGCTCGTCGGTGAGGGCCAGGTCACGCCCATGCACTTCCACTGGTCCAAGACCGAGGACATCATCAACCGCGGCGGCGGCAACCTGGTGTGCAAGCTCTACGCGGCCGGTCGGCAGGAGCAACTCAGCGACGAGCCGGTACACGTCAACTCGGACGGTACATTGCAGGAGGTGCCGGCCGGGACCGAGCTGACCATCGTACCCGGGGCTTCGATCACGCTGACGCCCTACCTGTACCACGCGTTCTGGGGTGCCCCCGGGCATGGCCCGGTCCTGGTCGGTGAGGTCAGCAGCGTCAACGACGACGAGCGCGACAACCGCTTCCTGGAGCCGCTGCCGCGTTTCCCGGCGATCGAGGAGGACGAGCCGCCGCTGCACCTGCTCTGCCATGAGTACCGGCCGGCGGTGTGATTCCCCATCCTAAGTGGGGCTACGCAAGTGGGACAGTAGGAACTGGAAGGGGGTGGCATGGCCAAGCGCAGCGCCGCCATGCCCTGGCGCGGACGAAAGGGCGGCTCTTGCCGAAGCATGCCGGCGCCTTCGGCTTGGGCATGCCACGCGCCACCGTCCGATAAATGCTTGCATTGAAGCCACATTTCTGTCAGAATGTTGATTCACGTCTGCTACGTAGTAGAGGAACGGTCCGCCGATCGGACCACGGTTGGAGGGGAGCAAAGAAGCGGGCATCCCGCTTCCTGGCAGAGGGGGTAGGCACCGCTTACCACGGAGGGCATCGGGCACCACCGTAGTGGGCACCGCCCACCGCGGAGGGCATCGGCCACGACCGCTTCTGCCGTTGACTGACCGACACAGAGGGAGACACACCTATGACAGCGAGATGGAAGTTCCGATGCATTGCGGCTCTGCTGCTGGCACTGACGGGAGCAGCGTATGGGCAGGCGCTACCCGGCACGGCGTTTACGTACCAGGGGCAGCTTACGCAAGGGGGCGTGCCGATCGACGGCGAGGACGCCGCCGACTTGCGGTTCACGCTGTGGGATGCGGAAAGCGAGGGGACCCAGGTCGGGTCGGCCAACACGTATGAGGAGGCCGACTTCGACCAGGGTCGTTTCACGGTGCTCCTGGATTTCGGGGCCGAGATGTTCAACGGTCAGGCCCGCTGGTTGCAGGTGGCCGTGCGCGTGCCGCCCGGCGAGGGTCACTCCTACACCACGCTCAGTCCGCGGCAGGAGCTGACGCCGGCACCGTACGCCCTGGCGCTGCCTGGGATACGGACGGTGCAGCACACCACCAGCCCGAATGTGGTAGGCGGGCACAGCAATAACACGGTGGCCCCCGACGTCTGGGGGGCGGTGATCGCCGGGGGTGGGGACGCCGGTCTGCCCAACGAGGTCACGGCCAACCTGGGAGCCATCGGCGGCGGCCAGGCCAATCGCGTCAGTGGGGACGGCGGCGTGGTGGGCGGGGGTTTCACCAACGAAGCGGGCGAGAGCTCGGCCACGGTGGCCGGCGGCTACGGCAACCTGGCCGACGGCAATTATGCATGCGTAGGCGGCGGTTGGAGTAACAGCGCCGCCGCTTATGCGGCCACGGTCGCCGGGGGCTACTACAACCAAGTGATCGAGACGGGGGGCACGGTCGGCGGCGGGCAGTTTAACAGCGCGACCGCCCACTCCAGCACCGTCAGCGGCGGTGAGGTGAACAACGCGACGGGCGACTACGCGACCGTCGGCGGAGGGTGGTGGAACGATGCTGCCGGCGAGCTCAGCGTCATCGGCGGTGGTCGGGGGCACGATGCCAGTGGCTACGCCAGCAGTCTCGGTGGCGGCGAGATGAACGCGGCCACCGGCAACCATGCCACGGTGAGCGGCGGGTACCGGAACGACGCCACGGCCGAAGGCGCGTTCATCGGCGGTGGTCAGGAGAACAACGCCGGCGGACAGTACGCGTGCGTTCCCGGCGGGCGCAAGAACTTCGCCAGTGCCGACTACAGCTTCGCGGCCGGGCGCCGCGCTAAGGCCAACCACGACGGCGCGTTCGTCTGGGCGGACGCGACGGACGCGGATTTCGCTTCTACAGCTTCCAACCAGTTTGCGGTTCGCGCCAGTGGAGGTGTGAACCTGTATGTCCGGAGCTCCTACTCCGATCAGATTGGCGGTGGGCTGCGGATAACGCCCCCTTTGGCTCCGGACAACGACGGCAATCGCACGCCGAATGTCATCGGGGGATACCAAGGCAACATCGTCAACGCAAATGTGGTGGGGGCCACGCTGTCCGGAGGTGGCGCCTGGTATGAAAGTTATTGGGTCAACGGCGAAGCTCCCAACAAGATATTCGACCACTTCTGCACCGTTGCAGGCGGATGGCTCAACAAGGCCGGCACGCCGGGTTCCGAGGCGGACGACGCAACGAACGCCACGGTCAGCGGCGGAGCATGGAACGTGGCTGGGGCCTGGTGTGCAACGGTCGCGGGTGGCCTGGCCAACTGGGCGCTGAATTCCCAGACGACTATCGGCGGAGGCGGCGGCAACCGCGCCCTCGGAGAAGTCGCGACGGTCGCCGGAGGTGGTGACAACATTGCAGACGGAGATTACTCCGCCATCGGGGGCGGCGGGAGCAATACTGCGGAGGGGATTCACAGCAACGTCAGTGGCGGGCAGTCAAACGGCGCGCTGGGAGACCACGCTACGGTTGGGGGTGGCCTGAACAACGAAGCCGGCGGCTACGCGGGCAGCATCGGTGGCGGTGAGAACAACACGGCCGCCGGCGAGCATGCCATTGTCGCCGGCGGTTACTCGAACGACGCTACGGGCCAAGGCACCTTCATCGGCGGCGGACTGGCCAATTCGGCGCTGGGACCCCGATCCACTATCGCCGGTGGCGAGTTCAACCTGACGCCGGGGGGGGAGGACGGGTGGTACGCCGCGATCGGTGGCGGAAGCAACAACGAGGCCGGCGTGCAGGCGACCGTCAGCGGTGGGTTCTGGAACAAAGCGACCGCCTGCTACAGCACCATCCCCGGTGGTGGCTACAACCAGGCGGGTGGTGACTACAGCCTCGCGGCCGGCCGCCGGGCCAAGGTCCGCAACGCCACGCAAGTCGGCGGCGGCGACACGGACGGCGACGAGGGCACCTTCCTCTGGGCCGACTCGACCGATGCGGACCTCACTTCCAGCGGGCCCAACCAGTTCCTCATCCGGGCCAGCGGCGGCGTGGGCGTCAACACGAACGCACCCGCCCACCAGTTGGACGTGAATGGGACGATCCGCGCCGCCGGGACCGGTGCAGCCGCGCCCATTTTCATCATCCACGACTCCAACGGCAGCAACGACCGGCCCGGCATTCAGTTCACCAACAACTCCATGCTCTACATTTGCGGTGATGATGGTTCCGACGAGAATTTCGGCTTCTACTCTGTCTTCGGCAACACGCGCACTTACGGCGCTACACTCACCGTCCACGGCCCGGCCACGGGCTCGTGGGGCAAGTACATTCGCCTGAGGCACGACGGCACCGATGGCATCATCGACACAGATGCCGGTGACCTGGTGCTGAGCCCCGCCGGCGGCAACGTCGGCATCGGCACTGCGGATCCGACCGCCAAGCTCCACATCGGCGGCACGGCCGGCACCGACGGGCTCAAGTTCCCCGACGGCACGCTGCAGACCACCGCCTCCCGCGGCCTCACTGCAGCCGCGGTGAGCGTTGATCCGCCGAGCCTCACCTCCGGGGCGGCCACCACCATCAACGTAACCGTCACCGGTGCCGCCACCGGCGACGCTGTGATCGCCAACCCCGGGGCCAATCTGCCCGACGGCTATGGCATCACGTTCACGCGCGTCAGTGCGGCCAACACGATCACCATTGGCTTCATCAACGGCAACGCGTCATCGCAGAACCCGGCCGCCAGCACCTGGGCCATCCGGATCATCAAGTAAGCGTGCCAGCGCTGCGGGGGACGACGCACGCCAGGCGTTGTCTCAGGCACGTCGGCACGAGTGTCAAGGCAAGGCACGGAAGGGAGATGCGGAATGAAACGCAGGCAACCATTAAGCATGCAAATCCTGGGGCTCGCCCTGCTGCTGGTCGCGGGCTGGTCGGCGGCCGCGGGATACGAGATTGACTGGTTCACAGTGGACGGCGGCGGGTGGATGTGGTGCGCCGGGGGCGACTTCGAACTTTCCGGCACGATCGGCCAGCCGGACGCGAGCACCACGGTGATGACCGGCGGTGATTTCGCGCTGGTCGGTGGATTCTGGACCCCGGGCGAGGAGCCTGGCCCCGGCGACTGCGACGAGGACGGCGACGTAGACCTAGACGACTACGCTTTCGTAGCGGACTGCCTGCTCGGTCCCGATGCTGAGTTGGGCGACGCCTGTGCCTGTGTCGACCTCGACGGCGACGGGGATGCGGACTTGGCTGACGTCGCTCTGTTTCAGCAGGGATTCGATGGGCCATAGGAAAAGGTGTCAGGTTGATTTTATGGCTGTTTTGGGCGGGCGCCCGCGTGGTCTCAAGGTCGGCTGCAAGCCCAAGCGACCCGCCATGCGTACCCTCCACTGGTCGGTCCCCAGCGGCGCGCCCCGCGCCACGGCTTGACGAATGTCCTGCAAGTGTTCGTTTGCCAGGGGGCGGTTGACCGCCGCCAGCCAATCCCGTGGCCGCTCCACGGGCCACGGCATCAGCCCGTCCGCCAGCTCCACGTCGCGACCCCGCCGGACCCACAGACTGCTCCAGCGCCAATCCTCAGCCCGACTCACCAAACCCGCACGCAGCGCATTGCCTTCCACGTAGCGGCATACAGTCAGGAAGTGGCCATCCTCCTGAATTGGAAAACTCTTAAAACGCCCCTGGTAGAGCGGCCCCTCGCCAACCAGTCGGTAGTGCGCGTGCCAGCGATGCGTATGAGTCACCGTCACCCACTGCATCCACGTCGACAGGCTTGTACCGGCAGACGCCTGAACTACGAGATGCCAGTGGTTGGGCATCAAACAGTAGGCCAACAACCTTGGAGCGTCCGGACGCCCCAGTGCCCGCGCGAGTACCTGCTCGAACGCCGCGTAATCCGCGTTCTTCTTGAACATCGGCAACCGCATCACTCGCCGGTTCAGCAGATGATACACCACCCGCGGTTCCGTCCTGCGTAAGGCCCGCCCCATGATCACCTCCTACCCACCAGCCACCAGATGTTCAGCCCCCCCCAAGAGAATGACCCTAAAAAAAGCATCCTGACACCTTTTTTGACCGAGAAACTCATCCTGACACCGTTCTCCGACGTCACTTTCCCACGGCGGCACGCTCGTAGACGATCTTCCCGTCCACGATGGTGACCGCCACGGTGAGCTCGCCAACCTGCTCAGCCGGAATCGTGAACGGGTCGTCCGAGAGGATCACGAGGTCTGCCAGTTTCCCGACCTCGATCGTGCCGAGGCGATCGGACGCCCCGACCGCCCGAGCAGGCGAAACCGTGTACGCCCGCAACGCCTCCTCAACCTTGATCGAATGTTCCGGCAACCAGACGTTGCCGGCCAGCGTGCGGGCATTGACGGCCGAGTCGACCCCGGCGAACGGGTTCATCTCCACCACCGGCCAGTCGCTGCCGAAACACAGCAACGCACCTGCGTCCAGAAGCTGCCGATAGGCGTAGGATCCGCGGAGCTGCTCCGTACTGAGCGCCCGCTCGGCATACCGACCGTCGTCCGCCTTGTGCAGCGGCTGCATCGAAGCTGCCACGTTCAGCCGCGCAAAACGCGGAATGTCCTCAACCAGCAGGTGTTGTGCGTGTTCGATGCGGTTCAGCGTCACGCTGGGACGCTGCCCACGACGTGGCAGGGCCTCGTAGGCGTCCAACAGGATGTGATTGGCCTCATCGCCGATGGCGTGCACCGCCAGGCGCAGTCCGTGCGCGTCGCCGATGTGCAGCATCTGCCGGAACCGATCAGCGTCGCCCGCCAGCGCCGTGAGTTGGCCCCGCGGATAACGCTCGTGCGGCGCGGCATCCCGGTACGGCTCGCGCATGTACGCGGTGCGACTGCCGAGGGAGCCATCCATGAAGGCCTTGAAGCCGCACATGGCCAGGTGTTCTTCCCGCGCCGTCTCCGCCAACTGACCTGCCCACCGCGGCCAGTCCTGCTCGACGTGCAGATACACGAACACCCGCAGGGTCAAGTCGCCCTCGGCCAGCGCCCAACGGAATACCGCCAGGTCGTCCGGCTCTGACATGTCATGCACCGACGTGATGCCCAGGGCATGAGCATGCGCCACCGCCCGACGCAGTGCGGCGCAGCGCTGCTCCCACGTCGGCGGCGGGATACGCGCCGATACCAGGTCCATCGCCGATTCCTTGAGGATGCCGAGCGGCGCCCCGGTCTTCGGATCGCGCTCGATCTCACCGCCCGGCGGGTCCGGCGGGCCCGAAGCATCGATCCCGGCCAACCGCAGCGCGGCCGAGTTCACCAGCGCCTGATGACCGTCCATCCGCACCAGGTATACCGGGACCGCACCGGTCACCGCGTCCAGCATGGCTGCATCCGGCGGTTGGGGGTCGGCCCAACTGTCCACCGTCCAACCGCGTCCCAGCACCCACTCTCCCGGACGCCTGTCGCGCGCGGCCGCAGCCACGGCCGCCAGGAAGTCGGCATGGCAGGACAGGCCGCGGAGCATGAGCTGCTCCAGTTGCAGCCCACCGCCGATCAGGTGCGTGTGGCTGTCGGTCATGCCGGGTATGACCCGCCGGCCGCTCGCTTCAATGACCCGCGTGCGCGGGCCGATGAGCACCCGGACAGTCGAGTCGGCTCCCACGGCCACGATCCGCCCGCCACGTGCCGCGACGGCCGACGGCTCGCCGTCCCGGCCGTCAGCACCGGCCCCGCCGGCATGCGTGCCCGTGCCGGTCCAAATCCGGGCGCCGAGTGCGACCAGATCAGCTTGCTGCGCGTAGGTCATGGCGTTCTGCTCCCCAGGGTCGGGCATCTCAGCGGCATACATCCTCCCGGCGACGACCGACGTCGATACAACGGCGGGCATGATCGACAAGATGACCAACAGGCCCGGCACGCCGTTGCCACCTCTGCGTTGTGCGTCGCGTCGCATGTTCAAGTACCGCCACAGGGCCCAGGCTTGGCCGCGTGAAGCCGTCCCCACCGGATGGTAGTATACCGCCCGCCGGGACGGGGGAGGACGATGGTCCGGCGAACGTCGCTGGCTTGGTGGGAGTGGTCGCTGCCGTGCTGCACACGGAGTCGCATAACGCCCTGGTGATCCGCGCCGCGCGGGTCATCGACCCTGCTCTGCAACGCGATGAGATCGCGGATGTCATCGTCGTCGATGGGCGGTACGCGGAGCGGGCGTCGGCGGCAGCCCATGTGCTTGAGGGCCAGGGGCTGATTGTCTGTCCCGGCCTGATGGACATCCACGTCCATCTGCGCGAGCCGGGTTTCGAGCACAAGGAGACAATCGAGAGCGGCACGGCTGCGGCCGCCGCCGGGGGCTTCACGTTCGTCGCCTGCATGCCTAACACCAAGCCGCCGCTCGACAACCCCAAGACCGTCGCGTTGGTGCTGGAGAAGGCGCGGCAGGCGGACCGCTGCACGGTGGCGCCGATCGCCGCCATCACGCGCGGACGAAGGGGCGTTGACCTGACGCACTTCGCCGCCCTGCGGGAGGCGGGCGCCGTGGCATTCAGCGATGACGGCGACGGCGTCCAGGACACGGCGGTGATGCGGGCGGCGTTTCAGCAGGCCACCAGGACGGAATCGACTGTCATTCAACATTGCCAAGACAACCAACTGGCCGGCAAAGGCGTGTTGCACGGCGGTTTGGTCGCCGCCAAGCTCAAGCTGCGCGGCATCGACCCGGCCGCGGAGGAGACCATGCTGGAGCGAGACCTCGCTTTGTGCCGCGAGACCCGGGCCCGCTACCACGTTGCGCACGTCTCTACGGCCCGAGCGGTCGACCTGATACGGAAGGCCAAGGCAGAAGGTCTGCCGGTTACGGCCGAGGTATGCACGCATCACCTCGCCCTGACCGACGAGGCGTGCGCCGGCGCGGACCCCAACACCAAGATGAACCCGCCGCTGCGCCCGCGCGCGGATGTTGAAGCCTGCCGTCGGGGGCTGGTGGACGGGACGATCGATTGCATCGTCACCGACCATGCGCCGCACTCGCCGGCCGAGAAGGCCGTCGGTTTCGCGGCCGCCCCGTTTGGCGTCATCGGACTCGAAACCGCGCTGGGTGTCGCCGCCGGGGCCCTCATCCAACCCGGTCTGACGGGCTGGCCCACGCTGATCGCTCGCTTCACTGTCGGACCGGCCTCCGTCCTGCACCTGCCGTTGCCCCATATTGCCACCGGCCAGCCGGCCAACCTGACCCTCATCAACCCCGCAGCGCCGTGGACCGTCGACCCTCTGCTCTTCGAGAGCCGCAGTCGCAACACCCCCTTTGCGGGCTGGCGCCTGGCCGGTCGACCGGTCTGCACGCTCCGGGGCCACCGCCTGACCCGGCCGGCTTGGTGACAGCCGCCCGCTTCCCCGAGCAACACGTTGCAGAGCTCGTGGTCCGACGCGACTGCCCGGACACTGCGGCATCGCCAGCCGGGCCGACGAGCACATGCAGACGCCCGAATCCGCAGGCAGACTCCCAGCGGACGTCGGGGCCGAACCCACAAACTTGAGGCCCACGCGTTGACAAATCCGCACAATCTAGTATGCTACAGCAGCATGGAGAACCGTCTCGACCGTAGCCACCCGCGCCCCGGTAACGGTCCGGGCGCGGTGTATTGCAGCTAAGAGCACCAGACGATGCCCCAGATTGCGCGAACGTCTCCGTCGCCCGGGCCCAGCCCCGCTACCGCCCCCGTGGCGGACGATGCCCGTGTGAGTCAGCGTCGGAACGTGGTCGTTGCTGCCAAGCTGCTCGGCACTGGCGCAGGCACTCCCGTGCTGTGCGCGGCCGACAACATCAGCGAAGGCGGCATCCACGTTCAGGTTTCGCAGCGCTTCGCCGTCGCCTTGGGCGAACGGATCGAGGTCGTCCTCGACCCCGGCCCGGACGCCCCTCACCTGGCCCATTTGCGGGGAGAAATCCGCTTTGCCACGGTGGTGCGGACGGAGCCCCAGCGCGACACACTCCCACCCGGAGTAGGTTTGGGCTTGCGCTTCGACCAGCCCCTGTACCTTTAAGCCACCCTGATCGCGCGGTCGACTTGGGGTCCTCCCTACGCACCCCAGCCAGCTCGGTCCGTACCCCCAGAGCAGGCTTGCACGGGACGCTGCTACCTTCTAAACTCCCTATAGGTCTGGTCGTCGTTCATTGGAGTGCAACCCTTGCTGTCACAAACCTGCGAATATGCGCTTCGGGCCGCCTCCTACATTGCTGCCCATGCCGCTGGGCGACCCGTGCTGGCCAAGGACATCGCCTCCGACACGAAGATTCCCCTCAAGTACCTCCAGAAGATGCTTAGCGAACTGGTGCGCCGAGGCATACTCAGCAGTACACGCGGGATCGGCGGTGGCTTCCGCCTCCTTCGGGCTCCCTCCGAAGTTCACCTCGCGGACGTCCTCGGTGCCTTCGATGACACGCTACGCCGGACCACCTGCCCGTTCGGGAACGAGCACTGCGGTGACGACGCGTTTCCCCCTTGTCCTGTTCACCACCGATGGAATAAAGTTGTTGCAGCTTACAAATCATTCTTGTTCAGTACGACGTTGGCCGATTTGACGGGCAGCGGGTTCGACACTAGCGGGCCGATACCCGTCGGTCTTCCCAGTACACCCGAGCGTCCGCCAGTCTGATAAAAAAGATCCGTCAAAACGCTTGCATCGTCTGCGTCTATAGGATATATAGACATAGAGATCGTGACGTCGCGTCGGGCCGGAGGGAGGTTCTTCCGCGACGTGTCCAAGCCGGGTTCCAGGCAGACGACTGCGAGGAGCAACCCCGCGAGGAAGTAACCGGACCGGGCCGCCGAGTCGGCCTGGTCCCACCTGTACGCAAGACGGAGGGCCCTGCGCTGACGGGCGGTTGCGGTTTCTGCTAGTGGTCGGGGGGCGACCGCAGCCGCCCTGTCGGTGCGGAGGGTGTCCGTTCCGCGAAAGAGTGACCAGCGGTGAGGGCGCCGGGTTCACAGTCCGCGTGGGCTGCCGGCGCCCGCTTTCGTTTGTCGACGACGCCGGACCAAGGTGTGCGGATAACGTCTCTCCGCCCCACTGCCAGGCGTAGCCCCTCGTAAGAGAGTGTCCAACCGGGGTCGAATCGCGCAATTCCTGCCCGCCATAGCGACCCGGAGTACGTCTAGATACCAGGCAAGGTGTCGGGTTTGCGACTTGCACGCGGCCATCCTGCGTTCATACTTCAGGAAGGCGACTGCGGGCGATGACCATATCGTCACGGGGAGGTCGGCCGTGAACGAGATGGACGAGTTTGTTGTGTGCCTCCGCCAGCGGGAGTGGGGACTTCGGCTCAAGGTAGCCGGAATGGCGGCTCTGGGCATACCCTTGTCGCTGCTTGCACCGGCGGTAGCAGCCAGCGTCCTGTGGCCAGGGTTCAGATTCGCGGCGGTTTACTCTGCAGGCCTAAGCTGGCTGAATTGGGTCGTGCTGTTTGAACTGGCTGCGTTGGCTTTCCTGCCGCTGCTGTACTGCGTGGAGATCCACCGGGATCGGCGTGCAAACGAGAAGGCGCGCCAGGAGGCGGATCCTTACGCACAGGTGGAAAACGCGTTGCTGCCGGCGCCCGCCCGGGAGCCGGCGAGGTTCGGAGGAGTGACGGCCAATCCCCGGCCGGCCGCCTCGTTTATGGACGCCTTCTTGTGGGGACCGCGCCTGGTGGTGGCGGCCGTCCGCCGCGGGCAGAGCGCGTGGTACCTGCGTCGGGCCGACCGTGTCCGAGCCGCGGAGGTGCTGCGGGTGCTGCTCGCGGAGCCGGCCGGCGTGGACACGACCAGTCGGTTCTGCCGGGAGGAAGACCTGCCGGTCTGGCTGCCGACCCTCGCGTATCTGACATTCTACCGCTGGGTGGGCATGCGGGACGCGTGGGAACACATCTGGCTGTTCTCGGAATCCCGCACTCTGCTGGCCGCGTGCAACGGGGGACCCGCGAGAACCGCGTGCGGGCAGTCGAGGCCGGGAGGTGAAACAGGGGGGGCAAGGCGGCGATCGACGCACCACGCGGCGCGGAACACGGCATGACGCCGCATCCTCTGAGTGACGTCGCGCCGGTAGCTGTCCTTTCGGATATCCACGGGAATCACTGGGCGCTGGAGGCCGTCCTGCGCGATATTCGCGGCCGCGGCATCGCGCAGATTGTGAACCTTGGGGACAGCCTGTATGGACCGCTTGCTCCCGAGCGGACGGCCGATGTCCTTCTGAGTCTGGCCCTGCCCACGGTGCGCGGGAACGAGGATCGTCTCATCACCGACATGATGACGCCGGCCGCCAGCGGATCGACGCTCGCCTACGTGCGGGACGTGTTGCGGGATGAACACGTCCACTGGCTGGAGGCTTTGCCGGCAACGACCGCGCTAGGCGGCGCATTCCGCCTGTGCCACGGCTCCCCGCGACGCGACGACGAGTACCTGTTGCGTGCGGTAACGGCGGCCGGCGTGCGCCCGCGGCCCACCACCGAGGTGGTCGGCGATCTCGTGGGGGTCGCCGAGCCGGTCATCCTCTGCGGCCACGATCATTCTCCGGGGACTTTGCGGTTGCCCGATGGACGGCTCGTGGTCGACCCCGGCAGCGTCGGGTGTCCGGCATTCGAAGACGCCCTGCCACACCCGCACGTCATACAGGCGGGAACGCCACACGCCCGCTACAGCATCATCACCCACGACGAGGGGGACTGGCACGTGCGACACGTTCTGGTGGCCTATGCCTGGGAGACGGCCGCGCGGGCAGCCGAGCGCAACGGTCGCACCGACTGGGCCACCTGGCTGCGGACCGGGCGGGTGGGCGTCTGAGCAGCGCCGGACGCGCGCGGGGCACCTACGAGGCGGACTGCGAAACGCCCTGGCCGTGCGGCTCGTTGTCCCAGACGACGCGGCACTCCGGCAGCGCGTCCAGGAACAGGCGACCGTAGTGCTTGGTGCGCACTCGAGGATCGAGGATGACGACGATGCCGGTGTCGTCGCGGGTACGGATGAGCCGACCGAAGCCCTGCTTGAACTTCAGGATGGCCTCGGGGAGTTGAAACTCCATGAAGGGGTTGCCGCCCCGGGCGCGAATCTGCTCGACGCGGGCCTCGATCACCGGGCGGTCCGGCACGGCAAAGGGCAGCCGCACGATGATGACGTTGCTTAGGGCCGGGCCCGGCACGTCCACGCCGCCCCAGAAGCTCTCCGTGCCGAAGAGGACGCTACGGGGCGTCTTGCGGAAGCGGGCGAGCATCTGCGAGCGCGGCAGACCGGCCCCCTGCACCAGCAGCGGCATCCCGTTCTGCTCCAGGAATGGTGCCATGTCATGGGCACAGCGTTCGAGCATCTGGTAACTGGTGAACAGCACGAACGCCCGGCCACCTGACAGCAGCAGATACTTGCGGAGCGCGCAGCCCACGGCGGCGCGGAAGGCCTCCGTCGCAGACGGGTCGGGCATGGCGGTGGCCACGTGGACGGTAACCTGCCGCCGGTAATCAAAGGGAGATCCGAGGGCGAGGGCCTCACCGCTTTCGAGGCCGAGGCGTGCGCGAAGGTAATCGAAGGAGCCATCGGCGGCAGCCGCGGCCGCGCCCGCCGCGCAGGGCTCGTCGGTGTTCCGGCCCGTGCTGAGCGTGGCCGAGGTGAGCACGACGCCGGGGATCTTCTCGAAGACCAAGGTTTTCAGCGACGGTGCCACGTTGATGGGTTGCCCGCGCAGCGTCACCTGCGGGCGCTGGGTGCCGCCGACCTCCAACCAGTACACCCAGTCGGCGGTGGTCTGCTCGTGCAGGGCCTGGAGGGTCTCCGCCTGCTCCCCGCAACGCCGGGCGAGTCCTTCCAGCTCGCTGCGCTCGTCGTCGCTCTTGGCGTTTTCATACGCTGCGCGCAACAGGGCCGCGAGGTTGCCGAGCGTGGGCGAGACCGTGTTCTGCACCGGGGGCAAACCGCTCAGACGCCCGTTGAAGCCAGCCTGTTCTACACACCAGCCGGCCAGCGCGGCGAAGTAACTCTGGCAGGTCTCGTGGGCGGCGGCCACGGCATGCTGGGCCGCGTGAAAGCGGCGCTCGCGGAGGGTGCCACGTTGCGTGCGGGGGTTGTACAGCATGCTGAGCAGGAGCCGCACCTGTAATTGCGAGAGGCTCAAACCGAGATGATCCCCGGCCACCTGCTCAACGGTGTGGGCCTCATCGAGGACGAGGCAGTCATACTTGGGCAGGAGGTTGGCCCCGCGACTGCGCAGCGCCAGGTCCGAAAACAGCAGGGCATGATTGACGATCAGCAACCGGGCCTGGGTCATCTCCCGCCGGGCACGCTGGTAGAAGCAGCTTCCGAAGTGCGGGCACTTGCGACCCAGGCAGTCGTTGGCGTCACTGTGGACACGTTCCCAGACCGTGCGCTTCGGCGGTGGCACCAGGTCGGCCTGCGATCCGTCCTCCGTCTGCCGGGCCCAGGTTTCGATGCGGCGCAGCTCGAGCTGTTCCGCGTCGGTCTCGAAGAGTTGGCTCTGCCGCTGGCTGGCGCGGGCAAGGCGGCGCAGCCCGAGGTAGTTCGTGCGTCCCTTGACCAACACCGCGGTGAACGGCTCGGCAAACACCTGCTGCAGGAACGGGATGTCCTTGTGGATGAGCTGCTCCTGGAGCGCGATGGTATGGGTGCTGACCACGACGCGATCATCCGAATGGAGGATACGCTCGATGGCGGGGATGAGGTAGGCGAAGCTCTTGCCGACTCCGGTACCCGCTTCCACCACGAGGTGATGACGCCGCTCAAAGGCGTCCGCCACGGCGTGGGCCATGGCAAGCTGCTGGGGGCGCAGCTCGAAACGTGGCAGCTTCCGGGCGACGGCCCCGCCCGCGGCCAGCATGTCCTCAACCACGGCCACCAGGTAGCTCCGCACCACAGAGAAACCGACGGCGAGGCCTGCATAGCATGGCGGAGCGCGGCGCCGCCATACCTTCCTGCCGACGGGCGGCGGCTGCAACAGCCGCGGCGCGCCGGAGCGCTATACCCGAATCGGGTCAGTCTGGCAAATGGGAACGCGGGCGTGGCGCAGAGAGAAAGGCCTCGCCAAGTCAAGGGCGATAACCACGAAAACCGGCGCGTGCGACGGAGTGGGTGGATTCCATCCCGGAGCACTCCTAGAGTTGGGGTGCAGAAGGGGTGTTTCTGCCCACCACAGGACTCGGCATCGGGGAGGCCGAGCACAGCGGATTCAGGGGCCCAAGGCGGGGAGATTGTCGGGTGGGCCCGGGGTCCGCGCAGGCGTAAGCGAACAGGCGCCATGGGCGTTGAGGTACGTCCGGTCCCCGCCGGTCGCGGTTCGGATCGCGGGGCGAGACGCACGCGGAGGAGTTTCAGGAAGGAGGAGGGAGAAAGATGTCACGGCTGTCGGCATGCGCCAGCCTGGGGATGCTGTTGGCGCTGGCCGCGGGCCCAGCGTCCGCGGAGACCATCTACCTCGACCATTTGCCGCGTCCGGACAACGGTACCGACGTCGTCACGCGCAGCGGCCCGTTCAAGGTACAACGGCGGGAACGCTCGTCCGCCGCCCGCGCCTCGTTCGAGTTGTTGTACCTGGTGACCGACGCCACCTGGACCGCGCGCGGAGCGGACGGGGCCGGCGGCGACCTGGGGCCACATGAGGACCTTTCGCTCGAAGAGGTCTGCCGCTGGAGCAACTTCCACGGATTCCCGGACCGCATCATGCACATCGGGTGCGACGTGGTACCACCGCCGGGTGAGGAGTCCACCACCGCGGTATTGCGGCGATTCAGCCTGCGCGTGGGCGGCAGGTTGTTCGTCCTGCCCGACGAGATCGTGGTGCAGTCACGGACCGACATGACCGGCGAAGCAGTCTTGACCCTCGAGCCGGGCTTCGCGCTGAACGACCGATCCTCGCCCGCGAAGGACTCCTTCCGGATCAGCGGGGAAATCTGCGCGCCTCCGGGGACCAGCGTGGTGCTGTACCTGACGAGCGTGCCGAAGGAAATCGTACTCGACGAGGGTGGGCCGGCGGGGGAGTCCGTAGCGAGCGTGTTCGGTCTGCTGCCGCCGGCCGTCTATCGGGATTTCGAGATTCTCCTGGGCGCCCGGAGTGGCACCGGGGGGCTCGGTTTCGGCGGCGGGATGGCGGCCAGTCCGCGGCGTGCGTTCCGATCCCCCGTGTCGATTCCGGCGCAGACGGCCGTCGATCACCCCAGCACGCGTCCGTTGCCAACGGAGGATACGGAGGAGCCGGTGACCCCGACGGAGCCGGAGGAGCCGGCGCCGCTACCGGAGGACCCGCCGACGCCGCTGACGCCGCCGGACAGTCCCATTCCGCCGGATATTCCGGTGAAGCCCGACGAGCCGATCACGCCGGAGGAGCCCGTCATACCCGACAAGCCGATTCCCCCGAACCCACCGATACCGCGGCCGCCGATTGTTCCGGAGCCGGGGACGCTTGCCCTGCTCATCGGCGGCGCGGTCCTGCTGCTGCCGAGGAGGCACACCCAGCGGTAGCGACCGACGGCATCCTGACATGCGACACCCGTTGAGCGGCACCCGCGGGGATTGGCCCCGGCGGGTGTCGTTCTTTGCAGGGCTCCACAAACGCGGCAGTTCATGCGATACTGCCGGCGATGAGCGTCGCCCCTGCTTCATCCACCGGCAGCCGAGGCGGGACGGTAGCGTTGAGTGTCATCAGCGCCGTCTTTGCCTTGCTGACGCTGATCGGCCTGCGCTGGGGGCTGCCCGACCGGCGTTTCGACCGCTTTCTTTTCGGAGGCGAGGATGCCTGGTCCGGCGAGAGGATCGCGGGCCTGATCGACGTCTCGCGGAAGTTCGATTCCGCGCGCGGGGCGGACGTGGACGTGGACCCAGCCGCGGTTCCCCCGGACGCGGGGCCGGTCGACAGGACGGCCTCGCCCGCGGACGTGGCCGCGATCTACCTGCGCTACCGGCTCTTCACCTGTCAACCCGATGAGATGATCACCATGATGGCGCTGGCGCGGATGCGTCCGGCGCAGGGGCGGCTGGACCCGCAGCTCTACCAGTACGGCGGGCTGTTCATCTACCCGGTAGGCGCGCTCGTGCGGCTGGGGGGGCTGCTGGGTCTGGTGGAGGTACGGGCGGACGTGCCGTATTACGTCGATCGGCCGGAGGAGTTCGGCAAGTTCTACCTGGCGGCCCGGCTGTACGCCGCAGGCTTCGGGATGCTGGGGGCGTGGGTAGTCTTCGCGCTCGGGCGTCGCCTGGGCGGACCGGGGGCGGGCGTCGTGGCGGCCCTGCTCTACACGCTGCTGCCGGTGGTGGTGTGCATGGCGCACGAGGGCAAGCCGCACCTGCCCGGGGCGGTATTGATGCTCAGCGCGGTGCTGCTGGGCATGCGTTGCCTCGGCTATCAGGCGAGAGCAGCCCCCGTCGTTGCCGGTCCGGAAACGAGCGGGGCCGGACTCCTGTGCCACGGCATGACACCGTCGCAGCGCCGGTCCTGGTGGCTGATGTGCGCGTGTTGTGGGGCGGCCTTCGGCATGGTGCTGTCGTCCTGGCCGATCTTCGTACTGATCCCGCTGGTGGCCGGAATGAAGGTGTTGGATGCACGCGCCCACGCGCGCGGTAGCGCTGACCTACGCCCGCTCCCGGACGGTCGCGGTTCGGATCGCCCGCGCGGTTTCGCCCACGGTGGTCCGAGCGGAGATCCAGGCGTGCCCGCCGGGCGGTCGGCTGGACGCGAGTGGTCCGCGGCCACGGTGCTCACCGTCGCGGGCGTCGGCCTGGGCGTGGTCGTATACCTGGCAACGAACCCTTACCTCGTCATCAATGCCTTTGCCAATCGCGCGGTGCTCGCCAGCAACTTCGGCAACTCGCTGGCGATGTATCAGCTCGGGCGTCTGGGGGAGGGGCTGTGGCGGGTGCTGGAGCTGTCGGCCGAAGGCGCGACGGGACCCGTGCTGATGCTGGGGGTCGTGGGGCTGGCACACGGGATCGCGCGCGGCAAACGGCTCTGGTTGCCGCTGGCGGTGCCGGCGCTGGTGTTCTTCCTGCAATTCGTGGCCATTGGGGCGGGCAAGCCGGCCGAGTACGGACGGTTCGGGGTCTTCCCGGACACGGCGTTGGCGATCAGCACGGCCTGCTTTCTGATGGCGCTGCGTAACGGCCGAGTCGCCGCCTCACCCTGCCCTCTCCCCCTGGAGGGCAGAGGGGTAGTGCAGCCGCCGGATGCACAGCGGGGGAGCCGACTGACGGTGCGGCTGGTGGTCATTTTCACACTGGTCATCGGCTGGACGGCCGTGGGGGCCGGGCGGTATCTGTATGGCTTCGCGGTCGACGCCGCGGGCCGCGGGTCGCGGGCGCGCCAGGCCGAGTGGATCGCACGGCAACCTGGAGTGCCCATTGCCGTATTGGCGGACCCGGCGCCCTATGGCTGCCCACCGTTGGCATTCGCCGATCGGCCGGTGCTGAAGTTCCGCAGCGTGCCGGAGGTGCTCCAGTACGCCCGCGCGCACGAAGTGATCTTCGTGGGGCCGGTGGATTCGCCGGCCGGGTGCGCCGAAGAGTTCACGCAGCGTGAGGCGCCGCCGATCCACCAGGAGTGCCAGGTAACCATGAGTGACGTGGCCTGTTGGATCGATAGCCCTATCAGTTGGGCGAACAAGCCGTTTTGCGCGGCACGCCTGGAACCGGTACCCGGAACCGAAGCGCTGTCGCCCAAGCGGAAGTGACGGGCGTGACAGATGCCATGGCGCGCGCCCTGCGTGGCCGTGGGGGGACGTGAACAGCCGACGCAAGGAGAACGGTACATGGCGAACCCACTATGCCATTTCGAGTTGATGACCGGCGACATGGCGGCGTGCAAGGCGTTCTACGGGGGCTTGTTCGACTGGCAGTTCGATGACCGGTCGATGCCGGGTTATACGCTGATCAATGCCGGGGTGGAACCGACCGGCGGTATGATGGCCAAGCCACCCCAGGCACCGGGGTCCTGCCTGAGCGTGTACTTCCTGGTCGATGACATCGACGCCACGCTGGCGAAGGCGTCGGCCCTGGGCGGCAGCGTGATCGTCCCCCGCACACCCATTCCCGGCACCGGGGCGTTTGCCATGATCGCTGATCCGGAGGGAATCGTCTTCGGCATCCTGAAACCGGCGTAGCGGCGGCCAAGGCGTGACTGTTGGCGGGGACTGGGTTGCAGGGTACGCGGCCGAGACCCCCGCGAGAAAGGCAGGACCGGCGATGGTTGGGAACGCGGATTTGCCTCGCTCCCACCGTGCCGAGTAGTCTTGCAGGCATGGTCGATTATCGCGGCAACCCCGTCGCGGGGCCTTTGGACGCGGTGGTGAGGGTCCCGGGCTCCAAGAGCGTCACGAACCGCGCGTTGGTACTGGCCGCCCTCGCGGACGGAACCAGCCGGCTGGGCAACGTACTCTTCGCGGACGACACCAGCCACATGCTCGCGGCACTGTCCGCCTTGGGGATCGAGGTCCGTGCGGATGAGGCCGGTCGTCGCGTGGAGGTAGACGGCTGTCGCGGGCACGTGCCGGCCGGCAGTGCGCGCCTGGTCTGCGGCAACTCCGGAACGACAATCCGCTTCTGCACGGCGCTCTGCGCGCTCGGGCAAGGCCGGTATGAGCTGGACGGCGTTGAGCGCATGCGGCGGCGCCCCATCGGCGCCCTTGGTGAGGCGCTCGGGACTCTGGGCACGGGGATCGAGTATGGGGGCGTGGCCGGGTATCCGCCGGTGATTGTGCATGCCCGCGGGCTGCGCGGCGGGTCGGTGCAGTTGGCGGCGCCGGAGTCCAGTCAATTCATCAGCGCCCTGCTCATGGTCGCGCCGTACGCGGGCTGGGACGTCCGGATCGAGGTGCGCGAGGGCGTCGTCAGTCAGCCCTATCTGCGCATGACGACGGCGCTCATGGAACGCTTCGGCGTGCCGATACTCGAGCAGTACGACGCGGAGAGCGCGCGTCTCATCGTCGAGGTCCCGCGTTGCTACCAGGCACGGGAGTTGAGCGTGGAGCCGGACGCCTCGAACGCCAGCTACTTCCTGGCGGCCGCGGCCGTGGCGGGCGGGTCGGTGACGGTGGAAGGGCTCAGCGTCGACAGCGTGCAGGGAGACGTGGCCTTCGCCGACGTGTTGGACCGGGCGGGCTGCCAGGCGGAGTTTGTGCCCGGGGGACTCCGCGTCACGGGGCCGCGGCCGGGTGAGCGTCTACGGGGACTCGACGTGGACCTCAACGCCATGCCGGACATGGTGCCAACGCTGGCGGTGGTGGCGATCTTCGCCGAGGGGCCCACCACGGTCCGGAACGTGGCCAACCTGCGGCTCAAAGAGACCGACCGGTTGCGTGCGTTGGGGACGGAATTGGCCAAGCTCGGAGCGCAGGTGGAAGAACGCGCGGACGGGCTGCGCATCGTGCCGCCTACGACCGTGCGTCCTGCGGTCATCGACACCTATGAAGACCACCGCATGGCCATGAGCTTCGCCGTGGCCGGGCTGAAGGTGCCGGGGCTGGTGATCCGCGGGGCAGAGTGCTGCGGGAAGACGTTTCCGAATTTCTTCGAGTGCTTCGACCGTCTGCGGACGGGCGGCCGCCTTGCTTCGTGAGCCGAGCAGCCCGACGTGACGGGGAAACCGATCGACGTCGCGGGGTGGCATGGCCGAGCGTGGCGCTGCCATGCGCGTTCGCGGCGCAGCCGTCCACGGCAGCCACAACATGCCGGCGCCTTCGGCTTGGGCATGACACCCTCTCGGTTTCCCATTTGCGTAGCCCGACTTGGTCCCCCTCAAGTCCGAGAACGTAATCTCCCGATATCCCCGACAGGTGCGGAGGTTGTGCGCGCACGCGGGACACAGGCATGGCGGACGTACTCGATCAAGCGGAAGTTGATGCCCTACTGGCGGCCGTGGACCAGGGCGGGGTCGAAGGGCTGGAGGCCCAGGCCGTCGACCGCTCCGCGCGCCAGACGAAGGAGGTACGCACCTACGACTTCAAGCGTCCCGAGCGCGTCAGCAAGGAGCAGATGCGGGCGCTGGAGGGCATCCACGAGGCCTTCGCCCGCAACCTCGGCGCGTCCTTGTCAGGCTTCCTGCGGACGATCGTCGAAATCCGCGTGGCCACCATCGAGCAGCTTACCTACAGCGAGTTCATTCATTCGCTGCCCAACCCGACGAACTTCAACCTGCTGACGGCCGACCCGCTTGAAGGGCAGATGTGCCTGGAGATCAGCCCGCTCATTATCTACCCGATCATCGACCGGCTGCTGGGCGGCTCCAACTCGGACCTGTTCATCCCGCAGCGGCCGCTCACGCTGATCGAGCAGCGCCTCGTGGGGCGCATCACGGACCGCGCGCTCAGCACGCTCAGCGAAGTGTGGACGGAGTTGGTGGCCGTCAAGTTCGTCATCGTGGAGGTGGAGAGCAACCCGCATCTCGTGCAGATCGTCGCGCCGAACGACGTGGTGGTGGTGATCGGGTTTGAGATCAAGATGGGCGGCCGGGCGGGCACCATGAGCCTGTGCATTCCCTTCAACGTCATCGAGCCGGTCATCGGCAAGCTGGTGGCGCAGGGCTGGCTGGCGTATCAGCGCCGGACAACGGTGGAAGACAAGTCCACTGAGATCGCGCAGGGGGTCGGTGCCACACGCGTGGACGTCGTCGCCTACCTCGCGGAGACAACCATCAAGCTGCACGAACTGCTCCATCTCCAGCCGGGCGACATCATCCAGACCACCAAGCCGGTCGGCAGCGAGATCATCTTGCAGGTAACCGGCAGGAACAAGCTCGCCGGCAAGCTCGGTCGGCACAAGGACCACATCGCCATCAAGATCACGCGCCCGGCCGAAGTCGAGGAAAGCCTCTGACTGCCGCCCACGCAACACGGGTGCCGTCCGCCGTGGCCGCGCCGCATCGGGCTTCCCTGGCGTGACCCACCCTACCGCTCGCCCGCCTTCGAATCGCCAAGACTAGCTGCGTGCCCGTTTCTTCGCAGCACGTGCCAGACCCAGAGGATGCCGCCGCCGGCGGCCAGCAGCAACAGCAGCCAACCCTCATAGCGCTCGACGTCCTCAAGCAGGACCTCCATGGCCCGCCCGAACAGGAACCCCGCGCCGCCCAGCACAAACGCCCACAGGCCCGCTCCCAGCACGTTCCACAACGCGTAGCGCAGCGGACTGTACCCGCTGGCACCAATGGCAAACGGCGTCACCGTCCGCAGCCCATAGAAGAAGCGCATCGCCAGAATCACCAGGTGTCCGTAGCGGTCCAGAATGGCCTGCACGCGCCGGGCCCGCACCTGCCAGTGGGGTCGCTTGTCGAGGAAGGAGCGGCCACGCAGACGACCGACGAAGAACCAGAGCTGGTCCCCCGCCAGCGACCCCGCAAAAGCGGTCACCATGACCCACGGCAAAGACAGATAGCCGCGGTGGGCCGCGAAGCCCGCGAGGACCAGCACGGTCTCCCCCTCCAGCACCGTCCCCACAAACAGCGCCGCGTACCCGTACGTCTGAATCAGCGACTCGAGGGTCACGATCGATCACGCTTCCTTCGGAGCGCCGGGCACGCCGCTGAGCAGGCGATGGATCTCCTCCAGGGCGTGGTTCTGGGCCGCCAGGTGTTCGAGTACGGCGCGGATCTCCGCCTCGGCCTTCTCGTTGATCTCGTAGTCATGCTGGGCGGCCAGACGGTCGCGGGCCGCCAGACGGTTCTGGCTCATCATGATGATAGGCGCCGTGTAGGCAGCCTGAAGAGAAAGCACCAGGTTCATCAGGATGAACGGATAGGGATCCCAGTGCCTCAGGAACGCCGTGACGTTCAGGACCACCCACACCAGCAGCAGACCGGACTGAACCAGGATGAAAGGCCAGCAGCCGACGACGGCCGCGACCCGGTCCGCGGCCCGTTGTCCTGGAGTAAGCCTCTCACTCACCAGGTCGTTGACGTTGCGAACGGGAGGATGCTCGTGCCGAAACGGAGACGGGAAGGTGAGTGTCTTCATCGTGTCTCTCCAAGCACCCGGCGCGGGCCCCGCCCCCGTCCCCACCGCCTCCAGAACGCGAACTCCTTTCGGTCGGAAGCTGCCCCGCACGGTCAGCGCAGTATCAACCTGCCGCGACCCGGTGACAAGCACGCCCCGCGGCGGTGCGCGTCACGCCTTGACCAGTGCCATCAGATCGGCGACGCAGAGGTCGCCCAGCCGGCCCACGATCAGATCAGCCCCCGCAAGCGACTCCCGTGGGTGGTGCATCAGGACGGCCACCACGCGCGTGCCGGCGGCGCGGGCGGCCTCCACGCCCGCCGGTGCGTCCTCAATCACCACGCAGCGCGCGGGCGCCAAACCCAGACGCGCGCAGGCCAGGGCGAAGACCTGCGGGTCCGGCTTCCCGCGGGTCACGTCCTGCTCGCTGACGATAACCTCCATCAACCCGGCGATACCCATGCCGTCCAGCACAGTCTGAACGTTGGGCAACGGTCCGGACGAACCGATGGCAAGGTGAACCCCCGCGGCGTGCAAGGAACGGACCAGGGCGACGGCCCCGGGAACAGCGGGAACACGGCTGCGGATGATCTCTCTATACAGTTCTTCCTTGCGCCCCGCGAGCGTCTGCAGCCGCGTCGCCGCCCCCGGTCCAAAGAACAGGGGCACGATATCGCGGTTCTGACGCCCGAACGTCGCGGCAAAGGCATCCCGCGTGATGGCGACGCCGTGCTCCTCCCCCAGTTGACGCCAACTATGAAAATGGGCGTCAGCGGAATCAACAAGCACGCCGTCCATGTCAAAGATGACGCCCGCCGCAGAAACGGGACACGGCCGCTCTGGTGTTATGTGCACGGTACCGCCTTCCGTGTCGCTCGCTCCTCGTGTTGCCGCGAGAAAAAACGAACCTGTCCCGTTTTCTCAGAAACCCGCGGTCGGGACCACCCGGTACACGTGGCCTACCGGCTCACAACGCACCCGCCCGCCGGCGTGCCAATCGCGCAACCACTGCGGCGTGTTCTGAGGTGGAATCGCCGTCGTGAACAGCAGCCCGGCCGCACACTTCGTCCCGCGCAGGGTCGTCCAAGCCTCGTCGGTCTCCACAGCCTCGAGCCACGCCTGTCGCGCGATCCAGCAGTCCAGCCGCACGTCGCGTCGCAGCCCGTCAACGGCCTGCACGTAGTTCAGCGGCGGGCACAGGGTGGCATCGACAACCAACAACGCCCCCTGCGGTAGCGCGGCCAGCGTCTCGCGGGCGAAACGATCCGCCCCATCGTAACCGCGTCGCCACGGCCGGACGAACCACGTCCACGGATCACGATAAGGAACCGGACGGGTCGGGATGATCGTCAGCTCCGCGGCGTGCTTGCGCAGCAGGGTCGGCAAGGCAGCGTACACGGCCGGCGCGGGCACAGCCAGCAGCAACAGCAGCACCCGCACCGCACGGGCACCCCGCCACGCCACGCAGGCGTCCACGCCCGCCGCCAGGAACAGCGCCAGCAACGTGCACACCGGCGCCAGGAACGTATGCTGGTCGGGCACATCGTACCGACAGACGAACGCGAGATGAACCGCCGTCGCCCCACCCAGCACCCACCACACAGGCCCCGCCGAGCGCCGGTACAGGCGAATGCTCCCGGGGACAACAAGCAGCCACAGCGGCGTCGGGAAGTTCAGCAGCGCCGCCAGCCCGGCCCGAGCCGCCAGCGCGGGCAGACGCTCCAGGTTGGCCACGTGGCGCCCGTAGTGTCCGACCAGGAAGGACTCGAGTGTGCCCGCGAGACTCCCGCGCGCCAGCCAGTCATGCACACCCAGTACCAGGACCGGCGCCATCCCCAGGAGCAGACCGCCGCCCGCCCCCAGCAAGGCCTGCGTCCGCCGCCGGGCAAACGTCCGCTGCCAGCGTAGCGCCACCAACGCATACACCGGCCACATCAGCAGCGCAAAGTTGTGGTTGGAGACACCCAGCCCGTTGGCCAACATCGTCAGGACCACGAAGCGCACCCGATGCGTCTGCACCGCCCGCACGAGGAAGATAAGCTCCGCCGTCAGCAGAGCGGAGGAAGTGGTAACGACCTCGGCCGACGTGCTCAGTTGCCAGTGCGTGTGTGCCAGGGCCAGCATCCCCGTCGCCGCGACCACGCTGACCCGTTCGCGCAGCAGGCGGGCCGCCAGCCAGGCGACGTTCGCCACCGTCAGCGCGCCCATCACGGCCGACGTGACGTTGCCGGCCAGGGCGGCCGGCAACGCCCAGAGCCAGCCCAGCCCGCGCGCGACGGCGTAGTACACAACGTGCGAGCGGACGATCTCACCGTTGACATACCAGCCGCCCAAGTACACGTGCAACTGGGCTTCCCCGGAGTCGCCCCAGAGCACCCCGGGCGCGAGCGTGGCCGCATACAGGGCCGCGGCCGCGAGGAGAGCAGTCCACCACGCCTGCCCCGGCGCGACGGCCCCGATCGCCAGTGGCTCCAGTGCCAGCGGCTCATTCTGTGTGTCCGTAGCGGGCATCCTGGTGATTCTCCGTCGAGATCGGGCCGGCGGTCAAGCCTTGCCCGTGGCGCCGGTCGAACCTGAGTCCGTGACAGACGAGGCGGGTTGCTGGGCGGGGCAGGATCGGTGCGTTCGTAGCGTCGCCCCCCCGGCAGGCGACGCAGGCGGCGGAAACGTCGCGGCGTATCACGTCGGCCACGGGGGGCCGACGCTACCTTTCCTGGCCGCTGCGCCCGCCGCTTCTGTCACCCACACGTCAAACCAGTCCCGATAGCTCCTCGTACAGTCTGAGATGTTCAGCGACCAGACGCTGATCCGTGAACTCGGCTTCCACGCGCTGCCGCCCGGCCCGACCCAGCCGCTGCCGCAGGTCGGCATCGCGCAGCAGTTGTTCGAGCGAGCGAATCAACCCGGCCACGTCGCCAACGTCGACGAGCAGCCCTGTCTCGCCGTCCCGCACCGCATCGACGCAGCCGGTCGTCCGCGTGGCCACCACGGGCAGACCCATCGCCGCCGCCTCCAACAAGGTGTACCCCCACCCTTCACGGTACGTCGGCAGGACCACGACGTCCATGGCCGCGTAGTACGGCACCGGGTCCCAGTCAAAAGGGGCATGCCGGATGCGCGGATGACGCCGAATCGTCTCGACCGCGTCGGCGGGCACTGCACCGCGGTACGATTCATGATCGCCCAGCAGCAGCAGGTGAAGATCGTTCCGTCGGTTCGCCAACTCGACAAACGCCTTCACCAGCAGGTGGATGCCCTTGTCATACACGAGCCGGCCCACGAAACCCACTACCAGGGAGTCCACAGGGATGTCGAACTCGCGACGTTTGCGCCGACCACGCTCCCGCACGTCCGCCGTCGGCGTGAACCGCTCCAGCGACAGCCCGCACGCGGTCCCGGCCCCGAGAACCAGCGTCTTGTCCGCAGAACACAGACGCAACTCCACCGCCCGCCGACGCAGGCTCTCGCTGACCACGCAGACCCGCTGCGCCAGGCGGAAAGTCAGACGCTCAGCAGACCCGAGCAGGTGACGGGTCAGCCCCCGGGCGGTCTCCAGCGGCAGACCATGCAGGGTGTGCAGCCGGTGCCGGACGCCCGCGAGCCGGGCGGCCGACATGCCCACCAGCCCCCCCTTCGCCATGTGGCTGTGCACGATATCCGGTCGCTCAGCGCGAAAGAGCCGCACCACCCGCCGCAGCGATCGGGCGTCCAGCACCGGCGAGATGCGCCGCAACAGCGGCACGGCGTAGACGCGGGCCAGACTTGCGCGCTCTAACGCATCGAGATCCGCATCGCCGTTGGCCACGACGATGACCTCCGCCCCGGCCGCGTTCAACGCGCGGAGCAGCGGCAGGTAGAACGCCCGCAGCGTCGAGGCCTGCGCACTGACGAAGGCGATTCTGACGCCAGGTTTCAACCCCGGTCTCCCTGCGCAGCCCGCGCCGCCCCACACCTGGCGGACGCCTGATCCAGTGCCTGGTAGAACACGCGGCGTCGCTGGGCCAGCGCCTCCTGCACGTACTCTTGCGCCAAGGCCAAGTTGCGCCGCGCGCAGGCGCACAGCCGGTCATTGTCCGCAAGCATTTCCGTAATCTTCGCCGCCAGCACCTTGGCGTCGCCCGGCCGCACCATGTCCTCTGCCGGCAACAACTCGGGAATGCCCCCTACCGTCGAGCCGAGACAGGGCAGGCCGCGGGCCATCGCCTCGATCATCGCCCGGGGCAGGCCCTCCTGCCGCGACGGCAGCACGAAGAGGTCCGCAGTATCCAGCACCTCGCGGACCGCGGCCCCCGCCGGCAGCCGACCCGCGAAGGTGATGCGGTCGCGCACGCCTACGTCGCGTGCCAATGCTTCGAGCCCCGCTCGCTCCCGACCTTCACCCACGATCGTCAAACGCACCTCGTGTGGTCGGCATAACGCCAGCGCTCGGATGAGCACGTCAGGCGCCTTGTACAATACCTCCAGGGTGCCCACGTAGACCAGCCGATGCCCAGCCCCCAGGTTCGTCCGCGGCTCCACCACGAACGCCTCGGGCGGCAACTCGATCGACGAGTAGTGCGTGGTAAAGGCACCCGGCGCGGGGGGATAGTGCCGCTGAAGCATCTCCCTCGTCACGTAGGCCGTTGCACAGGCGGTCCGGCACTGGGCCCGCAGGGCGCGCACAGCCGACCAACGGGCCAGGGGTCGGGCAAGCGAACGCACCGCGCCGGCACCCAGCGAGTCCGCCGGATCCCCCACGACTTCCAGGCCAAACGGCAGGCCCCGCCGCCGCAATTCATGCCAGATGAGCGTCGCGTTGGCACAGGGGACGCGGAGGCAATACGCGTCATGCTGCCCGACGGCCGCACGCACCCGGGCCCCCAGACCCGCCCGCCGCGCCAAGTACTCCCACGGACCCAGGTAGTCGGGCAGGTCGAGAAACTCCACACCCGGCCCGTCGGCCCGGGGCAGGTCACCGGGAACGCTTGCTCGTCGCGCCACACGCGCGACCACGCTCACCCCCTCGAACACCACCAAGTAGCGGGTCCAGAAGGCGTAGCCCAGCAGCGTCTCGGGGGAATAGACATGGCCATCCGGCCCGCGGACGAAGTGCGACGTGTGGGTTGCCAGCAGGCTGCCCATGCTCGACCCTGATTCGGCCAACCGGAGGGGCAGGCCCCTCCGCCGGCGTCAGCCACGGCGCGCCGCCGAGCGTGTCCGGGGGCCCCGACCCAGCTTTTCCGAACGGCGATGGGCCATCCGGCACGCGGACGGCTTGGCGGCACGGCGGGCGGACGTCAGGCAGGCGTCCTGCCCACCTCCGCGCAGACGAACCAGTCCTGCCCGCGCCCCGGAATGTCCTTGATGACGTACTGCGCCAAATGACACGCCCGCATGATCTGTACCACACGCTCGTCAGTGTAGTAATACACGGGGCAGTTGCGTAGCCTGTAGCGCCAGCGGCGTAAGGGGGCCCGCAGCAGATCCCACTTGGGGAAGCTCGCCATCCACCGGCCACGGCAAACACCGACCATACGCTCCACCCACGGTTCCGGCTCGCGCAGGTAGTCAAACACACCCATGGCGATCACGACGTCGAAGGGTTCGTCCGGACGGTAGTGGTTGAAGTCATCGACCAGGAAGTGACAGCGGTCGGCAACCTGGAGCCGCTCGGCCTCGCGCCGAGCCAGGGCGATCATGTTGTCCGAGAGGTCGACGCCGACGACCTCGGCCGCCCCGCGCTGGGCGAACTCGACGCAGTAGCGCCCGGAGCCGCAGCCGATGTCCAGAACCCGCTTGCCAGTCACGTCGCCCGCGTGCTCGAACGTGAGCGCGTAGCGGACGAAGATGCTGGCCCGAAACTTGCGGTCGAGCCAGCGCAACACTGGTCCCTTGCCCTCGTAGATGCTGTCGAACTGGGCCGCCTGTTCCCGGAAGTAACGCTGGACGTCGGCGATTTCACTCATGAGCAAGCACCTCCGTCAAGGGGGCGAACCGGAACTCCGTCATGAGGCGCGCCAGCCGTCCGCGCACGCGCCCCCGGAAAAGCGACTGATGCACGTACCGTTCCCGGCTGATGGGCCAACCTTGTCTGCGCAATTCGGCCACTTCGGTCACGTCTAACTCGTACGGATGCAGGTAGACCACGGCGGGGTGCCGCAGCCGGTTGACTTCCCGGATGGCGCCGGCCACCAGCGCATACGGCAGCAGGCGCACATACCCACCCCCACAGACAGGCCAGTTGCGCCCGAAACGCCGCACGGTGGTCAGGGGAAACTCCAGCAGGTCGCAGGTCGGCCAGCGATGGGGAAACCGCGGCGCGTCCGGAATGCCGTAGCGCCCGCCGGCAATCGGAAAGATGCTGGAGCTGTAGCGGATGCCCAGCTCCGCGAGAATCGGCCCCGCCCACAGGGAATCACGCGTAATCGAGAACGCGGGGGCCCGGTAGCTCACAGGGCGGCGTCCGATCTGCCGCACGATGAGGTCGATGCTGCGCTCGAGATCCTCCCGGAAACGGGCGGGCGTGATGCTATAGAGCAGCTCATGACCGTAGCCGTGAGTGCCGATCTCGTGCCCGGCCTCGGCAACCATGGGCAACAGCTCCGGATAGCGCTCACAGACCTTGCCCAGCGCGAAGAAGGTGGCGTGGACATCGTGAGCGGTCAGCAGGTGCAAGACCCGCTGCGTGTTGCGCACCACCCGCGCGGTAATGGGCAGATGAGCCCCGAGCGTACTCTGGGCCCAGTCCTCCAGGTCGATGGTGAGGGCATTGAGGATGGCGCCGGGCCGTTGGCTCATGGATTCCGGTAGCCTCGCTCAGGACCTTGCCTCGATCCGCCGCTCCCCCCGACGGGGCGCGGCCCCTCCCTGCCGCCGCGCCCCCCTCATCGGAGCTGCCCCATGAGCTGCTTGTACTTCAACAACCTGACCAGCCGCAGCAACCCCAAGGCACCCGGCACGCGCGTGCACACCCGCGCCGGCAGAGCGGTCGCCTCGAAACCCAGTGACACCTTGAACTTCTCCAAAGACGGCGCCGTCGACTTGATGGCGTAATGCACCTGCGCCACACCAGGCAGCCGCTGCGCGTTGCGGACGAACGTGTACACCAGCGCGTCGTTCGGATTGCAGTGCAGCAGTTCGGACGCAGAAGCGAGCGTGTCTACGTAGGCGGTGCGCCCGTAAACCTTAGTAATCAGGAAACCAGCCACCTGCCCGGACTCCCTGTCGAAGGCCATGATGGTCGTGGCACCGGGCAACCGGAACAGGTCCTCCCAGCGGCGCCGCAGGGTGCCCGCATCCAGGGGTCGGTTCCAGCCGCTGCGCTGGACGAGGTCGCGCCAGCAGCCGGCGGCGCCGACGAGCCAGCGCTCGTCGACGGCTTCGACTGCAACTACGTCACACGACCGCAGCCCCTTGCGCACCGCGTTGCGTCGCTTGTCGTTGATGGAAGACGGCCCGTAGGCCGCCAGATCCATAATCGTGTTGATCACCAGCTTGCCGTTGGCCGAGGCACCCTCCGGCACCGCGTGTTGATAGCCCCAGTAGCTGCGGGCCAGCGGTACCCGGACTTCAGCAGCAGGAAGCGGCTCCAGGATTTCCACCGGCCAGGCGAAACCCGGCAGGGCCTCATACCACCAGTGCCCCGCCCGGTCGCGAAACGGCAGCGAGAAGTTCCTGCCGCGCCACCCATACCGCCCCCACCACCAGAACGGCAGCTCGCCGCGCTCATGCAGGGCGGTGCAATATTCCTCCGTGGTGCAGCGCCTCAGGGGCACCTCGGGGAACTCAATCTCCTGGGGAACCGGCACTATCTGGTCTCCTTCCAGGCGCTGCGGTTGCCCGGCATTCCCGCCGGCGCTTCCGCCTGCTTCCGGCTCCCGAACCACACGCCCCCGGCACCCAGGAGCTGCACCGCCGTCGCCAGCGTAGGCGCCGAAAGCCTGGGACACATCGGCACGGTCACAACGTGCCGGTGCGCCTCCTCGGCCCGGCGGCGCGCCCCGCTTGATTACCCACACCGCGACCGCAGAGGGAGGCAAGGAGCGGCCCACGGACGAGGACCACCCCGCGATGTCCACGCCGGCTCGATCCGCGGTCGCCGGCACTTCCTCCTTCCGCTCCCTGCCCGTGGGGCAACGCCAGTATATCGGCGTCGCCGGGGCTGGGGGTGGGCAAAACGGGATGCCCCGCCGGCTGGACTCGTCGCGCAGCTCCGCCGCGGTCGCTTGGCGTTCGGCAGGACTGCTCGGCCAAGCCTGCAGGGCCGCCAACGACCGCAGGCCCGACTCCCGCAGCCGATGCAGCGAGTCAGCCGCGATGTTGGGGTGTTCATCAACGTCGAGAAACACCCATCAGCGCACGTTGACGGTCGCGTGCGCCTCCCATACCACCAGCGGGGACGGCTTGGCAGCGGCCCCAGCCGTCCCCGGCCACCTTTCAACCCCCCGAGACCCGGCGCAGATGCCGGAGGAACTCCAGACGGCGCTGGCGCAGCACCTCCGCATGATAGCGTCGCGCCACTTCGAGATTGCGTGCCGACGCCTCCGTCAGCCGCTCCGGGTCACCCAAGACCTCGATGAGCCTGTCCGCCAAGGCCGCGGCGTCCCCGGGCGGTACCAAGTCCTGCGGCGGCAGCAGCTCGGGGATTCCGCCGCGGGGAGATCCGAGGCAGGGCAAGGCCCGCCCCATTGCCTCGATCATCGCCCGGGGCAGCCCCTCCTGACGCGAAACCGACACAAACAGGTCGGCTTCGTCCAGTTCCCGCCGCACCAGCTCGCACCGGGCCACGTGGCCCACCAAGACCACCTGCCGCTCCACTTGCAGCGTGCGGATCAGATCCTCGATTTCCGCCCGACGCTGACCGTCGCCTAGTACCCTCAGCGTCACCGGCAGTCCGCGCTGCGTGCACAACGCCACCGCCCGCACCAGCACATCGGGGGCCTTGTAGAAATGCTGCAATGACCCGACGTGCACGAGGCGGCACGCGGCGCGGGCGTAGACACGTGGCCCGCTCACGTAGGCCTCGGCGGGCATCTCAACCGACGAGTAGTAGGTGGCGTAAGTCTGACTGCCTGGCGGATAGCGCTGCTGGAGGGCTTCCGCGGTCACATACGCAACGCCGGCGGCCTGCCGACACGAGGCGCACAGGCTCCGCACGCAGATCCGCCTGGCCAGCGGACGCACCACGCTCCGCACCGTGCCCGGTCCCAGAGCGTCCCACGGATCAGCCACCACCTCGACGGCATAGGGTCGGCCACGCCGGAGAGCCTCCCGCCGAATCAGCTCCGGGAATCCCCCGCCGCCGGTGCGCAGAAGACACGCGTCCGTGTCCGCAACGGCCTGCCGGCAACGTCGCCGAAGCTGGGGCAGGGTCCGCAGGTACTCCCACGGACCCGTGTGGTCCGGCAGGTCAGCCACGCGCACCCGCGGGCCGTCGACGCGTGCCCACAGGGGATCGACCGCTGGCGCCCGGTACACCCGTGCCACCACCAGGACCTCCTCGAAGACCTCAAGGTAGCGATCGAAGAAACCTGCTCGGTGGGGCCCCCCCGTGTACACGTGCTCGTCCGGGCCGCGCACGTAGTGTTCCGCAAGAGCTACCAGCAGTCTCACGCTTCTGACCTCTGGGTGGCAACCGGCCGACGCGTCGGTCACTTCAGGGCTAATCAGGCCGGCATGGCCGGGACACGCTCGCGGTGGACGCAGGCATCCCAAAGCCCCAACATCATCAACGTCCACGTGCGGCGCGCCCAGCGGGAGATATCCAACCCCTCCTCGTTGCGCAGCAAGCGCTCCAGCTCCCGCCGCGCGAAGCGCTCCGCGAGCAACCCCTGACGCGCCAGCACCACATCGGCCGTGAAGGACCGCAACTCCCCCCGTAGCCAACGCACTACCGGCAACTCAAACCCCCGTTTCTGCGCGACCTGCACCGACTCAGGCAGGTAACGCCGACTTAGATCACGCAGGATGGGCTTCGTGCGTAGCCCAGGGAGCTTGACGGCCTCCGGGAACCGGGCCACCCGCTCGGTTAGCACCTGGTCCAGCAGCGGGGAGCGCCCCTCCAGACCGTGCGCCATGCAGGCGATATCCATTTTCACCAGCAGGGCGTGCGGGAGAATGGTCTGGTAGTCCGTGCCGAGCATCCGGTCAACCGGGCCGCAGCCGCGCAGGCTCTCCAGGTAAGGACGCACCAACCGACCACTGGGCTCCGTGTGCAACAACCACCGATTCGCGGCAGGCTCCGGCGCCGCCGCCGTCTGCCCCTCCAGCCCGGACAATCGGAGCTTGTCCTCCTCCGACAGCATGTCGACGGACCAGGCCAGGTAACGCTCGACCGGGTCGGCGCCCAGGCCGCGGACGAGACGATGCGCGAACGCGTATCCGGAACGATGACTGCGGGGAGTAGGCAAGCAGCGACCCAACAACCGCCAGCCGGCCCGCCCGAACGCGTGGTCAGCCCACCCTACCCAGCGGCTGATCCGTCCGGCCACGTACCGCCGATAGCCGGCGAACAGCTCATCGCCTCCGTCGCCATTCAGGACCACCTTCACGAACTGGCGTGCCGCCTGGGCCACGTAGTACGACGGCAGGGCCGAGGAGTCCGCGAACGGCTGATCGTACGCCCGGGCGATCTTGGGCAGATCGACCGTGGCGTCCGGCCGGATGACCACCTCATGGTGCTCAGTTTCGTAGCGCTCCGCCACCAGCCGGGCCAGTGGTCTTTCGTCGAACGCCTCCTCCGAGAAGCCGATCGTCACCGTAAGCAAACGGGAACCCTGTTCCCGTGCCGCGAGCGCGGTAATGACCCCGCTGTCGATCCCGCCCGAGAGAAACACCCCCACCGGCACGTCCGCGCGCAGCCGCAGACGGACCGCCTCGCGGAGCAGTTGATCCACCTCCTCCACCGCCTCCGCGGGTCGGATGGGCGTCTTGGGCGACAAGCGGAGCTGCCAGTACTTCTGCCGGGAGTGCAGCCGGCGGTCCCGGACAACCAGAAGTTCCCCCGGCGACACGGCCCGCACCTGCCGATAGATCGTCGCCGGAGGATGCACGTGTCCCCATGCCAGGTAGTCCGCCAGTGCCTGCTCGTCCACGTCCAGCGCCGTCGATGGGGCTGCCGCCAGGGCCTTCAGCTCCGAGGCAAACAGAAACTCCCCGGCGGCTTCCTGGTAGTACAGCGGCTTCTTGCCCACGCGGTCGCGCATCAGCACCAGGCACCGCTCACGCTCGTCCCATAGCGCGAACGCGAACATTCCGCGCAGCCGGTGAACCAGTTCCGTACCACACTCCTCGTACAGGTGAACAACCACCTCGGTGTCGGTCTGCGTCGCGAAGCGGTGTCCTTGCGCCAGCAATTGCGTACGCAACTCGCGGTAGTTGTAGATCTCGCCGTTGAGAACGACGACCACACGCCCGTCCTCGTTGGCCAGGGGCTGGTGCCCGCCGGCCAGATCGATGATCGACAGCCGACGGTGCGCCAACCCCAGCTCACCGCCCGCGCCGGTCCAGAATCCCTCGTCGTCCGGGCCACGATGGCGCAGAGCGTCCGCCATGGCCTGGAGGCGTGGTCGGCTGGCGTTCCCCCAGATGCCGGCAATCCCGCACACCGCACGACCTCCCGTCTTCCCGTAGCCGCCTGGATGGTCCGCGCGGGCGGACCGGAATCACCGTGCGTCATCCGGCGCCCGCGATCTGAATCGCGATCGTCAGGTAGCGGCTGAATCCCGACGCCGCTGATGCGTGTTCGCGGACACGCATTCAGGACCCGCGCTCGCTTGCCATGCGCTCAAGCACAGCTCGCAAGCGGGCCAGGCGCCGCCGCACCTGCTCATCGGAACCCGCCTCGCGCTCGGCCCGGGCCAGATGCTCTTCGAGGCGAGGCAGAATGACGAGGTGAGCGGCGACCTTCTTCTCCTTGGCCCGAAACGCCTCGGGCGTCGAGGCGCCCACCACAACGCGCCATTGCCCGGCGGCTTCCCTGTAGAGCGTCTCCACCGCGCGCCAGCCGGCCCCATAGAGATCACGAAAGTAGTCCTCACGCAACCGCTGGGCATCGGCGGTCGGATCCCAAAGCAGCTTGGCCGCCACGTAGGCGTCGGGACCGCCCAGCTCCATCTCCGGGGCGATGTAGAACAGCCCGCCGGCGAGCCCACTTGCCGCCAGCAAATGCATCCGCCGGTCAACATCCTCCCAGAGCGGCGCGATCATCCCCGGCATCTGGCCCGCGTGGTAGAGGATGTCGTAGACAGTGGTACGCGGGCAATAGCGCCCCCACGCCCGGTAAAGACGTTCCGACCGCGCCCACTCGGCCGCGTTGCCGCTCGCCCAGGCGTTGTTGGGGGCCAGCGAGACCCACACGTTGGGATGCAGTTGCACGCCGGCGGGCACCTCAATGTACTCGTTGTAGGCGTAGCCGCCCACGGGTCTGCCGGACCGCTCCGCTACCAGATTGTAGAACCCCATGATCCGATCGGACAGGTCGCGCAGCCCGGCATGCCTGCCGTCCGGGATCAGCCGCCCGTTGTCCAGCGTGCGGCAGCGCTCACACTCACACTGGTCGCCGTAGCCGTCGTTGGGAGAAACGCTGAACATCGGCTCCGGCGACCGGCGGGCGGCCTCCACGAAAACGGCCTGCACCTCGGGATTGCTGACGCACACTTGCCCGTGGTGGTGCTTACCCTCATAGCGGGCCTGCCGCTCGCCCTTACGCAGGGCGGCATACTCAGGATGCCCGCGGCGGGCCCAGTCCTCCACGTCCAGAACGGGCCACCACGCGTGGTTGAACTTCATGGCGAACGAGGCCCCCAGACGCAGACGTCTCCCCCAGATGCGACTGGCAGCTTCGTCCCAGTTGCTCACCATGCCGGGCCCGTGCCACAGTTGGCGGAGCGCGAACCGGGGCTCCTGCCGGACGTCCAGTTCCCCCGGTACCGTCAGGGTGTCCCGCCGGGGAACGATCGTTCCCAGTTCATCGGGCCAGTAGAAGCGCACCCCAAGGTAGCGCTCCAGGAACTCGTACACGCCGTACAGCGTGCCACAGGAAACGGGCCGTTCATAGTCGATCCGCTCAGGATTCCCCGCGGTGTCGTGGCCGCTGATGATCAAGTTCGCTCCTGCGACCTGAAGACGAAAGGAGTCGCGAGGAAGACTCTCGTCGGGTCGCAGCTCGAGCGCCGGCCGCCCCGGCTCGGCGGCAGCCAGGATGCGCAAACGGGCACCAGTCGCGCGCTCGATGAAGGCCTGCAGCTCAGTCGCCGCCAGCAGCGTGGCCGGTGCTGAATCCCTTGCGCATACGATGCAGTAGTCGGAGCGGCCGGCGTGCACGATGGTCAGCGGGGTCGCGTTCAGCGTGGAGTCTGCCGCGGCAGCCGGGGGACTGGTCGACGGCGCCTGGGCCTCCGCAGTGGCTGCCCCTATCCAAACCAGCATTCCCCCCAACAGCGCTCGCACCCCCCTGGCGCATCGCCAGGCGCCCCTCCACGGCGCGCGACACACCCGCAACTGCGACAGCGTGAGAGAGCGCCGTTCACTACCTGCCCAGACCGACCTGTTGTTGATACACAGCATCGAGGCGACTCTTCATGGCATCGCACAGCTCGGCAATCGGCTTGGCGATGGCGGGAAACTCCCGCTTACCCACTGAGGATCGAAACACCCGCTCCACCATCCCCGGATAGAAACCCACCTCCAGGAACGCGCAAACCCTCGCGAACTCCCGCTCGGCCTGCGCCACCGCGGCCTCGTAGTTCACCAGCAGCACGTCCGGGTGATGGTCCAGACCCTGCTCGAAGAACGTGCGGTTACGCATGTACCAGAACAAAGCGGCTGCACCATGGTCCGTAAGACTCTCCGCACAGGCCTGCCGCACCTCCGCGACACACTCCGCCGTAACCTTCTCCTTGTTCCACTGGCGCACTCCCCAGTCGCCGCCGCCCTGCAGCAGGTCCTCCAGCCACCGGCGGGTCTTGTCCCCCCAACGCTCGACGGCGGAGTTGGCCACGTCCTGATAACGGCGGTACATCCAGACGGACTTGCTCAACGCGTGCTCCGCCAGCAGTTCCGCAACGCGGTGTGAGTCGCAGACTGGTTTGAACACGACACACTTCGCCGTGCTGGCTTCCACGAGGCTGGCAAGCACAGCCTTATCCCGGATGCGCCGGTCGTCAAACGCCCGTTCGTCAACTTCCTCCAACACGTCGACATCCAGGGAGCGTCCCAGCGTCCGAAGAGCCATGTTGGTCCCCGAGCGCTGGCACCCCACCACAAACGCCGTCGTCTTCCGGGCGGGCACGCCGGACTTCCGCCGGTGTCTGGTCTTCCGGCGTTCCAGGAGGTACGCCGTCCATTGGCGATCGAGCTTGACCAACACCCGCTGCCACACACTACCTTGTTGGACATCCTTGGTCACGACGAACCCTCGGGAAGAAGACCAGGCAGGTGCTGCTGGAACGCCGCCTTCAGGATCGGCAACCTGCCCTCGTATGTCATCGACGCGACCCGCCGGTAGCCGTTGGCCACGAGACGCCGACGGAGGTCGGCATCTTCGTATACTCTGCGCATCGCCCGCGCCAGGGCAGGCTCATTGCCGGGGGGCACCAACAGCCCGTCCTCTTCGTCGCGGACGAGCGTGGGGATGCCACCCACCGTGGTCGCCACAACGGGAGCCCCCGCCGCCCAGGACTCCAGAATCATCCGGGGCGTACCCTCATAGTGCCCCAACGAGGGCAGCACCGCCATGTCGGCCCGGCGGAAGTGCGACCAGAGTTCCTCCCCACCCCCCGGGATACCGCCGAGAAAGCGGACCTTGTCATCGAGCCCCAGTTCGGACGTCCGCTGCTTGAGGTCCTCCAGGTAATCACCGACGCCCGCAATCTGCGCGCGCACGTCCAGCCCCTCGCCACCCAGCAGCCGCAGGGCGCCCAGCAGATGCTGGATCCCTTTTGACTGCACCATGCGTGTGGCAACGAAGACGTTGAGGCTCTCTCCCGCGCACGCGTTGTCGCGCTCGAAGATGCACTCCTTCTCGATCATGGAATGCGAAACCACCACCCGGGGAGCCCGTGCGTCAGGAATCGTCCCGTGCAGATGAGCGCTCACCGCTATGAACAACTTGGCATGGCGCGCGATCTTTCGCTCCAACCGTTGATAGTAGACGCGCGCCACGTCCGCATGCCACGGGCGGTCGTTCCGGGGCGCCCCGGGCGGTTCGTGCAAAGTGGCCCCCATATCCAGGTACAACGTCTTCCGGTACTGCACGGCCGCCGCGCCCGCGATAAACCCGAACGTACTGATGTGCTGAATCTGCACAAACTCCGCCCGGCGCACCAGATCCCTGATGACCCGCCGGCCGCGGACATACGCCAGCGTACGCCGCAACAGACTCCGCGTGGTGAAACCGGGCAGGAGAATCGGCCGCAGTCGCTCATCCAGCGGCACCGCCACTTCCGGCGAGAGGTTCCGGTCCTCCGGGAGCACGACGACGGTGCCCGGCACCAGTTCCCCATAGGCCCTGAAGTTCCCCTCCCAATGCGAAGGCAGGAACACCCGCTCCCCGCGCCGCACCGCCATCGCGGAGGCGAAGATCACATGATGCAGTGGTCGGCCGGCCGCCTGCACGGACACGGGATCGTCATCACTTTCCTGTCCCATAAGCACTCGAGACCGCTCAGAGTCCCCGTCTCCGCGGCTGCCGCATCGTCTCCACGAACCTGCCGCCCCCGTCGCCCCAGGCGTCGACGCCCGCGTGCGGCCGCGACGCAGCATGAGCCTGGCCCCGCCGGAAGTGAATACGCTACTACACCTCGCCCTGTTCGGCAAGGCGACCCCGCGTGCCTGCCCCCCCCACGGCGCGGAGGCACGTCGTTCACCGCGCAGCGCGCACATCCCCTGGGCAGGCAGTCCGCCACCTGCCGGGCCGCGTTTCCCAAGGCGCGTGGCCAAACACGCGCCTGCGGCGTTGGGCTGCCGCCGGTCCCTCACGGTCGCAATTCCCGTCGCCGGCGCCGAATCGCGCCCGGTCATTCAGGACGCGCCACCTGGGGCCAGTACATCCCGCGGCCCCCGGAAACGATTGGCCACCAGTCTCAGCGTCGTGGCCACAACGGCAAGCCGCAGCAACAGCCGCGGCCCGGGCAGCACATTGGGCGGATTGACGAGGGACTGGGCCACCGCATGAACGATCTGGAACACCCCTACCGGCAGCAGACTCCCCAGCCTCGTACCGGGGACCGTTTCCTGAATTCGGTCGGCCGAGCAGATCTGCGTAATGGTCTGCTCCAGCGCCCGCACGTCGAAGAACTCCGCCATCAGAGGATTGTCCTCCAGGATCAGACGCGTCACCGCCTTCCTCTCGCGTTCCGCCGCGCGCAGCAACGGACCGTACGATTCCCTCTCCTTCTCAATGGCGCGGGCACGGGGAATGGCCAGCAGGGCGGGGTTCGTTTCGACGAGCGTCTGGTGGAACAGTTGCTTGCGCACCCGGTAGCGCCCCGGCAACCGGCGCGTGAACTCGAGGACGTCCATGTCCAGCAACGGGTTCCGCACGTGCAGCCCGTAGCGGGCCAGCATCCGCTGCTTGGGCTGCAAGTGATGCAGCAAGGCTTGCTGAAGGTAGAGTTCATCCACCCGGTTGACGCCGCCCTGGGCACGGCAGTCGGCCAGCAGTGCTCGGCAATCGGCGCCGGAGAGCTGCGCCAGCGTCCCGCGGACGTCCGCCCGGAACAGGCCCATCAGGCGCTCAATCCTCCCCAGATCGTAGATCATGTCCGCCGCCAGCACCCGTTTCTCCGTTGTGAATCCTTCACACCAGCCCATGCACTCGTCGCCGCGCAGCAGATACTCCGCGTTCGTCGCGTCGCGAATGTGCTCCCACACGTTCTGGTACACGAAGCCGGCCGCCCCGTCGGAGGCATAGACCGACTCCTGCAGGTCGTGGGCAAACCGCGTCGCGTCGTAGTGCGCGACGGTCAGGGGCATCCCCACGTGAGCGGCAACCTGCTCCGCCACCACCCAGTCACCCAGCGGGTGCCGGTTCTCCTTCGTCCGCGCTGTGAAGGTGGCCGCCGGCACAGTGGCGGCATCGTCCAGAAAGGCGAGAATGCCGCGCGAGTCGATTCCGCCGCTGAGTAACAGGGTGAAACGCCCCTTGCGTACGCGACGCCGGACGGCCTGCCGCAGCAGCTCCGCCAGCTTCCGCCGACATTCGGCCGGGCCCGGGTCCCTCTCGGGCTCGATCCGGTACACCCAATAAGGCCAACTTCGCACCTGCCCGTCCTGGACCAACACCACCGTGGCGTTGTCCACCTGTTGCACGTGCTGGAGAATCGTGCGCCGCCGCAGGAAGAACCCGCAGCCCGCCTGCGACGCCAGCGACGCGAGGTTCACGTCCATAGGAAGCTCCGGCAGGGCCGCCAGCCCCCTGACCTGCGAGGCGAAGCAGAACCAGTCGTCGCAGCGGGCCGTGTAGAGCGGGCAGGAGTCCACGTGATCGGTGACCAACGCAACAGCCCGCCGCGCCGGATCCACCAGCGCCCCCGCAAAAGAGCCATGCAGGCCCTCCGCGAATCGCTCCGCCCCCCGGTTGGCATAGCGCTGCGTGAAGTAGTCCACACTGGAAGCGCCCGCCGCCATGTCGTCGTTGTAAAGCTCCCCGATCCAGAGACTCCGGGGAGCACCGTTCGCCGGTGGCGGTCGATGGACCTCGTCCCGGTCCGGCCCGTAGGCCAGCCTCCCGAACACTCCCTTCACCTCGGGACACGCATGCGTCTCCACCGTGAAAGGCACGTCGGGCTGCATTGCCTCCAGCATAAGCTCCAACCGTTCACGAGGCACCGGCGTGCGCCCGGTCAACGACACGATCCCAGCTATTGCCGACATCGGAATCTCCTTGCAGACCGCCTACCCTACTTCGGGCAGCAGAGAAGAATCAACGTGCTCTTCGACCTGTGACCGCGGGAAGCTGTCACGTCACGACCGCCATCCCATCCTGGAGGGAAGCAAGGCGAGGGGCGACGCACCGGCGACTGCAACCCTCCCCCAACCCCTCCCTGCCAGGGAGCGGGTTAGGAAACAGGCTCTAGCGTCCCTCCGGCGTTCGGGAGGTATCGGCCCGACCCCCGCGCCCTCGGCGCCAGAGAGCAAACGCGGCGCCCAGCATGTGCGCTCGATCATCGCGCGTCAGAACCACGAACCAGCCACACGCCAACACCAGCGCGCCGCAACCTGCCAACTGCCACCCGAGCGTCCACCACGTGGTGGCCACATGATAACGGTTGAGCAGATACGCGGCAATCGCCGCCGGCACACACGCCAGCGCCGGCACTGCCCACCCCTCCCACAGGAACCTGCCCAGGGGTTGCCCAGCCTCCCGACAACAATACCAGGGCAGCACCACGGCCCAGGGGACCACCATGGGCAAGACGACGCCCCAGGCCACGGCGTCGATCCCGACCTTGGCTCTGCACACCAGCACAGCCACCACCAGCATCGACGCAAGTCCCACGGTGAGTGCCACGACGGCCGGGAACTTGTGCCGCCCCATGCCATTCACCACGTTGAACGCAGGTAGAACCAGCCAGAACGGAGCGTAGGCGATCGTGAGGATCCGCAGGGTCGTGGCCACCTGGGCTAGCGTCGCCAACCCCGCCGCCCCCGGGTACTCACCGCCCACCCACAGCCGCAACAGCACCTCCGCGAAAAACGTCAGGACCACCACCCCCGCGAGGGACACCAGCGCGCAGTAGCGCGTAGAGCGCAGCAGAAGATGCCTGAGCATCCCTTCGTTTCGCGCGCCGTCGTATCTGCTGGCCACGACGCGCGTGCTCATGCCGAACGCGCACACGAAGGTATGCCCTGCGGTCAACAGGATCACCGCCAGCGAGAAGTCCGTCGCCTGAGCGGTCGACATCTTGGCTCCGATGAGAATCTGAGCGAGTTGCGATCCAACCGTCAGCGACATCGTAAAGATGATGCTGTTGATCCCGAAACCCAGCATTCCCCACAGCAGGCTGCGATCCCCCCGCCAGGGCCGCCACCTGACGTAGGGGCACAGGCGTAGCGCCGACAACGTGCGCAGGGTGGATCCGAGCACTTGCCCGCCACCCATGGCCAGCCCCAGCACCAGCAGCCCCCATCCCACACCCACGCGCGGCAGCAACACCAGAATGATCCCCAGCCGCAGCAGGTCATCCAGAATCGTTGCCCCCGCGATGATGTCGTACCTCTGGATGCCGCCCAACATGGCCGCGTAGGCGTTCTGCAGTACCCCGTACGCCAGCGCCAGCCCCGCGCACAGCACCATCGCCCGCGCGTGCCAGTGGTACTGTGGCTCCACGTCGAACCACTCCGTGTAGAAGCAGACGACCACGCCGGTCAGGATCACGATCACCAGGCCCACCAGCCCCAAGTAGGCTCCCGCCGTGTTCACGTGGCGGTCCACCTTCTCCGGCTCCCCGCGTCCCAGGTGAAGAGCCACCTCGCGGGCGACCGCCGAAATGAGCCCCGCTTCCAGAATCCGCACATAGGCGAACATCTGACCGACGACCACCCACAGACCGTAGTGGTGCTGACCGAGGATCCCGATGGCGAAGGGAACCAGAAAGAAACGCACCACGACGCCGACGACTTGGGCGGCGACACTGACCAGCGAATTGAGGATCAGCCGGGTCTTCTGACGCATGCGAGTTACGTTCCGCCCAGTCCCGCCGTACCCTTCCCCTCCCGGCGCCGGCCGGCCCCGTCCCCCTGGAGTTCACAGTGGCCCACCCAACCCCGGGGCGGCCGAAAGGCACGACCGAAGCGGGCACCCACTTCGTCTTGGGCCACCGCCTCACCGTCGACGAAAACGCAAATGTCGGCGGGCGCGAGCTGCACCAGCGGATAACGATGCGCGGCAAACGCCTCCCGGATCACGGGGATCACCCGCGGCTGCAGGCCCATCAGCAGCGCATGGACCCACTCCGTCGTCGCCGGGTTGCTCCCCAACGTCATCATCCCCAGAGGCACCGGCGTTGCGGAAAGCGGGCCCTCCCCCTCACCCGCCATGATGGCGTCCGTGATGGAGATGACCGCCCGCTGCACGTTGTCCGCCAGCGTCCCGTCGAGCCGGCCATAGTGCAGGATACGCTGAAGATCCAAGCACATCCGCCACACGGTATCGTTGCCATACCAGGAGCCCGAGTAGTTCGGGTCGCCGCCCAGCAGCCGGGCGAGCAGACACGCTCCGCGGACCCCCGCGGCGTAGGCTCGACCCACCACCGGGCGCCGGGTCCGATTGGCCGCGTCCAGCAGGCCCTCGATGCACTCCTTCATCCGCGACCGGCCGAGGTAACAATCGCCTCCCCGCAGGGAACCGCCCTTGCGGTGGTGCGGCAGAAACTCCTTGTTGCCGTTGATGCCGACCAGGTTCTTCAGCGCGCCGGTGATGCCGGCCTTCTGGTGGGTCTTGAGCTTGGGAACGTTGATGACCACGTCCGCCGCGATGACCTCGCGGGCTATTAAGTACTGATGTCGGCCGGGGGCGTGGCGCTGCCGGAGCAGGTCTGGGTCATACCGCGTGACGCGGAACTCGGTGTCGGCAGTCGTGATGGGCTCCAGCGCACTGTCGCCGCCCAGATCAAAGAGGACGAACTCCAGCAAGGGGCGCTGGTCCTCCCGCTTCCGCCCCCCGAGCTTCCCGTCCGGCAGGATCGTCCGGCGGAAGTCCGTGAGGCACGGCTCCCGCCCCTGCCGGTCCACGATCCGCCGCAAGGCGCCGATCTCGCGGTCCGCGCACAAAGCCGCGAAGTCACACCGCTGGACCGGCGCGTCGCCCACGACCACGCTTGCCGGATCGGCCTTGCCGACGTACCGCAGGATGCCTTCCAGCACGCTCGTGTGCGTCACCAGGCAGTCCATCGTCGCGCCCGAGAGGTTCTCGTGCAGCACCCAGTTGGGCTTCACGACCACGCGCCGCCCTGACCCGATCAACTCGCCGAGCGGGTTCCAGTCGGCCGTCCCCACCCGGGCTGCATCCAGCCCCGCCTGGATGAGCAGCCGCCGGAGCGTGAGCAACGCGCACGACGCGTTCTGTTCACCGCCCAGCTCCGGGAGATCCGCTCTCTCCGCGTGGCGGTAATCCACCCACGGCGAGGTAGCGCAGAAGACATTCCCCGGTCCCAACACCGTAATTCGCTCACCCGCAGGAGAGATCATCAGTTACCGAAGGAAAACGACCACGGATACTCTCACCGCAGAGCGGGACTGTCAAGGCACCGATGCGCGGCAGCATGCCCAGCCGACCTCCCGTGCCCCATCTGCCACCCCCAGGAAGACGGAAACCAAGCCCTCGGGTGGCAACGGCACACAGCACCGGCGTCCGGCCCGACTTTCAGAACCCGCCGCGCAGGGTCCATCAGCTCTCACGGCCGAGGACGGATTCCCGAAAAGCGCTCGAGCAAACAGCAGAAGCGCTCGCCCCAGAAGTGGCACGCTCTACTCGGCGGAAGGGACTTGGCCTCTCTCCCCCTGCTGATTGCGCGCCACCTCCGCGACGAGATCCTGGAGTATGGCGTCCTGCGGCCAGTAGTGTCCCTCGTGCCACCGCAGGTCCCGGTCCCAGTACCCCGGCGTGTCGTACACTGCCTTGGCCAGGTAGCCGTAGCTCATCTCGACAATCTTCGGCTCCCCCTCCGGCGTGCGCACAAAATCCACCGCCAGACTCTGGGCGCCCAAAGCCCGCGCCAACTCAAACCCGAGGCCCACGCAGTCAAGACCGACCCGCTGTGGATCGTACACAATCGCCCCGCTCCCCGAGGCGCGGAAGTCATTGGGGCGGACGTTGCGTGTGAAGCCCCAGGCACGCTCCCCAACCACGGCAATCCGCGTGTCGAACGTGTTGCCGGGCATGAACTCCTGAAACAGAATGCAGCCCTTCTCCCGCCACGCCAACCTGCCCTCAGCCCGGTGCTCTCGCAGCCGCTGCGGCATCCGGCACAGCTTGCCCCAAAGCCCCACCAGGTTGCGCGCCTTGCGGAACTTCGTGCGGGCGTCTGCCAGGTAGCCGGCAGCACCCGGAAACCCGCGCCCGAACGCACGGTCGCACAGCCGCCGCGCATTCCGATAGCTGCGCACCAGCCGCACGTTGCACGAGCCCGCTCCCCCGCGCAGCTTCCACACCAGAGGATAGGTGGCCTCCTTCAGCCATGCCAGCGCCTCCTCTTTGTGGTAGAAGACGTACGTGGGCACCAGGGGAGCCTGCACGGCCTCCAGCGCGTACTTCTCCGCCACCTTGTCGTCGTAGTACCAGACCGTCCGTTCGTTCGGGAAGACCGCCAGTCCCAGGTACTCCGCGGCCCGCAGCACGTGCTGCGCCACCACGCGATGGATCGGTCGGCCGTAGTAGATGTGCCACAGCAGCCCGTCAAAGCCCCGCAACCGAGATATCACGTCCGAGCGGTAGCAGTCCACCAGCTCACATTCAATGCCATGCGCGTGGCAGTACTCCACCCACCGCGGCTCCCAGCGCTCGATGGACTCCCCCAGACTGTCGAAGATCGCCAGGCGAATACCCAACAACAACCTCCCCGCCTCCGCCCGCCGCGGCGCCGCGGACTCTGCCCCTGCTTCCCTACGACACCAAACCGGGCCGCCGCCCCGGAGCCCCACCGACCGCGTAAAGCCGACTGGCCCAACCGGCGGACGCCAGGCTCAGCGCCGGCACTGCCCGCGCCTGCCTGCTCAGGTCATGACTGCGCTCCACCACAACGGCGTAGAAGAGCATGGTGTACTGCGGCAGGAAGGTCAGCAGCATGTCCAGCGTCAAACCAGCCACCGCCCACGCCACCATGCTCCAAGCCACCGCCGATGCATACGTGGAATACGGCTGCACCCCCATCCGGACCGTCGCCCACGCCCGACGCCCAAACGTGGTGAAGAACGCCAACGCCCAGATCACGCCGCCCAGCCCCATCAGCGCAATCACGGAAACGTAGGTGCTGTGCGTGTGCAGACCGTAGCGAATCATGCCCACGACGCGCCCCTGTCCCAGTAACAACGTCTGGGCATCGAGACCCAGAATGTAGGCCTCCCACACTTCGAACCGGGCCGCGGCATTCCCGCCCCACTGCCCCCCCACGGCCGGGTTGTACACGTCGAGAACGCGCTCCCGGTACTCCCAGAACAGGTCCGAACGCAGCACCATTGCGCAGATGATGCCGAAGACCAGGGCTCCCGACCACAACCGCGACCGGCTTGCCACGCACATCAACGCCAGGGTCGCTGCCAGGGCGAGTCCTCCCGACCGCGATTGGGTTAGCACCATCGCCGCCAGCAGCACGGGGATGCACCCCAGCAGCACGGACTTCACCCAGATCCTGGCAGGAAGGCGTGTGCACACGAGGCAGAACAACACCGCCATGGCCAACAACGCACACCCGGTGTTGGCACTCTCCAGCGAGCCTACCGAGCGCGGCGCGATGCCCCACCACTGCTGCGCACGTTCCACATCTTCCGACGAGGCGAACAGCACCAATTGGGCGGGGAAAAAACGGTACAGGATCACCGTGAACGCCGCCGCGGTCATCGTCAGGACGTAAACCAGCGACATCTGACGCAGGTCTCGCTCGGTGTTGATCGTGTGCACCATGCAGTACACGAACAGCACGAAGACGAATCCCTTCAGGATCGGCTTGAGGATCACGATCGGCATCTCGCTGGGTACGCGTGACCAGCCGCTGAGATTCGCCACGACCAGGAGCGCCGCCAGGGTCAGCACTCCGATAAGGCTGAAGCTCATACGCAACGGCGTCTGGCCCAGGAAATTGGAGCGGACCGCCACCACCAGAAACAGCACGCAGATAAACAGGTCGTCGATCCCGATGTTCCACGGCAGCAGCCCCAGTCGCACCATGTACATGTGCGGGTAGACGAACAGAATCGGCAAGGCAAGCATCGCCCCGAGCTTCGGGCTCACGATGCAGACCGTCAGCGCCAGAATCGCTACCCCAACCAGGAACCACCCCAGCATCAGCAGTACCCCGAACAGCCTGGGCACACACCGGTTCTACGGGGCGTCGCCCTGGGAGCCGCCCCCCAAGGAAGCCCGCCCGTCGTACGGGTGCCGCACCTGCGGCGTCGCATCTAGTTATCGGTTCCGCGAACACCCCGCAACATGTTGGCGCAAATGCAGCATCCGGTTCCCCTCCCCCCGCCGCGTCGCCACGCCGTGGCTCGTCTTGGCGCGTCAGCCCGTTGACTTTGGACCACGTTCTCGCGTACAAGACTCATCCGTAGGTGAATCCCTGCCGATGCCGCAGGGACCACCGCCGACGTAGCTCAACGGTAGAGCACGGCTTTCGTAAAGCTGAGGTTGAGGGTTCGAATCCCTCCGTCGGCTTCTCCCGTCCCCAGACCCCCTTCCGTGTGTGCATTTGCACTAGCTGTGCACTCTAGCGCGGTAGCCGCAGCCAGCCTCGCCTGGAGCGTGGCCGTGCGCGCCCGGCGTATGTCCTACCCGCGTGGGCAGGGAGCGCGCCCCGAGTTAGAATCTCAGCGAACACGTTTGCGCGTTATTCAAGAGGGGTGCCCCCTCTCCATCCGCCGCCTGCGGAAACCCTGAACCGACGCACCGGGGCGGGTCGGCATCCCGGTTGGCTCCGGAGAACCTGCGATGCACCAGAACGCGTGTGGCACCCGACCCACGAACTTCCCAGGCCGCCGACGCCGTCGCGGCTTGCGGATCACCGCCGTGACCGTGAGCGCGGGCGTGCTCGGTCTGCTGCTGCTGGCAACGGCGTGCACCCCCGGCCTGCGCCGACTGCGGGGCGCCGCGGTGGAACTAGCCCCACCTGCCGACGGCCCGCTCCACATCGCGACCACCACCCGGGTGAAGCCACGCGTGTACGACCTGCCCGATGGCAACGACGCCGGGGCGGTCATCCTCGGCGCGGATGACATCACCGTGGACTTCCAGGGTGCCACGCTCAACGGTGCGCCCGATGGACGCAGCCCTGATCGGTACGCCGGCAAGGGCATCGTGGTTCGCGGGCGGAACGTCACGCTGCGCAACGCAAACGTACGCGGCTACCAGGTCGGCATCTACGCCGAGGGAGCCACGGGACTCACCATTACCGGGTGCGACGTGTCCGACAACTACGCCCAGCGTCTGGGGAGCACGATCGAGCGGGAAGACGGAGCCGACTGGCTCTACCCCCATCACAACGACGACCACGAGTGGATGCGCTACGGCGCCGGCATCTACCTGCTCGACTGCGACGGCGCGACCGTTCGCAACTGCCGGGCCCGGCACACGCAGAACGGTATCGTCCTCGACCGGGTCAGTGACGCCCGCATCTACGGTAATGACTGCTCGTTTCTTTCCGGGTGGGGCCTGGCGATGTGGCGTTCCAGTCACAACGTCATCACGCGGAACGCCTTTGATTTCTGCGTCCGCGGCTACAGCCACGGCCTCTACAACCGCGGGCAGGACTCCGCCGGCATCCTCATGTTCGAGCAGTGCTGCAACAACATCATCGCCGAGAACTCCGTCACGCACGGCGGGGACGGCATCTTCGCCTTCGCCGGGCGGGAAGCCCTCGGCGAAGCCTGGATGGATGCCGAGCGTCAACGCCTGCGCGCGGAAACCGGGCGGGAGAACGTGGACGATCTGATTACGGTCCCCGCGGCCGTGATGGAGGCCGCCCGTCGCCGCGGCAACAACGGCAATCTCTTCATCCGCAACGATCTCTCCCACGCGGCCGCTCATGGCCTTGAACTTACGTTCAGCTTCGACAACCGCATCATCGAGAACCGTTTGATCGGCAACGCGATCTGCGGCCTGTGGGGAGGGTATTCGCAGGACACTTTGGTCCTGGGCAACATCTTCGAGGGCAACGGGGAGGCCGGCTACGGGCTCGAGCGCGGGGGTATCAACATCGAGCACGGCCGGGGTAACCGCGTGCTTGCCAACACGTTCCGCGACAACGCCTGCGGCATCCACCTGTGGTCGGACGATGACGGCAACCTGCTCAAGTTGCCCTGGGCGCTGGCCAATCATCAGGGCTCGACGGACAACTTCATCGCGCTGAACATCTTCCGAGGCGACAAGCTGGCCGTGCACCTGCGGGAGTGCGCGAACACGGTGCTGGCCGGCAACAAGTTCCATGATGTCCCGCGCGAGATCGACGCGACCGCCGGGGCCGAGCCCGTCGTCCGGGCCGAGGTCGAAGGAGAGGAGACGCCGGAGCTGTGGCAGGCGCACCAGTATCCGGTATGTGGCGAGACCCGCCTTGTCGGGGCGCGGGCCCGCCTGGCCGGGCGGCAGAACATCGTGATGACCGAGTGGGGACCGTATGACTTCAGCGAACTGCGCGTGTCGCCCGCGTGGATCAGCGGCGGGCCATCGGCGAAGTTCCATCTGCTGGGGCCCGAAGGTGAGTTCGAGATCACGGATGCGCATGGTGACGTGATGGTATCGCCGACGTCGGGCCCGTTGCCGGCCGCGCTCGTGGTCGAGACCACCGCGACGGGGGCGGTACCGTTCGCCGTGGATTTTGCCACCGGCGATGGCCGCGCAACTGCCCGGGGGATGCTCCTGAATACGCAGTGGAACGTGAGCTTCTACACGTGGTCGCCCGACGTGGACCCGCGCGGCAGTGCCGACAACTGGCAGCGTATCATCGAGCAGGAGCCCGTTGACCGGCTCGCGGTTCCCGCGCTCGATTTCGCGTGGCGCGGAGGCCGGCCGACGCCGAACGTGCCCGGCGATCACTTTGCCACGGTGGCCACCACGCACGTCACGCTGCCGGCCGGCAAGTGGCGCATCCGCACGGTGTCCGACGACGGCATCCGGGTGTTCGTGGACGGCCACGAAGCACTGAGCAACTGGACGTGGCACGGCCCGACGCCGGACGAGGCGGTCGTCGAGCTCGCCGCCGGTCCGCACGACCTGCGCGTCGAGCACTTCGAGATCGACGGCTACGCGTGGCTGGCGCTGACCCTGGAACCACCGAACGAGGGCACGCCCTGACACCAGCCGGATGTACCGGCACCCGGCAATGGCACAATGTGCACCCGATGCTCACCGAATACTGTAGAGCCTCCGCGTGAAGTCTCCCGGTTTCAGCCACCGCCTGATCTTCCCCGCCTTTGTCGGTCTGGGCGTCGGGCTCATTGTATTGACCCGTTGGGCGCTGATTGCGGGGGAGAGCGGGGCGCCGGATGGGGACGAGTGCGTCGTGGGGTTGATGGCGAAGCACTGGGTGGAACGCGGCGAGATTCCTGTCTTCTTCTGGGGGCAACGGTACGGGTTCTCCTTGATCGAGGCGGGGATCGCGGCTGCGTTCTTCAAACTGTTTGGAGTATCGGTGGCCGCCCTCAAAGCGGCAACGGTGGTGCTCTGGACAGGCGGCTGGCTGCTCATGGTCCTGGCGATGCGGCGTTGGGTGGGGACGCGGGCCGCCTGCATCGCGGCCATCCTGGTCGCCCTGGCGCCGGCCTGGGCCATCTGGTCGACCAAGGCGCGCGGGGGCTACGTCACTGGCTTTGCCCTTACCTCGCTGGCGTGGCTGATTGCCGCACGCATCTATTACGAGCGGCGGACGCTGCCGATCAGTTGCGCCCTGTTGGGCGCCGTCACGGCCGTCTGTTACTTCTGTCATCCGGGGTGGCTGCTGGCCGTGGCACCGCTCGTGTGCTGGCTGCTTTATCGACGCCGGCGCGCGGGTGAGGTGGCGTTGGTCGCGGGCGCCTTGGTTCCAGTGGCCGGGGTTCTGTTCGTGCTGGCGCAGCGTCAGCTTGCCTCGTGGGCCCCGCCGGTGTTCGCGGCCCCGGCCGGGCTGCACGCTCTGCCTTACATTCCCTACCGTGCCTGGGTGAACCTGAGCGGCGCCTACTATTACTATGAACGCCTGCCGGCCGGCGTCTTCACAATCACGGCGGCGACCTTGTGGGCGATAGCAGTCGTCTTCGCCCTGGTCCTGCTCGTCCGTCGGCCGCGCGGGGTCACGGCGCGCGGCCTGGCGCGGGTGGTGGCCGTGGGGCTCCTGGCGGTGCTGGCGACCAACCTGGCCGTCACGATTAACTGGTACGCTTTTCGCTACCTGTTGCCGCTGGCGGGCCTGGCCGTCGTACCGGTTTCCATAGTTGTCGGGCGCTGCCTGCGTCGAGACGTTCAAAGAGCAACCTGCATGCCCCCTCTCCCTCCCAGGGAGAGGGTCGGGGTGAGGGTAGAAGGTAACGGATCTTGCATGCGCCGTCCCGCCTCCATCCGAGAGACAAAGGCCTTTCCGGGCCCGCTGCGACGCGGGGCAGCGGGAGTCTGCCTGCTGGCGTTCGTGGTTTTCGGCGCCCTTTCGTTCCAGGAGTTGCGGAAGCTCTCCTACGCCGGTTCCGTCCCGGTGCCGGACGTGACGAACATGCAGGCATTGAAGGATTTGGCAGACGGTCTGGTGACGCGTGGCTACCGGCACGTCTACAGCACCGGCTCCACGCTGCAATGGACCCTGATGTTCGTCAGTAGAGAGCAGATTGTGGCGCGCTGGCAGAAGCTGGATGAGCGCGTGCCCGGCCTGCCGCGGGCGGTGGATGCCGCCCTCTTTGCCGGCGAGCGGGTAGCGCTGGTCGGCAGGATTACGGAATGGGAGACGCTGGCGGTCCATCTGGAGCGGCAGGGCTTCCCAGCCATGCCGGTATACACGATTCGCGGACACTATTTCGTCCTGCCTGATCCACCGGTGGAGGTTATTCGCGCGTTGAACTACGAGTTGGCGCCGTGACGGCGGCCTGCATTGACGAACACCGGCGGGAGGCAGACGCCTCAACACGGCACACATCGTGGCACGGGCGTCTCGCCCGTGAACGGTTGCGTGGGCGGTCACACGGGCGGGACGCCCGTGCCCCAGACGCGATGCCCGTGCGGGCGGGACGGGGTCCGGTGTGCGTGACGCACGCCGCACTCGACGCCGCTCGCTAACGCTCGCGGTTCAGACAGGTCGCCCAGGAACCGGAAGGCCTGGCCGAGCCAAAGGCAAGCAGTCTGCCCACCCCACCTGCTCACGCTGCGCGCGGGCATGGCACCCGACGGCCGGCGTGGGGTTGCCCGGCGACTGACGCAGGAGTCCGGTTGAGCGTGGCATTTACGCCGCGTCGGCTTTCGGCTACTCTTCACCCGCGTATGGACGCCGACCGCTCCAGACAACTTGCCGAGTTTGTCGCCTACGCGAGCACCCTGCGCGGGGACGAGAAGGGCGAAGCCCAGGTCTTCGTGGACCGCCTGTTCCGCGCGTTCGCCCGTCGCGGCTGCAAGGAGGCCGGGGCGACGCTCGAGATGCGGGTGCAGAACGACCGCGGGGGCACCGCGTTCGCCGACCTCGTCTGGAGGCCCCACCTCCTGCTCGAAATGAAGAAGCGAGGCGAGGACCTTTCTCGGCACCTGAGCCAGGCCTTCGACTACTGGGTGCGGCTGGTCCCCGGAAGGCCCCGTTACGTCGTTCTCTGCAACTTCGACGAGTTCCGTGTCTACGACTTCGACGTCAACATCAATGAACCGCTCGACACGATCGCACTTGCGGAGCTGCCCGCCCGCTACGGCCCCTTGAACTTCTTCTGGCCTACGAACGAGCGGCCCGTTTTCGGCGTGGATCGGGAGGAGGTCACTCGCAAGGCAGCCGACAAGCTCGCGGCCGTCTACAGGCACCTCAAGGTCAGGAATACCGTCGGTGCGGAGGTCGCCCAGCGTTTCGTACTCCAGTGCCTGGCCTGCTTCTTCTCCGAGGACATCGGGCTGCTGCCCCGGAGCTTCTTCACCGCGTTGCTGCAGGAATGCACCGACCCACCCAAGGCCTTCGACCTGTTGAACGGGCTCTTCCTCGCCATGAATCAGCGCGACGGCCCTCGCGGCGGGCGCTACCGCGACGTGGCCTATTTCAACGGCGGCATCTTCGCTCAATCCGCCGCGGTCGAGATCGACCCTACCCGCGAGGGAGCGCTGCTGCGCGAGGCGGCCACGTACAACTGGGCCCACGTCTCACCGGACATCTTCGGTACGATCTTCCAGCACTCGATGGACGAGGACGATCGCCATGCGTTCGGGGCTCACTACACCAGCCCCACGGATATCATGAGGATCGTCAAGCCCACGATCGTCGATCCGTTCACACTCGCCATCGAGCGGGCAGACAGCCTCAAGGAACTCAATAGCCTCCGTGCCCGCCTGCAGAGCCTCCGCGTTCTCGATCCGGCCTGCGGCAGCGGGAACTTCCTGTACATCGCCTACCGGGAGATGCGCCGGCTGGAGGCGATGATCCTCACACGCGAGAACGAGCTGTCCAAGCGTCAGGCTGCTGGGCAGACGGCCCTGGGAGGCGTCTCTCCTCACCAGTTCTTCGGGATAGACATCCTCCCCTTCGCGGTTGAGCTGGCCAAGGTGACGCTGAGCCTGGCTCCCAAACTCGCCAGTGACGAGCTGCATACGACCGAACGCACGCTGCCGTTGGACAATCTGGATGCCAACGTCGTTTGCAGGGACGCACTCATCAACACCGACGGGACCTGCGCCGACTGGCCCGCGGCGGACATCATCGTCGGCAACCCACCGTTCCTGGGGGCCAAGCGGCTCAAGCCCGAACGCGGTGTGGACTATGTCAACGCCGTGCGGAAGGCGTATCCCGAAGTTCCCGGCATGGCCGATTACTGTGTCTATTGGTTCCGCAGGGCCCACAACCACCTGCCGGTCTGCACGCCGCAAGACCCGTTTGCAGGCCGGGCGGGCTTGGTCGGCACGCAGAACGTGCGTAACAATCAGAGCCGCGTGGGCGGGCTGGACCATATAGTCAAGTCGGGGATCATCGTCGAAGCGGTGGAGAACATGCCGTGGAGCGGCGAGTCCAACGTGCACGTCTCCATCGCCAACTGGGTGAAGACCGACGGGCAGAAGAAGCACGAAGCCGCCCTGCTTGTCCCGTCGCCGCGGCGGTTGTGGTCCAAGGTTGATGAAGCCCTGGCAAACGTGCAGGGCGAAGATGAGACGGCCCGCCCGAAGGTGGAGACCATCGGCAAGCGCGGCAAGGCGCTCCACGCCAAGAGTTACGAACTAAGCGTGCGCAAGTGTGCGAGGATTAACTCGGCCCTGTCAGACGCCGTGGACACCAGTGTGGCTCGGACCCTCGCGTGCAACTGCGAGCCACAGCGATCATTCAACGGTCAGATGCTCGGGCACAGGGCCTTTCTTCTGACCGCAGCAGAGGCGAAGACGTTGATTGCCCGCGACGAGAGTTCCCGCAAGGTCATCTTCCCGTACCTGAACGGGCGTGAGTTTCTGTCTACCAGCGATGCGTCGCCCGAGCGATTCGTGCTCGACTTCGGTCAACTCGATCAGCTTGAGGCCATGCGGTACAGTGCGGCCTTCCAGTGGGTCAAGACCAGGGTGTTACCTGACCGCAGGCGAAAGGCAGAGCAAGGCAAGGACGCCTCTGGCAAGCAGCGATCCCACCACAGGGCCTTTCTCGAGCGCTGGTGGCAATTGTCCTTCGGTCGGCCCGAGCTGACGGCGCGCTTGGCCGAGCTTCCCCGATATCTCGCCTGTTCGCTGGTGACGAAGCGCGCGGTGTTCGTCTTCATCGATAAGATGATCCGGCCGAGCAACCTTCTCCAGGTCTTCACATACGCTGACGACTACTCATTCGGCGTGCTCCAATCAGACGCTCACTGGGTTTGGTTCCGCTGCCTATGTTCAAAGCTGAAATCTGACTATCGTTTCGGGGAGAGGGTCTGGAGCACGTTTCCCTGGCCGCAATCGCCCAGGAAGAAGCAGATCCGCGCGGTCGCTGGCGCCGGGCGTGGGGTCCGGCGCATCCGAGCCAAAGTGCTGCCCACAATGAAGGGCGGCCTACGGGCCCTGTACCGCACGCTCGAACTGCCCGGCAGGAACCTGCTCAAGGACGCCCATGCCGCGCTCGATGCTGCAGTTCTCGACGCCTACGGGTTCAACCCGAAGAAGGACATGCTCAGGCAACTGCTCGATCTCAACCTCGCCGCGGCCGGCGCGATCGACCGGGGCGAACCTGTTACCGGCCCCGGCGTCCCCTCAGCGTATGGCGACGCCAGCGACCTGATCACCGAGGACTGCATTGAGCCTTGAGCGACGAGGAGAGCGAAGCCGCGCAGGAGGCGGCAAGATGAAGATCGGGTTGCACCCACACGCCCGGGCCCGCCTGGCGGAACACGGCGCCAGCGAGGAAGATGTTATCGCTACGGTACAGGCGGGCGAACGTTTCCCGGCGAAGTTCGGACAAACTGGGCTTCGCCGGAATTTCGCCTGTAATGGCACATGGCACGGCAAGACCCACTCCACAAAACAGGTGGAGGTCATTGCCGTCCCGGAAGGCGGTGGGCTCGTGCTCACGGTGCTCGTGCGGTTCTTCTGAGGAGTGATTGCAGCGAAACTCACCTATGACCCGCGCTACAACGTGGCCTACATCCATCTGCGCGACAAGCCCGCGGAGATGGAGACCCTCCGCATCAGCGACGAGCTAAACATCGACCTGAGCCCCGATGGGACCATCTACGGGCTGGAGTTGCTCAATGCGAACCAGCAGTTGGCGGTGGGGCCGCAGGGGGAGTTGGTCATCATCAACGAGTCCTCGGGCGCGCGGACGGCCGTCAAACTGCCTGCTTGAGCGCGCCGCATTGCTGTCAGACAACACAAGAAGGCCGCTCGCTTACGCCGGTGGTTCGCAGAGCCCCCCTTGTGTGAAGACCCGAACTACCCGACTCTTCCGTTGGACCGTGCTCACGCAGTCGTCTCGCCGATGAGCAGGATGCGGTTCTTGCCGGCGCGTTTGGCGGCCAGCAGGGCCTGGTCCGCCTGGTGGAGCAGTTCTTCGCGCGTGTGGCCGTCCCAGGGATAGGTGGCCAGGCCGCCGCTTACCGTGAGCCGGCCGATGCCGGCGGCGCCGAGCTTGGGGAACTGCTGCTTGCGGAGCGCCTCCTGGAAGCGCTCGAGCACGGCCAAGGCGGAGTCCGGGTGTTTGGAGCCCGCGACCCGGGGTCCGTCCGGGTCCCAGAAGACGACGGCGAACTCATCGCCGCCGAAGCGCGTCACGATGTCATGCGTGCGACACTGGCGGCGGAACAGCTCGCCGGTCAGGCGGATGATCTCATCACCGGCCTCGTGCCCGAACTGGTCGTTGTAGGTCTTGAAGTCATCCACGTCGAAGATCAGCACAGTGACGGGGAAGCGCTCGGCCGACGCCCGCGCCAGGATGCGGTCCAGGGAACGATACAGGTAGCGACGATTGGGCAGGCCGCTCACCTCGTCAGTCAGCGCCAGCTCGCGCCAGCGGCGCTGGCGGGAGGCCGTCTCGAGCAGTTGCCCGACCACGGCCGCGTAGCGTTCGAGTTTCCGCACTTCCAACGGGCCGTACGCGGCACCCGCCGGCACGCCCAGGGTAATCTGCCCGGCCAGGCGCGGCCCGCTACGCACGGGGACGTGCAGTACGGGGTCAGCGACTTTGTCACCGGCGGTAATGGCCGTGCCTTCCACGACCAGCGTCGCGCCCCGCGCACCAAAGGCATGGCGGATGAGTTCGGCCATCTGTTCGAGCAACTTGCGGGGCGGCCCGTCCACGGCGGCCAGCATGGCCTCGAAACGCGCCAACTCCTCCGCGCCGAGTCCGGGAAGCTCGTGGCGAACCTGCTGCGCAGTGCCCTCGCCTGGCACCAGCCCGAGGGCCCCGGCCAGCTCGTCACGTTGCAGGGGGTAGAGAAGGTAGTCGTCCGCGCCGACACTGACGAGCCTGCGGGCGAGCGGCTCCGCGGCCGGAGCGCAGCACAAGAGCAGACGCACGTCCCGTCCGGCAGCCTCGCGCAGCCCGGCCACGGCATCCTCCGGATGGGGCACTGTGGCATCGACGCACGCAACAACCGCGCGTGCCGGGCGGCGATTCAACTCCGCGATCCCGCCCAGGTACGAGTCGCAGGCACAGACCTCCCACGCCGGCAGCCGCCCGCGCAACTCGTCCACGAGGGCGGCCCCGGCGGCATGCTCGGCCACCACCACGAGGCGGTCGCGCTCGAATGGATCACACCCCTCCTCGATCTGGAGCATCATGGGATCTCACACCTTTCGTCGGGGTCGGGCGGAACAATGGAGGAGATGTCGTCATCGCGTTTGAGCAGGGCGTTCCACTCCTCGTCAGTCAGCAGGGGCGCGAAGCCGCGCTCGTCATCCGCGGGCTGAGTACGGGAGGCGGCGGTCGGCGGCGGCACGGCCTCAGCGGGATGGGACGGCGGCTCGACACGGCGTGCCTCGTCGGGGGCGTTCTGGGCCCCACGGGTGCTCGCGGCGGGCGAACCTTTGGACGGTTGCTCACCGGGCGTCCGCTTCGGCTCAGCAGCGGCGCGCCGCCCGCGCGAGGGCGGCTGACGTACCGGCTCCTCGGAGCCACGCAGCCACGGGACGCGCACGGGGCGGGTGATCTCGTCAGTGTCCTCTTCGAGTTCCGGCTCTTCGGATGCCGGCTCTTCGAGCTCCGGCTCCGCGTCCTCGCCGCCGGCCGGGGGTGCCGGGGCCCCAGGGACCGGGGCGACCGGCGTGGTAGAGGCCGCGGCCGGCGGCGGTTTGGCGATTCGCTCGGTGGGCGCTGTAGTCGGCGGGTAAGGAGCAGCCACGGCCGGGGCGGCGGCATCGCGCATCGTGGTCGCAGTACTGGCCTCGACCGGCGCGTGGTGGACCGACAGGGCCGCACGTAAGGCGGCGAGGGCCTCATCCGACAAGCGGGCGGTCGCGCCGAGCTCGAGGGCGCGTTCGACCTTCTTCTGCGACACAGCTTCGGCGTAGACGAACGCGGGCAGGGTGCGCGGCAGGCGGCCGACGATGCGGAAGAACTCGAGCTCCGCGCCGCCCAAGCCATCCACACCGACGACGATGGCGACGGGGCGCCGCTCGTGCCGCGGATGCAGGCGGGCGAGCCCACGGTACACGTCGCCACAGCGCTCGACGACGAAACCGTGCGCGCGCAACTGGGTGTCCGCGCGTGCGGCCAGTGCCGCCGATCCGGAGGCGATGTGCAGCACCCACGCGGTCGATGGGGTGGAAGTGTCGAACACAATATAGGGCCTTGCGCAGGTACAACCGGAGCGGAGGTGCAACGCCTCCCCTCCCCTACCGAATGAGTGTATCGCCGTTGGGCCACGGGGTCAATCGGGGGGGAAAGCCGAGGAGAATGGGCGGCGTGTCCATTGGCGATTGTCGAGTGACGATTGGTGATTGAGCGTGGCAGCCACGTCAGACACGTATCGGGCGGGATGCGCGGGGCACCGACACACCCCACGGGCGGGGTGCTTGTTCGGCGTCTTCAGCGTGGCGGACGAGCCCTCTTGTACGCCAGGAGCGACTGCGTGTCCGCCGCCTTCCCCCCGCCCCTCTCCCGCCGGGAGAGGGGTTCATGCGGCACGCTTGGCTATGCCTGCGGCGGATGAGGGTGGGGAGGAACGCTAGACACGTGGCGGGCGAGACACCCGGGCCACGGTTGGGCGCGCCTGGCGGCGCTGCGCTTGGCCATGCCACCCTCTTCTGCCCGCAGGTTCTGCTGGGCGCCGTGTTCCAGCCACAGACGCTGCCGGCCGGCGTGCCGGTCGGTTCCGCGTGTGACGCGGAGGTCGTCAAGCCAGCGGTGGCGTGAAGAGCGGCGTGGACAGGTAGCGTTCTCCGGCGCTGGCCAGGATGGCTACGATGACCTTGCCGCGGTTTGCGGGCATCCGCGCGACGCGGTCGGCGGCGCAGAGGGCCGCGCCCGACGAGATGCCGCACAGGATGCCCTCTTCGCGCGCGGCGCGCCGGGCCCACGCAAAGGCGTCTTCGCTGGTGACGCGCACGACGTCGTCGATGACGTCAAGGTTCAGGATCTTCGGAATGAAACCGGCGCCGATGCCCTGGATCATGTGCTTGCCCGGCTGGAGGGGCTTGCCCTCCCGCGTTTGCGTAATGACGGGTGAGGTCTCGGGCTCGACGGCGTAGCACTTGAACGCTGACTTGCGCTGTTTGATGACCTCGCCGACGCCGGTGATGGTGCCGCCGGTGCCGACGCCGGCGACCAGGATGTCGGCCTTGCCGTCGGTGTCGTTCCAGATTTCCAAAGCCGTGGTGCGACGGTGGATCTCCGCGTTGGCGGGGTTGTCGAACTGCTGAGGCATGAAGGAGTTGGGCGTTTCGGCGATGAGCTTCTCGGCGGCCTGGATGGCCCCGCGCATGCCTTCGGCGGCCGGGGTGAGGACGATCGACGCCCCCAGCGCTTGCAGGACCGTCCGGCGCTCGATGGACATGCTCTCCGGCATGGTGAGCGTCAGCTTGTAACCTCGGGCCGCGCAGACGAAGGCCAGGGCGATGCCGGTGTTGCCGGAGGTCGGCTCCACGACGGTGCTGTCGCGGTTGAGCCGCCCGTCGCGCTCGGCCGCGTCGATCATGGCGACGCCGATGCGGTCCTTGACGCTGTTGAGCGGGTTGTAGAACTCCAGCTTCGCGTACACGGCGGCAGGCGCGTCGGTGAGCCGCTTGATGCGTACCAGAGGCGTCCGCCCAATGGCGCCGGTCACGTCATTGAAGAGAAGACCCATTAGAAACCCATCCTTACAACAGGGCAACACCTAGAGCCAATGAGGCGGCCGTTCCCGGGCAAGACAAGCCCACGTGTCCGACACGTGGCCCGAGTGTGCCCCCCGGCCGGCGCGCGGAACGGCAGAAGCCTCTGCCATGCTCTCCACTGCCCGAACGCAGCTCCCACGCGGGAGGGTAGAGAGGCAAGCAAACGAAGTCAACGGCAGGTGTGCGAGACCGCGTTGATTAAGCGATGTGTGCATGTCCCTCAGGCGGGGCAAGTGAACAGGCGGATCATGGGCGGCACACCGGACGACAGTCACGGAGAAGGGCCAGGTTCGGGGTTGGGACCGGTGGTGCTGAAGCGCTGGCGTGCTCGAACTGAAGGTGCCTGTCTGCCGGCACGCGGGAATGGCTTAGCCCAAGTTAGACAGCAGTGGGGATTTTTCGGTTTTTTTGTGGGGCCGAGGGCCGCGGGCGCGGTTGCCAGAGGCGGTGGCGGGGCGGAAGCGCGATGTAGTGGAAACCTTCTGTCTTGAACGAGAGATCCGATCTGC
>JAKQDH010000088.1 GCA_029558835.1 Planctomycetota bacterium | reverse complement strand
GGCCCCGGAGCAGCCATGCCAGCATGGGCCAGGGTGGCTTGAAGCCGTAGATGGGAAATGCGACCGCCAGCGCATCACCCGTCAGCTCCGCCCGGAAGTCGCGATAGTAGTGAAAGCGGTGGATCGTCACCTGTGCGCCGGCTGACTGCATCCCGTCAACGAATTGCTGCGTCAGGTGCATGGTGTTGCCCGACGCCGAGTTCACCACCACGTCCACGCGGCGGGGCGGGGTGCGCGCCCCGGCGGTCAGGTTCAGCGTCGCGATGGCCAGGGTGAGCGCGGTGGCCGCGACCACGGCCCACGCGCCCCAGCCGGCGATCGGCGCGGTTGAGGCGATCAGCAGCGCCGAGCCGGCCGCGGCGGCCGCGATGGCTGCGGCCCGCATGAGCCGCGGCGGGGCCCAGCCCGCGAACAGCGGCACGGCGGCGACCAGCGGGAGGAAGCGGACCGCGCCGCCGCCCAGCATATCGCCGAGCCAGAACACGGTGTAGAGTTCGAGGACGGCCGGGAGGGAGCGGTACTTCAAGCCGAGAAAGGCCACCGCCGCCACCCGCCACCAGAAGGCGTCGGCGGCGGGGTCCCACGCGGCGATCCTCAGGATGGCGGCGGCGAGGAGCAGGCCCGCGAGGAAATAGAGCCAGGACAGTAGTGCCGATCCGGCAGGACGACGAGCGCCGTTCACATCGACATTGACTTCCATGCGCCTCTCGTATGCGCGGAGTGCATGCTCCTGTTGCCCGGGTCCCGGCGGAACCGACCCGGTGCTTCCAAAATCATGGAGGGCAAGGAGCACAAGGCTGACATTGTATCCCGGTGTGGGTTATCTTCCAAGTGATGGTAACGGTGAACGGCCGCGCCAGCGGCCGCGGCGTGTAGCCCGGGCCGCGAGGCCCGGGTGACCGGAAACAGACGGCCGGGGCGAGCCGCGCAGCGGCGGCGGAAAAGGGGCCGAGACAAGGACACGGGGAGAAAATGGATGTCCCCATTTACCACGGGGAGAAAATGGATGTCCCAATTTGCCCAACCATCCGCCAACACCCGCTCGTGTGTCGGCGCCGAGGCCCGGCCGCGCCAGCGGCCGATGCGTGTGGCCCGGGCCGCGAGGCCCGGGTGACCGGAAACAGACGGCCGGGGCGAGCCGCGCAGCGGCGGCGGAAATGGGGCCGAGACAAGGACACGGCGAGAAAATGGATGTCCCCATTTGCCGTTCGGCACAGCCATTGATTGTGGCCGAAAACGGGGTTCCCAATCGCTTTCCCCTCCACCGTCGCTCCTGCGGAGCTCGGCCTCACCAAGTCTCTCAGACCCGGACCTGTCGGTCCGGGCTACACGCCGCCGCCGCTGTTGCGGCGGGATCCTGCCGCGGGCCGCGGCCGGCGGACCGCTGCTACCCGTCGCGGTGTGACCGGCCTCCCCGGACGCACACCCCCAGGACGCGCTCTGCGCCGCAGCGCGCCCGACCAAGGGGGTTGCATTCCCTCGACGGGAGCCCGTGCGGCGACGTCGACAGAGTGCCTTGACAGATTGCTCAACCTGATTTATGTTGAATACGTAATATACGCAAAACACGTGTATTGATCAGGAGTAAAAACATGGCCACCCGAACGCTCAGAAAAATCCAACGCAATTTCATGGTTACCCTGCCATCCGCGTTCCGCAAAACTTTCACCCTCAGCGAGGGGGATTGGGTCGAGATCGAACAGACCGATA
>JAKQDH010000030.1 GCA_029558835.1 Planctomycetota bacterium | reverse complement strand
TCCGGCACATCATAGCTCATCAGTTGGCCGCGGATGTCCAAGTCCTCGGAAGCCAACTGGTACTCGTAGACGACTAGGTACTGGCCCGCGTCTCCGTTGTAGGTGACGGCCGGATGGAAGCGGTCGACCCCGTCGCCGCCGACGATGGGAAAGGCCGGTCCCGAGAGGTCGCCGGCCTGGTTGAGGTGCTGGCCGTACAGGCGCACACCCCCGCCCCAGTCGGACTGGTAGGCAACCATGAACTCGAATGCATCGGTGTTGAAGACGACGGACGGGTAGCTCTGCACACCCTCGCCGCCGGCCACGAGGGTGTTGTCGCCGGCGTAGGGGAAGCCAAAGCCGTCCAGGGGGTGGGCGTAGACGTCGGCGCCGTCGTCCCAGGCCACGAGGAAGTGCTCGCTGTTGTGGTCGTAGGCCAGGCTGGGGTGGCGGCCTCCGCCACTGTCGGGCACCGAGAATTGCCAGGTAACGATGCCCGCGGGGGGCACCTGGCGGCCCTCTACCTGGTCGAGGTCCTCGTCAACCCAGACGACGGCGAAGAGGTGGTGGTTGCTGCCATAGGCTACTGCCGGCTGCACATTGTCGTGGCCGTCCGCCTCGATGGCCCATGGGTATTCCAACGGCCGTCCGTCGGCTGAAAGGCGCTGGCCGTGGATGGCCCAGTGGCCGTCGACCTGATCCTGCCACACGGCCAGGTACTGCCCCGAATCGAGATCAAAGGCGACGGCCGGCGCCGACTGGGCGCCCGGCTGGGCCGAGACGGCAAACTCGTACCACAAGAGCGAGCCGTCGCCGGCCACCCGCTGGCCATAGAGGTCGCCCACTGGGGTGCGGTAATCGTGCCACAGGACCAGGTAGGCGTCGCCCGACTGGCCCGAGGCCACGGCGGGCGAGTACTGGTCGCCGCAGGCCGCACTGACGGGGAAATTGGCCCCCTCCAGGCCGGCGCCGGCATCCAGGCGCTGGGCATAGATGTCCGTCGCACTGACGGCATCAGCCCGCTGGTCAGAGAAAGTCACCAGGAACTTGTCGGTGCTGGGTGCGCGGGCGATGGAGGCCCCCCACTGCTCGCTGCCGGCCACATCGGCGATGGCAAAGTCGGCGCCGGCGAACAGGTCGTCGCCCCCGGCCAGGACTACGCGGCCGTAGATGCCCGCCGAGCCACTCCGGCTATCCTCCCAGGCGACGACATAGCCGCCGCCCCCACCCCACGGTGTGGCGGCCACGTCTGGGTTGTAGGCGTCGGGCCGGACGGCGACGGTGTATTCGGCACCAGGCGGGCTGCCGTCGGGTGCCAGGCGGCGAGCGTGGATCTCGGCCGTGTCCACCTGCGAGTAGCCAAAGACGACCAGGTATTCGCCGGACGTGTCGTCGTAGGCGATGGCCGGGCTACGGCGGAAGATGCCGCCGCCGCTGGCGACGGACCAAGTCACCGGGTCGATGGCTCCGCCGCCGGTCACCCGGCGGGCGAAGATGGCATCGGCGTCGCCGTCACGACCCTCCCAGACGACCACAAAGTCGGCGTCGTCGCTGGCCACGTCGGGGAATAGCTGGTCCTCCGGGCTCTCGTCGAGGATGAGGGCGGGGCCGAGCGGGACGCCGGCGGCGTCCAGGCGCCGGGCGTAGATGTCGTAGGACCCCTTGGCAGGCTGGAGGTAGGTCCAAGTCACCAGGTAGCAGCCGGCTCCGGGGGCGTAGGCGACGGCGGGCCAGTGCGCGTTGCCCGAATCGTCGATAAGGAGATTCTCTCCCAGGGGAGTGCCCTGCCAATCGTAGCGCTGGGCGTAGAGATCGCCAGAGTGGACCCACACGACCAGGAACTCCTGGTCGTTGCCGTTGTAGGTGACGGCGGCCTGTTCGTCAAAGCCTTCCATGGTGGAGAGGAGCATGTCTCCCCCGGTACCGCCCGATTGGGCGGAGGCCGGAGCCGCACCCGCGGCCATGGCCGCGATCACGAGTGCGAGAGAGAAGAGACCGAGGGATAGTCTACCCTTCATGACGCACCTCCCATCGTGTCAGGTACTGACCGAAAGTATGCCACGGATGCTGCCCGGCGTCAAGTGGGGGCGCCGGACCCTTGAGGCGCGGGCGCACAGAAAGCAGAGAAGTGTCATGCTGAACGCAGCGAAGCATCTCGTGTCGATTCGTTCTGTGCGAAATCAGAGATTCCCTTCGTACCTCAGGGCGTGCCTCGGTCGCTGCGCTCCTTCGGAATGACAGTTCTTGGACAGCCTCATCTATTCTGGTCGATTGTCGGGAGACAAGCCACCACAGACCCCGCGCGATCAGCGCGCGGCCCGCAGGGCTGTCACCGAGAGACCAACGGCACGAAAAGCCGGTAGGGGTACACGATCGTGACGGTTGCCGTGTCGGTGGCACTGCCGCTGGCGGCCATGACCTCGTCCGGGTAGATACCGGCCACGAAACCGGCGGTGAAGAGGCCGGACTCGTCGATCTGGCCGGCCAGCGCGCCGGCCAGGGACCAGGTCGTGGCGGGGTTGTTCGCCTGGTTGCCGTACGAGCCCCACGCGGTGGCGTGGTACTGGAGCGTGTCGCCGGCGTAGAGGGCGGCAGAGGCGGGCGTAACCTCCAGGCTGACGGCAGCGCCGGGCAGCACCAGGACGACGCGCACCGCCGCGTCCGTGAGCCCGCCGGCATCCTTGACCTCGACGCGAACGGAGTGGAGGCCGGCGTCGGTAAAGACGTAGTT
>JAKQDH010000021.1 GCA_029558835.1 Planctomycetota bacterium | reverse complement strand
CCAGATGGGCACGCGACTCGTCGCATACAGTTGCGGGGGCAGCTCCGGATTGCACGCGCGGGCGTGTTACCGGATTCCCTTTTCATGCCGGCCGGTGAGGGCAGGCAACCATGAAACGCCGCGGAGGTTAGCCGCGGGCCTCCAGCCTGTCAAACCGGGACCGTCGCACCGGGACCGCCGGCCAAAAGATATCACCCGATGCGAGGGCCTGCTCGCTCACCGGGAAAGCCCGCGACTCGCCCCCGCTCCTCTACGTAGGTACGCCGCGCCCGTGACGGATTCAGGTTGCGCGCCGCACGGGCGCCGAAGTGTCGGAAGTTCTTACACCTCTCGCCCACCCACTCCCGAACACTTGGACGACAGCGACGAAAACCGTTCTCAAGCCATTGAAAAATCGACGTTCATCCATTTCTTTCGTGATCTTGGCGCGAGACTTGCTCGCATCTGTACGGCGCCGATTAGAGACCACGCACCGGCGATCGCGCCGGCTATCTTCGACGCGTGTCGACTCACCGTACCAATCAGGAGCAAGGACATGCCAAAGACCTTCAAATCACTCGCACTCGTGAGCCTGCTCACCGCCGCCGCCGGAGCAAACGCCGCTGCGCTCGACCTGTCGGGCTGGTCGCCACTGACCCTCACCTACACTGGCGGCCAGCCGGCAGGCAACTGGGTCCTCGAATCCGGCAACACTGCCGTCAAGCAAACCGTCAACGCCGACCCCTCGTTCTATCTGAACAACCTGAACCAGACCAGTTACAAGATGGAGGGATCCTGGCAGGTCCAGTCCAGCTCTGACGACGACTACATGGGCTTCGTGTTCGGTTACCAGAACTCCAGCAACTTCTACCTGTTCGACTGGAAACAGGGCACACAGGGCTACGTCGGCCGGACCGCGGCGGAGGGCATGACGATCAAAAAATTCGCGGGTGCGACCGGAAACGGTCTCAACGACCTGTCGCTGGAAGAGTTCTGGGAGAACCAGGTCAACTTCGGCGACATGAGCGTGTTGGCCACCAATCACTCGGGCACCGCCGGCTGGGCCGACAATGCCCTCTACGACTTCCTGCTCGAATTCAACCTCACGCCCGGCGTGATCCGCGTCGTGGTCAAGCAGGGAGCAAGCACCTTGTGGGACACCACGGTGAGCGACAGCGCCTTCACTTCGGGGCAATTCGGCTTCTACAACAACTCGCAGGAGCAGGTGCGTTACGCCGGCTTCGAGCAGGAGGGCGGCGTGATCGTCGATCCGAACCCGGTGCCCGAACCTGCCTCGCTGGCGTTGCTCGGCCTGGGCCTTGGGGGCCTGGCCGCCACGCGCCGCCGCAAATCCCGCACGCAGCCGGCGTAAGTGCCTGCGGGCGGCTCAGTCCCTGCTGCCCGCACCCGCCAGCCTCGCCTCCACCGCCCCGCGCAGCGCGTTCGTCAGCACGATGCGCTGCGCGCGCAGCAGGTCCTCCACGCGCAGCTCGGCCTCGCGCGCGGCCCACGCCGGATCCTCCAGCAGCGCGGCGCGCATCGTGCCGGGCA
>JAKQDH010000019.1 GCA_029558835.1 Planctomycetota bacterium | reverse complement strand
GCCCGCGGCACTGGGTGCCACCGCCACGGCATGCGCATTTGAGCCTTGTCCTGCGTGAGTGATTCCCCTGACAACCCGGCCCCCGGCACTCTCCCCGACCCCGTGTGGGCCGTGGGGGTAGGGGGCGGTCTCGCCGCACCGTCCTCTCGCAGGGCTTCCCCCGGCTGTCAACCCGCGATCTCGTCCTTGAATGCCCCCGCCGTGGCGCGTTACGCTATCAGCACCGGGATAGTGCATAATCCCGGCTTATGCGCCTCGGTGCTGCGTTTCGCGTGAAGGGCGCAGCCACCGGCACAGGCGCTGAGTAACAGAGGTTCAGTGCGAGGAGCGCCTGCCGTAGGAGACTCTGGGTCGTGCCGTCCGCACGGCAGGCATCAGGATGGAGGTAGTGTGCGGTGCCCCACACCTATAGGTTCCCCAAGAAGGCGCTCGCCAGGATAGCGCGTGCCTCGCGGAAGGCGGACATCCACGAGGTATGCTATCTGGTGTTTGGGCGGGGGGGCCGCGTGCGCAGTGTCGTGCGGATGCGGAACCATGCTCGAGATACTGTTCTTCATCATGCCTTCGGGGCCGCTGAGTGGGCGCGAGTCCGGCGGAAGCAGCATGCGAGGGGTCTGAATTGTCTTGGCGCGTTGCACACACATCCCATCGCTCCGGCCGTCCCGGGTCGGGGCGATTTGGCAGGCTATCCGCCGGGCTCGCTCATGTTCATCTACGCCGACTGCGACCGTGAGCTGAGGGCGTACCGTCTCAAGCGCGGCGGGCGTGGCTACGTGGAGAAGCGCATAGTCCTCGTGTAGGATTGCGCGGGCGGAGACACGCCGGAGGCTCGCCGCTGCAAAGGCTGCGAAGTGTGATCCCCCCGTGCCCTGAGTCAAGGAAGGTCACTGACTCCCGACTGAGCCGGGCGGGTGGCGAGCATTGAGCACCGTGCCCCGGTGGGGGCGGTGGTGCAGTGGGTGCGGCGGCTGGCGTACAGCTACTCGGCCACTGACCTGGTCGTCGAGGTTAAGGAATCTTACCTGGGCAGCCCGCTGCCGGATTCGCCCTCACCCTGCCCTCTCCCGAGGGGAGAGGGGTTTGGACGGTGTAGGCGTTCGACCAACCCCATGGGGGTGGCGGTGACTGCAAGGGAAAGACCGGCGTAAGCGTCGATCAGAATCGTTGACCGATCGGGTATCCTGGCGGGCGGCGGTGGGCGACCCCTCTCCCTCACAGGGAGAGGGGTAGGGGTGAGGGTGGAATCCAACCTGGTCGAGGTAGTGGCCGCCACGGCCTTCACGTATGACGACCGCGGGCGACTGCTCTCCGAGTGGCGGACGCGGCAGGGGGGCACGGTCACCGACTACCACTACGTCTACGCCTACGACCAGGTGGGCAACCGCGCCCTCAAGACGACCACCGACGGACAGGAGCAGGTGCGGACAACGGAGTACCATTACGACGTGGAGTCCCCGGGTACCTACCGGAGCAACAACAACCGGCTGATGTACGCCGAGACGTATGACGAGTTGCAGACGCCGCGGGAGTTGGTCTCGACGACGTGGTATTATTACGTGACGCGGCGCAAGGGCGGGGTGGACCGGCCGTTGTGCTTCCAGTTGGAGGTAGGTGGCCTGCGCGAGAAACACGAAGAAGGCCGCCCGCTCCCGGACGACCGCGGGCACCGCGGCTGCTTCGGTCAGCCACGCCAGCAGCTTGGGGTCCGCCTCCCTGCTGCCGGTCACCCGGTACAGGCTCATGCTGGCCTCCTGCCCGAAAAGGGGCGTCCGTGCCCCATGGCAATAGCTAGCCTGTAGACTAGCCTGCCAAGATGCCGGCACAATACCCGATTACCGTGCAGGCCATCTGCTCCCAGGGCTAGAAGGTTCGCTTCTACGTGTACGTGCCGCTGCCCGTGGCCGCGGCCATTGGCCTGGAGCCCGGCGAGGAAGTGCAGTGGACCCTAGTGAACAGGTATACGCTGCAAATGCAGCGTCAGCGCCCGGCGTCCCGCAGAGCGACGCAGCCGCCGGGCCGGCGTACCACGCAGCGCCGCCGGAGAGCCACCCCACGCCGGTAACTCGGCACGCCGTGGCCAGCGGAGTTCTTCAGCGGAATCAATTGCAGGAAGTTGACCCCGTCTCCTGCGGCATCGGTCATTCACCCCTGCCGAAAAGGGGACATCACTGATTACACGCGAGCGGCCACTTCCCGGCCGTCACTTGCCGGACGTCGGCTCCATCGGGGGCGTTGGCGTCGCGGGCTTGGGCGGCTTCGGGTAGGACCAGTGCGAATGGATGATCCTCCATTTCCCGCCTATGCGTGCGTACACTTCCGTGCTGTTCCAGGCTTCCGTGGTGATGGTGCCTTCCGGTGTGCGCAGGTAATCGATGAGGTTGAACGAGAGCACGGCCACGTCGCCGTGCACCTGGACCTTCGGGTTGATCATGTCGTAGCGCTCGACCTTGATCTTGCCCTCGTAAGGCGCGAGAAGCTCACGCATGGCGGGCAGGCCGTCGACGCGGCCGGTGAGGTCGGGATCAAAGTAAGTGATTTCTTGAGCGTAAATGTCGGTGTAGGCGGCCGTCTCGCCCTTGCCCCACCGGTCCAGTGCCGCCCGCTCCATGGACACGATGGTCGTTTGCACATCGGTGTTGCGGTGCGCAGTGCACGAGCTGAGCGCACCCAACGACAACACGGCCGCGATCGACACGATTCTTCGACGAAACATGCACGTCCTCCCGATTCAGCACAGTGGCCCCGGCAGGCGCGCACGATGCCGTCTGCGAACGATGCAGGGCCTGGGTTCCAGGGGGACCGCGCGGGAAACAAAAGGCACCATGTTCCTATACTGTGCGTGAGGCACCGTTGTCAATAGCCCGACGCCGCCGGGGTCGGCGAGGGGCAGCTCTTGGCAAGTGACGTTCCGGCGTGGCAGCGCTTCGTCGTCTCCTCTCATCGCGCGGGCGATCGCACCCGGTGCCTTGCTCCGCGCAAGGACGTCTAAATCGGGCGTTTCGCTCTCCGACCGAATCAGTCACGTCGTGGCCTCGTCGTCGCCGCCCACCGTCCATCGGTCGCCTGTTCGCCCCGGTGGCTGCGAGCGGGTGCGGTGTTGGCCCTGTTGCCGTCCGTACGCCTGCCCTGGCGCCGTTCCTCTGTCAGAAGAAGAATCACGGCTAAGACTGTCTACCGAGCCGTCGAAGCAGATCAGTCGCCGTGCGCGAACCAAGCCCAGCCGGGCCGCGGGGCGGCGTGGGCCCCGATGAACACGAGGGCAGGCGGCTTGACGCCGGCGCGAGTCACTTCAGCGCCGATTGTGTCGAGGGTCGCGCTGACGACACGCTGGCTGGGCTCCGTCGCATCCGCAACGAGCGTGGCCGGGGTCTGCCCGGCAAGCCCGCAGGCCCGCAGCTCTGCGCAGAGTTGGTCGAGGTGCTCTTCAGCAACGTACAAGACGAGAATCCCACTGCGGGCCATCGTGGCCAGGATCGGCGACGGGAGTCTCGACCCGTGGTAGTCGCAGCCGGCGGCGAGACAAAGTGCGCCGGCCACCCCCTGGCTGGTGAGCGGGATACCGGCATACGCTGCCGCGGCCACCGCGGCCGTGAGCCCGGGGACGATCTCCACCGCCAACCCACCGGCCGCCAGGGCCTCCGCCACGGCGTCCGCACGCTCAAACACAAACGGATCGCCCGCCACCAGATACACGACCCTCCGGCCGGCCTCCACGTGCGGGCGAATCATCGCCACGATGTCGCCCGTGGAGATCTCGCACGGCACCAGCGTCCGCTCCGCACCCGGCGTGACCAGGTCCCAGATCGCCCAGGGACTATTCCCGAAATCGTAAAAGACGACCTCCGCCTGACGCAGACGAACCGCGGCCTTCACCGTGAGCAGACCGGGATCCCCAGGTCCCAGCCCGAGCACGCTGACGCCCCGCCCGGGAAACGGCCCTACGCGCCCGACAAACTCAGCCAGGGCTTCGTCCATGATGAACCTCGCTGCATGCTTTTCTCGCCGATGACCGGCTAAGGTGACCGCCCGGGTGGGGCCGACTTGACGATCGGGCCGACTTGGCGGGCGTGCCTCGACAATCGAGGTCTCGCCCGTCGATGCAGAGCCGCCCACCTCGACCGCGCAGGCCAATCGCGCCCCGCGCATTCCTCCGCACGGTGACGGAGCACACGCCCCGTTGCTACTGCACCCGGATCGGTCGCGCCACGCGCCTCGCCCTACCGGACCACCGCCCACCTTTCAATTGTCAAGTTGACGTCATTGCCACTTGCCTCGCCTTGTCGGTGCTGAGGTTCCGCGTTCACCGATTCTCAGCGCTGCCGGCTTCGAGACCATGCATCGCTTCCAGGTCGAAGTAGCGTTCGCCGCAGGCAACACACACGTCGGCCTCGACGCCGCGCACCGTTCGTCCGTGGCGCAGGCGGACTGAAACTTCCGTACGCTGCACGCGCTTTGAGCCGCAAGTCATACACACCTTCTGCGCGGGGCGGTCACTCACTGAAGGTGTCGATCTTCGCGGAGACGAAGATGTAGAACACCTCTTGCTCCGCCTGGCGGACGGTCGCCCCCTTCGTGCAGATGAGCGTCCCGTCGTAGCTGAAGCTCTTGATGACATGTAGTTTCTCGCTCCGATGACGCTTGGCCCGGCTGCGTCAGCGCAGGGTTTTCGCGCTGGCTTGGGCGTTGGCGATTGACTCGATCACGTCACCGACACTGAGTCCGTCGGCCTCCATGTCGTCGCGCGCCTTCTCGGTAAATCGTATCCGTCCCCGCAATACCAGACGCTTGAGGTGGAGCAGTACGGCCATCGCAGCGCATCGTAGCCGCCACACTGCCGTCGATCAAGCGTGGCGTGCGGGCCACCAGACCGACGGTCACTTCAGACCTAACGTCGCCTGAGGCTACCTACGGCGTAGCCGGTGGCACCCTGCCGCGCAGGCGGGTGATAAGGTCGCCCCACGGTTGGCCGAGCTTGTCGGCGGGGACGGGCTCGAGTTGGGTGAGCAGGGCGCGGGTCTTGTCCGGGCTCTCGGCCACCGCGGGCGCGTCGGCGTAGCGGGCGACGGTTTCGATGATGCGCAACCGCGCACCGTCGGCGGCCGCGGTGGGCGAACCGCCCGTGGCACCGTCCGGCGCACCGGCAGCGGCAGCGTCCGGCGCGGCGGCGCCATTGCTGGAAGCGACCGCCTCGGCCGCAGTGGCAAGCTGCTCGATCAGGGTGGGCAGGTTCTGGTGGGCTTCGCTCTTCAGCGTGGCATCGAGCCAGCGCAGACCGGTGTCGAAGGCGGTCGGATTGGCCGCGCTGGTGTACGAAGCGTACAGGTCGCGGAGGTAGCCGGCCGCCTCGGCAAACTGCCCTGCGTTCACCAGGGCATCGGCCAGGCGCTCACGCACGGCGTTGTGCTCGGGCGTGCCGTTGCCGCCCTTGAGCGGACGCTCGAGTTCCTGCAAGTAGCGGACCTCCAACCCCGGCAGGTCACGCAGCCGCGCCGACCAGTTGAGACGGTCCTGCACGGGCCGTCCGGCCAGGATCGCGCGAAACGCGGACCAAGCGGCCTCCCGCGCGGCCGTGTCCTGCTCGGTGGCCGGGTTCAGCCGGATCAGCAGCGTCTCCAGGTCGGCGTCCTCACGCCCGAGCCCCCCCAGCGCGTCGCAGGCGGCCAACCGTACGCGCGGGTCCGGATGGGCCACCAACGTGCGGATGCGGGGAACCTTGGAGCCGTTACGGAGGGCCATGAGCCCGCGCAGGCCCGGGCGAATCAGGTCCCCCACGTCGCCGTCCACGGCCGCCAGAAAATCATCCGCGTAGGACGGGTCAGCCACCCCGGCCATCGCCCGCAGCAACGCCGCCCGCAGCGCCGTGTCGTCTGCGGGCGCCGTCTGGTAACGCTGGCGAAGTGGCGTCACGGCGTCGGCCAGACCCGGCGCGCCGGGTACGCGAGCGGCGAGCAGCCCCAAGGCGCTGGCGGCCTCACGCAGACAGTCACCAGTGCACTCAGGGCGAATGATCTCGGCCACCAGGGCCGGGAGGGCGGGCGGGTACGCCAGCTTACCCAAGGCGGCGAAGACCGCGGCTCGGGTGGCCGCGTCGGTCTCCTGTGCCAGCCGGGCAAGGACAGCTTCCGCCACGGCCGGTTCGCTCACATGCGGGAGGATGTCGAGCACGGTACGTCGGATGGCGGGGTCGTCGTGGTTGAGCAGGCCGAGCAGGGCCGTCAGGACGCCGTTGCCCGGCCGGTACCCTTCGTCGGCGATGCGGCTGGCGATGATGCGCAGGGCTCCGCGTCGCGCCGCTGCCAAGGGGTCGGCCAGCCACCCCGACAGCCGCGTCTCGCGTTGATCGGGCGGCAGCGAGCGAAACAGCTCGGTTTGCAGTTCGACGATGCGTTCGTCGCGGGCGGCCAAGTCCTGGGCCGTCCGTTCCGCAGCTTGGCGCTGCTGCTGCTCCCCGGCCCGCGCCCGGAGGCGTTGCACGCGGGCCTGCTGGGTGAGCCAGTCCAATTCGTCGCGTTGCGACTCGGCGGCCCACCAGTCCCGCCACCGTTGCACATCGCTGCCCAGCGTGCCATCCGTAAGCGGTTCGAGCGCGGCCAGGACGCGGGCCGTGATTTGAGGATCCTCACGGTCCAGCAGGCTCATAAGCTGGGCGGCCACGGGGCGCTGATAAGCCCGAGCACTCAAGGCGTCGATGGCCGCCTGACGCTGCTCGATCCCAAGCTGCGGATCAGCAGCCAAGCTCCCGAGTCGGTCGGTGACGCTGTCACCGGGAAAGTCGGCGAGCACGGCGGCCGCCAGCCGGCGAAGCTGCGCGTCCTGGGCGGCCAGCAAGTGGAGGAGCGGATCGATCCAGGCCGGATCGGCGGAGCTTTGTCCGGAGCGTTGGCGCTCGGCGATGGCGGCGCACATTGCGGCCTGCACGGCCGGCTGGGAGGTGGTGCCCAGCAACTCCACGACGAGGCCGCTCGCCTGCGGCGAGTCATACGTGAGGAGCTGGGTGGCCCAGCGGCGCCGCTCCTCCGGTCGGGCCTGCGCGTCGAGGATGCCGCTGCGGCATAGAGCAAGCTGCTCGAGGTGCCCGGCGGGCACCTCCGCGGGGGCAGGTTGGGTCGCGGGGGGCGGCTCGGAGGCCGGCGCCTGCGCCATCGAGACGCAGGCAAGCAACGCACAGGCACATGCCGCGCCCCAGCAGGAAACCCAGCGGGAGACGCGTTGCAGTGGGTCAGATTGTCGCGACCGGCTGTTCACCCGCTGTCTCCCTGCCTTCGCAGTCGCGCCCGGCCGCACCGGCGAGGTTCAACCGGCGTGGCGTGCATGACGCCGACCCATCCGTGGGCCGCGAGCGGAACCTGTCCAAAGTCGTCCAAAAGCCGCGGGAAGACTCCGGCCCAGGAATGTCGCACGTTCGCACGATCGATTCCGGGCCGGCAGGCGGCGTGGTCGTGGCCGCGGCTTCCCGGCGGGATCGGGTTCCAATCCTTCCTGTCCCGTGCTCCGGCGAGCACCCAAGTGGTGCCCAGATTGCGCCACGATCCCGACAGCAGACCCGGACGGACGTTTGCGCACGAACGTACCGTACTTGTACAAACGGGACACGCGCAACGCAACAGTGGTTAGCGGGGGTTCCGCGGGGCGGGAAGGCGAAACGAACGCGGGCTGCACGCGGTCGCCCCGTCCGCCGCCGGCAAGCTCCGGGCTGCCACAATGCCGCGCCCGCGTGCCTGGCGACAGGAAGACGCCTGCGGGCGGGGCATGCCAAAGCCTCCGGTTCCGGAATCTCGTGGCCGTTCGTAGCAGGTCTAGGTTTGGGGGGGTGGCAGCGGGAGGTCAAGGGTTTTGGGGATGGCAAGGCTCGACCCCCCGCTGCCGCCTACGTGGGTTGGGAGAAGCGCGACACAGTATGAGTTTGTCGCCGGCGTCCCGGAGCCGGTGCCCGTTTCCGGCCGCCGACCGCGTTCGTGCCGCACCTTCGGGGCCGCAGCCCGCTACAGTGCCAACTCGTCCGGCGACACGGCATCCCGGACCAACGACTCAGGACGCCTTCTGGTCTGTCCGGGGGATTATACTCACGACCGGCGGCGCGGTTCGCAGCGTATCGACCGAATTGGGCTGGGTTACGGGTTCGTTACAAATCTCGACCGGTGGCGACGTGGGCAGACGATGTATGCCGCCTGCGACCCGGCCGCAGGGGGGCACCCTGTACCCCCGTGGGGCACGCCTGTCCCCCAGCCGGATAGAGGAGGTCGGGCGCCGTCGTCACGCTTCCCGGTCCTGCGGGTCGATGTCCAGGGGCGCGTGCATGCGTTCCGCGTTGGAAGGGCGGGTGAGCACGCGATAGAAGCACCAGACCACAAGCCCGGTGACGCAGGTAACGGAAGTCAGCATGAAGATCCAGCCCGCCAGGGTCATGGTTTGGTCTCCGCAACGGAACGGAAGCCGTGCTCGGCCGGGGCATCGACGCCCTCACGACGCCAGCGCCGCCCGGCGATGCGGACCGCGATCGCCAGGAAGACAGCCGTGGCGACAATCACCAGGAGCGTCAACAGCGGTACCGATTCCTTGAACCGCTGGGCGTTCTCCGGCAGTTTCTGCACGCACCAGAAGAAGAAGACGATCAGCAGATACAGCGGGGAGATGTACTTGATGACAAAGATGAAGAGACGCGGCATCGGCATGGCCGCTCCCTCGGCGGCCACGTCGTAACCGCGGCGGGCCCCGAACACCCAGGCGAACAGAACCACCTCCACTAACGCCAGGCAGTAGACCAGCACGCTGCCGACCCAGAAGTCCATGGTATCCAGCGCCACCAGCTTGTAGCTGAAGTAAATCACAAACAGCGAGCCGGCGCCGGTGATGAGTCCCAGCAAAGCGCAGGAGGCACGCCGACCAACGTTGAGCCCCTCTTCGAGGAACGCAATCGCCGGTTGCAGCATGGAAAGCGAGCTGGTGATGGCCGCCAGGAAGAGCATGAAGAACCAGATCCCCCCAAAGAGCGCGCCCGCGGGCATGTAGCCGAAGACGACCGGCAACGTCTGGAATCCCAGCGAGAACGTCGAGTCCAGCGACGCACCGACGGCCGGCCCGAGGAACACGAACGCGGCCGGGATGGTGATCAGTCCGCCCAGACACACTTCACAGAACTCGTTGGTGGCCGAGGCGGTGAGCCCGGAGAGCACGACGTCGTCCTTCGGCTTCAGGTAGCTGGCGTAGTTGGCGATGATGCCGAAGCCGACCGACAGCGTGAAGAAGATCTGACTGGCGGAGGCGAGCCAGACCTGCGGATCGGCGAGGGCCGTCAGCCACGAGCCGGTGCCGGTGCGCGGCTTGGGATTCCACATGAAGCCCAGGCCGCTGACGACATTCTGATCAGGCTTGGCGGGATCCGGCGTCCCCAGTGTCAGTACCCGCACCAGAATAATGAGCGCGAACACCAGCAGCAGCGGCATGGCCACCGTGCAGAACCGCTCAATGCCCTTGGACACGCCACGGAAGATGATGACGAAGTTCACCGCGAAGGCGAGCATCCAGAAAACGACACTCGTATGCAGCGTCCCATGCATCATCAGCCCATCTTGTTCCTTGCCCACAAAGCCATCGAAGAGCTGCTGGCTCGTCTCGATGTACCGGCTCGGATCACTCCCCAGGTTGACCTGGCCGGTCAGGTACATCCAGGCGTACCCCAGGCACCAGGACTCGATGAGCACGTAGTACATGTAGATGATGATCGGAATCAGCAGCCCGAGGACACCGGCGTAGCGCCAACCCGTCCGTCGCCCGAGCAGCCCGAAGATGGCCGGGTACGAGTTGTACCCGTAGCGACCTCCGTACTTGCCCATCGACCACTCGGCCCAGCAGATGGGGATGCCCAGGAAAATCAGGGCGCAGAAGTAAGGGATCATGAACGCCCCGCCGCCGTTCTGGGCGGCGTTGCCGGGAAACCGCAGGAAGTTGCCAAGCCCGACCGCCGAACCCGCGACCGCCAGGATGACCCCCAGTCGCGTTCCCCACTGCTCCTTTTGCCGCGCCATAGGTTCCTCCGCGTTGCCGTGCGTTCGGAACGGAATTTCAGCGGAGTCTAACGGCCCGGCGGCAGCGCTGCAACGCTCGTCTCAGGTGACCACACAGGGCCTTGGGCCGACGCCGCCGGCACGAGGCAACAGAGCACGCCGCGTCGGTCCCCGCGGCCGACGCAGGACACCCCGTGGCGTCGTCGTTCACTACGTCGCCCGCGGGGGGACGACGCTGCCGGCACGGCGGCGACGCCACACCGCCGCCGGCCTGGTCCCGCGCCCCGAGCTGTCCAACCGGTCAGGGGCTCCGGCGACGCGGGATACTACTCCCGCGTGGGGCCGTTCGGGTCCGCCGCGGCGGTCGCCCTCCGCCGGGCGTCCAGCCGGGCGCTGTACCAGGTGTACACCCCGGGCATGATCGAGATCACGATGATCGCCAGCACCACGAGCGAGAAGTGCTCGCGGACGATCGGCAGGTTCCCGAAGAAGTAGCCGGCCCCGAGGCATACACTCACCCACAGCAGCCCCCCGAGCACGTTGTAGGCAAGGAACCGACGGTAGCTCATCGCCCCCAGCCCGGCCACGAACGGTGCGAACGTCCGCACGATGGGCACGAACCGGGCAATCACGATGGTCTTGCCGCCGTACTTCTCGAAGAAGGCGTGGGTGCGGTCCAGGTGCTCCTGGCGCAGCCAGCGCGAGTGCCGGTGAATCAGGTAGGCACCGAAGCGGTTGCCGATCCAGTAGTTGACCGTGTCACCGAGGATCGCGGCCCCGCTCAGCAGGACGTAGAGCACGAACACGTTCAGGGCCGCCGCCGCCGCCAGCGTCCCCGCGGCAAAGAGCAGCGAGTCGCCGGGCAGAAACGGCGTAAAGACAAACCCCGTCTCGGCGAAGATGATCACCCCCAGCAGGGCGTAGCTCCAGGAACCATAGTTGCGCACGATCTCGGTCAGGTGCTGATCCAGGTGCACAAACAGATCGATGAGGAACGTAATCACATCCACCCTGCGTCCTCCAAATGGCGGCCTCCACCGGACACCGAGCGCTCCGCGCCCATCCCGGCGGGACCGTACGTGTTCAGCGCCTTCGGCGTGGTGGGTGCCATGCTCTCCCGCGACCGCGGTCGCGGGTAGGCATGCCTCTGGATGCCGCAGCACATGCCCACCCCCGCCGGCGGCGGGTGAGGGCATGGCGTCCACGCTGAACACGCATACGAGCCACCCGCCTGGGGCAGCGGATCATAACCTCCCCCACGCCGCTGACCAACTCGGGGCGGGCATTCGCCATGCGCCATGCGCGCTCCGCTGTTGCGGTGGGCAGTGCCCACCCTACATCCTCGCTGCGCCCTCTTGCCTCTTGCCCCTTGCCTCCTGCCTCCTGTTGCCCCCTGCCTTGTCCGTTCGCTACAATCGCGACCATGATCCGCACCAAGATCGTAGCTACGCTGGGACCCGCAAGCGCGACACCGCAGATGCTGGCACGCATCGTGGCGGAGGGCGTCGACGTCGTGCGTTTCAATCTCTCACACGGCGAACACGGTGAGCACGCACGGACGCTGGCCGAACTGCGGCGCGTCGTTGCCGGTCAGGGCGTGCACGTGGCCACCCTGGCCGACTTGGCCGGGCCGAAGGTGCGGATCGGGGCGATCGACCCGCAACAGGCGCATCTCGAAGTAGGCGACGCCTGCACGATCGTGCGCGAGCCGATCGCCGGCACGGCCACGCGCTTCGGCACGACGTACCGCGGCCTCGTGGACGACGTACGCGTCGGCGAGCGGGTGCTTATCGACGACGGCGCGGTCCGCCTGCTCGTCACGGAGCATCGGGCGGACGAACTCGTCTGCACCTGCACGGTCGGCGGGCTGTTGAGCACGCGCAAGGGAGTGAACGTCCCGGACTCCCGCCTCGCGCTCTCGTCCCTGACGGACAAGGACCGCGCGGATGTTGCCTGGCTGGTGGAGCAGGGGTTTGACTACGCGGCCATGTCCTTCGTGCGCAGCCCGGACGACATCCGCGTGCTGCGGTCACAGTTGCATGACCGCGGCGGGGACCAGCCGATCATTGCCAAGATCGAGACACCGCAGGCGGTGGCGCAACTCGACGCCATCCTGAAGGAGACGGACGGCCTGCTGGTGGCGCGCGGCGACCTAGGCGTGGAAATGGACGTCGCCCGGGTGCCGCTGCTGCAGAAGCAGATGGTGACCCGGGCCCGGCAGGCGGGCAAGCCGGTGATCGTGGCCACGCAGATGCTGCAAAGCATGGTGAAGGCGCCGGTGCCGACGCGGGCGGAAGTGAGCGACGTGGCCAATGCGGTGCTGGATGGGGCGGACGCGGTGATGCTCTCGGCGGAGACGGCCGTCGGCGCATACCCGGTGGAGGCCATCGCCGCCTTGAACCGCATCACGCAGGAGGCCTGCGAATACGAAGCGGGCATGATGGACGAAATCGGCCAGCCGCGTCATTTGCTGGCCGAACGGTTTCGGGTGGCCTGCGGTGAGGACCGGACGATCTCGGCCGTGGCGCGCAGTGCCGCGCTGGTGGCACATGACCTGGGCGCGAAGCTGGTGGCCGCCTGGGCCCGCACCGGCCGCACGGCGCGGTGGATCAGCAAGTACCGACTGAGCGCGCCGATTGCCGCGTTGACCACGGAAGCGGGCACCTGCCGCCGGCTGGCACTATGTTACGGGGTGGAGCCGATGCTGGTGGAGCCGGCCGCAGCCGTCGGCCCCACGCTCGCAGCGCGGCTGCTGGAGAAGCTGGTTGGCCGGTTCGAGCTGCGCGGCGGTGACGTGCTGGTGGTCGTGGGTGACCCGAACGCCCCGGCCGCTCAGCCGACCATCACCATCCAGGTTGTACCGTCCCCGCAGCCCGAAACGCAGGATTGCTGAGCCACCCGACAGGACACGCACCGGCCGATGGCGCCGCTCTGCCGGTTGCCATGGGGGTATGCCACCCATGGCAGCGGGCCGCGCGCTCCGAGCAGAGCATGGCGGCGCTGCGCTTGGCCATGCCACCCCCCGCCGGGCGTCCTCCCGAGCCGGGTCGCCGCATCGGTTCTTGCTGCTGCGCTATTCGCTATGCGACATTCGCCGTCAGTCGTTCCAGCGCCTCGCGGTACTTGCAGGCCGTGTTCTGGACGACGTCCGCCGGCAACTCGGGACCCGGCGGCTGCTTGTTCCACCGACCGGCGTCCACCAGGGTCGTCAGGTAGTTGCGCACGTACTGCTTGTCGAAGCTCTCCTGCTCGCGTCCGGGGGCATAGCGGTCCGCCGGCCAGAAGCGTGAGGAATCCGGCGTCAGCACCTCGTCAATCAGCAGGTACTCGCCGTCGCGCAAGCCCCACTCGAACTTGGTGTCCGCGATGATGATGCCGCGTTGCCGCCCGTACGCGGCCGCCCCGCGATACAGCGCGAGGCTCCGGTCGCGCAGCAGCTTCATGCAGTCGGCACCCACCAGGGCGCACGCCTGCGCGAAGGAGATGTTCTCGTCATGCCCCACCTCGGCCTTCGTGGACGGCGTGAAGATCGGCTCCGGCAGTTCGTCGCACTGGCGCAGGCCCGCCGGCAACGGGATGCCGCAGGCCGAGCCGGCCCGTTGGTACTCCTTCCAGCCGGACCCGGCCAGGTAGCCGCGCACGACGCACTCGATGGGCACCACCCGCGTCTTGCGGCAGCGCATGGTCCGCCCGCGTAATACGTCGAGATAACGCTCCAGCCCCGGCGGGGTGTGCTCCTCGATCACCTCCAGCAGGTGATGCGGCACCGTGTCCGCGAAGAAGTCGAACCAGAAACTCGAGATGCGCGTCAGCAACGCTCCCTTGCCGGGGATCGGCGTGGGAAGCACGACGTCGAAGGCGCTGATGCGGTCGGTGGCCACCAGCAGCACTTCGTCGCCGAGGTCGTACACGTCGCGCACCTTGCCCCGCCGGACGGCGAGACCCGGTAGATCCGTATGCGTGATGGTCTGCGGCGGATGCATCGCCTGTGAGCCCTGCTGCCAAGGTGCCCCGGGAATGCCGGGCCCAGCCCGCGGCGCCGGGAGAGACTCCCAGGCCGCGGGTGAGGCACCCGAACCCGGGGCTTCCACCGCGGCCCAAGAGGCATTCGCGAGCCCGTCAGTGCGTCGCCGCGCCGCTAAGCAGCGCCGGCACCACGGCCCCGTAAATCAGGTAAGCCTCGCCGGCGTTGCTGCGCCCCTCACCACTGCTGGGATCGGTGCGCGGATCAGCGAGGATCGACCCGATGATGATATCGGCCCGTCCGTCGCCATCGACATCGCCGGCACCGGCAAGCCCCGCGGACCGGCCGCGCCCGGTCTTGGCGGCGATGCCCCCGGCCACAGTGTCCCCGGCGTTACCTCCGCCAAGTCGGTCGCCCGCGCGCCGCCCCGCGATAATCACTCCCCGCAGGTAGTTCGTCCCGAGTTGGCTGACGCTGATGGTGATGTCGGTCGCGGGTAACTGGTCCAGCCGGTTCGTGCTGGAGATGAAGTAGACCAAGCCGGCGTTGAGCGGATCATCGTAGCTGTTGATCTCTCCGTCGGGTATGCCGTTCACTCCGCTGATGTCGTCCTTGACACCATCGTAGTCGGCGTCGATGCCGATGGCCGTGAGGGCGTCCGCGCTATCCGTTGGATCGGGGTCGAAGCGTGGGGTGGCGTTGGGAGCGGCCACGAGCAGGTCGTCCTTGCCATCCCCGTCCACGTCCCCGGCGTTGGCGACGTTGAACCCGAACAGACCGGCCTCGATAGCGTTGCCGGTGATGCGTGCCGCCCGCGGTCTACCCAACGTGTTCCGCGTTGTCAGCAGCGTGGAGACGGACACGCCACCCTGAGGACTGATCAGGCTCGGATCCCCGAAGACAACGATAACCTCTCCGACGCCGGCCGAGGCGTCGGGCGCGCCAATCACCAGATCTGAGACACCGTCCCCGTTGAAGTCCAGTCCTGCGGTGAGGCTGGAGCCCAGAGCGCTGGTCGTATCGGAGACGATGAGCACTCCCTCCAGACGTTCCGGGGCAGTGGACGAGAGGGCCAGCTTCTCAAGCACGTAGTCTCCCTCGATGGCATGCTGCCGGCGGAAGCAAACGTACACGCGTCCGCCGCCGCCGTTGGCCAACGGAGCACCCACGGCGAAGTCATCCCGCCCGTCCTTGTTGAAGTCGCCGATACCAACGATGTTGGTGATCCGATCGCTGGACAACCCGGCAATCCGCAGGGCATCAATGTTCGGGATGAGGGCGGCGGGGCCACCGCAGTGACTGGCCTCCCCGACGATGTACTGGTGTGGCTTGGGCGGAATGCGACCGAGGGTGTCATTCGTCCACAGGCTGCGCAGCTCGAACAGATACGCCACGCCGGAGTCGACGTTCACGCCGCCGACGCCCGGTGCGCTCTCTAGTCCGCTAATCTCTCCCCCGCATTCGGGACCCGAGTCGCAACCCGTCGGCAGCGGGCCCAGCAGGATCCCACGTGCCGTCCGGTTGGGGGCGGAAACGATGATCTCTCCTGCGTCGGTGCTCCCCCCCCCGCACACGGTCAGCGAGGTTCCGAAGGCGTCCCCTTCGCCGACGCCGATGACGCGCGCCCCGAACGGTTCCAGGGCAGCGTTGCGGATGCCGGCGGCGGTGAGGTTAACGGGGTAGAACCCCGAACGCCGTGTCTCCACGGGCACCGGCACGTTGAAGACGCCGCCCCAGGCAACGATTTCATACTCGAAAGCCGCGTAGTTGTGCAGGCCCGGCGAGTACGGTTCACAGGCCGCGAAATCCTGGCAGTACTCGAGCGGCCCACACTCCGCGAATGCACCGAGGAAAGGCTGCCTCGAGCCGCACGTACTTGCCCCGCCCAGCAGATCGTAGCTGTACACGTACGTGAAGAAGTAGTCGCGGGCCAAGGCGCTGACAAAGCCGAAGTCGATGTTGTTGTTGGCGTCGGCCTTGCCCCCGGACTTAGGCGAGTCGCAGCTCCCCTCGCAGTCGTTGCTGGGGTTGAAGATATTCAGGGCAAAGCCGGTCTCACCGTACGTCGCCGAGCCGGGCTCCGGCCCGACGCACTTGGATTGGAAGTCCTGCCCCACCAGATCGAGGTTGATCACCGGAACACCGGAGTCGGGCTTCTTCAAGATGGAGTTGCGGCTGCTCACCAGCACGATGCCGCCCCGCTTGAACTGCTTCTCCCGTTCGAGCGTCGGCAGGGACCGCGGGTCGACCACGCCGTTCTGCTGCGGGTCCACGTTGTGACCGCGCGAGTCCGTGTTCGGGAACCCGAAGACCAACTCCTGCAACCCGTCGCCGTCGACGTCGGGCAAGGCGCCGACCGAGCTCATCCCGTCCGTGTCGTTGCTCGACTGCGGCGTGCGGATACCCGTGAGCGTCACCCCGCGCAGCAGCGACGTGCCCAGCGAGTTGAGGTTGTAGACGCCGGTCAGGCGATTCCCCGAGGGTCGGCCGTAGATCAGGTACGCCTCCCCGGGCCCCACCCCCGTGGGATTGACGAAGAACGGCTTGCCGTAGCGGGCGGAGATCAGCAACTCACCCGCCCCGTCTCCGTCCAGGTCGCCCACCGCGGAGAAGGCTGTCCCCATGTTGTCCTCGAAGTTCACTCCCTCAAGAACCGCGCCGTCGAACACGGGGTCGTCATTGGCCAGGGCGCCCAGCCACAGCACCGCCGGCAGCGACGACACGCGCACCCGCTGCGGTGCCTCCACCACCAGCGGGGACAGACCATACTGGCTGCTGAAGTTGATCCGCACGGCTACCGCAAACAAGCCCGAAGTCGTGCTGCCGAACTCGGCGCTGGTAGTGGTCAGCGACGCGCCCGTCAGGATGGGAATCTCCGCGCCATACGGCACGCCGCTGGCGTTAACCGCCTGGGCATAGACATCGAGCGTACCGGCCGTCGTGGGCACGTTCGTGGACCAGACCACATCCACCGTATTGGACACCGTCGCCGTGGAGGGCGCGATCGGCAACACGCTGTTCGGCGCGGTCACGGTCAGCGTGGGGTTCTGCACGACCGTGACCGACCCGGTGGCGTAGGTGACCACCAGCGGGCTGATGCCGTCGAGGATGGACGCGCCGACACGGTACGTCCCCTGCGGCAGGCTCGGCGGAAATGCCACCGACGTAACGCTGCTGTCCAGGTCGGTCGCGATCGGCAGGTAGCCGTTGGTGTAGGTCGTGTCCGTGTCGTAGAAGACATCAATGAGACCGGTCGCACCCGGCTGGTTCACTCGACCCTGGAACTGGATCAGGTAGGCGTCGTTCCGGAACAGAACGACATTGCTCGCCCCCGGAGCCTGGATTTGGATCGTGGGCGGCACGGGCGCAGGCTCGGGCTCGGTCACCCGAATGATCGGGCCGTCAACCGTCGAGACGATCTTGCTCCGTTCGCCGGCACTAACCGTGGCCGCCACCGAGCGCCCCGAGTCGGTCGCCGACACCCCCAGGCGGTAATCCCCCGCCGCCACGTTGTTCGTCGACCAGACGGTGCTGAACACGTTGCCACTGCCGGTGGCGAGTTGCGTGCCCCGCGCGTTCTCCGCCGCGTCCGGGTTATCCGTGGACGCCAGGTAGAACAGCCTCCACTGCACGACGTTCTCCGGATCCCGCGCATCAAACGAAACCGTCACGTCCGTCCCCTGCACCACCACCGTCAGCGCCGCAGCCGGCTGCAGGAAGATCGGGGCCGGCGCGCCTTGCACGTGCAGAACGCCTGAACTGAGGAACTTGTACGTGCTCGTCCCGGCCGTCACCTGAACGCCAAGGCGGTAGAAGCCCACCGCTACCGTGCTCGGATTGAGGTTGAACGACTTCTGCTGCCCCGTGGCCAGCGGCAGGCCGAAAAGCACCTCCGCACCGATTGGGCTCGAACCCACCGTGGCGTCGGCCACCGGTACGTAGAAAGACTCCACGCGGTCGATGCCACTGCCCGTGACCGTGTAGAACACCGAGATCACCGTCTCCAGCTTGGACACGGGGAAACTCTGCTTGAGGCTGAGTATCTCCCCCGTGATGGCCGTGGAGGTGTTGTCGTTGGTGTTCGTGTTGGTATTGGTATTGGTGTTGGTGTTGTCCACACCCCCCGCGATGCAACCGGGCAGCGTCGCCAACGCCAGCAGCCCCACGATCACCCCAGCCGTACCCGCAACGCCGATCCAACCGCTAAGCCTCGAGATCGACTTCATGGTCGAAGTACTCCGAACCGCACAAGGCAGGCTGACGCATGCCGTTGCCGTTGCTGGCAACAACCGCAGCGTCAAGTGTTGCCGACAAAAATACCGCTAGGCCACAAGAGCGCCGGGCCCACTCGCCCGCCCCGGCGCTTCGCCAGTGCACGCTGCACTCGGCAGGCAGTTATACGGGGCGGTTAAGAGGGCTGTCAACAAACCGGGCCGCGCACCGGGTTGGTCAGCATGCCGATCCCCCCCACCTCCACCGAGATCACGTCGCCCGCACGCAGAAACACCCGTGGATTGCGGGCAAAGCCGACGCCCGCCGGCGTCCCCGTGCAGATCACCGTCCCCGGAAGCAGGGTGAACTGGCTGGACAGGTAACTGACCAGATAGGCCGCACTGAAGATCATGTCCGCCGTACAGGCATCCTGCATGACCTGCCCATTGAGCCGGGAACGCACGGCCAAGTCGTTCGGGTCGAGTTGCCCGACCGGTACGATGCACGGGCCCAGGGGGCAGAACGTGTCAAAGCTCTTGGCCCGCGCCCATTGGCCGTCCAGCTCCTTCTGACAATCCCGCGCCGTCACGTCGTTCGCACAGGTGTAGCCCAGGAGGTACTCCGCCACCCGCGACTCGGGCACGTCCCTTGCCCGCCGCCCGATCACGACCGCCAGTTCCGCCTCGAAGTCCACCTTGTTGGGGGCCGACTTGGGCAACTCAATCGGAGCGCCCGGGTCGATGACCGAAGTGGTGGCCTTGATGAAGATGAGCGGCTTGTCGGGGACGTCGCGTTTGCCCTCGGCCGCGTGCTCCCTGTAGTTCAGACCGATGCCGTAGATGTTCGGTGGATCAACCGGTGCGCGCAGCCGCCGGACGCGGACCACCGCATCCGTCGGTCGCCACCTGCCGAACAGGTCGCCTTCGATCAAGCGCGCCGTACCAAGCGATTCCCTGCGTGGATCGGGCTCCCACAGGCCGAGACGAGCAACGCCCTCGGCATCCTCGAACCGGATCAATCTCGTCACCTCCATGCGACTCTCCAAAACCGCACCCGCAACACCCGGATGCGGTGCGGACCAAGTGCATCGGTAGCCGGGAGAACCGGCGCCCGCGTAGCGTCGCCCCCCTGCGGGCGACGTAGTTCTTCCCAACCTCCCGACGCCCCCCCTCGGCCACGGGGACACCAACACCTCCGCGACACGCTCACCCTGCGCCGCGTCGAAACGCCCCAGGTCGGCCGCGGGGGGCCGACGCTACTTCGCCATGGCACCCGGTGACCGAACCGAGGCGTACCCGTGCGGGTGCGTGCGGTGCCAGTTCCACGCCGTCTCGATGATCCGGCGCACCTCGGGGTAGCGCGGTTGCCAATGCAGTTCGCGCATGGCGCGGCTCGGATCGGCGTACAGGGCAGGCGGATCACCCGGCCGGCGCGGGCCGAACGCCGCGGGAATCTCCCGACCGGTCACTTCACGGGCAACCTCGATGATCTGCCGCACACTCGTGCCCGCGCCGGTCCCCACGTTCAGGCAGCGCAACACGCCGGCCGGCTGACTCTCCAGCGCCCGGCGGTGCACGTCGGCCAGGTCCTCCACGTGCACGTAGTCCCGAATGCACGAGCCGTCCGGCGTGGGGTAGTCCGTCCCGAACACCTCCACCCGCTCGCGTTGCCCCAGGGCAACCTGCAACACCAGCGGGATGAGGTGATACTCAGGGTCGCGGTCCTCACCGAGGGTGCCGTCGGCGGCCGCCCCGGCCGCGTTGAAGTAACGCAGGGCGGTCGCCCCCAGACCCCACGCTTCCGCACACCCACGCAACGCCCACTCCATCGCCAGCTTGGTGTGCCCATACGGGCTGATCGGTGCCTGCGGCATGTCCTCCGTCACCGGGACGCCCGGCGGAATGCCATAGGTCGCGCACGAGGAACTGAACACCAGCCTTCGCATGGCGTGCGCCTGCATCACCTCCAGCAGACTGACCGTGTTGACGACGTTGTTGCGGTAATAACGCAGCGGCTCGCGGACGGACTCGCCGACGTTGAGACGCGCGGCGAAGTGCATCACCGCGTCAAACCGACCTTCGGCAAACGTCCGCTCCAGCAAGGCGCGGTCGGCCAGGTCGCCCACGACGAGGCGGGCACGCGGATCGACGGCCTCGCGGTGCCCGCCGTCGCGCAGGTTGTCATACACCGCCACGTCGTGCCCGCCCGCGCACAACTCGCGCACGCAGTGGCTGCCAACGTAACCCGCCCCTCCGGTGGCCAGTATCTTCATGCTCTATGACGCTCCGATCATGTGCGTTGGGCACCCGGCAGAATCAGCTAGAGAGCTTCACACCATGGGGAAACCGACGACCACGCCGGGGTGGCATGGCCAAGCGCAGCGCCGCCATGCCTTGTCGGGTACCCGACGCTACGATCCGCGACAGCATGCCGGACTGCCTGTCGGTAGACAGCCGCCTTCGGCTTCGGCATGCCGCCCTCCCGGTTTCCCAGTCGCGCGGTCCCATTCAGTGCCGCCCGCATCGGCCGCCTGCTGCCCTCACACGTCGCATTCCGCGTCGTCGAGCCCCCGGTCCACGTTGGGAAACGCAAAGCCGCCCCCGCCGGTCACCACGTCCGACAGGGCCGAGACACTGATGACCACGTGCCGCATGACCATAACCCGGTGACGGTTGATCGCCACGCCGTCCCGGTGGGCCACGGCCACGTAAACCTCCTTATGGTCGTGCCCGTCGCGGCAATCGTGCAGGTCGGCGTTGTCGAGCACAAACAGCGTGTCCGTCACCTCGGCGAGCCGGCCGAGGTAGACAATCGTCCCCGCCGTGTCCAGCACGACATCCTGCCCGACCAGTCGGGCAAGAGGGTCATCATGCCCCGTAGGCCGGCTCACCCGATGACCTTGCCCCCCCGGTCGGCTGGACGCATCGCCCGCGTCCCCCGCCTGGTACGCCGAATCGGTTGGCGCAGTGGGTCGGGTCAGCGGCTCAGCCTGTTTCGCCCGTCTCGTTGACGGATCTTTCGTGCTCATAACGCCGGCGCTCCGTCGGGTGGGCACCACCCCCCGCCGCCGCAGGGCAGCGCGGAACGGCGGGTCCCGTCTGCCAGCCGCAACGCCGGGTACCACCCGTCGCCTGATGCCCCCTGCCGAGCCCACCTATGATAGTGCCCCGCCACCCCCGGGCCAACGTCGCGGCCCGTACGCCGAGCAGAGCATCACACGTGGACGGTCACGCCTGGGGCGGGGCACGAAACGCGCCGCGTTCGCAGGCGACCGCAAAGGCCTCGACGGTTGATTTGAGCAGCTCCCAGGCGTCGCGGATGCGGTCCGCCTCGCCCGGCTGAATCTGGCCGTCGTCTTCGATCGAGCGGGTCACGGTAAGCAGCAGCTCGCTGAACTCCTGTACCAGGCGCTGGGTCGTCACCAGCAATTCGGTATCGATCTGGGCGGGTTGGGGGCGGGGGTTGGGGACGAAGAAGCCATCCGCCTCGTGGCAAAGCCAGTTGACCACCTCGAGATCGCCGGTGGTCCGCACGATATCGGCCAGGCGGTCGAGCGGGTTCCGCGCCCCGCTGGCGTCCGGATCCCTCGCGTCCCACTCCTGGCACCACTTGTAGATCAGGGCGGGCGAGAGACGCAAGGTAGCTGCCAGGGCCTTTACCCCAACTGACTCGGTGGCGCGCTTCAGCACTTGGTCGGAACGCATGCGTGTCTCCTGCCCGGGTTGCCCGCGGTTCCGTCGGCAAAGCTGACGCCCGACGGACTACCGGCCGAGATTATAATGCCTTTGGGCCCAAGAGGGTCACGCAAAAGGGAGAGGCATGGGGGAGTCCCCGCGACGATACCCGCAGGACCCTCGGTCCGGGATGGACGTTGACTGCGAAGGCTCGCCGATGTTTCTGCATTGCCACGAACGAAGGACCTGCGGCAAGCGGCACACCCACTGGGCGTTAGTCGAGTCAAGTCGCACCGGGCTAGGTTCCCGGCAGCGGGCGGCCGCCTACCTCGGTGAACTGAGAAGAAGTGAGCAGAACGGCTGGGTGCAGTTGGGATGTCGTCTCGACCGGAAGGACCGCCCCTCCCCGACGCTCTTCGATCCCCCCGCGTACCCGGAGCCGGCCGACGACCTCGAACTCGTACGCATCAAGGGCATCAAGCTGGAGCGG
>JAKQDH010000018.1 GCA_029558835.1 Planctomycetota bacterium | reverse complement strand
GGTCGCCCTGCACGGCGGTTTCGGGGATGGCTTCAAGATCGAGGGACATGGTGATGCTCCAAGGACAAGGGGCATGCACCTCCCCCGCGGGGCGATGACATGCCCCTGGGTGGGAAGAAAGGAACGGCGCGAGGCCGCCGGAAGCGGGTCAGTACTCGCTGGGCAGCAGCAGTGTGGTGACGCTGCGATCCCATTCGGTGATGATCCAGAGCTTCAGGCCGGGCGTGACCTGGTAGGACGAGAACAGACGATCCTCGCCGGACTTCAATGCGGCGTCGTTCAGTTGGCGGTCGTCATCGCACAGGTCGCCCCAGTCGCCATGAAGATGGCGGCGCAGGTACGGCGTGGGGTTGAGCCGACCCTGTCGGACCAGCTCGTCGACGCCGGCGGTCATGACCACCTGCCCGGGCGAAAAGCGTGGCTGTGACGCGAGGTTGAGGACAGCAAGTGCCATGGTGGTTTCTCCTTCTCGAAGAAGGGGGCACGGCACCCCATCGGGGCGACATGACCCCGGTGGGTGGATGAAAGCGACGGCGAGCCGTCAGGGAACAACAATCAGCGGATGGTCAGCACCTCGCCCCGTGTCGGGGAACCTGGCGTCATGTCCCAGGCGCGGATGACCGGCACGAACTTGTCGGTGAGGATGCGCGTCTCGGCCACGGAGCCGTCGTCGCGTTCGGTGTATTCCGTTTGGAGGGTCTTCTCCTTGTGAGTATCACCTTTGACGACGAGCACCCGACCGGCCCCGGACCTCACCACGCCGGAGATCGCGCCCGCGGCCAAGGCCAGAGCAAGATGCCAGTGCGACAAGGCCCGCGCCGGCGGGCGCAGCGACTGCTGCGCGGCGCCCAGGTGCGTCTCGAGCGCCGGCCAGAGCCCTTGCAGCCGGCCGACCTCATTGGCGAACTGCTCGGGTTCCATCGTCACGCGATAGAAGTGCTCCGGCTCGACCGGGCTGGCAGGGACGGTGTACGGCAGGAACGGCCATTCGAGCGGCAGTTCCTCGGCTTCGGCGTCACCCTGTCCGATCTGCAGCAGCAGACCGCGCACGGCTTTGACCGAATCCGAAGCCTGGTCGCGCTGGCGAACCCGGCGGCCGAAGACCACCACCTGCTTGAACTGCGTCTCCACCGCGCGGTAGATGCGCAGGTCGGCGAAGTGGCGCGTCAG
>JAKQDH010000014.1 GCA_029558835.1 Planctomycetota bacterium | reverse complement strand
CGGACACGTCGTACCCATCAACGCCGGGTAACGCCACGTCGACCAGCACGATATCGGCGCGCTCCCGGGCCAGCCTGAGCAACGCGGCATCGCCATCCGACTCGGCAATCACCTGCACGTCTTCGTTGGCAAACGTCAGCGCAATCACCCGTTGAATCGTGACGCTGTCGTCGGCAAGCAAAAGGGTCGTGGCCATGAGAAGACCCCCAATTATATAGGCGACAACGACTTATCGGCACCGAGCCGGTCCGGCTCCCCCGGCCCGGGACACCCCCTCTCCAGGGCCGCCGTCACACCGCGTTGACTTCAATTGTGGCCCCGGCTAATCTCGGGAGGTTTGGCCACGGGCGGCAACTTCCGCCTGTGGCATTTTTTTCGCGGAGTGACCTGCATGTCGTCAGAGAACAACGTCTTCAACGCGATGCTCCAGGAATTTGCCGGCGCGGCCCGGCTCCTCGGGCTCGATGAAGGCCTCTGGAAAATCCTCACCCACCCCAAGCGGCAAATCATCGTGTCCTGCCCCGTTGTCATGGACAACGGCAAGATCGAAGTCTTCACCGGCTACCGTGTGCAGTACAACATCACGCTCGGTCCCGCCAAGGGCGGCATCCGATTCCACCCCGATGTCTCGCTCGATGAAGTGAAGGCGCTGGCTGCCTGGATGACCTGGAAGTGCGCGGTGCTCGACATCCCCCTGGGAGGGGCGATGGGCGGGGTGACCTGCAACCCCAAGGAGCTGTCCGACAACGAGAAGGAGCGGCTCGCCCGGGCCTACATCCGCGCCTTCGCCCGCGAGTTCGGTGTCCATCGGGATACCCCCGCTCCGGACGTCTACACCACGCCGCAGATCATGGCCTGGATGCTCGACGAGTACGAGACCATGATGGGCGAGTCGCGCCCCTGCACGATCACGGGCAAGCCGTTGGCGCTGGGCGGCTCGCCGGGGCGCGCCGACGCCGCGGCCCGCGGCGGTGTCTACGCGGTGCGGGAGGCTGTCCGCGCCCTGGGCCTCGACATGCGCAGCGGGCGTTACGCCATTCAGGGCTTCGGCAACGCGGGCCAGTACGCCGCGACCTTGCATCAGCAGATTCTCGGCGGCACGCTGCTGGCGGTCAGCGACTCGACCGGCGGCATCCACCATCCGGACGGGTTGGACCCGGCGGCCGTCGTCCGTCACAAGCAGGAGACCGGGCGCGTTAGTGATTTCCCCGGTGCCAAGCCCGTCTCCAATGAACAGGTGCTCGAACTCAACGTCGACGTGCTTTACCCCTGCGCGCTGGAGAACGTGATCACCGAGGACAACGCCGCCCGCATCAAGGCGAAGATCGTCTGCGAACTGGCCAGCGGGCCGACCACGCCCGCGGCGGATCAGATTCTCTATGACCGCGGCGTGTATGTGATCCCCGACCTGCTGGCCAATGCCGGCGGCATCACGGTTTCCTACTTCGAGCAGGTGCAGAACACGTACAACTACTATTGGTCGCTGGCGGCCATCCACGCCGAACTCGACCGCCGCACCAGCGAGGCGTACCACGCGGTGCGCCAGATGGCCCAGCGCACGAGAGTCCACAACCGCCTCGCCGCCCACATGGTGGCCGTCTCCCGCGTGGCCGAGGCCTGCAAACTCCGCGGCTGGACGTAGCCGCAGCCCTTCGGCGGGGCGGGCTGAAACGCGGGCCTGCGGCCCCTCTGCACACCGAAACCGACCGACGGTCCGGGGTGGCATGGCCAAGCGCAGCGCCGCCGTGCGTTCTCGCCTGCCCAACGCCATCGTCTGCAACAGCCTGCCGCCCGGCGCACCTGTTCAGCGTCACCTGCGCTGGAGGCAGGCGTGCTTGCGTCCCCGGGAAGTCGTCGCCTCCGCGACCCACACCTTTACCCCTCTCCCTGTGAGAGGGGTCGTGTTTCCCACGTCCGCCCCAGCCGCGCCGGGTGTGGTGACGGCATCCCCACTGAGCCCATGCCGCCCGGTGGGTGGACGCCTGCCGCTTGCGCGTGCCCCCGGTTCCCCTCCGGGCGGTCCTGTTCAGCGGCCTCGAGGCCTGCTATCGGGGGCTGGCAGCGGTAAAAATCCATTCCCTGCTGGAATGCCACCCCTTGGGCATCCGATAAGAAACGCTATGGACGGCTACCTTTTCGATGAACCCGCTGCACCGCCGCCGACCGAGCCGGCCGCCGAGGGGCCCCGCTGCCTGGTCGTCATGTATCACTACGTCCACGACGACAGCGAGCCGCAGCCGCTGCGGGCCGAGGGCGTGGTGGGCCTCAGCGTGCGCGAGTTCGAGCAGCAGCTCGACCAGCTTTGCACCGCCCTGGAGCCGGTCAGTTGGCGAAGCCTCTACGCCTGGACGCAAGGTGAGGCCGCCCTGCCGCAACGCTCCTTCCTGCTGACCTTCGACGACGGGCTGGCGGACCATGCCCGCGTCGTGGCCCCCATCCTGCACCGGCGGGGGCTGCGCGGGGTGTTTTTCGTGCCTGGTGCGGTACTCACTGAAGGGACCCTGCTGTCGGCCCACGCCATTCACCTGTTGCTGTCGCTGCTCGGCGAGCAGGAGCTGCAAGCGCACTTGCTCGACTACCTCAATCGGGAGGTGGAGCAGAAGGACTGGCTGGCCGAAGTGGACGACGAGGCAGCCCGGAGGCTCTACCACTATGAGGCGATCTCGCGGGCGAAGCTCAAGTACTTCCTGGCGATGACGCTACCCGCGGCCGTGCGGCGCACGGCCGTCGAGGCCCTGTTCACGGAGCACATCGGCTCCGCCCGCCGCTGGGCCCAGGAGTGGTACCTGCAACGCGAAGACGTGTGCAGCCTGCAAGCTCAGGGCCATACGATCGGCGGGCACGGCCACAGCCACGAACCGTACTTCCGCCTCAGCGCCGGAGCCGCGCGGGGCGACGCCCAGCACGTGGCCCATGTACTGAACGAGATCGTGGGCCCGGACTTGCGCCCCTTCAGCTACCCTTACGGCGGCTACAGCAGCGACGCGGCCGAGGCGGTCGCCACGGCCGGCTTCGTCCACGCCTTCACCACGGAGCGACGCTGGGTGGAGCCCGGCTGCCGCAGCTTCGCCCTGCCCCGCACGGATACGATCTACGTCGAGGCCGAACTGGCCGCGGAGCCGGCGTCATGTCCAGTGCCGTAGTCGCAACCACCCCGCCGGTTTCGCCCGTCTTACGACACGCGCGCCTGCGCGGTTACCTCGACGCCTACTGGTTGCGTCCGGAGAACGCCTTGTGGATGGCGCTGCGTAGTGACGCGCTGGCGGCCGCGGGGTGGGAGAACCCCAGCCTCGATGTCTGCTGCGGCGACGGCGTGTTCAGCTTCCTGCATCACGGCGGGGTGTTTGACCCGACGTTCGATGTCTTCCTCTGCGTGAATCGGCTCGACCGCGTGCGGGACGAGCACGCCGACGTATTCGATTACTGTGATGAGGGGTACGTGCCGACGATTCTCCGCCCGGCCGGCGTAACCATCGACGTGGGGACGGACCTGAAGCCCGCCCTGCTCAACAAGGCGCGGTGCGTCAATCTCTACAAGCGCCTCGTCGAGCACGATGCCAACGCGCCGCTGCCGCTGCCGGACGCCGCGTATCGAACCGTCTACTGTAATGCCGCGTATTGGGTGACCCATATCGACGGTTTCCTGCGCGAGCTGGCCCGCGTGGTGCAGCCCGAGGGGCGGGTGATTCTCCAGGTCAAGCTGGACAGCATGCGGCAGTATACCTTGGATCGCCACGAAGCCGCCCTGGGTCGTCGCTTCCTGGACCTGATCGGCCGCGGGCGGCTGGCTACCTGGCCGACGCTGACCGACCGCGCCACCTGGGAACGGCGTTTCGCGGCCGCGGGTCTGTCGATCGCCTCGTCTACGCCCTTTGTCACGCGCACCCACGCTCATCTCTGGGACGTCGGCCTCCGTCCACTGGCTCCGCTGCTGATCCGCATGGCCAACGCCCTGACGCCCGACACCCGCGCCGCCATCAAGCGCGACTGGGTTGACCTGCTGTATGAACTGCTGGAGCCGCTCTGCGATCCGCAACTCGACCTGCTGCCCGGCAAGGCCGAGCCGGCGGAAATGCAGTACATCCTGAACCGCACGTGATAGTAGACCACCGCTGTCAGACGACAGGCGGCGGTTCGGATGATTCGGGGGCATGTCTCATGGGCGCGGGCGCCGTTGCGAAGCCGGCGTCCCGAACCAGCCCGACAGAATCTGCTTGAGCCGCGCGAATGCCGGGTCTGTGCAGCGTCCCAGAGCCACGGTTTGCGCAAGTTGGGCAAAGAGGGCAGAAGACCAGCGTTTCTTGACTTCCCGCAGTGCTCGCTCCATGGCGTCCTTGGGAGCCGCAGGTTTCAACGCTCCGGTGGGCCAAAGGCCCCCTTCCTGTAACCAGGACCTCAGGGCGGGCGCGTGGTTCTCCCAACCCAGAGCGCGGGCAACCTGCGGGGAATCGCTCCACACCCAGTTCTCAAGCTCAGGAACGATGACAATGGCTGCGGCTCGGTCACCCCATCCACCCCGTTGCAGTCGTCGGCGCACATCGGCTTCCAATTCAGCAGCGGAACGGTCTTCCTGCCCGCAACCGTCATGATCAAAGAGAACCAGGGCATGCCGGGCGCGGCCAAGATACAGCCTGAGGACCTGTGGCGCATGACGGAAGCAGCCGGGGTCGTGCTCGGGATGCACGAGGACGATGAAACGCGGCGGACGGATGTGCAGACTGCGCCACCGTGAACGCAGCAGCTCTTCCAGTGTGCGTGACATGTCGTGGTCTGCGGCCAGCACAACGAGATCAAGGTCCGGTGCGGCCGCCTTCATCCCAGCACCCCGGCGGCGAATAGGGTTCCGAGGTCCGCTTCCCGTTGCCAGTTCCGCAGCACCGGATGCTCGTCACCCCGGCAGATGTCAGTGGCGCCCTTGGAATTCCGGGTGAAGCACAGCAGATGCCCGGGCTCGGCAAGCGATAACATGATCGGCGAGTGCGTCGCGCACAGGATCTGACTGTCGTAAGCCGACGAGAGCGACTGAAAAACACTCTCCACGGCACGCGGGTGAATTCCGTTCTCTGGTTCCTCGATCAGGTACACCCCTCCTTCACCCGCTACGTAAGCGAGTGCCGTCAAGGCGAGCAGACGAAGCGTGCCATCTGACACCACCCAGGATGGCGCCTTCAACCCGCTGGCGTACTCGATCTGGAGGTACCGATGTTCATCCTCTTTGCGCAGGATCGTCCCGATGTCAGTGATATCCGGCAGCGCACTACGCACGTGGGCCACCCATTCCTGGAAACGCCCAGGCGACCGGCGTTGCAGCTCCCAAACCACCCACGGCAGGTTGGAACCATCGGACTGGAACAACGCAGAACTCCCCGGCGGGGCAGGGCGCCGGATGGCCTCAACGTTGAGTGCTACGCGCTGGACCCCCTCCATGAGCAGACGTTTGGCCCAGACCGAGATGGGAAAACGCTCCTCGTCTTCGGGGAGATTCGCCAGTCCCGCCTTCCCCGAGCCGAAATGAAACACCTCGCTCCAGTCAGTGGTCTCGCCCCAGAAGCGGTAATCGCCCGAGGGGTGCTCTCTGGCAATCACTTGTTGCCACCCGGAGCGCAAACGCTTCCGCGTGTTGCCCGCAACCCCCCGAACTCGCGTGCAAGACGAGCGCTGGCGAGAACCGCGGTGAGGTGCTTGCTTTGAGCCGCCCGGCTCTGTGCATAGCCAGAGCGTCTCTCCCAGGATCTTCAGGAAGCGCAGGCGCCTTCCCAGACGCCCCAGCGGAACCAACCCGACGGCCAACTCGTAACGCGCTCGCTCGTACCTTCCCTGCTCCACGCGCTCCCGGCGATCTGGTGGAATGTACAGTTCAACGGCTACTTCAAAGGAATCCTGGGCACGGAGCCAGGTGAGCGCCTTGAAGAACGACGAGCGCGCGTGGACGGCACTCCCAACGCCATCGCGCAAAACGTCACCGATCAGCCCCGCCACGTCCAGAAACGTGGACTTCCCGCTGGCGTTGGGTCCTACCAGGATCTGGAAAGGGGTGAGGTCCTGCGCGACGCGGCGCAGACACCTGTAATTCAGGGCTTCGATGCGCGCAATCAATCTCGGGCTTTCCACCGAACCCATCCGCACGTCGGTGCTCCACGGGGGGCGTCTACGAGCAAGGGTTCGCGCCTTCGGAACTGGCTCGCGGACACCCGTCCGGACGCCGTATTGTCTACTGGAACGCCCCGCCGTCAAACCCGACGGACCAGGCTTCCCCCTCGATGCACCACGCGTCTTCGTCCCTGTGCACCCGGCGGTACAGGCTGTCGCGCTCGACGGGGGTGCAGCCGGCCTCGACGATCAGCCGGGACAGCTCCTCCACCGTCAGTTCCTGGCGCGAGAAGCCGCCGGCGCGCCTTCCGGAGCGAAGCTCCTCTGCCGAGGCCGAACCGTCCCCGGCTGCACCCTCTGCGGACTCTGCCCCCTGCCCGCACGCGGCGTCGCCGCCGTGCCCGTCGGCACACGCGCGCGCTTCCCGGTGGGTGATGTCGTAGTGAACCACGGTGCCGTCCAGGTCGTCTGCACCCCAGCAAAGGGCAAGCTGGGCGATTTTCGGCGACAGCATCGGCCAGAATGCCTTGACGTGCGGCACGTTGTCGCAGAGCAGGCGCGTGAGGGCGATCGTGCGCAGGTCATCGAGCCCGCTGGGGCCCGGCAGGTGCGCCAGCGCGCTGCCCGCCGGGATGAACGAGAGCGGTACGACGCAGTTGAAATGGGCCGGGCACTCCCGCAAGCTGCGCTCCTGGTGCTCCCGCAGGCGCAGCAGATGCCGCACCCGCTCGGCCGGGGTTTCCACGTGTCCGTACAACATGGTCGCATTCGTGAAGATGCCCATCTCGTGCGCGACGCGGTGCACGTCGAACCACTCGTCCGCTCCCATTTTCTGCTGAAACGCCTCCTCGTGCACGCGCTCGTCGAAAATCTCCGCCCCGCCGCCCGGCAGCGAATCCAGCCCGGCCGAGCGCAGTTCACGCAACACGTCGGCAATCGACAACCGTGGCCGGGCAATCCGGGTGAAGTGGATGATCTCGATGGCGGTGAACGCCTTGACGTGCAGATGGGGGCAGGCCGCCCGGATGTCCGCGACCATCTCCGTGTAATACGAGAACGGCAGCTTCGGATGCAGCCCGCCGACGATGTGCACTTCGGTCGCGCCGCGGGCGTAGGCCGCCTTCGCCCGTGCGACGATCTCGGCGACAGTCAACTCATAACCGTCCGCGGGCCGGGCGGCGGGACCTTCCATCTCCTGCAAGCCGGGCGCGCCGCCCGCGGGCTCGGCGGCGGCTTCCCACTCCCACTCCCTCTCCGGGGGAGAGGGCAGCGCGAGGGGGTGCGTCTTGGGATACGCCCGGTAGAACGAGCAGAACTTGCAGCGCAGCATGCAGTAGTTGGTGTAGTTGATGTGCAGGTTGATGTTGTAGTACGCGTTACGCCCGTGCCAGCGCTCCCGCACGGCATTGGCCAGCTCGCCGGCCGTGTGGATGTCCAGGGTCGTCGCCATGCGCAGACCAGTCTCCGCGTCCAGCGGCGTCTCCGCCTCGACGCGCTCCCGCAAGTCCGCCAGTTCTTCCGTCTGCGCCGGTCCCATGAACATCCCCACCGCGTGGCAGGCACGCGGGCGTACGTCTGTGAATCGGCGTTGGGCCCGCGCGCCGTGCCCCGATGACGCCCTGGACGGTCCTCGTCCGCCCTCCTGGCGCAAGCGAACGAGAAAAGTGGGGCTGCCCAGCCAGGGACTCGAAGTCCCTGGCAACTATCGCGCGCCCTCCGGGCGAAGAGCAAACGGTCCACCCCTCCCGGATTGAGAATCCTCTTCCACCGAGCGAGGGTCCTCGTCCGCCTGGCGCGAAGGTCCTCGTCCACCTGGCGCGGGGGTCCTCGTCCACCTGGCGCGGGGGTCCTCTCCCGCCCTGGGGCCGAGGCTCTCCTACCGCCCGGAGGGCGGACGACCGTTGCCAGGGCCTTCCAGGCCCTGGGTGCTGACCACTCCCCTTTCTATTTCTCTTCGCCCGGAGGGCGGACGAACCCTGCCAGGACGTTCACACCACCGTGTCCATCCTGCCGGACCGTGACCTCGGCCTCCTCTTGCACACAAGCCGCCGACCCTGCGCGCCGACGTTCGACGGCGAAGCCGGGCCCGCGGCTTGTTGATTCCCGCCCGTGATTGCGCGGTAGCGTGCACGCAGCGGCGGTTACGGTGCCACGCGCGCAAACGCCAGCGCTGTGCCCTCGACCTGCCAGATGCCGGCATGCCGGGCGGGGACGATCGCCCCACGCGGAACCAGGTAAATCTCGACGCGACGATTGCGGCTCTTGCCGTCCTCGCTGGCATTATCCGCCACCGGCCGGTACTCGCCGCAGCCCATGACGCCCACGCGGTCCGCATTGCACCCGGCACCCAGCAGAATCTCCGACACCGAGATCGCCCGGTGCGCCGAAAGGTGCCAGTTGCTGGGGTGTCTCGCCCGGGTGTCGGGCTTGGCGATGCGCACGTTGTCCGTGTGCCCGACGATAACGACCTCGAAGCCCTCGGCCGCCGCTGACTTCAGGATTCCCGCGAATTGCACCAGCCCACCCTTGGCCGTGTCCTTTACCACGTCACTGCCGAGGGCGAAAAGCACGTCCCCTTTCCATTTCACGGAACCGCTGGCCGCGTCGTAGATGACCTCCGTCGGATGCTGGGCGGCGAACTGCTTCAGGGCCGTGTCCAACGGCTCGGGCAGCTTCGCCCCCACGATGGTCAGATCGTCCAGCCCCGGGCGACCGGCTAACATGGCGTGCTCGGCCGCCGCCCGGTTCAGGCTGTCGCCCAGTAGTCCCAACTCCCGACGCAGACTGGCGAGCAGTTCCTCCTTGGACATCAGCTCACCCGTCTGCCCCTCGATCTTGGCCCGCAGAGTATCCGCCACCGTCCGGGCGTCGTAGAGGTCGGCCGCCAGTTGCTCCTTCTCCGCAATCACGAGCCGATTGGCCGCCTGTAACTCCCGGTACCTGCCCAGCGACACGCAGCCGCTGACCATCAACAACATGCAGCCGCCCACCATGATCTTCAACACCGTTCGCCCGCCGCGCATCACAGACCTCCTTGCTCGAACGCCCCTACCGCGCGCAACCCGCCGGTGCCCCGCGCCTCCGGCAACCTGCGCCAGGTCTCTACTATCGCCACGTGAGTCAATATCGTCACGGTCCGCGCCGAACCGCGTCACCGCGGCTCCGTCGGAAAGGCCGCGTCCTTCCCCAATCCTAGCGCGCCGGCGCCCGTTGTACACCGGCGCCGCCGCGGCTTCTTGCAACTTACTGTCAACCGGTCCGGCGTGCCACGAAGAAGCTCACCGCCGCCGCGATGATGGCCAGCAGGACCGCGCCCCCGCCGTACCACGCCAGACTGTCGTAAATCGCGCCCAGCAGCCCGGGCAGCACGCCCTGCACCAGCGCCGCCGCTCCCAACCCGCCGACCAGCAGGACCACTACCCCGACGACCATCAGCGCGGTCAGCGCGGTGGATACCGCATCAGGCCCGTACTCTACCACGACGCGGCGCACGGCCGCCCGCGCCACGGGACCGGTCTCGGCCGCCGGGGCGGCCTCGAAGGCCTCCTCGCCCTCTTCCTCCTCGGCCTTGGCGGCCGCCAGACCCGCGCGGGTGTCTTCCGCCGCCCCGGGTCCGGCGCTCTCCTCGTCGCCGGTGTAGATTTCGTCGAGCAACTCGGCGCCGAGCGAGGTGTCGTCCCTTTCCCGCGTCAGGTCCAGAATCCCCGAGCCGCTGCCGACCCCCTCGATGCCCAGCGCCCCCGCGTCGCTGACCTGCGTCTGCGCCAGCGGGTCCACGATCTCGTCAAGCTCGTCGTCGTCAAAGACGCTCACTCCGACCGAGCTGACCACCGACCCCTCTTTGGCCTTCTCGGTAACGCTCACGCCGGCCGCCGTGCCTTCCGCGTCTACTTCTTCCAGGCTCAGTACATCGCTGCCCGCCGGCGCCAACTCGACGCTGGATTCACCCTTCTCGGGCTCCTCCTCGTCCACCGGCTCCAGGATGATGTCGCTACTCTCCTCGGCCGGGGGCGGTGGTGCTGCGGTCGGCTTGCGCCGACCCTTCACCCCGGCCGCGTCCAGCTTGTCGATGTCCTGAATCTTGTACGTAAACTCGGTCCCGTCCCGGAACTCGCGCAGTTTCCCGGCGCGAACCAACTCCTTGAGCTCGTCGTCGCTCATGTTGAGGCGGGCCGCTGCCTCCCGGGCGTTGTAGAACATCTTGGCCATAACGTTCGGTGCTCCCGGCGGGTGCCCCGGCCAACCGCGGCGACTACGGCTCCGCGGGCGGGGGCGGCTGCAGTTTATACTGGCGCTGCTCCTCGACGATCTGCTCGACGGCCTCGGGCGGCATGTCGCAAAGGTTGTAGTTCTCCAGATAGCGATCATACCGCCAACTTCGCGCGGCCGCCAACCGCAGGCAACCTTTCTGCGGCTGGTACTCGTAGACCCAGACCGTCATCGCGTCCACGTCCACCACGTACACCCCGTACGTGCTCTTGCTCAACTGTCCCGAGAAGGCGAAGACCCCGCGCGCCCCCGCACTGGTCGTCCCCTGCCCAAACGCGAGCCCGCCCAGGTCGGTCCCCGCAGGCCGCAGCAGTTGCGTACCAGCCAGCACCGCCAGCGCAATCGCCGCTACCCAGGCCGCCGCCAGCGGTATCACTTGGCGACGCGGTTCTCTTGCGGCACTTTCCGCAGTGTCAGCGTCAGACATACATTCACTCTTGATTCATACACCCCACAACCAGCGTTGGCAGTTCTCGAGCGCTGCCGTGCGGCATGCGGAATCTACCCAGCATAACGCACGCCGCCCATTATATGCCTCACGCTACAGGCGGCAAGAGCGCGCAGCCAGCTCGTGACGGCGATGGTGTCCGCCCGGGGATACGATGATATGCCGGCCGATGGCGGTGCCGCGGCTATACGAGCGCCGGCTCCAGCCGCCGGGCTCGTTTCGGAGCCCTGGTCCGCGGGCCGCTGCCGCTCTTGGGTGGCGGGCCCTTGTGGCCGCTGACCCCGGCCGCCGGTGCCGATCGGGAGACGCCGCGAGGACCAGAGGCCTTGCCGGCTTTCTTCTTCGCGGTGCGCCGGGCCGGCTTCGCCTTGGCACTGGTGCGGGCCTTGCTGCCGGCCGCCCGCGCCCTCGGCTTCGCGGGCCGCGAGGCCCGAGTCGTCGGCGTATGCTCGATGGCGGCCTGGGCGGCAGCCAACCGGGCGATCGGCACCCGGAACGGGCTGCACGATACGTAGGTCAGCCCCAGTTGGTGGAAGAACCGGATGGAACGCGGATCGCCGCCGTGCTCTCCGCAGACGCCCAGCTTAATCTTCGGCTTGACCGAGTGGGCCTTCTCACAGGCCATGCGGATGAGCATCCCGACCCCGGCGATATCAAGCGACTGGAACGGGTGGGCCGGGAAGATACCCGCCTTGCGCGGGTCCGTGTACTCCGGCAGGAAGCGCCCGCTGTCATCGCGTGATAGGGCCATCGTCATCTGGGTCAGGTCATTGGTGCCGAAGCTGAAGAAGTCGGCGTGGCGGGCGAGCTTCTCGGCCATCAGCGCCGCCCGCGGCACCTCGATCATGGTGCCCACCAGGTAGCCCAGCTTCGTGCCCTGCTCCTTGAGCACGGCGTTCGCCACCGTCCGCGTCTGGTCCACCAGAATCCTCAGCTCGTCGGGATCCATGGTCAGCGGGATCATGATCTCCGGCAGGACCTTGAGGCCGCGCTTGGTGCAGTTGACGGCCGCCTCCATGATCGCCCGCACCTGGGTCTCCAGGATTTCCGGATACGTTATGCACAGGCGGCAGCCGCGGTGCCCGAGCATCGGGTTCGACTCCTCGAGCAGGGCGACCCGCCGGCGGATGTCCTCAATGGTGATGAGCTGGGCCTCCAGCTTGGCGCGCAGGTTGTGGTCCCACGCCTCCACTTTGGCAAGCTGCTCGCGGATCGGCGCGTTGAACTCCTCGGCCACGGCGTGCTGCCCCTCCGGGTTGTCGTCGTGCGGCAGGAACTCATGCAGCGGCGGATCCAGCAGCCGGACCGTCACCGGCAGCCCCTCCATGGCGGTGAAGATGCCCTCGAAGTCGGCGCGCTGGAAGACAAGCAGCTTGCTCAGCGCCCGGCGTCGGCCGGCCTCGTTGTCCGCGAGGATCATCTCCCGCATGGCCCGGATGCGCTGCGGCTGCGTCGGGTCGAAGAACATGTGCTCGGTGCGGCACAGCCCGATGCCCTGCGCACCCATCTTCACCGCGCGTTCGGCGTCCGGCGGCGTGTCCGCATTTGTGCGCACTTGCAGTTGGCGCCGCTGGTCGCACCAGCTCATCAGGGTGTCGTACTCGGGCGGCGCGGTCGGACGGACCAGCTCGATCTTGCCCTCGAAGATGCGCCCGGTGCCGCCGTCCAGCGTGATGGCGTCACCCTCGCGCAACGTCCGCCCATGCACGGTCAGAGACTTGTCGTTGCAGTTGATGTTCAGAGCCTCGCAGCCGACGATGCAGCACTTGCCCCAGCCGCGGGCGACGACTGCGGCGTGCGAGGTCTTGCCGCCCGTGGCGGTCAGAATCCCCGCGGCCACGTGCATGCCGCCCACGTCCTCCGGGGACGTTTCCTTGCGTACCAGGATGACGCTGTGTCCCTGGGCCGCCCGGGTTTCCGCGTCGTGCGCCGTAAACATGATCTCGCCCGAAGCGGCGCCAGGTACCGCCCCCGTCCCCTCGCCCAGCGTTCGCTGCTCCAGTTCCAGGGCGGAGATCGTCGGGTCCAACACCGGGTAGAAGAGTCGCTCAATATCCTCCGGTCGGACGCGGGTGACGGCCTCGTCCTTGCTGATCACCGGCTTGCCCGCCGCGGCCGCTACCGCCTTGGGAAGCAGTTTCTTCTTCACCAGGTAGGCGGCCTGGCTCTTGGACACCACGCCCGCAGTCGCCTGCTCGACGGCGATGCGGAAGGTGGCGGCCGGCGACCGCTTGCCCCGCCGGCATTGCAGCATGTACAGCTTGCCCCGCTCGATCGTGAACTCCAGGTCCTGCATGTCGCGGTAGTGGACCTCGAGAATCACGCGCACCGCTTCGAGCTGATCGTACACCGCCGGCATCAGCGTGTGCAGCTCGGCCAGCTTCATCGGCGTGCGGATGCCCGCCACCACATCCTCGCCCTGGGCATTGATGAGCAGGTCACCGTAGTAGATGTTCTCACCGGAGTTGGGGTCGCGCGTGAAGCAGACGCCGGTGCCGCAGTCGTCGCCCATGTTGCCGAAGACCATCTGGCAGACGTTGACGGCCGTGCCGATCAGGCCGCTGATCTGCTCGACGCGGCGATAGGTGACGGCTTTCTCCGCCATCCAGCTTCCAAAGACGGCGCTGATCGACCCGCGCAATTGCTCGAACGGGTCCTGCGGGAAGTCCTCGCCGGTCTGGGCGCGGTAGATTTCCCGGTAACGCTGCACGAGCGCTTCCAACTCCTCCGCGTTGACGTCGGTATCGACGACCTTGGCGCCGGAGGCACGCCCCAGACGCGGTGCGGTGCGCTCGCGCTTGATCTGGTCGAAGGCATCATCGAAGAGGCTGCGCCGCACGCCCTTCGCGGTGCACCCGTACATCGTGATGAACCGCCGGTAGGCGTCGAAGGCGAAGCGCCGGTTGCCCGCCGCCTCGGCCAGCCCCTCCACGGACTCATCGTTGAGCCCCAGGTTGAGGATGGTCTCCATCATGCCGGGCATCGAGGCGGCCGCCCCCGACCGCACCGACACCAGCAAGGGATCGTGCCGGCTGCCCAGTTTCTTCCTGGCCACCCGTTCGAGGCGCGCCAGCGCCTGGCGGACGTCCTTCTCCAGCCCCGCGGGCCACTTGCCGTGGGCGGTGTAATGGGCACAGGCGTGCGTCGAAATGGTGAAACCGGGCGGCACCGGCAGGCCGATGCGCATCATCTCCGCCAGCCCTGCCCCCTTCCCGCCCAGCACCTCGCGCTGGTCCGACCGACCCTCCGCCTTGCCGTCACCGAAGCCGTACACCCACTTGTGTTTCGCCGCCATGTTCGTCGTTCCCGTGCAGGCGTCCGATTGTCATCTGGTTTGAGGATGCCCCGGATCGGCCCTGCTGCATCCGGAGGGCACCGCGCTTGCCCCAGGTCGCGAGACTGACCGCCGCCCGCGCCGCTCCTGAAGCATACACTTCCCGCAACAACAATAGAGGGGGAAGTCTACGGGCGAGGGCTCCCGTGGTCAATCGGCACCCTATGGCCCACGCCTGTACTTCCCCGCGGCGCCGTGGCGGACGTGGCACTCTTTGCGGGTGACGGCTACTCTCTGTCCGATAGGATCGCCGCGCCGCGGCAGCCGGAGGCGCACCGGCGTCGGCGGACCCCGCTGGTTTGACGGCAAGGAGCATCTCATGCGATGTGGCAGCCTATGGGCAGGCGTCAGCGCCGTCTTTGCGCTGGGCGCGTGGAATGTACCGACCGGGCCCGTGCTGTTGGAGGCCGAGCACGCGACCCTGCAACAGGGCGCCGCCGGTGAAGACCGCAAGCCAGCCGCCTCGGGAGGCGTCGTGCTGGGCAACGGATTCGGCGGCCGGGTGGGTGACTTCGCGGAATATCCTTTCGAGCTTCCCGAGACGCTCGCCTCGGCGCAAGTAGCGGTGCGCTACGCCCGCGACCTGGAGGGTACCGGCCAACTGCAAGTGACCGTTGACGGACGCGCATTGGGTTTCGCCCGCTATGCCAACACTGGCGGATGGGGTGAGGCCGAGGAACACTTCGCCTGGACCACGCTGCCTATCGGCGAACTGCCCGCTGGGCGACACACGCTCAGGCTCACCATCCTGCCGCCGCCGGACCCCCGCTTGGCGTTGCCCGACGATCCGCTGCACCTCCCCACGTGTGCGGCCCTGAACGCAACGGGGGGGCGTGCCGACCGCAACAGCGCCGGGCAAGGCCGCAACGTGGTCCTCTACACCGGCGAGCCTTCCCAGGTCTTCTACGCCACGTACACGCTGGGCAGCATCTTCAGCGCGGTGGATGGCGTGACCGTTCGGTGGGATCCCGACCACGTGCAGGTCAGGCCAACCCGTCCGGCCGTAGTCCCGACATGTGTCAACATAGACCGAATCGAAATCGGCAATCTGGGTTTAGCATCATACACCACGTCTGCTAATTTGGGTATAAATGCATTCCATGGCGTAGTGGAGGACCGTCACGTCTGCGTGACTCAGGATGACGTGATCGTCGCGCGAATCCGGCTGCGCAACAGCGCGGCTACCGAGGTCCGCCACCGCATCGACGTCGCTGGTGATTGCCGGCAGTCACGGGGTTGGCGGGGGAAGCCGGGCGGCGAGAAGCTCACGCAGCGCACGCCGCGCGGAGTGCTGCTGGTGGACCGGAATGTCTTGCCTCAGACACTGCCGGGGTTGTGCCTGGCGGTTGGTGGCAGCATGGAGCCACGGGTTGTGGAGGCTGACCCGCCGGGCACCTACCGGTTGCTGTATGAGGTGGAGATACCGGCCGGGCGGCAGCGCGAGTTGACGCTCGCCTGCGCGATGCACCCTGAGCCCGCGGTGGCACAGTTGCATCTCGAAGCGGTGTTGCGCGATCCTGATCCCATCCTGACCAATCGCCGCGCGTGGGTGAACTTCTTCGAGCGCCAAGTGCCGCGCTTTCGGTGCAGTGATCGTGGTCTGGAGGAGCTCTACGCGTTTCGGTGGTACCTGCTGCGTTTCTCCACGGTCGGCGGGGACCTAGGATACTTCCAGTACCCGGTGGTGCTGGAGGGGCGGCAGGCGTACCAGACGTTCTGCTGCTACAGCGCTCCGTTCCTGGCGTTCGACCTGAGTTGGGCGGGCGATGGCGATTGGGCCTTCGGGCAGATTGCGACGCTGGTATTGGCGGCCTACGGCGACGGGCGTTTTCCTTGGTATACCGCTCCGGATACGAACCGGGTGCCCATTCACCATCGCAGCGGAACGGGTCTGTCGCTGATGCCGCTGGCGGCCTGGAAGCACTATGTCGTGCACGGCTCCCTCCAGCAGATGAGGCTCATCTATCCGGGGCTGAAGAAGAACCTCGAGTGGTGGATCGCCGACCGCGACCCGGACGGCAACGGGCTGTTCGTTATTGATCATCAGTTGGAGACCGGTCAGGACGACCTGCTGCGCTGGCCGGACCCGACGCTGCGTTACGAATCGGTCGATGCCACCAGCTACGCCCATGCCAACCTGACGGCGCTAGCTAACCTGGCCCGGGTGCTCGGGTACGCCGACGATGCCGAGCACTATGCCGCGTATGCCAACAAGGTGGCACAAACCGTGAACACCGAGTTGTGGGACGCAACCGCGCGGTGCTGGCGCGACCGCAACCCGGCGGACGGGATGCCGGCCGACCTGTTGCCGGTGACGATGTTCTATCCCCTCTTTGCCGGCATCGCGCAACCGGAACATCTTGATGTCGTGCGCGCGCACCTGCTGAACCCGCAGGGCTTCGCCGCCGCGCACCCGGTGCCGGCGCTGTCGCAGGCGGACCCGCGGTTTGATCCTTCCGGCTACTGGATGGGCCCCGCGTGGCCGGCGGCCACGTCGCACGTGCTGGAGGGTTTCGCTACCACGGCCAAGACGCTGGATCGAACGTGGACACCGGCGGCCGGCACGCTCCTGCGCCAGGCGGCACGCAATCATCTGCAGCCGCGGGCCGACTTCTACGAACGCTACCACCCGTGGACCGGCGCGCCGCTCAGCAAGTTCCGCGACTACATGCACTCGTGGTGGATCGACCTCATCATCCGACATGTAGTAGGTCTGGAGCCGCAGGCGGACGGCGGCCTAGTGATTGATCCACTGCCGACCGGGCTGACGTACTTCACGCTGGAGGGCGTCGGCCTGCGGGACCGTCGCGTGGACGTGAGCTGGCAGGACCCCCGCCTGCCGGGCCCGCGGGCCGACGCCGGGCTGACGGTGCGCGTCGAAGGGGAGATCGTCATCCGGGACGCTGACTTCGAGCCGGGCAACGAGCCCGTGCACTGGCCGTAATGCTGAGCCCGCACGCGGCACTCCGGCGCCGGTGCCCCCTGAATCCAACGCCTCTCGGGCCGGCAGCGGCCGGTGCGAGTTGACCCGAGGGGGAAACCGACCAACGGCAGGGGGTGACATGGCCAAGCGCAGCACCGCCATGCTCTCCCATGTGCCTGATGCTCCCGTATGTGACAGCGTACCGATCCGCCCTCGGGCAGGCGTGCGCGCTGAGCGCATGATGCGCGGTGGACGGGTGCGCATGCACCCCGGGAAGCGTTTTCGCAGTCCCCACCCTCACCCCTACGAGGGAGAGGGGTCAGCCCCCGCCTGCCGGAAGGCAGGCACCTTTGGCCTGGGCATGTCACCTGCCCGGTTTCCCTTCCGCGTAGTTCTGTTCAGCGTCCCTGACCTTAGATCACGAAGGTCGCAGCAGGTGCCACGCCGCGGCACCATGAATCGCGGCAGAGCCTGCTTGCGGCACGGAAAGCGTGTCAAAGCCAGTAATATCGCAGAAGTCGTTTGACAGGCGGCAAGTCGTGTCGCATACTTGAGGGTGGCCGGCGCTCTCGACTGTCCCAGGCAATGGAATCTGCGGGAAGCGGCGCCGGCTTCTTGAGTGGAAACGGGGCTCGGGGCCGCGGGATAGCGCGGTTCTGGCCTCTGAACCGATACTTCGGGCCGGCCAGCGCACGTCGGAGCAGAGTCAAGCGACTGGTGAGCCGGGTCACACCCGGCGAGCGATCACGCGCTGCGGGAGGACTGCGGTCCGCGCCTGGGCTGCGCCGAGCGGCCGGGGCGCCAGGGTCTGGGGGAGGGGCGGAGGGGAAGGAAGTTTGACGCACACGGGGGATGGGTGACTCCGCGCGCCCACCTCGCCGCATGGGCTTGTGCCCATGCCGGCGGGGAAGCCTGTCGTCAGGGGCGGAGCCTTTGCCAACTGGCGGTCCGCCGTCCTCTGCGGGGGCTGACGCTACCTGTCTTGCCTGCGACGCCCGCCGATTCCCCTTCACACCCGGTGCGCCGTCCTCTACGTCGGCCACGGGGGGCCGACGCCACACCTTCAACCGGCCGGGCTTCCAAAGACCGTGCCGTACGCCTACGATGCCCTCCTCCGTGAACCGGGCGGGACGCGGCGTCCCGGGGAACGGACAGGCAGTCGACAGAGGCGAATGCGCGCCGGCGGCGGGCAGGTTTCCGGATGAACCCGATTCTCATTGATGCGGATGACCGGCTACGGGCGCCGGGCAAGCAGTTTCGGCCCCGGGAGTTTCGGCGGACCGTCGGGCTCATCCTGCCTTACCGAGGCACCGTCGCGCTGGGCATGTTGCTCGCGATTCTGTTCGCCCTGCTGAACACAACCGGCATCGCGGGCGTCTTTCCGGTGCTGAAGATCCTCCTGGAACAGGAGGGCTTGCAGGGTTGGGCGGTGCGCACTGTCGCGGAGGACCGGCTCGGGAGTGACTTTGCTCCGCTGGTTCCCGGCGAGAACCTCCGCGTCGCAAAGGTGTCGCCCGGCGGGAGCCTGGCCCAGGCGGGCGTGCGGGCGTTGGATGAGCTGGTGCCGCCGGAGCCGAGGTCGGTGCGGGCGTGGCTTGACGAGGTGGTGGCCACCCCGGCGGGAGCGCCGGTCGAGGTGCGGGTTCGCACACCGGAGCAGGCCACGACCTCGGTGACCCTCACCGTGGGCCCTGCCGACGCTAAGTCCCGGGCCCTGCACCGGCTGGCGGCCCTGCTGCCCGCGGACGCGGACACGCACAAGTTGCGGACGCTGACGGGGATTCTGGGTGTCCTGGTCGTTGTGGTTGTGCTGGCCAACGTGTGCCGGTACGCGGGCGAGGTACTCGTCGCGCGGGGCGTGTTGCGGGCGATGATGGACCTGCGCGGGCGGTTGTACGAGCGGGTGCTGCGACTGCCGATGTCGTATTTCGCGGCCCAGCCGACGGCCGACGTCGTTAGCCGATTCGTGCAGGATGTGCAGGAGATACAGCGGGGGCTGCTGACGCTCTTCGGCAAGTTCGTGCGGGAGCCGCTGAAGGCCGTGTTCATCGTCGGCTTAGCGCTGGCACTGGATTGGCGCATCACGCTGGCCATGGTGGTGGTGGCGCCGGTGGCGGTGGTTCTGTTCTGGACGGTGGGGCGTCAGGTGCGCAAGGCCGGGCACCGCCTGCTGCGTGCCTACGGCACGATGATCGACGCCTTGACCGCGACGCTGCACAACCTGCGGGTAGTCAAGGCCTACACGGCCGAGGCGCAGGAGCAGCGCCGCCTGCGCACGATCGACCGCGAGGTCTTCCGACAGCAACTGAAGCTGGCCCGGCAGGAAGCGTTCATCAGCCCGATGCTGGAGACGGTGGCCGTCATCGCCGGCAGCGTGGTGACGGTCTGGCTGGCCGGGCGGGTGCTGAATGAGCAGCTCTCGTTGTCGAAGTTCGTGCAGCTTGGGTTCACGCTGTCGATGCTGTTTGACCCGTTGCGGAAGCTGTCGGACGTGTACGTGCGGGTGCAGCGTTCGACGGCCGGGGCGGAGCGCATCTTCTCGGTGCTGGATCGGCCGGACGAGCAGGCCGCCGCGACGACGCCGGTGGCGGTGGGGCCCCTGCGGGAGCGGCTGGAGTTCGTGGGGGTCACCTTCACGTATCCGGGGTCCGAGGTGCCCGCCCTGCGCGACATCGACCTGTCCGTCGAGCGCGGGGAGACGGTGGCCGTCGTCGGTCCCAACGGCTGCGGCAAGACCACGTTGATGGGTCTGCTGCTGCGTTTCTTCGACCCGGACCGCGGCGTGGTGCGTTACGACGGCGTGGACCTGCGCGGGGTGGACTTGGCAAGCCTGCGTCGGCAGATCAGCCTCGTGACGCAGGAGGCGGTGGTGTTTGCCGGCACGCCGGTGGACAACATCGCGTACGGTCAGGACGAGCCGGACGGACGGCACGTGGAAGCGGCGGCCCGGCGGGCATCGGCCGATGAGTTCGTGCGGGCCCTGCCCGGCGGCTACGCGGCCGCACTGGGCGAACGCGGCACCACGCTGTCCGGCGGGCAGCGGCAGCGACTCGCCATCGCCCGGGCGATCTTCCGCGACGCGCCGATCCTCATCTTCGATGAGGCTACCAGCCAGGTGGACACCGAGTCGGAGCAGAAGATCCAGCAGGCCCTCCGCAGCCTCGCCGAGGGGCGAACGACGTTCATCATCGCGCACCGCTTAAGCACCATCCAGTTCGCCCGCCGCATCGTGGTGATGGACGCCGGGTTCATTCTCGACACCGGGACCCACGCGGAACTGTTCGAGCGCTGCCCGCTGTATCGCACGCTGTGCGAAACCCAGTTCCTCAACGCGTCGGCGTAGGGGCACCCATGCTGGCCATGCAACTGACGAAACCCGGGCCGATTGCGCAGCGTCCGCTGCAGCTTGTCGACGCGCCGCTGCCGGTGCCCGGGCCGGCTGACCTGCTGGTGCGCGTGAGCGTCTGCGGTGTGTGTCATACCGACCTGCACGAGGCGGAGGGTGACTTGCCCCTGCCCCGGCTGCCGGTCATTCCTGGGCATCAGGCGGTCGGACCGGTCGTGGACCGCGGTCCGCAGGTGCATGACGTCCGCGTGGGCGAGCGCGTGGGCATCGCCTGGCTGCAGGAGACCTGCGGAACGTGCGCGTACTGTCACAGCGAGCGGGAGAACCTCTGTCCGTCGGCGCGGTTCACCGGCTGGAGCGTCGACGGCGGATACGCCCAGTACGTATGCGTGCCGGCGGCGTTTGCGTATCGAATCCCGGCGAGTTTCCCGGACCTCCAGGCTGCCCCGCTGCTGTGCGGCGGGATCATCGGCTATCGCGCCCTGCGTCTCAGCGGCATCCAGGGCGGGCAACGCCTGGGTTTGTACGGTTTCGGCGCCTCCGCCCACGTGGCGATCCAGGTCGCGCGACATTGGGGTTGCGAAGTGTATGTGTTCACGCGCAGCGCCGGCAACCAGGTGCTGGCACGGAAGCTGGGCGCGGCCTGGGCCGGCACCAGCCGGGATGACCCCGGGGCGAAGATGCACGCCTCGATCATGTTCGCCCCGGCCGGGCAGCTTGTTCCGGAGGCGCTCGCGTTGCTGGCACCCGGCGGCACCCTGGCCCTGGCGGGCATTCACATGAGCGAGATCCCGCCGCTGGACTACGCTCGCCACCTGTATCGGGAGAACGTGCTGCGCAGCGTGGCCAACGCCACGCGCCGGGACGGTGAGGGACTGCTCGCCCTGGCCGCCGGCGTCCCGATCCGAACCGAGGTCACCGCGTTTGCATTGGAACAGGCGAACGAGGCGTTGCTGGCGGTCAAGACCAGCGCCCTCAGCGGGGCGGCCGTGCTGACCGTGGCGTGAACAGGTGCGCTGGCGAAGTGGGCGCCGTACGGATGTGCTGAGCGTGGGTGCCATGCCCTCACCCGCCACGGGCGGGGGTGGGCATGTGGTCGGACACCAGAGCATGCTTACCCGCGACTGCTGTCGCGGGAAAGCATGGCACCCCCGGCGTGCGGGTCGCCACCCCAGGAAAAGGAAGGTGCCATGAGTTGGCTCAACTGGCCCAATCGCGTCACACTCGCCCGGATTCTGCTGGTGGTGCCGCTGGTGATCTGCCTGCTGAACCTGAACATGGGCTGGCCCGGCATTCGATACGTGACGCTGGTGCTGTTCGTACTCATGGGCGTCAGCGACGCGGTGGACGGCTTCCTGGCCCGGTGGCTGAAGGAGGAGACGCCGCTGGGCCGTTTCCTGGACCCCATCGCCGACAAGCTGCTGGTCATCTGTGCGGTGGTCATCCTGGCGACGGAAGAGGGCTCGGTCCGCGGTTTCCGGCTGCCGAGTTGGGTGCCGGTGATCGCCGTCAGCAAGGACATTCTGGTCGTGCTGGGCTTCGCGGTCGTCTACCTGGCGACCAACCGGTTCCTGATCCGGCCGCGGATTTGGGGCAAGCTGTGTACCTTGGTACAATTGGTAATGGTCGGCTGGACGCTGCTGGCGCCGGACCTGGCACCGGTCTTGCAGTGCTGCCTGGTGCCTTTGTACTGGCTGGCGAGCACGCTGGCGGTGGTGGCGACCCTGGACTACCTGCGGCTGGGGACCCGGTTTGCCGCGACGACGCCGCCGGCGGGGAAATGACGGAAATCCATGCAACACGGACCCTTTGCACCGGTGGAACAAGCGCTGGACGACCTGCGGGCGGGGCGGCACGTCGTCCTGGTCGATGACGAGAATCGCGAGAATGAGGGCGACCTGGTGATGGCCGCCGAGAAGGTCACCCCCGAGGCCATCAACTTCATGCTCAAGCACGGGCGGGGCGTGCTCTGCCTGGCCCTGACGCGCGGGCGCTGCGAGGAGCTCAACTTGCAGTTGCAGACGCCCGTCAATACGACGCGCTTCGGGACCGCGTTCACCGTCACGATCGACGCCCACTGCCGCTTCGGAACGAGCACCGGCGTGTCCACGTTTGACCGGGCGAAGACGATCGAGGTCGCCTGCGCCGAGGGCACCCGCCCCGGAGACCTGACCCGCCCCGGACACATCAACCCCCTGATGGCCGTGGACGGCGGCGTGCTCGTGCGGGCGGGGCAGACGGAGGGTTCGGTCGATCTGGCGCGGCTGGCCGGGCTGCAGCCCGCGGCCGCCCTGATCGAGATCATGAACGACGACGGCACCATGGCCCGGGTGCCCGATCTGGCCCGCTTCTGCGCCCAGCACGGCCTGCGCATGTACACTGTGGCCGACGTCATCGAGTATCGCATGCGACGGGAGTCATTCGTGACCCGCGGTGCGACCACGCGCTTGCCCACGCGTTTCGGGGAGTTCACGCTGATCTCCTACCACTGCCCGGTGGACGCGGAACCGCACCTGGCCCTGTGCTGCGGCGGCGTGGGTGAGTTGGATACTGCCGGTCAGTCTCTCGTCCACGAGGAGCCGGTGCTGGTCCGCGTCGAGTCGGAGTGCATGACGGGACACGTGTTTCACTCGATCCGCTGTGATTGCGCCGAGCAGCTCGACGTGTCGATGCAGATGATCCAGCAGGTCGGCAAGGGCGCGGTCCTCTATCTGCGCCAGGAAGGGCGCGGCATCGGCCTGCGCGACAAGCTGCGCGCGTATCACTTGCAGGACCAGGGGTTGGACACCGTCGAGGCCAACGAACACCTGGGCCTGCCCGCCGACCGGCGCGACTACGGCGTCGGCGCCCAGATCATCCGCGACCTGGGCCTGCGGCAACTGCGCATCCTCACCAACAACCCCAAGAAGGTCAGCCGGCTCGAAGTCTACGGCGTCAAGATCGTCGAGCAGATTCCTCTTGAGATCCCACCCAATGAAGCCAACAGCTTCTACCTGAAGACGAAGAAAGAGAAGCTTGGCCACCTGCTGCGCAAGGTGTGACGCGCGTGCGAAGGAGAGTGCTTCGCTTCACAGGGTGAGCGTCTTCTTCCGCCCGGAGGGCGCGCGAGCGTTGCCAGGGCCTTCCAGGCCCTGGGGGCTGCACCGCTGCCTTTCTCTTCTTTCGTCCGGAGGACGAGCGAGGGCCGTCGGGGGTGAGGCACCACGGAGCGACCGAGGACACGGACCGGAGAGGGAGCCGGCTTGGAGCGTCCAACCTGACCCCTTGGGCGAGAGGGCAGGGTGAGGGGGAGCGTTACGACGCTGCGGGCCTGCTTCCCGTTGCCGTCTGCTCGTGAGAGAGCCGTTGTATCGCAGACTCCTGGCGCGCCTTGCCCAAGGTCGCCGCGACACGAGCGCCGCCTGCTCCGGCCCACTCAAAGATCACCGGAACAGACTCCGTCCTCTCCGTGTCCCCCGTGTCTCCGTGGTGCACCCGTCCGCCGGGTCGTTCGTGTCGGCAGACGGTGCAGCTCGAGCGTGAACAGTTCGGTGTCGTCGTCGGGAACGAGGACGCCGGGGGCACCGGCGGGGCGGCGCAGGCGGGCGGTGAAGGTCTCGTGGTGGTCGAACTGATCCACCGTGACACTCAAGTTTAGGTGGCGGTGCGTCGGGTCGTATTCGAGCAGGTCGATGGCGGTGATGTGTTCACGGTCCTGGCGGCCGACGCAAGGCAGCAGCTCTGCTTCGAGCGGCCGGCCGCCCAGACGCATGCGGACCGGCAGCAGGCGTAGCACCTTGTCCGGCGTGCCCGGCCACAGGCGCGCGGTGCCTTCCCATACGCCGCCCAGCGGCGCCTCAGGGGCATGACCGGGCGCGGCTTGGGCACGCTCGCGCTTGCGTCCGGCCGCCCGGCCGGAGCTGACGCTCACCAGCACGGCCAGAACGGCGACGGGCGCGAAAACCAGCAACGCGTAGTTGCCGATCCGCCCCATGAACAGCGTGAACACCAGCAGGAACGTCAGCAGCGCCACGCTCAGCAGCGCCAGCGACAGCACCGCCACCACTTTGCCCTCGTCGGGCGAGGGACGACGCGGACGGTGATGAGACCGATGGTGGCCGGCACCGCGCGGAACTGGCGCCGAGTGATGGTGACGTTGCCGTCCGGAGCGGTGCTCAGACCGGCTCCTGTGCATGGCTGGAGTCCGGGGCACGGATGTCTTCCGGTGTACTCAGCGATACCTCGTCGCCGGCGATCCGACGCAGGACTTGGGCCAGTTGCGGCAACTCGGCCGCCTCGAGGGCGCTGGCGGCGCTCTGTTGGGTCGAGGAGCGAACCTGCGCCCGGGCACGCGCACGCCACTCGTCTGCCTCCTGCACCGTCGCCAGCAACATCTGACGGGCCTCTTCCGTCCGCAGGATGGCACGCTCGGCCTGACGCAGGATGGTCTCGCCGGCGTCGGCCAGCCAGGTGCTCACCCGCTTGACGTGCTCCATAAGCGCCTCGACGCGGGCCCGCTCGGCGCTCACCGTGGCCGCCAGCTCCCGCGTGGCGGACAACGCGGATTGCCCCTGCCCCACGACTTCCGTCAGGGTCTCCTGCCGTCGGGCAAGGTCGCTCCGCAGGGCGTCGGCGCGGGTCAGGCTGTCGTTCAGTGCCTGCTGTTCAGCGCCGAGCTGTTCCTGGAAACGGACGAGCTGGTCGGCGACCGGCCGGGCGGTCGCCGCGGCCGCGTCCACCGCCCGGGCGCCCGCTTCGGCTTCTGTCTGAGCGTGTTCGAGACGCTCCGCGCGGCGCTCCGCGTCGTCCAGACGGGATTCCAAAGCCGTCTGCACGCTTGCACCCTGCCGCGTCGCTTGTTCCATCCGGCTCAGCAGCGCATGCAGATCGCGCGTACCCTGGACGCCCTGCCGTACCTGCTCAGCGAGGGTCTCCTGCCGAGCGTCGGCGGCAACCACCTGCCGTTCGAGCCGTTCGAGAACAGTATTGAGGTCTCGTTCCCCGCTGCTCGCCTGCTGGCAGAGTTCGGAGAGCCGCTCGGTCCGGGCCTCACTCTTCCTCTGGGCTGTCTCCATCCGTTCGAGCCACTGTCCGGCCCCTTCGAGGCGAACGTCAAGCTGAGCTACGTGTTCGAGAAGCTGCGCGCTGCCGGCCGCCCACCGCTGCTGGGCCGCGGCAGCCTGCTGCGCGGCGGTCTCCAAATGCTGTACGCGCTCGCCCGCCTCCTGGGCTGCCTCGTGCAGTTGGGCTGCCTGTCGTTGGGCGTTGCGGCAGCGGTCTTTCACCAGCCGGGCCGCTTCCTGGCAGGCCTCGCGGGCGGCAGTCGTCTCGTGCAGCGCCTCGCGCAGCTCCCGACCGTGCCGGTCGGCTTCCGCAGTCTGCTGCGTCAGCTTGCCGGCCTGCTCCAGCAGGCGTGCCTCCGCCTCCTGGGCTTGCCCGCAGGCCGTCCGCAGGCTGCTCTCGTGTTCCTCGGTCCGCCGCGCGGCTGCCTGGGCCTCGGCGGCGCAACGCGCCAGGTGCTGCGCCGCTAGGTCTGCCCGCTCGATGGCTTGCCCGACCTGCGGTACCGCCTGCTCCGCCTGAGTGGCTGCCTGCTCCGCGTGAGTGGCTGTTCGCTCGGCCCGGTGCGCGGCCGCATCGGCCTGCTCGGCTGCTTGGTCGATTCGCTCTCCAAGCTCCTCGGCTTGTTGCGTCGCCTGTTGCAAGCGGGTGGACCGTTCCGCGAGTTCCCGCACCTGCGCAGCGGCGGCCTCGATCCGGTCCTGGACCTCGCCCCGGGCGGTTAGCGCCCGCTGACAGGCGTCGTTCAGTTTCTCCGCGGCGTCCCCGGCCGCGGCCGTCTCCTCGCGGAACTGCTCGACGGCGGCTCGACGGCTGTCCGCCCACGCCTGCTCGCCTGCTGCCTGTTCGCTGTGGAACTGCGACAGCGTTGCCTGAAGCTCGGTGATCGAAGTGGCGCTCCGTTCCAGCAGGGCCGTCAGTTCCGCCGAACGCGTGCAAATCTGCCGGACGGCCGTCTCCGCGTCCTGTCGAACGGCCTCCAGGCGGTGTGCAGTGGTGTCGGCCCCGCTGGCGGCCTGTGACAGCTCGCCCAAGCGGCGCCCGGCGTCCCGATCCAGCTCGCGCAGGTTCCGCGCGCGGTCTTCCGCCTCGCGCACGGCCGCCTGGCACGCGGAGAGCACGCCCACGGTCAGCGCTTGCGGCACTGCGGTGTCGGCCGTGGTGCCCGCGGCCGGCACTCCGACCCCGGCCGTCTGATGAGCCACAGGCGCCGGAAGCGCCGTCGGCGCCGAGGGCGCGGACGCCACCTGCACCCGCATCATCTGGTCAAGGCTCTCCGCCACCGTCTGGCGGTCCACGCGTGGCCGACCCGCGCCGAAGGCCACCAGCAGGGCGTTGTCTGCGATCTGGTTGATCATCCGCGGCAGCCCGCGGGCCTGGTCGTGAATGAGATCGACGGCCTCGTCGTTGAAGAGTTCGAGGTCGCCCGCCCCGGCCACCTTCAGCCGGTGCCGCAGGTAGTTGCGTGTCTGGTCCCGCGCCAGCGGGCCCAGTTCCCGCGCGCAGAAGATGCGCTGCCGGAACTGGTCCAGTCGCCCGGTGCGCAGCGTTTCGGTCAATTCCGGTTGGGCGAGCAACACGACTTGAAGCAGCTTGGCCTCGTCCACCTCCAGGTTCGCCAGCATGCGCAGGTGTTCGAGCAGCTCCACGGACAGATTCTGGGCCTCGTCCACGATCGCCACGCAGATTACCCGCTCATCGTGACGCTCCAGCAGGAACGCCTCCAGGCGGGCAACCAACTCCCCCGTCGAGTGCGACGCCCGGCAACGAACGCCGAGCTCGCGACACAGCGAAGTCAGCAGGTCCTGGGGATCCTGCGGCGTGTGGACGATGGCGGCTGCCTGAGCTTGGTCACCCAGGTTCTCCATCAGTAGACGGCCCAGCAGCGTCTTGCCGCTCCCCGGCGCGCCAGTGACCAGCGTGATCCCGCGCCGCTGCGTCACGCCGTAGCGCAGGGCCGCCAGCGCTTCTTCATGCTCGGCCGTGGTGAAAAAGAAGCGCGGATCGGGCGTGTTCTCGAACGGCATCGCCGCCAAATGGAAGAAGCTGGCGTACAAGCAGGGCCTCACTGTAGGACGGGCCGGCGCCCCGACGTTTCCAGGTGTATCGGATACCCGGACGACGCATTGGACACGTCGGCTTCACGCGACCAGCAGGTCGGGGTTCTGGGACATTGGCCCCCTGCTCTGGGCCGGAGAGCCGGCGCGGGTGCGATAACCCGCCGCCGCCCCACCCACCGCCCCGCCGTTGCGTCACACCTCCCCCTGGGTCGCCCGGTAGTCACCGGCGTCCGTAGGTGTTTAGCGTCTTGGCGTTGTGGGTGCCGTGCTTACCCGCGACTCCGGTCGCGGGTAAGCACGCCTCTGCGTGCCGCAGCACATGCCCACCCCCGCCGGCGGCGGGTGAGGGCATGGCACCCACGCTAAACACGCACGGGTGTCCCGCCTGTGGCCGGCTTGGCTGTCCGGTACCAGTGGGCGTAAGCTACGGCGGTTTGAGCGGCTCGAAACGACTGCCGGCACGGCCCGCGCGGGCCCGGCGGACGCGTGAGCGCTCCCGGCGGCGCACACAGGACACGTCATGACCATCATCGCCGGCATCGACGAAGCGGGGTTCGGGCCCCTGCTGGGACCGTTGGTGGTCTCGGGCGTGGCCTTTCGCGTCCCCGATCGCCTCGCCGATGCCTGCCTGTGGGAGGTCCTGAAGGACTCCTGCAGCCGGCGCCCCGGACGCCACCGACCGCTGGTCGTCGCGGACAGCAAGACCGTCTACCGCGGCGGCGACTTAGGCCCCCTCGAACGCACGGTGCTGGGGATGCTCGCGCTCGACAGTGGTCAGCCGCGAACCTGGCACGACCTGCTGCGCCGCCTAGCCCCCGGCTCGCTCGACGCGCTGCCGGCGTATCCGTGGTATGCCAAAGCGGATTTCCCCCTCCCCGTAGTGCCCGACGGCGGCGACATCCCCACGCGCGCCAACGCCCTGCGCCGTAATTGCACCACGCAGGAGGTAGCCTTAGTGGCTGCCTGGTGCGAGCCGCTGCTGGAGGGCGACTACAACCGACTCACGGAACTGACCCACAACAAGGCCGTCGTGCTGTGGATCGCGGTCACGCGCATCGTGGCCCGCATCCTGGCGGCCGCCCCGACGGAGCCCGTGTACATCTACGCCGACCGCCTCGGCGGCCGCACCCACTACCGCGAGGCGCTGACCACGGGCTTCCCCGGTCACGAGATGCAGGTTCTCGACGAGTCGCCGGAGCGCAGCGCCTATCGCCTCCGGGGGTCGCGGCGAACCTGGGAGCTGAGCTTCGTCTGCGGCGGCGAAGCCCACCACTTCTCCACCGCCCTGGCCAGCATGTTCAGCAAGTACGTGCGCGAGCTGTTCATGCACCGGTTCAACGCCTACTGGGCGACCGAGGCGCCGGGTGTGCGTCCCACGGCCGGGTACTACACCGACGCCTGCCGCTGGCTGCGCGACGCGGCCCCGGTGCTCAATCGCCTGGGCGTTGACCGTCGCCTGCTGGTGCGGCTGCGCTGAGCCGATTCCGCAGCGGCAGGGCCTGGCGATTGACAGGGGGGATTACCCCGCATACTGTGCCCGAGGCCGTTGGACCGGCCGTGTGGAGCCCGTTCATCATGGCGATCGAGCGTTGGTCAGACAGTGTCCTGCTGGTCGAGTTGCAGAATGAACCCGCCTTGACGGATGACTTGACCGCGCTGCTCGACCAGCTCGCGGGCAACCGCTCCGCCCACGTCGTGATGAACCTGGCCCACGTGACCTACCTCAACTCGTCGAACCTGGCGAAACTCCTGAAGGTGCGCAAGACGGTCCAGACCAGCAGCGGGCGCCTGGTGCTCTGCGGCATCGACGCCACCGTCTGGGGCATTTTCCTGGTCACCGGCCTGGACAAGGTCTTCGAGTTCACCGAGGACGTGGCCACCGCCCTCGCCAGTGTGCAGTTGAACGGCTGAATCACCGTGCCCGGTTCTGCGACGACCGCGAGGCACGGCCTCCACCCGCGCGGCACTCGGATGCCCCCCAAACCCGTAGTGGGACGACGGGCTCAAGCTTGGCGGCCGGGTCTCTACTTGCCAAGCACCGGCGGGTCGAAATAATCGCCGCAATGTCGTCACCCGATGCCACTCCTGGTGGTGCCTTGCCTGAGACGGGCAGCGTTCGCCACCTGATTCTCGGGACGGCCGGGCACATCGACCACGGCAAGACCTCCCTGGTCAAAGCACTCACCGGCACCAACACGGACCGCTTGCCGGAGGAGCAGCGCCGCGGGATGACCATCGAGCTGGGCTTCGCGGAATTGCCGCTGGGTGATCTGCATTTCGGCGTCGTGGACGTGCCGGGTCACGAGCGGTTTGTGCGGACGATGGTTTCCGGGGCGACGGGGATCGACCTGGCGATGGTTGTGGTGGCGGCCGACGACTCCGTGATGCCGCAGACGATCGAGCACGTGGAAATCCTGCATCTGCTCGGCGTGCGGCACGGCGTGGTCGCCTTGACGAAGATCGATGTCGTCGATGCCGACATGGTGGAGCTGGTGGCCGAGGAGGTGCGGGAGTTGCTGGCGGGTACGCCGTTGGCGGGCAGCCCGATTTGCCCCGTCTCGTCCATCACGGGGGCCGGCCTGGAGGAACTGAAGCAGGCGCTGGCGCGCGTGGGACAAACGGTGGCGGCGAGCCGGACCACCGGGCCATTCCGCCTCTCCGTGGACCGCGTGTTCACGGTGGCGGGGCGTGGGACCGTCGTGACCGGTTCGGCTCTGCAGGGTCGGGTGCAAGTCGGGGATGCGCTGGAACTCTGGCCGGGCGGGGAGCAGTGCCGGGTGCGCAACCTGCAATCGCACGGGGTGCAGCAGGGGGCGCTGACGCGGGGGCAACGGGCGGCCATCAATATCAGTGGGGTCGAGCGCGAGCACGTCGAGCGGGGCTCGGAGCTGGCGACGTTGGGTTTCCTGCGGGAGACGCGCATGCTTGACGTGCGCGTGCACTGCCTGGCGTCACAGCACAAGCCGGTGAAGGCCAGCAGCACCGTACGGCTGGGCATGGGGACGACGGAAACGCCGGTACGGCTGGTGCTGCTGCCGGGTGAACCGCTGGCGCCGGGGGGTACCGCGTATGCGCAGATTCGCAGCGGCGTGCCGTTGACCGCTGCCTACGGGCAGCGGTTCATCCTGCGCGATGAGAACGCGGTGCGCACCATCGGCGGGGGCGTCGTGCTGCGCCCGGTGGCGCGGCGACGCCGGCAGAGCGTGCAGGCGGAGGAAGAGGCCCTGCGGCGGCTGGACACGGGGGACGACTGCGACCGGGTGGAGGAGGTGCTGCGGTTCGCGGGGTTTGCCCGGCCGACGGACCTGCACATTTGTGCCCAGGCGGGCGTGGACCCGGACGTGTTGCCGGGCGTGGTGGAGCAACTGAAGACGGCCAAGCGCTGGGTGCCCGTGGCGGATAGCGGGGTGTTCGTGGTGCCCGGTGCGATCGAAGACCTGCGGGCGCGGCTGGTGGCGCGCCTGGAGCGGTACCACCGGCAGTACCCGGACACGCCCGGCCGGAACGAGGATGCGGTGCTCGGTTGGCTGGAGCGGCTGACCGACCGTGCGGTGGCCAAGCCGCTGCTCAAGCGCTTCCTTGACGACGGGACGCTGCGCCGCATCGGCTCTTTCCTGTGCCTGGCGCGGTTTGCACCGCAGCTTGCGCCTGCCGATGAGAGATACCTGCACGCGATGGTGGAGGAGATTCGCGGGGGGCGGTTCCAGCCGCCGGCTTTGACGGCGCTGAGCTTCGCGGCCCAGGTGGACCGCAAGCGCGTGGAGAAGCTGGCGACGCTGGCGGTGGCGCTGGGGCAGCTCGTCAAGATCGATGCGACGATCTACCTGCACGCCGACGTGGAGCGCGAGCTGCGGCAGCGCGTGGCGCAGTTGGTGGCCGAGCGCGGACCAGTTTCCGTGTCGGAGGTGCGTGAGGCGCTGGATTCGAGCCGCAAGTTCATGGTGCCGATCCTGGAGTATCTCGACCGGGTGGGCTTCACGCGGCGGGTGGGCGACCAGCGGGTGCTGGCGGAGTCGGAGCGTGCGGAACCGCAAGTGTGAGTTCGGGGCTGCGACGGCGATTCGTGGTAATGGAGGATAGGGTCATGATAGGCAACAGGAAGGATGGAGGTTGGAGCCCGTACTTGGCCGGCGGGCTTGTCGGCGTGCTGGCCATTTGCTCCGCCCTGGCGACTACCAAACTCCTCGGTAAGACCAGTTACTTGGGTGCGTCAACGTCGTTTGTCCGCGCTGCCGGTTTCGTCGAACGCCTGGTCGCGCCGGAGCACGTCTCATCCAACGAGTACTACGCGGAAACCAAAGTACGCGTGGACTGGCAATTCATGCTGGTCAGCGGAATTCTTCTCGGTGCGTTCCTGGCGGCGCTGACGGACCGTAGTTTCCGGTGGGAGAGTGTGCCGCCCACCTGGCAGGAACGCTTCGGTCCGTCCGTTGCCAAACGCGCCGCCGGCGCGATGGTCGGCGGCGTGCTGGCTATGCTGGGCGCGCGCATGGCCGACGGGTGTCCCAGCGGACACGGGCTGAGCGGCATGATGCAGTTGTCAGCCAGTGCCTTTGTCGCCCTCTTCCTGTTCTTCGGTGTGGGCGTTTTGGTCGCCGGGCTCGTGTACCGGAGGAGACACTCATGACGACGGAACAATGGCTGGGACTGGTGACCGGCGTGCTCTTCGGGTTTCTCCTGCAGAAGGGGCGGGTGCTACGGTTTGACAAGCAGGTTGGGGCCATGCTGCTGAAGGACATGACCATCTTCAAGTTCATGCTGGCGGCCATTCTGGTGGGCATGGTAGGTCTGCACGTCCTGGCGGGCCTGGAGGTCATCAAGCTGAGCCACAAGCCCCTGAATGTCGGGGCGGTTCTGATCGGTGGGGCGCTTTTCGGCACGGGCTGGGCGGTGATGGGCTTCTGTCCGGGCACGTCGATCGGGGCGTTGGGGGAAGGGCGCTGGCACGCCGTGTTTGCGATCATCGGCATGGTCGCGGGCGCAGCCCTTTTCGCGGAGTTGTATCCTTTCCTGGAGCGGACCGTTCTTGCCTGGAAGGACTTCGGCAAGGTGGGACTGCCGGAGGTGCTCGGCATTTCCCCCTGGCCCGTCGTGCTTGTCTTGTGGGTCGGCGTGGTCGCCCTCTTCTTCTGGTTTGAGAAGAAGGGTGTGTAGACGATGGCCTCGAGAGGGGGACGATGCGCCAGGCGCCCCTGGGGGAGCGGCCGCATGCTTGAACGCGGGCTTGTCCTGGGAACGTTCGCCGCGGTGCTGGCGCTGTTCGTCCGCGGTACCTAGCGTTGCGACTTGGTCGCGCTGCCCGGCATTGCGTTCATCGGCGCCGGCGGCTGGCGGTTGACCCTCAATCGCCAGGGAGAGTCTTCCCCCGAAGACCTGTTTGAGATCGACAAGTACACGGCTGAGGTGTGCGTTCCGGAGGAATCCAAGGTCATGGGGAAGAGCATCGGGGAAGTCGGGCAGGCCGTCGAGGTCGAGTGTGTAATCGTCGGGTTGGCGCGGTAGGGAAGGCGGTTGCGGCAGCGCTTGCGCGACGTGCGGTTTCAAGCCGGCGACATCCTGCTGCTTCAGGGCGATAGCCAGGCGCTGCCACAGGCCGTGCTGATGGTGCCCATTGCCCTGCGGCTCGCGGAGAGCATGGAGGCGGCGAGTCGTCCACAATGGGCGAGCGTCCTGGTTAACAGCCGCCCGAACGAACTGCCTCCCCGCGCCGACGGTCCTGGCCCGCACCGCCCCTGCGGGGACCTCCGGCCGCAAGGCGTGCCCGGGGGCCCGTGCCGGCGACCCCTTCTGGGCCTGCGGCGGGCACTCCCCCCAACAGCCCGTTCTCCTGCCTTGGAAGCCCAAGCTTGTGGGTCCGAATCAGCTTAGCATGAGGTGCGGAAATGCTCACTGGATATCATACCGAGGCCTTGATACGTTCGCGGGTCGGCGCGGGGAGTGGGCTCCGATCTGCGCGCGGGAGCGACCGGCGGGAAGTTGTGTCGGGTGGGCTGCGGGCGCCCGGCCGCTCTCCGACAGTCGTGGTTGGGAGTACTGCTGACTGGAGTGCCGTAACGTGACACCTGAGATGAAGGACAAGCTGCGGGCGCTGCCGGCGGTGTCGGTGCTCCTGGAGCACGAGGAGGTGCGGGGCTGGCTGGCGGGTGTGGCCCGGGCGACGGTCGTTGCTGCCCTGCAGGAGGCGTTGGACGAGACCCGCCGAGGCATTCTGGAGGGGACCTGCGCCGAGCCGCCGCCGGTGGAGGATCTGATCGGCCGGGCGGAGGAGTTGCTGGTCCAGGAGGCGCTGCCCTCGCTGCGCCGGGTGGTCAATGCCACCGGTATCGTATTGCACACGAGTCTAGGGCGGGCGCCGCTGTGCGATGCGGCCCTGGAGGCGCTGGTCGAGGGTGCCCGGGGTTACTGCAACGTCGAGTACGAGCTGGACGCGGGGCGCCGGGGCAAACGGCAAGCCCACATCGCGGCCCGGCTCGCCCGCCTGACCGGGGCCGAGGGCGCCACGGTCGTCAACAACAACGCCGCGGCCACGCTGCTGATTCTCAACACGTTCGCGCGCGGGCGCGAGGTCATCGTCTCCCGCGGGCAGCTTGTCGAGATTGGCGGCAGCTACCGCCTGCCCACTATCATGAATGCCAGCGGAGCGCTGCTGCGCGAGGTCGGTACCACAAACCGCACGCGCATCCGCGACTACGAGGAGGCGCTCTCGGACGACACGGCCATCCTGCTGCGCGTGCACACGAGCAACTACAAGATCGTGGGCTTCACCGAGTCGCCGACGATTGCCGACCTCGCGGAACTGGCCCACCGCACCGGCAAGCTGGCCGTGGACGACCTGGGCAGTGGGTCGCTGCTCGACCTCACGCAGTTCGGGCTGCCGGCGGAGCCGGTCGTGACCGAGTCGATCGCGGCCGGGGCGGACCTCGTGTGTTTCTCGGGCGACAAACTGCTGGGCGGGCCGCAGGCGGGCCTCATCGTCGGCCGCCAGGAACTCATCCGCCGCATCGAGACGAATCCGCTGATGCGCACGTATCGGGTGGACAAGCTCACCCTGTTGGCGCTCGAGGCGACGCTGCGTCACTACGCGGAGGCGGAGGAGGCGGCCGCCAAGGTGCCGACGTTGCGGCTGCTGACGGCCTCCACGGATCAGTTGGCGGAGCGGGCGCGGCAGTTGTGCGGGCAGCTTGCGGCCGCCCTGCCGGACGAGCAGTTCCTGGTGTGCTCCGACGTGGGCTTCGCCGGCGGGGGGGCATTGCCGGCGGCCGAGCTGGAGACGGTGGTTGTGCAATGGCGGCCGACCGGGGCAAGCGCCGAGGCGGTGGTGGCCGCCTTGCGCCGGGCAGAGGAGCCGGTCGTGGCCCGCATCCGCGAGGACGCCGTCTGCTTCGATCTGCGCACGCTGGCGCCCGAGGACTTCGAGCCGGTCGTCGCCGCCGCCGAGTGGGCTGCGGCCGGGGAGGTCGACAGGCCAGACGACATGCCCCCCACCCCCGCCGACTAGCCCGGGGTATCGACGATCGGTGGCTAGCGCCCGGTACCCGAACAGAGCGCTAGCGGAACCGAGCGGGCCCATCCGAGCCTCGGCAGAAGCGAACCGAACAGAGCCGGAGCGGCAGCGAGAGGCCGCCCTCAAAATCGCCAATGACGGCCGGGAATGTGCCGCCGGGCTCGGCTTGGGCGTGGCACGGGCGTCCCGCCCGTGGCTGTCGTGCCGTTTGGCTCCGTTGGGGCTTGATCGGGCCGGGCCCCGTCCGCTCCTCATTCGCTCTTCGCCATTCGCTATTCCCCTCGGCGGGGCGTGGGCTTGGCAGAGGGGGGCCGGGGCAGTAGAATGCCCGATTCGTAACGAGCGGCGGGCCGTGGGTCGCGTCGCCGCGAGGGACTTGCAAGCGAGACGAGACCGATGCCCCGACCGACCAAAGCGTTCCGGCGCCAGAAGATCAATGCGGCCAAGGCCTACAAGCGTGGTGAGCGCGGGGAGGCCTACAAGCTGTGGGAACAGGCCGCCAAGAGCCTGAAAGAGACACGCCAAGGGAAGCGGACACGCCATCAGAAGAAGGAAACGCCCGAGGCGCCCGCTTCCCCTGAAGCCACGTCCTGACCCCAACCGCCGGGCCGCGGAGGGGCGCGCCGCGAATTCGCCGATTTCGCCACTTAAGCAGAAACCGGTCGATCCGGCTTTGACGGAGGCACGCCCATGCTGCGCGCCTCGGACGGGGCGCCCGGGCCGGGTTGTGGTACAATACTCGTCAGGGGGAACCGGAAGCCGAGGATGACGGCTATGCGCAGGTCACGTCATTGGCTGCTGCTGGCGGCAGCGTCCGCGGGAGTGCTGGTCACCATGGTTCGGGTTACGGCAAGCGACGAACAGACGGTCCGTCCCGGTTACTGCGCGGGAAGCTGGTACCCCGGCGACCGGGCACGGTTGACGGAGGAGCTGGAACGGTGCCTCGGGCAAGCCCCGGCCGTGGAACTGCCGGGTAAGCCGGTCGGCATCATTGCCCCCCACGCCGGCTACCAGTACAGCGCCCCGGTGGCGGCCACCGCCTACCGGTGCCTGCGCGGGCAGCGCTACCAGCGGGTGATCGCGCTGGCCTTCAGCCACCGCCTGGCCGGTTCGTATAGCGGGGTGGACGTGCCGGCCGGGCTCACCGCCTACCGCACGCCGCTCGGCGACGTCCGGATCGACCGCGAGGTCTGTGACGTGTTGCGCAAGCACCCGCTGTTCGTCTCCGTGCCGCAGGCCGGGGAGGGCGAGCATTCCCTGGAGTTGCAGGTGCCGTTCCTGCAGCACGTCCTGGGTGACTTTGCCCTGGTGCCGCTGTACGTCGGGCGGGTGGACGCGGCCGACTACCCCCGACTGGCCGAGGCGCTGCTGCCTTATCTCGACGGTGACACCCTGCTGGTGGCCAGCACGGATTTCACCCACTTTGGGCCCCGCTTCGGGTACGAGCCGTTCCGGGACGACGTGCCCCGGAAGCTGACCGAACTGGCGGACGCGGCCGCCGCGCCCATCCAGCGCTGCGATTTCGACGGCTTCCTGGCGCATCTGGACAAGACGCAGGACACGATCTGTGGGCGAAACCCCGTCGCCCTGCTGCTGCGGGTGCTGTCGATGCGCGGGCGGATGCAAGCCGTGCGCACCGGGTTTGATACCTCGGGCAAACAAACGAGCGACTGGTCCAACAGTGTGACCTACCAGGCGTTCGTGTTCACGCAGCAGCGGGGGACGCTCAGTGACTCGGACCAAACGGCGCTGCTCCGGCTGGCCCGCGAGACCGTGGCCTCTCATCTGAAGGGCTTGCCGCTGCCGCAGCTTGAGCGTGACAAGCTGTCGCCGATGCTGCAAGCGGACGGGGCGTGCTTTGTGACCCTGCAGAACCGCGGGCAATTGCGCGGCTGCATCGGCAACATGGTCGCCACCGGCCCCTTATACGAGTCCGTGATGCGAAACGCCGTGAACGCCTGTCAGGATTACCGCTTCGTGTCGAACCCGGTGACGGCCGAGGAACTCGACCGGCTGCACATCGAGATCAGCTACCTGACGCCGATGCAGCCGGTGAAGGACGTCAGCGCGATCGTCGTCGGTCGGCACGGGCTGCAGATCGGCATGGGCATGTACCGGGGCGTGCTGCTGCCGCAGGTGGCGTATGAGCGGGGTTGGACGCGGCAGGAGTTCCTGGCGCAAACGTGCCGCAAGGCCGGTCTGCCGCTGGATGCCTGGCAGCGCCCGGAGGCGGAAATTCACTGCTTCGAGGCCGAAGTGTTCGGCGAGCCGCAGCATTGAGCCCACGTGCGGCTTGCCGCGATTCCGCGCGCCGCAGGCGCGAACGCGCCGCCGAACCCGAGCGGTAGCGGAAGGCAGGAGGCAAGAGGGGCGGACTGCGGAACAGCGAAGAGCGAATGAAGCGGGGACCGCGACCATCCGAGCCCGAGCGGTAGCGAGCGGGCCGGTACGCTGCACGGGAGCGTGATCCGCGCCTACGTCGGCCGCGGGGGACCGACGCTACAGTGGCGACAGGGCCGAGGCTACAATCAGGATGAGCCCGCCGCCGGCGCGGCGGCGGGGCCACCGCTGCACAGGGGACCGCGAGAAAGGGGAATACATGTTGTCGGGACGGGAGCACGCTGCATCGGGATGTCGCACGCGACGGGAGTTTCTCTACCAAATCGGGGCGGCCACTGCCGGGTTGGTGGCCGCGCCGCGTCTGCTGGCGGAGCCGGGCGAGGCGCCGGCGGCGCGACCGGATGCCCCCGTGCCGGGGAAAGCCACGCGCGTGATCATCGCACGCGATGAGACGCTGACCAAGGGCAGTGTGGACGAGCATGCGGAGCTGTTGCGGAAGCTGCTCGATGCGGCCCTGCAACGCCTGACCGATGCGCCGGATGCCGCGACCGCCTGGCGCAGCTTCTTCAAGGCGGGCGACCGGGTCGCCTTGAAGGTCAACACGCTGGGTCTCTCGACGCAGCCGGCGGTGGCGGACGCGATCGTGGCGGGCCTCTGCGCTGCGGGCGTCCGTCCGGAGAACATCATCATCTGGGACCGCTTCGACCGGGAGCTGGCGGCCGCGGGTTTCAAACTGAACCAGTCCACCGATGGCGTGCAGTGTCGCGGCACGGATGCAGAGCGCATCGGCAGCGGCTACGCCGAAGAGGTGGAGAAGAGCGGCGAGATCGGCTCCTGCTTCTCCCGCATCCTCACCGGGCCGGTGGACGCGATCATCAGCGTGCCGGTGTTCAAGGACCACGGCCTGGCCGGCGTGTCGCTGGGTATGAAGAACTTCTATGGCGCCATCCACAACCCCAACAAGTACCACGGCAACAACTGTGATCCGTTTGTCGCCGACGTGGTGGCCCATCGCTATATCGCCCCGAAGTGGCGGCTGACGATCTGCGACGGCACGCGGGCGCAGGTACAGGGCGGACCGGGGCGCAGCCCGCAGCACGCCTGGTCCTTCGGCGGGCTGATCATCAGCAATGACTTCGTGGCCGCGGACGCCGTAGGCGCCGACCTGCTGGAGCAGGAACGCCATGCGCGCGGCCTCAAGTCGCTGGCCGAAGACCGTCGCCCGCCCAAGCACATCGCCACCGCCGGTGCCCGCGGCCTGGGGCAGAGCGACCTGAACAGGATCGAGCGGATCGAGGTGTGAACAGCTCGCCTGACACTCAGGTGGCAGCGGACGGTAGCGCGCCGGCGGGCGCCGAGCAGCGTCACCCGGCAGTGCCGCACGACGAGGACCTATACTGTATTCACTGCGGGTACAACCTGCGCGGCTTGTTCGGGGACCCGATCCGCTGTCCGGAGTGTGGAGGCGAAAGCGCCGTGCGCGACCTGCGCGTTCCAGCGCGGGTCATTGCCGTGCAGTTGCGGAAGCTGGAGGGCTGCCCGGTAAATTGCGTAACGGCGATGTTCCTGTTTGTGCCGGCGCTGGCGATGGCCTGGGTTGCATGGCCGCCGGGGCTCGTGTGCGTCGGGGGCGTTGTGGCATGGTGGTGGGTGGGTGCCCGGCACTGCGCGAGCATCTGCAGCCCGCAGTCCAATTGGACGGGGATGCTGTTCTGGTTTCACGTGGCGGGGCTGTTGTGGGGTGCGCTCGTGATTGTGCTCGTAACCGGGCCCGTGCTCACGCCCGATCCTGCAATTGGAGGGTATCTGTCGCTGATTGCCCTGGGGCTCTTGGCTGCGGCGGGCGTCATGGGTCTGGCGCGCCGCTGGCTGGGCATCAACGCCCGCGGGCCGTATACCATTGCGAAGGCGAAGCTGGCCGAATTGGCGCGCGGCACGGCCGTGCGCCTGGCTGAACAGGAGTTGGCGCGGCGGGGGGCGCCGGCGCCTGCCGTGAGTGTTCAGACACGCTGAGGTGGTGAGGGTACGGCGATGGATGGCGTGATGGGCAGGCTGCCGCAACCGTCGCGTCGGGACGTGCTCAGGTGCGGCCTAGGCGCGTGTCTGGCGGGCGGCATGGTGTGTCGTCTGCCTTGTGCCCAAGGGCAGGACGTAGCCGGCACGGGCGCGCTGCCTGGCGTGGCGCTGCCGGGCGTGGTGCGGCATCCCGCCCGGCATTGGGAGAAGCACGCCGACGGCGAGGTGAAGTGCCTGTTGTGCCCGCGGGCCTGCGTCGTCGGGGACGTGGAACGCGGCTACTGCGGCGTCCGCGAGAACCAGGGCGGTAAGTACCAGACCCTCGTCTACGGTGCCTTGTGCTCGTACAACGTGGACCCCATCGAGAAGAAACCCCTGTTTCACTACCTGCCCGGCACGCAGGCGTTGTCCATTGCCACCGCGGGCTGCAACATTGAATGCAAGTTCTGTCAGAACTGGCAGATCAGCCAGTTCCGCCCGGAGCAGGTCGCCAGCACGCCGGTTACCCCCGAGCAACTGGCGGCCAACTGCGCCGCCCGCGGCTGGCCGACCCTCGCGTATACCTACAGCGAGCCGGTCGTCTTCTATGAATACATGTACGACGCGGCCGCGGCAGCCCGCCGCCGCGGCGTCGGCAGCGTGATGATCTCCAACGGCTACATCGAGGAAGAGCCCATCCGCGAACTGTGTAAAGTGCTCACCGGCGTCAAGATCGACCTGAAGGCGTTTACCGAGCGCTTCTACGTCGAGCAATGCGCCGGCGAACTGAAGCCGGTGCTCCGCGCCCTGGAGGTGCTCAAGGACGTCGGCATCTGGTTCGAACTGGTGATTCTCATCATCCCGACGCTCAACGACTCCCCCGAGGAGATCAAGGCGATGGCCCGCTGGGTCGTCGAGCGCTTGGGACCCGACGTGCCGATGCACTTCACCCGCTTCCACCCCACCTACCGCGTCACCAACCTGCCGCGCACGCCCGTGCCCACGCTCGAACGCAGCCGGGACATCGCTCTGGGCGAAGGCGTGCGCTACGTGTACGCGGGGAACGTACCGATGCATCCGGGTGAGAATACCTACTGCCACCAGTGTCGGGAACTGTTGATCCGCCGCGTCGGCTTCCGTGTCGAGTCCAGTCTCATTCGCGACGGCAAGTGCCCCAAGTGCGGCACGACCATCCCCGGCGTGTGGTCGCAGGAGCAGGCGCTGTCCTTCGCGCCGCGTCAGCGCGCCGCGGGGACCGCCCAGGGAACTTCCTGACCGACCTCGGCCACCACCAGGCGCTCACGCAGCGGCTGCGGCAACGTCCGGCGGAACGCATCGGCGCCGGAGGCCAGCACCGGGAACGTTCTGTAATGCAGCGGGATGATGACTTTCGGCTGCAACATCTCCGCCGCCAGGGCCGCCCCGCGCGCGCCCATCGTGAAATGGTCGCCGATCGGCAGAATGCAGATGTCCGGCGCCAGAAGCTGCGCGATCAGCTTCATGTCCATGAACACGTCGGTGTCCCCGGCGTGATAGACCGTCGGCAGACCTTCGACCGCCACCACGACGCCGTTGGGCATGCCCGCGTACATCGGTCCGTTGGGGGTGTCCACCGAGGAGGAGTGCAACGCCTGGGTCAGCGTGACACTGATCCCGTTCACCGTCTGCGTGCCGCCGGTGTTCATGCCCCGGTAATCGCCCTTGCCCACCGTCTTCTCCAGCGCCGTGCACAGCTCGAAGTTGCCCACGATCGGCGGGCTGAACTTCTTACTGAGCGCGCCCACGTCGCCGATGTGGTCGCCATGACCGTGCGTCAGAACGATGAGGTCGCACCGCGCCGGCTTCTTCAGTCCGTCGGGGCAGGCGGGGTTGCCGCTCAACCAGGGGTCGATGAACACCACCCGGCCGTCGGGCAGCGTCAGTCGGATCGTCGCATGTCCGCACCACGTGATGGTCGCCGCCATGGTTCACCGTCCTTTCGTGTGTCCGGCGCGCACCGCCTGCCTTCTGCCTTCATCACTCTGCATTCCCCCCGCGTGGCCCAGGTCCTGTGGACGGGTGGCCCAGTTCCTCTGGACCTGTATGTGTTTAGCGTCTTTGGCGTTGTGGGTGCCATGCTTTCCCGCGACCGCGGTCGCGGGAAAGCATGCCTCTGCCTGCCGCAGCACATGCCCACGCCCGCCTGCGGCGGGTGAGGGCATGGCACCCACGCTAAACACGTACTTGGACCTGGGGGCCTGATGAAGCCCGCCAGTTCCCCGCGTCCGGACCGGCGCCCCGCGGCGTGCGCCGCCAAGCGCGCCGGTTGCATCCTCACGCTTACCGCTTCCCTGTCAAGGCGGTGATTCGGTCCAGTACCTCCCGCGGCTCCGGGAAGCGGCCAGTTTCGTGCTTGCTGAAAACGAGCTTGCCGTCGACCTCGACGTCGAAGATGCCGCCGCCGCTCCGGATGAGTTCCGGCTCAACGTCGAATTCGCGCTTGAGCGTGTCCGCCAAACTGGCGGCCGTGGGGTAGTAGTTTCACTGTCCGCAGTACGTGATGGTGATCTTGCTCACGGTTCCTGCCTCCACCGCTGCCTGTTGTTGTGAATCGGTACGCCGCGTCCCGGCGTGCTCGCCGGGCGTTCATGGGGATTGTAGGGAACTGAGGCGGTGGTTCCAACCGTGGCGGACGCGGCCCGCGGCCCCGGCACGACCTCAGCGGCGTGCCCCGGCGGCGATCAGGCCCCCGGGCCCGCTGCGCCGTCGCACCGGCGGCCACGGACGCTGCGGGTCATACCAGGCTTGCAGAACCTGCCCGAAGTCGGCTGCCGTCCGCACCGCCACGAAAGCCGCCCGCACCTCGGCGAAGCACGGGTGAAGCTCCGCGTACTTGATGCCGAACTTCCGCATGCCGCGGCAGGCGGCGGCTTCACCGTACACCTCGCACGCCGCCTGGTAGTGCCACGCGATGACATCCCGTTGCTCGACGATCGACGGCGGCGGTGGCAGCCCTTCCCCACGCAGCAACGTCAGCAGGTCGCGGAAGATCCACGGGTTGCCGATGCAGCCGCGCGCGATCGACACGCCGTCCACGCCGGTCTCGGCGAACATCCGCACGCACGCCTCCGCCGAAAACAGGTCCCCGCTACCGATGATGACGCGCTCGCCCGCGTGCCCCTTGACCCGCGCCAGGAAGGCCCAGTCGCTGGGGCCGACGTACCGCTGCTTGACGGTGCGGGCATGGACGGTGACCGCGGCCACCCCGGCCGCGAAGGCACCGTCCAGGATGCGGAAGAAGTCGCGCGCCCCGGCGGCCGAGTCGTCCATGCCCCGCCGCATCTTCACCGTCACGGGGCACCTGCCGCCCACGGCCGCGCACACCTCCCGGACAATTGCCAGCGCCGTGTCCGGGCAGCTCAGCAGGAACCCGCCCCGGCAGCGCCCCAGCACCTTCCGCACGGGACAGCCGAAGTTCATGTCGATCACGTCGTACCCGGCGGCGGCCAGGGCAACCGCGGCCGGCGCGAAGTCCTCCGCCCGCGCCCCCATGAGTTGAGCCCCCACCGGATGGTCGTCGGGCGGCACGGGGCGGAGCAACGCACGCTGCTTCTTGCCCCGCTGGAGGACCAGCTTGTCCAGCACGACCTCGGCCAGCGCATACGGAGCCCCGAATCGCCGCGCGAGGCGGCGCATGGGCAGGTCGCTGTAGCCGGCCAGCGCCGCTTGGACAAATGGCCACGACAGCCGCAGCGGTCCGATACCCAACCGACGCTGCATCCCGACTTCCTTTCTCGCCCCGCCGGACTCCGGCACCTCTTCCTCTGGAACCCCGACGGGACCGGCAAACCGGCCGACCGGCGTGATGATAGGGCGTGCCGACCAACCGGGTCCAATCGGCGCCTTGACCGAGCTGGCGCGTCCAGTCTGCAATCAGACCCCAAACGGGTCCGGATTCGACCGCTGGTGTCCATGCGCCGGTGCGGCTGGGGCGCGGGCGCTGGCGCGCCTTTGGGTCCACCGCCATCGCCGGACGCGAAGCGCGGCAACTACGCCGTCCCCAATTCCGAGCGAACCGTGCAGGTGATGTTCTGAATCCGGCGCTTTACGAAGCCGCCCCGCGGGCGATAAACACGAGGCCATTCTGTTGATCTTAGCCCCGTCTTTGGGTAACCTACATGACATCGGGTTTTGGGGTACACCCTGGGGAGGGGCGCTCCTTCCATCCGCCACCCGGTGGGGGTTCACTCCGTGTCTGCGAAGTGGGGCTAAACCGCTCAAGCAAGGAGAAGGTGTATGAAGAGGGTCAGTTTGTGGCCGCGACCGTCCGGTCGGAGCTGGGGGCTGCTGAGCGCGGCCGTGGTGTTGTGGATGCCGCTGGCGGCGGCGGCGGCCGAACGTATCGTAGTCGTCGAGGAATTCACGGCGACGTGGTGAACGTACTGTCCCAACGCGGGTGCCGCGTTCAGTACGTTGCTCAACAACTTCCCGCAGAGCTTCGCTTTCGTCCAGATCCACCACGGGGACAATTACGCGACCACGTGGGGCAACACCCGGGCGAACTTCTACACGGACTTCGGCGCGTATCCGACCTCCTACCAGGATGGGATGCTTCAGCGCGAAGGCGCCTACGGGTACAGCACCTACTACAACGACTTCATCACGCGACGGGCCGTATCGACGGACGTCACCATCGAACTGACGGGCATGCAGGTCAGCGGGGCGACCCACGAGATCCGGGCAAACGTGTGCCTGGAGTCCACCGGCACGGCCAAGACCGTGCGGATCTACATTGTACAGTTGCTGGATTACTGGCCCACGGTCGTCAATTACTCGCGCAACGGCTTCAAGCAGGCGGCTACCACGCAGGACCTTGCGCTGACGCCCGGGCAGTGTCAGCAGGTGACGCGTACCATGACGTTCGATGCCAACAGTTGGGCGGATCCCAACAACATCGTGATCATCGCCTGGGCCCAGGAGCCACAGAGCACCAGTCCGCCCGCCGATCGTGCCGAGATCTTCCAGGGCGCCATCATGCACTGGCCCTTCCTGGTGGACTGCAACCACAACAGCATCAACGATCCCTGCGATGTCAATTGCGGTACGCCGGGCGGCCCCTGCGACGTGGCCGGCTGTGGGCAGAGCGACGACTGCAACGCCAACAACGTCCCGGACGAATGCGAGCCGGACTGCAACGGCAACGGCGTCGCGGACGAGTGCGACATCAGCGGCGGAGCCAGCCTGGACTGCCAGCCCGACGGTGTGCCTGACGATTGCCAGCTTGTGAACAACGAGTGCAACGGCAACGGCATCCCGGACGACTGCGACATCGCGTCGGGCTTCAGCCTCGATTGCGATGGCAACGGCGTGCCCGATGAGTGCCAGCCGGACTGCAACCACAACTGGGTCGCCGACCCCTGCGACATCACCTCCGGTTACAGCCTGGACTGCCAGTCGGACGGCGTGCCCGACGAGTGTCAGCTCGAAGACAACGACTGCAACGGCAACGATGTCCCCGATGAATGCGACGTCATGCCGTTGCCGGCCCAGACGCTCTTTAACCTGGACTCGAATCCCGGCTGGAGCACCCAGGGACTGTGGGCGTTCGGTCAGCCGACGGGCGGCGGGTCGCACCTGCGCGACCCCTCCAGCGGGTACACCGGTACCAACGTCTACGGCTACAACCTCAACGGTGACTATACCAGCAACATGCCCGTCTATTACCTGACCACGTCGGCCATCGACTGCTCGACCCTGAGCAGCGTCGAGCTTCGTTTCCGCCGGTGGCTCGGAGTGGAGAAGTTCGACCGGGCCTCGATTCAGGTCTCGACGGACGCGACAACCTGGACGACGGTCTGGCAGAACCCCTCGGACGCCACCATCAGCGAGAATGCGTGGTCCTACCACACGTACGACATTTCGGGTGTCGCCGACGCCCAGCCTACGGTCTACATCCGCTGGGGCATGGGGCCCTCGGATGGCAGTGTGACCTACCCCGGCTGGAATCTCGATGACATCGCGATTGCCGGTTTGCAGGGACTGGACCTGGACGGCAACGGCAACGGGGTGCCCGACGGATGCGAATCGCTGGCCGGCGGGGACTTTGACGGCGACAGCGACGTCGACGTTGACGACTACGTCGACTTCATCGAGTGCCTGACGGGCCCGAACGGATCGCTCAACTCGCACATTCCGGGCTGGGTGGCCGCCTGCCTCGAAGCGTTCGATGCCAATGCCGATGGAGACGTCGACCTGGCTGATTACGCCGAATTCGCCGCGTCGTTTACCGGCAACTAGTCGGTGCCGCGGTGGTTGCTGCAGAAACCCCGGCAACGGTTGAAGACCCTGCCGGTAGCCATGCCGACCCCCCGTTGTGCTCCCTCGGGGGCACGACGGGAGGGTCGGCATGTTTCTTGGGCACTGTGCTCACCGGGGTGACGAGGCGACGGGCATGGCAGTCTCGGGAACGCCCCGGCGACAGCGTGCCTTGCCCGCGGCGTTGGAAGCGATACATTGGCGGCCGGAGTGGTGACGGGACGCCGATGACGGTCGGGAGCAAGCAGAACCCGGTGGTTGCGACGTATGCGTGTGAGCGCTGCCGCCTGCGGCGCTATGCCGAACGCCGCCCGCGAGCGCTGCTGGCGCGCTTGTGGCACTGGCATACGAAGTGGTGCCCCGGGTGGAAGAAGTACCAGGACACACTGCAGGCGGCGTGCTCGACGGCAGCAGCTAACGGCCATGGACCTCTGCCGGCCGGAGAACCGCCGGAACCTGTGCGGGAAGGACGTTTCTGAGCATGATCGGACGGGTAATGCACTGGCAGGCGGGGATAGTGGCGGTGGCGTTGGCGCTGGCGGCCTGTGGCTGCCAGCGCCCGACGCAGGACTCCGGCTGGATCGACCGTCAGGTTGTCGGGGAGGTCATGACGCACAGCGAGCTTGCCGCGAATCTCCGTAGCCTCGCGCTGGCCGGCGGACGCGTCAGCGGTACGCCCAACGCCTATCGGGCGGAGCAGTTCGTGGTCCAGCGTCTGCGCGACTACGGTCTGCACGACGTGCACTGCGAACCGTTCACCATGACGAGTTGGCTGGACCGCACGACGGTGGTGACGGTTCTGGATGAGCCGCCCTCTCGCCTGGAAGGCGCGCTGTCACTGGGCAACTGCCTCAGCACGCCGCCGGAAGGCATCACCGCGGAGCTGATCGACGCCGGCGAGGGCAGTGCGACCGACTTCGAGAAGCTGGGCCCCGCGGTGCAGGGACGCCTCGCGCTGGCCCGTGAGAACGGCTCCCACCGCAGCGCCAAGATGAAGCTCGCCCTCGAGCACGGGGCGGTGGGCATGGTACTGGTCGCGGAAACCCCGGAGCACGCCCGCGTGGGACGCTGCCACGCCGAACCTCGCCCCGAGCCCGGCATCACCGTGCCGGGGAATGCAGGGCAGACCCTCATCCAACGCCTCGGCGCCGGCGAAGCGCTGTGGCTGAACATCAAGATCGAGGCCGACGCCTGGGACGCAACGCCCCACAACGTCGTCGGGGAGATCCCCGGCCGCGGCCCGCTCGCGCACGAGATCGTCATCCTGAGCGCTCATCTGGACAGTTGGCACCTCGGCGAAGGCGCGATCGACAACGGTAACGGCAGCGCCGCCATTCTGGAAGCGGCCCGGGCGTTGGCGGCCGGCGGCTGGCAGCCGCGGCGGACCGTGCGCTTCCTGTGGTTCATGGGCGAAGAGCACGGCCTGCTCGGCAGCCGGGCCTACGTGCAGGCCCACGACGACGAACTGGACGACATCGTCGCGGTGGTCAACGTGGACATGCCCGGTTCGCCGCGCCGTCTCGTCCATTTCGGCCACCCCGAAGTCGAACCGTTTCTGCGCTCCGTGCGCGACGCACTACGGGGCTTCGAGATTGCCCCGGAGATCGGCACGTCCCGCGGGACCTGGAGCGATCACGCTCCGTTTGTCGAGGCGGGGCTGTGTGCCCTCTGTCTGCCGGGCGACCTGGGCCCCGGCGTGCAGTTCTATCACACCAGCGGTGACAAGTACGACGCCGTGGACATTCGCGCGACGAACCAGGCGGCCGCGGCCCTTGCGGTCCTCGTCCGCCACCTCGCCGATGCTCCCCAACGCCCCTGCGTACGCTACGAACCGACCGTCCTGGCGCCGGAGATTGAGCACGACTGACCCCCCCGCCGGCTCCGTGACGCCCCGGCCCGCGTCGCGGAGGCACGGCTATTCGTCGTGGGCGTGATGCACGCGTGGCCGCGAAGGTGTCTTCTCCGCCCGCGGCTCCAGGTGGACCTCGCCCAGCGCCCGGTCGACCCCGATGCTGAAGTTGCGTTCCTTCATGTTGTCCGACCCGGGCTCGTCACTCCAAACGGTATTGTCACCGCCGCCGAAGGGCGGCAGCGGCTCCGCGGGCGGCTGCGTTGCGTCGGCGGCCTTGCCGCCCGCGGCCGCCGCGTCCGGCTGCGTTTCGTACCGGTCTTCGCCGCCCACGTCGAGAAACAGCCCGAGCGATGTGGTGGCCGCGAAGTAGTCGCTGACCCCGCCGCGGGCCGCGAAGCGCTTGTCAAAGAGGGTCTGGCCGGGGTAATTGCCGGCCTTGCCGATGTAGCGATCGTCGCCACCGACGTCGATCAGGGCCGTCACGCTGCGGTTGATCGAGTAACTGATGCCGTTGCCCTTCACGTCGTACACGTCGTCGCCGCCGAGATTGACCAGCAGCGCGATGGTGAAGTCGTGCCCCCAGGCGACGCACATGTTCGACGTGACCTCGCCCTGATGCACGTCATCGCCGCCCTCGTCCACCAGCACGCCGATGCAGAAATGCGCTCCCGTGGCCTGGGAGTAACAGACCCCCTGATACACATCGTCGCCGCCGCCGTCGTGCAGCATGCCGATGCCGAACCAGTACCCGGTGCCCATCGTCCAGTTGCCGGAGACATAGTGGTCGTCGCCCTCGCTATCGAGCAGGGCCCCCAGCCCGCCCGCCCACGAGTGCCCGTCCGCCCCGTCGCCGCGACGCCCCATCGCGCAACCCTGGGCGTTGTTCACCGAGATATCCTGATCGGGCGAATGGTACGACGGCCGGCCGGTGATCTTCGCGTCGCGCACGGCCTCATACGAATCGTCGCCGCTGCGATCCGCAAGAATGCCAACGCCGGCCACGCCGCCCAATCCCTGTCCATCGGCGTACAACCTGTAACGGTCCTTGCCGCCCGCGTCACAGAGCAGGCCGATGCCGAAGTACCCGCAGCCCTGCCCGCTGTACTTGACGAAGTAGCTGTCATCGCCACCCAGATCGGCGCACATGCCGAAGCCGAACTGACCGACCCCCTGGGCGTAGCGCTCGGCTGTGTAGGTGTCATTGCCGGCGGCGTCGAGCAGCACGCCGATGGCGGTCAAGCCCGCTCCCTGGGCGGGCACCTGGGATTCGTACCGGTCATTGCCGCCGCAGTCGAGCAGCAGGCTGCAGAGTTGGGAGGGGCTGCCGGCCGCCACCGCGCCGGTGTACCGGTCGTCTCCCCCCAGATCGACCACCAGCAGCGCCTCGGTGCCCTCGACCACGTCATCGCCGCTGCCGCGGATGCGAATCCAGCCCCACGGCGTTTCCCAGTCGAACGCGAACGCCGGCACGTCGTCGAGCCTGCGCAACGCGATCCGCGCGTCATCCAGCGCTTGCACGCACTTCTCGCTCGCATACCACAGGCTCGCCTCATCCCACGCGCGCGCCACATCATCGAACTCCGGGCAGTAGTCCCACGCATCCACCTGCTCCTCGCCCGCGTTGAACCGACCCGCGACGACAAGCCGCTTCTCACCCGGCACGTTGCGAAACGCGAGCTCCGCCCAGCGCTGGGCGTCGATGATGTTCATGATGAGCTTGCCCAGGATCGGTCGGACCGCCTCCGGGACCGCCTGGACCTGCTCGGCCAGGGCGGCCGCCGGCTTCGGATACGGCAGCTCCATCGCAAACGTATACGCGTACTGCGTACGCCCCGCGGCGTCGTAGATGGCGAGGATGGCCTCCTCTAACGGCGTGTCCTTGGCCAGCAGGTTGGCCGTGTACCCCCGCATGCCACCGAACTTCGGGTTCACCCCCAGCAAATGCGCGGCCAGGTACAGGTGCGTGGACGTGCGACCCGCGTCCGCGTCCAGCGTGGCCGGATCGAGGTGCTCTCGCGCCGCATGCGCGAGCGACCGGGCGTACGCGATGTTGTCCAGCGGCTCGCGAAAGAGGGAATCGAACGCGCGATGCTTGTAGGGAATGTCCGCTGGGAAGCGTGGCCACCAGCCCTTGGGCGTCCAACCCAGGTCCTGCCGCTGCAAGCCGGCCAACGCCAGCGCCTCGTCGAGGGCATCCGGCACTTGGGCCGTGGCCGGTGCCCATCCCCATCCCAACATGCCCCCGCACCACCACAGCCCCAGCGCCACCTTCACTGCCTTGCTCATCCCCGTAGCCCCTCTTGGCGAACCGGTCGGGCAGCGCCACGCCGCGCACCCTTGGCACACACCCAGGCAGCACACCGTGCGGCCGACGCCCCGTTCCGATTCAGCGCTCATCAGTGATACCGTGACCCGCGCCACCCGACAAGCGGCCGTCGCGCCGCCAGCCCGCGGCGGTGGCCGGACACTTGCGGGCGCGTAGGATGAGCCGGTGGCGCGGCGCGGGCTCGCCACCGCTCTTGCGAGGGAACGATACGGTGAACAAAGGCACTCACACGCGGTACCGCGGTCGGCACGCTCTGTTGGCGGCCCTTGCACTCGCTGCGCTGGGCTTGTTGACCAGCTGCGGGCAGGGCCTTCCCGCCGACACGCCCGCGTATTTCTCGGTGCCGCTGGAGATCGCGGGCGCGACGGTGGAGGAGGCCCTCATCGACACGGGCGGCGCGTTCGAGTTGGTGTTGCGCGAACCCTATGGTCTGAAGCTGGTCGGCACGGCCGAAGTGCTCACCTTCGGCGGGGTTGCCACCGTGGGTGTGTCCCAGGCCGTTGCGTACTCAGCCGGCGGGCTCGACGCCCAGGCCGACTTTGCCCTCGTGGGCCCGGCCGTCTGCGACTGCAACGCCCTCGGCTACAAGTTCTTCCAGACCAGCGGCACGGTTCTCGGCGTTGATTTCGGCGCGCACCGCGCCACGTTGACCGCTGCCATCCCCGCCCGTGGCCTCCAGCTCCGGCGCATGGACCCCTCGGCCACCCTGCCGGACTTCGCGGGTGCCTGGGTCGAGGTGGAGGTCGCGGTCGGCGGGCAGAGCGCCGTCATCCCGGCCGTGCTCGACACCGGGGCGGCCCACAGCGTCCTGCAACGGGGGACGCTGCCCACCGTACCGGCCTGGCCCCGTGACTGGGTGCGGGCGACCGTGGCACACAAGCAGCTCGGCACGGTGAGCGCGAGTCTGTACCTCTTCGACACTGCCGGCCTGCCGCAACTCATCATCGGGCTCGACCTCATGCGCGTCTGGGCCGACGAGTGGTACTTCGAGTTCACGCCGGCCGGCGGCACCGTTACCGTGGTGATCGCCGCGGAGGACACCGCCGACACAGCAAGTAGTTACTGAGCTCGCCCGATGGAACCCCTCCCCCTTCGGCAGACGGCGTCTGCACCCCGCTCCCCGCGGGAGAGGGGCAGGGGTGAGGGCGGACCGTCGCGATGCTTCGATCCCCTCCCGACCGGGCGACTCTGCCGCAGCCGGGTGCCACTCTGTAGACGGCGCCAAACCGCAGGCGTTCGCCGTTCATACTTTCCCATCCCGCAGTCAACGGCCCCCGGCGTGTGGCCCCCTCATTCGCTCTTCGCCATTCGCAAGTCCGCAGTCCGCCCCCTCGTGCCTCTTGCCTTCCTCCTTCGCGCTTTGCCATTCCCTCGATCCCCAATCTGGACTCTCAAATCTGAGATTTCAAATCCCCAGGCCTGTCCCTCTTCTTCGTCCGCCCAGCCCCACCGCCCGCGGCGCCGCATCATCCGCTCATCTCCAGTCCCTGCCGCGCCGCTTCGTCCGCCAGGAACTTGTCGGTGTAGCGCGGATCAACGGATTGGCAGACCTTGGTCACGCGCTCCGCCAGCTCCTGGTACTCCGGGTCCTGCGTGGCAAGCTGGAACTCGCCGGCCAGGATCACGAGGCGCAGCAGGTGCCGCAGGATCAGGCCCTCGTTCTTCGTCAGATCATGGGAGCCGACGTACTTGTAGAATTCGTCGTTGCACTCAAACACCCCGCCGGCCACCCACTTCGGCTGCGAGAAGATGAACTCCGGAACACTGAGTTTCGCCTCGAACACCATCTGTAGCTTCTCAGGCAGGCTCAATGGATGCTCGTTTTCGGCGTCTTCGTCCTCATACCAGTCCGCGCGCTCATAAGTGTGGGCCCCCTCTTCGTCCCGCTCGCGCACCGGCCGCCCGCCCGAGCCGATCAGCCCCATCTGCACGAGCAGCGGATTGAGTTCGTGCTCCTCGAACGGCCCCACCGGCAGATCGTAGCCCCGCACTTTGCGCTCGATCGCCGGCGGCAACGGCAGCACTGCCTCCAGCGCCTGGATCTTTTCCGGCAGCGTGCTGCGCGCGATGAACTTGCTCAGGAACGCCGCATAGAGCGGATCAATGCTGCGAAAACCCAGCAACTCGTGGATGGTTTCCTTGATGGTCACGTGCTCGCCGTCGGCGGCCTTGTCGAGGTAGCCGAAGACGGCCAGGTTGTCGATCATCGCGTCAAGCTGCTTCTGGAACTTCTCCAGCCGGTCGGCCGTGTTGAACCGCCGCCCGAGGAACTCGCGCACCTGGTGCAGCGTGCCCGTCTTCGTCAGCAGATAGACGAGCACCTGGTAGGGAATCATCGACCGACTGTACAGCTTGGCCGGACCCGCCTCAATCAACTGTTTGAATTGACCCTCTGACCAGTATTGTTCCGTCTTGCGCCGCGTCGGGCGTTTGCGTTCCAGTTCCTTGCGGGCCCGCAGGATGCCCGGGTCCTTCGACGTGGCCGGAAGCTGATCGAACTTGCGGCGCCACTTGTCGATCTTGACGTCGTCCTCGTGCGCCAGCGCGTACACGTAACCCTTCGTATCAAACTGCGGCCGACCGGCGCGCCCGAACATCTGGTGAGCGGCCGACGAGGGAATCGGCTTGCGTTCCCCCGGCTTGCCTTTCAACAGTGTATTCAGGACCACCGACCGCGCCGGCAGGTTGATGCCGGCCGCCAGCGTCTCGGTACAGATCACAAACGGCGTCAGCTTCTTGAGAAACAGCCGCTCGACGGCCTCCTTGTGCTTCGGCAACACCCCCGCGTGATGGACGCCGACGCCGCGGATGAGCATCTGCCGCAGCTTGGGGCCCACGCCGTCCTTGAAATCCGCCGGGTCCAGTTCCTGCTCGATCTGTGCCCGAGCCTTGGCGTCGATGAGGTGGAGCCCCTTGAGCTTCTCCGCCACGTCCCAGCATTCATCGCGGTTGAAGCAGAACACCAACGCCGGCGTCCGGTTGGCCGCGTCATCGTCGCGCACCATCGCTGACAGGTGCTCGGTCATCAGTTTGTCGCCGACCCAGATGTACTCCAGCGGCACGCGGCGCTCGCTGCTTTGCACCAAGCGCAGGCTCCGGCCATGCTGCTCACGCAGCCAGCCGAGAAACTCGACCGTGTTACCGACCGTCGCGGAGAGCAGCATCAGCCGGATGTGCCGCGGCAGCAGCACCAGCGACAGCTCCCAGACGATGCCGCGCTCGAAGTCGTTGAAGTTGTGGAACTCATCCATCACCACGCTGCTGACCTCGCCGAGCGTCGGCTCATCGGCCAGCAGGTGATTGAGCAGAATCTCCGCCACCACGACGCGAACCCGGGCGTCCGGGTTGACCCGCCGGTTGCCGGTGATCAGACCCACCTCGTCGGGGTTGAAGCCCCAGCCGGCCGCCTTCTCACGGAACTCGCGGAACTTCTGATCGGTAAGCGCAATCAGCGGCGTCGTGTAGTACAGCCGTTGCCCGCCGTGCAATGCCTCGAAGATGGCCGCCTCCGCGATGAGCGTCTTGCCCATCCCGGTGGGGGCGGCCACCAGCACGCCCCCCTCCGACTCGAACCACGCCAGCAGCGCCTCTTCCTGAAACGGATACAGCGCATACGGCAACCCGTCGATGAACCGACTGCATACCTCTCCGCGATCCATGCCGTACAGAATAGCCCAGCCGCGTGCAAAAGCCCAGCAGGCCCGTCAAGCGGCGGCGCGCCCCACTGGTGAACTCACGGGCGGGATACCCGTGCCACGCTGCAATCCACGGACGGGACGCCCGTGCCACTTCCTCTCGCCTTCCGCTTTCGCCCTTTGACCGTCGCGACCAGTCGCAGCAATAAAGTAGGGTGGGCATTGCCCACCCCACGCTTGCTTCTGGCTTTCCGCAGCGGGCAAAGCCCGTCCTGCGGTTTCGCCATTCGCCATTCCTCGCCTACGGCAACGCCGGAAGCTGCTTGCCGAAGTACGCCTCCGGGTACGGCGACGCCCCGTTGAGCAGGTTGATCAGCGTCAGCATGTCGGCCACCGTCACCGTGCCCGACCGGTTGATGTCACACTGGTGCAAGACCGGCGTG
>JAKQDH010000008.1 GCA_029558835.1 Planctomycetota bacterium | reverse complement strand
ACGCTCGAACGAGTACGACGGTGGGTGGGGGCGAAGCTCATCCTCCACCACGCCCGACTGGCTGTAAGAAGAGGTGTTGCGTGACAATTAACGAGAAAAGTTGTTCCGCCCTGGGCTACCTACTTGCACCCCCTTCGGGGGGTGCACGGCGTTGCCTGCCCGCTCGCTTCCGCTCGGGCTCGGAGGAGGGGTGTCCGCCGCGCAGCAAAGGACCGCCGGGCATTGGGAACGAATGGCTCAACGCTGACAGCCCATGGCTAAAGGCTGACAGCTTAAAGCTGATGGCTTATGGCTGACACCTTATGGCTGATAGCTTAAAGCTGATAGCTTGTAGCTTATAGCTGACAGCTCCCTACGGACACTCGCCGCAACTGAGGTTGCTCACAGCGGCCGCGCAGGCGGCGGTCCAGGTGGTCTGGCAGCACTCCGGCAGGGCGGCGCAGACGCAGGCCATGATGTCCGGGTGGGTGCAGCCGGGGTCGTAGTGGGCTGCGCAACAGTTGTGATCGTCGATGGTCACCACGGTGCCCATTGCGTTCTGGAAGAGCGCGAAGTCGGCTAAGTCCACGTCGCGGTCGTGCTGCATATCCAGAAACCGGCAATCACAGAGTCGATCGGTCTCGACGGGTCCGGTCAGACAGTCCGCCCATGGTGCGTAGTCGTCCACGTCCACGTCGAGATCGAAGTCCGTGTCGCCGTTGCGAATGCGCCGCAGCATCCGCACTTCCTTGCCGTTGCCCATCCCCATCTCCCAGGCCATTTCGCCGTACTCATTGATGTGACCGACAGTGTTCCAGAAGGGATCGCCGGTGAGCTGGTAGAACATCCCGTCCATATAGCACCACGCCTGCCAGGTCTCGGTCTCTTCGTACCAACGGATGAAGTACATGTCGCCGCGATTGTTGAGTGACGGATTGTCCCCCCAGTAGGTCAGAAAGCGGGTATGCCTGCCGTCCCAGATCTCGATGCCCACCGACCCGCACCAGGCGACTTGGCCCAGATCGTTAAGCGTAGGAATCTGCCCCTGGATTTGCCCGGTGGGGAGTTCCTGCGGAATCGTGGTGTCGATGGGCAGCAAAGTCAGGGGGTCGGGCGCGTGGAAGAAAATTGCCGATTGCCAGGCGGCAGGACAGAAATCATACTTCGTCCAGGCCAGTTGATCCGCGTCGTTGATGCAGACGCTCTGGTTCGAGAAGCCGTTGGCGCTAATCTGAGTGATGCTCTCCCCGTCGTAGAAGAAGATCTCAGCCCCGGCCTCCCAACACCCGGTTCCGAACCAGCGGTCCCACGCAATGTGTTCGTGATTATTCACGCGCGGGAACATATCGGGGATCGGACCGGAAGTGATCTCCTCCAGAGCGCCGTTGCGGTATCTAACGATGCGCTCGACCTGACCCGGTGCGGGCACGTGGCTGAAGACCAGCGTTCCCGCATCGTTGATGTCCGGGGTGTAGTTGTAGGACGCGTCGGGGGTGATACGCGTCACCTTGCCGTTGTCATGAAGGAAGATCGCTCGTCCTTGTCCCGTGGGAAGCAGCTTCGTGTGAACTACTTCGCCACAGTTGTTGATCTGCACCCACCGATCCTGTTGCGCATCCGCGGTAAGCTGCACCACCTCGAAGCCCGGCGGGATCCGGACCTGAGCGTGAGCGCTCGGGACCGGTACTATCAGCGTCGAGAGCAATAGCAGAGGGAACGCGGCATCCGTCCACGGCCTGCGGCCGCAACCGCGCAGTCGCCCGCTCCGATGAGCGCACCTGTTCATGACTACCCCACCTTCCCCGCGGATGCGGGTCCTCCCCTACCCGTTCATGCTACCAGGGCGAGTCAGGTTAATGCAAGCCGAACCCCCCCTGCGCAGCCCAGACGAACGCCGCCGCTCCCTTACAGACCCACCGGACTGCACTCGGCGTCTGCGCGTACGGATCGCGCCTACGGACACGACCCGCTGAACTGGGCGGACTTGCCGGCGCTGACGCTGATCCGCGACCCCGGGTAGGGAGCCTGTGGGTTATTCACGCCTTGCAGGATCAGATCCCCGGTCGTGCAGAAGTCTTCGTCCACCTGCAGCTTCCCTCGTGACACTTCCACGTTGCCCGCGAGTTCCGTACAGGCAGCGTTAATCCAGATCAGGGGGACGTTGTCGTCGTTGTCGTCCCCGTACAGGCGCCACATGGCGTTCCAGGTTACCGGGACGTGCACTTCCAGACGTCCGCCCGCGGAGTACCATTCCCCGCTTCCCGTCTTGGGCCACCTGCTAAGCTTCATGACGTTGTGCACACCCTCGACACCCACCCGGGCGTTGTTGAACAGCTTCGCCCGAATGTCGATGTAGCCGTGGACCTGGAGAGGCCTCTGCCCGTCGCTCTGGAGGGTAAGGAGCGCGGGCAGCCCGCCGACGTTGGCACTGGTGATGATCCCTGGGTTGCTCCCCTGGGTACAATGCGGAGGGTTCTCCAGTTGCCCGGAGTTGATGTTCCCGAGAATCTGCCCGCCGTCTCCCGCGATGGTCAGATCAGCGCCGATGCAGAGTTCTCCCGCGCCGCAATCGGACGTTGCGGCCCCGGGTTGGAACCGGTAGAACTCGATGCAGGCGCCGTTGTGCCTCTCTATGCCGTCGCCGTCAATCCGGCTGTTCTGGTAAACCGTCAGCTTCCCCTCGTGGCCTATCAGCAGGCGCGTGTTGCAGCCTCCGTGGAGCAGAAGGGAACCCACCTGCCTTTCGTCCGTGACGTAGCATTGGACAATGACAAGCTCCCCCTGATGCTCACCGATGACTGCGCGGTCGCCAACGCCAGGGATTTGCGGGTCCCAGTACTGTGGCGTACCCCAGTTCCCGCCTGTAACGTTGGGGTAGTCAGGCGGGTAGAAGTAGCAGTCCACGGCGTGTGCCGGGCTCGCAAGGTGTGAGATTACGATCGAGGCGATGATCAGCAATCCGCACTTGCGGTTCATTGACGTATCCTCCGCACCTAGCAGCCTCTTGAAGAACGGTCGGACCGCGGGTGACACCCTGAGAACCGGTGCATCTGGGGCCCTCTACGTCGGCCGCGGGGGGCCGACGCCACTTCTTCAACAGACTGCCACACCCATGAAGTCCTGTTCAGTTCGCCGCCGCTTGCCGCGCTTCTCCGGGTTGAGGCAGGCGGTCGGGCAGCATCCTCGTCCAATCTATGGTTGAGCCACCGTCGTGATCACGGCGTTCTCAAAGACGGTCACGGTAACCGGCGGGGCATTGGGCTGCGAAGGTCCGTTGATCGTCAAGCTGTCCACCGTCAGCGTTACTGTCCCGCCCCCCGAGGCAAACTGCGTAGTCGCATTGACGTTCAGGTCGTCGATCTGCTCCGTGATCAGGTTGACGGTCCAACCGTTCTGGTCATAGGGGAACACGGCGTCGTCGCTCGTCGTGGACGGATACGGGCGCTGTCCATACGTAAACCAGTTGGCGGACGTGTCCCAGTCATTATCCGGTCCGCCGCCGGTCCAGGTGTACAGGGCGCCAAGGCACACGGCCCCCGCGCCTGCAAAGATGAGAGCTCCCACGATCCAATGCTCGCGTGTCATTGCGGATCCTCCGATGTGGTGATGGGACCGGCGGCGAGAACGACGCGGTTCGCGCCGAAGGCCCGTTTGACCCACCGCCCGCGTCCACAACCGGGCTGGACGCGGCACCCTAACCCCTGACCGACATGTCCTAGGTTCAAGGTACCGCGTCGCGGGGGGGGGGGGCGTCAAGCGAAAAACGGAGGATTTCAACCGGTACGGGTGAGATCAGTGCGACTTGAACCAGGCGGCACGCAAAACATGAAGGAGGCCAGCGAGCACCGGGACGGAGCCCGAACGGGGACGAGGGACTGGACCCGACACCCCGCAAAGCCCCTTCGCTACCGTCCGGGTTCGGTCGGCCGCGCCCCTTCTTCATTCGCTCTTCGCTACTCACTATTCGTTCCCTCGCTTCCGCTCGGGCTCCGAACAGACCGCAACACGCACTGCACGTACATGCGGAAAGGAATTGGTCTCGCGCGGACGACCGCCGTCAGCTTCCCGTATCGGCGAAGCGGGCCTCCAGGCGCCGGCGCAAGTGGGGCTCCAGGCGAGCGAAGTCGCGGGCGGCCTGCGAGTCGGGGAAGAGGGTGTGCAGCCGCGCGCCCGCGGTCAGGGCGGCCGCGTAGTTGTCCCCGCGAATGGCCTCCCTGAACGCGCCGCACAAACCACGCTGCGTCTGCTGCTCCAGACCGACCAACTCGCGGTGGAGCCGATCACTAACCTGCGCCTCCGCCAGATCGGTTAGAGCGCTGAACGTCCGGCGACACTCCTCCAGGTCGTGATTGCGCAGAGCAACCGTCCAAAGCCGCAGCAGGTTCTGAGTGCTGGGCCCGTCCGCCCCGGCCAAGCTGTCCTCCACCTGGGTCGGGGATGTGGCGGCCTCGTTCGGCTCAGCGGGGGGGCTCACTACCGGAGCGGGCGTGTGGACTGCACCGGTCGCCAACTCCATCCCCGGGGGCGCTCCACCCACATCGGCCGGGCCTTCGGGATGCTCGCGCACTTCATCCAGCGTTCGGACCAAGCGGGGATAACGGCTGCGGTCGAGCGTGGCCGCACTGAGCAGGCTTGGGTCGCCGTTGCCCACGGCCGCCAGGTTCATCAGCTTGACCGCTTCGGCGGCTTGGGCCTCGGCATCGGCGGTGTGGTTAGCGGCCGCCAGCGCACGCAGGTGGGCGCGAACTTCGTCCAGCGTCTCGGTCACCCGCCAGAGGCGTGCCGCCAAGCTGAGGGCACGCAACAGCGCGAACGCGCCGCCCAGGGCTCCGGTGACGATGAGCAGACCCACCAGAGTGTTCACTACGTCACCGGCGTAGGCGTGGCGGGCAGCAAAGATGAGGCCGACGGCCACGTACAGCCCGCCGACCACGTACACGCCCAGCCGGACCCGGCGGGTGCTCTCCGTTAGACGCGAGTGCCCCGGCATGCCCCTGTTGACCTCTCCCCTCCCTGCCTGTGGCCGGCGGGCACGCTGCTCGCCAGCCTTGACCTGGAAGCCGGGATCATACCGCAGCCCGGCTTTGCAGGCGAACCTCGGAACGCCGGGTTCAGCCGCCGGCCATCATCGAAGGCACGGAGACGGCGACGGCGTGCCGGCAGGTTTCACCGTGCCTCCCGGTGAGCAGCTCGAAGACGGTGTTTCGGTGCGTGTTTAGCGCGGGTGCCATGCCCTCACCCGCCGCAGGCGGGGGTGGGCATGTGCTGCGGCTTGCAGAGTCATGCTTACCCGCGACCGCGGTCGCGGGTAAGCATGGCACCCACAACGCCAAAGACGCTCAACCCATACGGGTTTCAGATGTTCTCCACGTACAGCGACTTGCGGCGCTGGACGCGCATGTTCCGGCGGATTGCCTCCGCAACCACGTCCGCCTCCAGGATGCCCGGCAGGGTTACCTCCCTGTCGGTGGCATCGGTGGTTACGGCCACCACGGTGCCTACCCCGAAGATGCGGTTCAGCAGGCTGCGGTACAGCCGCACGTCATCGACGCGGATCAGCTCCGTCTGGTCCACGGTCTTGCTGAGTAGGCCACGCTCGATGAACAGCCGCTGGCTGGTCAGCCGATACCGGCACGTCCACACTCTGATGGCGACCGTTCCGACGACGATCAGCCCGGAGACGATTCCGATGATAAAGAACCACTTCAAGGCGTCCCAGACGCTCAGCCAGTTGGTGCTCCCGTGAAGCCAGCCTAAGGCCACCGCCAGCAGGACGCACACCAGGGCCCAGAGGAGCAGGCGGCCGGCGTAGTACTTCCAGTGGGTGCGCCCTGTCCAGACGTCCGCCTCCTGGGATGGGTCGGCAGGTTGGTCGCCTGCGGCGGGGACCGGATCAGAGTGCACCGCGCGGGGCGTGGTGCCGGGCTCGACTGCCGGGGCCTGGGGTCCCTTCGGTTGGTCGTGCGGATCCTGGGTACTCATTGTCGAAGTTCCTTCCGTGGGTTGCTGGGAGGCTTCAGGGGAGGGTACCGATGCCACCCTCGCGCGCCAAGGCGTGGCGGTCGGGACAGCCTGTTCCCGGTACGCCGGAGACCCCGTGACAAAGCGCTGGAAAGTGGCGCCCGACGGCGAGATTTTTGCTTGACGACTCGGGGTTGCGTACTAGACTTTCCGCGGCTTTCAGGCGGGTTCCCGGTGGCGCTCCCGCTTGGCGACCCGGGACCAATGGGGAGTTTCGGGTCCGAAGTCGGCGTGTCAGTTTGGCGAGTATGGTGAATATGTGCAAAGCAGGCGAATACACCTTAGTGAATGACGCTGCGACCGAGACGGTTGTGGAGGAGGTCAGGTCGGTCTTGGCGAACCACTTGGTGGGAGTGGGTGTGGCCGGATTGTCGGCAGAGGGTGCGGCCGGCGCCTGGGGGTCGTGGAAATCGGATCGCCTTGCCTTCCAGGGTTCGGCGCCTGGCGACTGGGAGGACGAAGACGAGGACGACGAGGACGATTTCGACGACGACGAGGACGAACTCCTGCCTGACGATGACGACCTCGACGACGACGACTTCGACGAGGACGAGGACGACGACCTCTACTAACAGCCTGGTGCAGGGATGAGGGGTCCGCGGCGGCGGTCGGCGGCCCGGAGGGGACGAGTCAGCACTGGCCCGTGGCTGCCGACGCCGGATCCGGGATGTCCGCATCCGGACGCCTGCCGGCAATGACATTGCTGTAGAGCTGCCAAGTCTGTTCCACGTAACGGCGAGCACTGAACATCTCGTAGGCCTGCCCGCGGCCGGCCTCCGCGCAGCGGGGTGCTTCAGGCCGATCCTCCAGCAGGCGCGCGAGTACCCGAAACAGACCGCGACCCGCCTCGGGCTTGTACAGATAGCCGTTGACCTTGTGGACAATGAACTCGGCCACCGCCGGCACGGCTGCGGCCACGATCGGCACGCCCGCCGCCATGGCCCAGGCGATCGCCGTGGGGTCCAGGTCCCTGCGGGCGGGCACCACCAGCAGATCGGCGCAGGCCACCAGATGCTCAAACGGTGTGCCATCAGGTGGCACCAGCAGCACGCCGGGATCGGGCAGCCCGGTCGCGAAACGAGCAATCCTGGCTGCCACGCGCGACGACCCCGGCACGACGACGCGCAGTCCACCGCGCAGGTGGCCGCGCAACACCACGGCCCAGAACGCCTCGAAGTGGTCGTGACCGGCGCAGAGGGGCTCGGCAAGGAGCACGACCGTCACGTCGGCGGCGGCGCCAAGCAGCGCCGAGCGCGATTGGCCACGCACGGCGTTGATGACGGCGAAATCCACGGCCGGGCGGAGCAGTACGCAACGCTCCGACGGTGCCCCGCCTTCCACCAGCCGGCGGCGAACTACGCCGCTGCCACAGGCCACCGCGCCGCGCGCGTCGCCCAGCAAAGCCCGCAACAACTTCACCGCGGCGGGTGGGAGAGCCGGGTCGCAGATGCTGATGACGAGGGGTTGATCACGCCCCAGCGCCGAGCGCACGGCCGCGGCCGCGTGGATGCCCCAGGCGTGCACCAGCTCAGTGCCGTGTTCCCGCAGCAGCACCCCCAGGCGCGGCGCTGCCAGCAGGTCCAAGCCGAACCGCCGGGGGGAGAAGGTGACGGACTTGCCCAGCGGGCGGAGGGCCTCGCCGGCCGCCGGGTCGATGGCGAACAGGCGCGGGGCGGGGTAAGCGCGGCAGCCGCTGTCAAGCAGCGGCCGCACGCCGACCCGCTGCACCCAGCCGACGGACTCATCGAAGACGTGACAGACAGTCGTCATCCGCAGAGCACTTCCCGACAGCAGAAACACCGACCGCCGGTTACGACTCGGGCTTGTAGTTGCCCGGCAGATGGTGATCGTAGAACAGCTTGGCGACCTGGTCAGCCAGCGTCTGGGCGAGCTCGCGTTCCACTTGGGCGAGGTCATCCGCGCGGCTGGCCTTGACCACGTCCACGTGGGCACTGACGAGGTAGCCGGCCGGTGTGTCCGGCCAGAGCCGCACCTTCGATTTTCGTTCCCGTTCGAGCACGTTGATGACCTTGACGGTCACGGTGACCAGCGCCGCCCGCTCCGGATCGAAGGGCGCCTTCTCGAGCGCGAAATCCTGCACCTCGACCCACAGCACCAGGTCCGCACCCGCGAGTTCCCCGACCTCGCGGCAGCCGCGTTCGTAGAAGCGCGGCTCGACCTGACGCAACCGCTGGATCGTCTCGTAGGGTACGATCTTCTCGGCGACCTTGTGACGCAGCAGTTCCTGCGCCAGGGCGTCGACAACGGTCGGCTCGAAGGACGGCGTCTCCACCAGCCCCCGATCGTCGAGGAGGAGCAGCAATACGCCGGGCGGCAGCTTGTACTTGGCGGAAACGCGCTGCCCCTCGCCGGCGCCCAGCATGTACAGCCCGGCCAGCCCGGCCGCGCAACCGGGGAGCAACGGCAACATGCTGAGCAGCAGGAGCAGCCTGATCCCGCGACCCCGAAGGCAAGCCCCGACGGGCTGTCGCGCCGGACCTACCGATGGATGTATCAGCTTGGCGTTCATGCTCAGACCGTCCTCACTCCCCGCACACGGGCTCCGCGTTCACACTTGCGGGCGGGGCGGTTCTCCTGGGTCGCTGGTCACCCGCGCGGTGCGGGGCACTCCAGGCGGGATCGTCCATTATCAGTCCCCCAGGTCCAAAGGACCTAGGCACCCGGTCGCGATGCAGTTCCGCCTCCTGGGGAGACCTGCACACGGTACGGGGTGGCATGGCCAAGCGCAGCGCCGCCATGCACTCGTTTGAACGAAGCCGAGTTTCCGCCACAGCCTGCCGGCCTGCCTACCTGCCGGCAGGCGCCTTCGGCTTGGGCATGCCACCCTTCCGGTCTGCCATCTGCGTGGTCCTGTCTAGAGGTCCACCGTATGGTCGAAGAACTTGCGGGCCACTTGCTCGGCGAATTCGCGGTACATGGCCTCCCGCACGCGCAGTGAATTCGTCGCGCTGAGCACGACGGGGCCTTTCTTGGGATACACCGTCTCGACAGGAGCCAGCTCGTAGCGTTTGACCTGGTCCGGCTCCGCCCGCACCACGTGCACGGTCACCGACGCCTGGATGCGCCCGCGCAGGAACTGCGGTTCCTCCGGGTCTCGGATCTGGAACTGGAGCAGTTCGAGGTAGACGACGTAGTCGGCGTCGAACTGCCGTCCGACTGTCGCCGGGTCAATCCGCCGCGCCAGTTGCCGCCCCAGGTACTCCTCGACGTCGCGCGGGTCAACAAGGTCGATCTTGCTCTTCTTGGTGGTCAGCCCCTCCTGCAACCTGTCCCCGATGTAGGTGGCCAGTTCGAGGCGGGCGTACGGATAGTCGAAGAGAGTCTCGGGCGGCGTCCAGATCAGGACGAGCGTCCGGCTGCCCGGTAGCTTGTCAAACTCGGCGAGCACCTCCTGCTTCTGTTCGCTGATGGCCGCCAGCGGAGTAAGCCAGTTGCAGCCGGTGAGGGCCATCAACAGGACCGCGGCCGCGATGCCCGCCGACCAATGGCTGAATCTGGTTCGCATGATTGTCCTCCCCTGCTCGTCGGCGCGGCGTTCTCCGCGCTACTGAGGGCCGGGTCCTCCAGGGCTGGCGATTGTGCCACCGGTGTCTCGCCGGTGACTGCACGGGCGGGACGTCCGTGCCACGGATAGCGTCACGTGCGTGACGCCAGTGTTCCGCCGGACGGCCGGACTATGTCGAGCGTGGCGACGGCTCATAGCCGCTGCACCGGCAACGTTCCCAGGCACAGTCCGATCACGATCTTCACCCCCCAGCCCAACAGCATGAGTACCGTCACCGCGAGAATCGCGAAGGTCGGCGACACCCGGTGCCAGGGACCTCGCCAGCCGCGTCCGCGGACGAGCACCACGGCCGCCAACACACCCGCTGTCATCGTCCCGAGCGCGAGGACGAATCCGCCCGGTTGGGCCGCGATGGCCGCACCCCATTGTCCCCGCACCGTACACGCAAAGGCGGTGGTCATGCCACAGGTGGGGCACGGATAACCCGTCAGCACGAGCATGCTGCACGGCGCCAGTCCGAGTTGCTCGTGCGTACCAAAACCGGCCGGGTCGGGCTTCAGCCAAACCGCTACCGCCAGCACGCCAAGGCTGACGGCCAGTACACCGGCCGCCTGCGCCCGAAGGGCGCTTGACCTAATACGTTCCTCGGACAGCCCGGGCAGCGGCGGAGCGACCGGCGTCGGACGCCAGCGTGAAGCCTGGCACGCCGCCTGGGATGTCGTGGAGCGCTGCACCCCTGCTCTCCCGCCAGTGTCAGGGCATTTGTTGTGCACTCGGCATCATGATCGCGCGGACGAGCATAGGTGAGACCGGGGTGGGGGTCAAGGCGGCGGGTGCGGCGTGGAGGGCCGCCGGCGCGATCGGGGAGAAGTGCAGGCCGCTGCCCCAATTGCCACTGTCGGGCGGTCTCTGGCACCCGATTTGCTAGTCGGTGTCCCGGGTTCTGAATGGGACCGCGCAGGCGGGAAACCGGCAGAGTGGCATGCCCAGACTGAAGGCGCCTGCCGGCAGGTAGGCAGGCAAGCCGTGGCGGCGGCCGCCGGTCGGCGAGAAGGCATGGCGGTGCTGCGCTTGGCCATGCCACCCCGGCCGCAGTGCGGGTTTCCCCAAGGCGTGGAGCCATTTAGAATGCCGCCGCAGGCAAGCACAGGCCGTGGGAGACGCCGATGGCTGACTCACTCAACGTTCATTACCTGTCGCGCAAGATCCACTCGTTGCTCGGACTGGTCCCGGTGGGGTTCTTCCTCTGCTTCCACCTCTGGGAGAACTCGATGTCGCGCAAGGGGCAGGCGTTCTTCAATGAACACGTGGTGGAGGGCATTGCCACCACGCTGAACTACAAGCTGGCGATCGAGCTGTTCCTGGCGGCCGGCATCCTGGCGCACGGCATCTACGGGCTGGTCATCTGGTGGCAGAGCAAGAACAACGCGGTCCGCTACGCCTACGAGGCCAACGTGCGTTACCTGCTGCAGCGGATCACGGCGTTGATCACGCTCGCGTTCATCATCTGGCACGTGTGGCACACGCGGATCGCCGCCGGGCTGGATGCCGGGGTCGAGGCGGATCTGTTCGGGCACCTGCAGCAGGTGTACGCGAACCCGCTGAACGTGGTGTTGTACATGATCGGGATCACGGCCGCCACGTTCCACCTCGCCGACGGCCTGTGGCTGATGGGAATCAACTGGGGAATCACGACGCACCCGCGGGCGCAGCGGATATCGCTGGCGGCGTGCGGGATCGTGTTCGTGGTGCTGATGTTCCTGGGGTTCCACGCCTTGTGGGGCTTCAACGGGCGTTTCTTCTAGGAGGCTCCTGCCATCGCAGCGAAACCGGAAGTCATCGTGGTGGGCGGCGGGCTGGGCGGTCTGTGGGCGGCGCTGCGCGCGGCCGAGAACGGTTACCCGGTGAAGCTGTTCTCGCTCTTCCCGGTGAAGCGCTCGCACTCATGCTGCGCCCAGGGCGGCATCAACGCCGTCTTCGACGTGAAAGGGCAGCGTGACTCGATCCAGCAGCACATCGTGGACACCATCAAGGGCGGGGACTACCTCGCGGACCAGCCGCCGATCAAGAGCATGTGCGAGGAGGCGCCCGGGCTGATCCGGGCGTTCGACCGCATGGGTGTCACGTTCAGCCGCACGCCGGAAGGCACCATGGACCAGCGGCTGTTCGGCGGCGTCAAGAATCGGCGTACCTGCTTCGCCGGCGCGACCACGGGTCAGCAGTTGCTCTACGCCGTGGATGAGCAGGTGCGGCGCTTCGAGGCGGACGGCAAGATCACCAAGTACGAGGACTGGGAGTTCCTCTCCATCGTTCGCGACGGCAACGGCACCTGCCGCGGCATCGTGGCGATGAACTTGCAGACGATGAAGCTGGAGGCGTTTCGCGCCGATGCCGTGATCCTGGCGACCGGAGGGCTGGGGCTGATCTGGGGTCGGTCCACGATGTCGACCAACAGCACGGGGGCAGCGGCCGCCCGCGTCTACCAGCAGGGCGCCAGGTTCGCCAACGGCGAGTTCGTGCAGTTCCACCCGACGGCCATCCCGGGGCACGACAAGAACCGGCTGATGTCCGAAGCGTGCCGGGGCGAAGGCGGGCGCATCTGGGTGCCGCGCAACGCCGGCGATCAGCGGGACCCGGTCGATATCCCCGAGGCGGAGCGGTTCTACTTCCTCGAGGAGTGGTATCCGGCCTACGGCAACACCGTGCCACGCGACATCGCCTCGCGGGCGATTGTGCGCGTGGTGCGTCACATGGGATTGGGCGTCGGCGGCAAGGAGATTGCGTACCTCGACCTGTCGCACCGGCCGCGCCGGTTTCTCGAGGACCGGCTGGGCGGCATTCTGGAGATGTACCAGACCTTCACCGGTGAGGACCCCTACACCGGGCCGATGAAGATCTTCCCGTCCATGCACTACTCGATGGGCGGCATCCTGGTCGACTACGAGAAGGACGGCACTGCCGGCGGGATGAAGCACAGCAGCCCGCGCAACCACGCGACCACGATCCCCGGGCTCTACGCCTGTGGCGAATGCGACAGCGGCTACCACGGCGCCAACCGGCTGGGGGCCAACTCGCTGCTCAGCGCCAGCTTCAGCGGGCGGGTCGCGGGCGACGCGGTCAGCGCTTACCTGAAGACTCTGAAGAGCACCGCCGCCGATGTCCCCGCGGACTCCTTTACGAAGGAACTGGCCCGGCAGCAGGAGATCAACCGCACGATTACGTCTTCCTCCGGCCCGGAAAACCCCTTCGCCCTGCACCACGCCCTCGGCGAGATCATGCAGGAGCACGTGTTCGTGGAGCGCGACAACGCCGGGCTGGACAAGGCCGTCGCCGGCATCCGGGACCTCAAGGACCGGTTCCGGCGGATCACGCTGGACGATTCCGGGGGGTGGACGAACCAGTCCTTGTCCTGGGCGCGGCAGATTTACGACATGATCGTGCTGGCGGAGGTGATCGCCCAGGGCGCCCGGCTGCGCGATGAGTGCCGCGGGTCGCACTTCAAGCCCGAGTTCGAGCTGAAGGTCCCGCCCGGCAAGTTCGCCGGGGACCCGGAATACGAAGCCTACAAGGCGAAGTGGAAAGCCAACAACGAGAAATGGCTCAAGGCCACGGTGGCGACCTGGACGCCGGACGGTCCGCAGTTCGAGTTCAAGCCGGTCGATTTGTCGGTGATGGCGCCGGAGCAGCCGCGCGATTACCGCTAGGAGGTCTGAATGGCTGCACGCCACAGGGAAACTGAAAGTCGGAAGGGGGTGGCATGGCCAAGCGCCGTGCCGCCATGCCCTACCCCGATGAGGCCCACGCGCGGCGTGACCGCATGCCGGCGCCTTTGGCTTGGGCATGCCACCCGGCTCGTTTCCCTTTCGGCTGGTCCTGTGTAGTTCGGGAGTGGTGTCGATGCCGAAGGAGATCGCGTTCAAGATCAAGCGTCAGGCGGACCCGCAGAGCCCGTCGTACTGGGAGGAGTTCGTCATGCCCTATTCTCCCGGGCACAACGTGGTCTCGGCCCTGATGTATCTGCGCGAGCACCCGGTCAACCGGGCGGGGCAGCGTGTCAACCCGGTGGCCTGGGACTGCAACTGCATGGAGGAGGTCTGCGGGGCGTGCTCGATGATCGTCAACGGCGTGCCGCGGCAGTCCTGCGCCGCGCTGATTGACGAGCTGGAACAGCCCATCGTGCTGGAGCCGCTCTCCAAGTTTCCGGTGGTGCGCGACCTGGTCGTCGACCGGACGCGGATGTTCACCGCCTTGGGGCAGGTGCAGGCGTGGGTGCCGATCGAGGGCTCTTACGACATTCACGTTCAGGCCCCGCGCATCTCCCCGAAGGAGCAGTCCGTCCGCTACCTGTTCTCGCGTTGCATGACCTGCGGCTGCTGCATGGAGGCGTGCCCTCAGTACCACGGCGGGTCGAAGTTCATCGGCCCCGCCCCGCTGGGTCAGGTCTATCTGCACAACGCCCATCCCACCGGCGAGTTCTTCCGCGAGGACCGTCTGCACGCCATCATGCAGGACGGCGGCATCACCGACTGTGGCAACGCCCAGAACTGCGTGCAGGTGTGTCCCAAGGATATTCCGCTGACCACGGCCATTGGTGAGCTGGGTCGCCAGACTACCGTGCAGTGGCTCAAGGACGTGTTCTGCAAGTAGGGCGGGTTGTACCCGCCGAACGCGTGGGCGGCCTCGACCCCCTGAGCGCGGCTTCGGTGGACACGAGAAGCAAAGGCCGGTGTGCGGTGGCATGCCCAAGCCGAGGGCGCCGGCATGCGGTTGGGGGAAGAGGATTCGCTCGGCGCAAGGCATGGCGGCGCTGCGCTTGGCCATGCCACCCGCCGGAACGCATCTACGTCGGCCGCGGGGGGCCGACGCAACAGTCTCCGCCGCCAGCGTTCGGGAGGACGCATCCATGTTGAATGTCTTGGGTCGCGCGTTGTTGATCGCGGCGTTGCTCGGGTGGGTGTTGCCCGTGTGGGCGGGCTCGACGCCGGGGCCTCTGGACCCGAATGACCCGCCGCAGGGTCGCTTCAGCGATGACTGGCTCGAGGTGTACCTGTCGGGCAGCAAGATCGGCTACGGCCAATCCACGATGTCCCGCGCGGGCGATCTTATCCACAGCCGCATGCACCTGAGCATCCAGCTCGCCCGGGCGAACCAGAAGGTGGGCATCGCCATCACGCAGGAGTTTACCGAGAAGCTCGACGGAACGCCGGTTTCGTTCAGCTCGGAAATGGACATGGCCCAGGCGAAGCTCAGCCTGAAGGGAACCATCGAGCAGGGCAAGGTGACGGTGGTTGCCTCCCAGTTCGGGGTGGAGAACAAGTCCACCTACGATTTCCCGGCCGGCGCGGTGATGCTCTGGGGTGCTTTCCGCGAGAGCCTGCTGCGCGGGTTCCAGCCCGGCACCGAATACACGCTGAAGATGTACGTGCCGGATCTGCGCCTCGATGACGGCGTCGAGGCGGTCACGCGCGTGGGCGAGTGGGAGTCCTTTACGGTGCGGGGGAAGGAGCTTCGCGGCCAGCGCGTCACCGTGGGCATGTCCACGCCCGGCGGCAGCTACGAGACGATCACCTGGGTGGACAAACACGGCTGGACGCTGAAGGCCACGGTCCCCATGCCGGGCGTGGGCAATCTGGAGATGATTACCTCGGATGAGGAGAGTGCCCTGGCGGAATTCGTCCCGCCGGAGTTCTTCATGCAGACGACGATTCCGGTCCGGCCGCTGCCGACCGACCGGCTCAAGCAGGTCAAGTACCGCATCAGCGGCAAGGACCCGGCGCTCCAGTTGAACAGTCTCCCGACTACCGGCATGCAGGCGGTTCGCAACGTTCCGGACGGCACCGCCGAAGTGACCGTCACCCGGCAGGAGCACAAGCTCCCTGCGGACGCCCAGCCCCTCCCGCCGCCGGCGGTGCTGGCCGAGTACCTGCAAAGCAATCTGATGATGAACTTGCAGGACCCGGAGCTCATCAAGCTGGCGGAACAGGCCGCCGGCGACGTGACTGAGCCGTTCGCCCTGGCCGACCGGTTGCGGCGCTTCGTCTCCGACTACGTGAAGACCAAGAGCCTCAACATTGGTTTCGCCACGGCCAACGAGGTCTGCCGCAACAAGGAGGGCGATTGCAGCGAGCACGGCATCCTGCTGGCCGCGCTGGCGAGGCTGCGTGGGCTCCCCTCGCGCGTGGTGGTCGGTCTGGCGTACGTGCCGCAATTCGGCGGCAGGGAGCACCTCTTCGGCTATCACCTGTGGACGCAGGTGTGGATCCACGGCGCGTGGTACGACATCGACGCGGCTCTCGGCGAGACGCAGTGCGGCCCCACCCGCATCGCCCTGGCGGTTTCGTCGTTGAAGGACGCCGGGCTCGCCGATCTGAGCCTGCCGCTCATCAAGATGATCGGCTCTCTGAACCTGGAGGTCCTGGCCGCTGATCCGCCGCTGCCGGAGGCACCCTGAGCGATAGTACCCTGGGGGAAGCCGGGCGACCGAACGCGCGGCATGGCCAGGGCGAGCGCGCCGGGTGGCATGCCCAAGCCGAAGGCGCCGGCATGCTGTTGCAGACGAGAGTGTCGGGTACCTGGGAGAGCATGGCGGCGCTGCGCTTGGCCATGCCGCCCCGCGCGGCTGGTCGGCTTCCCCATTCAGCGAAGTTATTCGGCCGGGGCGATCGACGGGCGGGACGCCCGCGCCACAGTTCGACCACGGGCGGGACGCCCGTGCCCCGACCGGCGCGGTCAGTTCTTGCGCACCTGTTGCCTGATCCACTCGGTCGTGACGGACTTCGGTCGCACAATGGGCGTGTTCAGGGCCCGGTTCAGGATCAACTGGGCGAGCATGCCCATCGTCCGGGACACCGAGAACAGCACTGTGTAGTACGGAAACTCCGTCAGCCCGAAGTGGTACAGCAAGGTGCCCGAGATCGCGTCCACGTTCGGCCAGCAGTTGGCGATCGGGTGTTTGCCCGCCTTGACGCGTTCCTCGGAGTACTCCCGCAGCACCTCGGGCACGACCTTGTACAGGCGGTCCACCGTTTGCAGCAGCGGGTCTTCCGGCAGGTGTTGCTTGCCGAACTCATGCAGCCCCACGTAGCGTTGATCGACCACGCGCAGCACGGCGTGGCCGTAACCGGGAATCACCCGCCCGCTCCGTAGCGTCTCGAAGGCGTGCTCGCGGAGCTGCGCCTCCGTGGGCACCCCGCCGAACTCGTCGATCACGTGCAGGATCCACGCTACGCTTTCCTGCGCGGCCAGTCCGTGCAGCGGGCCGGCGAGTCCGTTGAGCCCGGCCGACACCGCGTAGTACGCGTCCGACAGGGCGGAACCGACCGTGTGGCAGGTGTTCGCCGACACGTTGCCGCTTTCGTGGTCGGCGTGGAAGTTCATGAACAGGCGCATCATCTTGGCGAAGGCCTCGGCCGGGTCGGCAATGCCCAGCATGTTGGCGTAGTTGGCCGCGTAGTCCAACCCCGGCGTCCACTGCATCACGCCCCCGTGCCGGTAGCGGATGCGGTAGATGCCGGCCGCGATCACCGGCAGCTTCGCCAGGATATTCAGGGCGTCCTCCATCATCGCCAGCCAGTAGTCCTCGCGCTTCATGCCCTTGTCGTACCACTTGCGGAAGATGCTCTCCCGCGCCATGACCAGCACCCCCGTCGCCAGCATGCACATGGGATGCGTGTCGTCCGCCATCGCGCGGAGCAGGTTCCACACGTAGTCGGGCACCTGGGAACGGCGGTCCAGCTCGCGCTGGAGCGCCTGCTTGCCCTGGGCGTCGGGCAGCTCGCCGGTCAGCAGCAGGTAGAACACTTCCTCCGGCCAGAGGTGCTTGATCTCCTGCAGGGGACGCCCGCGTACGTACAGGCCCTTGTCCGCGTCCACCACCGAGGTGTCGCAGACCATCGCCTTCACCCCGCGCATGCCTCCATAGGCCTGGGCCACGGTCACCTCCGAGATGACCTTGTCGCCGTACTTGGTCGAGAGCCTCTGGACTTCCTCACGATACGCGGGAATCTTCGCGTGCAGCACTTCCTGAAGAGTCGGCATAGAGTGATCTCCGGCTGTGCGCCCCCGGCCTGGGCTGGAGCGTTGCCCACCGTGACGCGGAACAGGCACAAGTTGCAGCATTGGCGAGCGCCGTCGCGGAAGCCCGGCGCCCCTCCGGTCCGGCCGGATTCTAGCGCTGTCCCGGAGAACCTACAACGGTTCCGCAATAATTGATGTTCGACAGTCCCGCGATAAGGAACGGACCGCGGCGGGGACAACGGATTCAGTGAACAACGGAAGCGGAAACGTGCCGGGGACGGTGGGTGGCATGCCCAAGCCGCAGGCGCCGGCATGCTGTTGCGGATGAGAGCGTCGGGCACGTGGGGAAGCATGGCGGCGCTGCGCTTGGCCATGCCACCCCCAATCGTCGGTCGGCTTCCTTGTTGCGAGGTGCTCTCTGCGAGACGTGCGCCTCGCTCAGAAACATCGGCTACTTGCCGTCGGCCTCGGCCTGCACCTCGATCTTGCTGGCCTGGTAGGTCACGGTGGCCGTGCCCTCGTCACCGGCCGGCTCGATCCGGTAGTACGTGTGGTCCTGCATGTCCACCACGTACAGCTTGCCGTCCACACTGACGACCTGCCGACGGGCGGTGCCAATGGGACCCCTGTTGGTGGCGACGACTACGCAACCGGCCTGAGCCAGCGTGGCCGCGCCGATCAGCAGCAGAGCGACAAAACGCTTCATGTCTCGAACCTCCCCGTAAGTGTTCTCCACGCACCCGCGTGCGCCGTTTCCCGCTGACCCGGCTGAAGGACCCTTGCCCGCGCCCTTCCGCCCGTGGGCAACGTTCGCGTGGTAAGACAAACGCCCGCGGCGTTGGTTAGCACCTGCGGAGCGTTTACACGTGTCCACACAATGTGGGCCTTGCCCGCGGCTCCGTACGTGGTACGGGCGTCTCGCCCGTGGGGCCACCGGTGGAACGCCGGTACCACGGAATCGTCGCGGGCCGGGCAGAAGCCGAGCATTCGTAGTCCAGAGGGAGCAGTCGGGGGGCATGCCCAAACTCGGCGCAGGTGAGCGTCGGCACGCTGGGGCGACGCCCGCGCCCGCCTCCTCGCACAAGTTCACACAAAGTCATGCCGATGGGGCGATGTTCTATCGGGCCTCGGCCGGTCCGCGCCCTCTGTTAACCAAGCAGGGTCGTGGCAACGGAGCCCGAGTGGAAACGCGGGGCCTCGCGGTGCTGGTCGGAAGCCTTACGGCGTTTGCGCTGGGTTGCGACTCATCCACGGAGCGCGATGTGAACCGGGTGAAGCGACGAACTCACGCCGGCGGCAGGACGCCCAGCACGCGTAGTTGGGCGATGACCGCGTCGGCATAGGCTTGGGCTCCGCGCGGGTTGGGATGCCCGACGGACGCGTACAAACAGCCGACCAGACCCAGCACCGCGTTGTCATCGAAGCAGCGGGCCGCTCGAAACGCGAACAGCGGGTCCTCGGGAAACAGGTCCAGGTCGAGTTCGAACAGTTGCGCGAGGTCGCCGTCGGCGGTCAGGCTCCAGAGCCATCGGTCCGGCGTGAAGACGGCATGCTCCTCCGTGAAGCCGGGGTCGGCAAAGGCGGCCATCGGTCCCGCGGCGCTTTCCGTGTTGACCTCCGCGACGGCCTGGGTCAGTCCGGCATGGGCGGTCTCCCAGAAAAGCATGGAATGGTCAACCAGCGTTTGCAGCAGGGTCTCCGTCTCCTCGCCCAGCGTGATGTCCTTCGAATCCGCCCACCGCCGCACCCCGAAGACATCGGACTGCCGCCCGACAATCGGAAAGTACCCGGTCACCACCAGGGGCGCCTGGGGCGCGAGCGTCCGCACCTGCCGCAGCAGCGTGCTCATGTCCGGACCGCAGGACTGCTCGGTGAGGGCGGTCAATTCCTCAAGCGGCACCAGCGGGTCGATGATGGTCTCCACCCCGACGTCGTTGATGCATCCATCCATCAGGACCAGGTCCATCAACTCCGGCCGCTCGATCAACTGGGCCTGGAGCGTAACGGACGTGGTGACCCGAGGCACCTCGCCGTAGCAGTTCCAGAAGCAGGGGGTGTCCGACTCGGACGGCAGGATCTCCGCCCCGGCTTGGGCATGGACCTGGGTGACCACGTAGCGTCCCGTTTCCTCGGCAATCACGCGGGCGACTCGTGCCCAGATCTTGTCCTCCTCGCGCAAGCCGTTGCCCCACTGGATCGAGTCGCCAATGACGGCCAAGTAGAAGAAATCCCGCACCAGGTCGATGCGATCACCGCCCAGCGGTGCCCCGTCCGCCCCGTCCGCGGCGAACACTTCCAGACGCCCGTGCTCGCCGAGCAGCGCGCCGGGCAGCACCACCCCCAAACGCCAACCGAGGTCATCCGGCGGGCCCGGTCCCTCGTCCAGCCACCAGAAGCCGCGTCCCGCCGCCAACAACGCGGTCGTGTTGGCGTTGAACGCCTGCGGCAAGCCGCCCAGCGCTCGTTCGCCGGCCGTGCCCGGCGCCGCGACCGCCACCAGTGCACTGCTCGTTTGCGCCGGCACCACCTTGAGACGCAGTTGCAGCGCCTGCTGGTCCCGGACGGCCACGCTGAGGAAGAAGCCCGCCGACCCGTCCGGCGCGATCGCGGCCGGCTTGTAGACGCGCTCGTAGCCGGTGGCCGGCGGCGTCAGGTGCTCGACGCCGAGAATCGACACCCGCACGGCGGTAATCTCCGACGACGCCGGGGGTTGCTGCGGTGGGGCGTAGCACCCGAGAAGACTGATGCCGCCGCTGCCGACGCCGGCAGCCAGGGTACAGGCGAGGACGAGACTCGCCCGCCCGCGCGGCCGATGGCCCAGCCGCGGCCGCGGCGCGCTCCCCGCGCCGCTTGTGCGGCCACGCGGGGTGACCGCCGGTTGCCACCGGCCGGTCATTCCTCAATCTCCAGCACGTCGTAGACCTCGGCCACGGTGCCGATCTGGCAGGCGACGGGAATGTCCGTACGCGTGGCGATTTGCAGCCGCGACGTCACCCCCGGCGTCGTGACCTGGTCGAAGGAAGCGTTGTCCACCTGGGTGCCCTGAAACAGGTGATACGTGACGCCGTTCTCGGCCAGCCAGACCAGGCAGGGGCCGTCGTTGTTAATCAGGGCGGCCGTGCCCTTGACAATGAACGGCGAACCGCCCGTGCCGAGCATGACTTCGGAGGGGAAGTTGATGCAGCCGGCGAGGCTGATACCCACGCCGACCGCCAGCATGAGAACGCCCAATCCAACCCCTCTCCCCGTCGGGGAAGCGGGTAGGGTGAGGGGACATGCTCCGGGCACTCGATCGTGCCCCCGCTCCTCCTGGCAGGCGGAGGAAGTGAGGTTCGCCACCCCGAGAGTTCTGCGCGCGACCATGACTTGCTGACTCCGTGTTGTTCCGGGGTCTACCCAGGACAGCCGGCGGCGTGGGTGTGCCATCTAGTGCCGCCCGTACGCCGCTGCCCCCCACCGTCTCCGCGACGGTTCACCTGACCGCGGAGCCGACCGGCGGCCCCCTGGGACCGCCTGCCCCTATAATCGTCATAACCCCGCCCGACTTGTACCAACTTCCCGCCCCGCCACGTCGGGCACACGGCAACTGACCCCTCTCCCTCGCAGGGAGAGGGGCAGGGGAGAGGGTTTCGGAGGCCGAGACGCCCGCGGGGCGTCGGCGCCCTTATCACCAGCACAGAGGACCCCAAGCGATCCGGAGCCAAATGGGGAGCCAGCCGACGCATCGGGTCAGCGGTCGCTTCGGAAGTACCTCGACAGGCTGCTAAGACGCGGCACAGGTCACGGGGGCGTCGGTCGGCTCCGCCTCCACGGCACTGAGAACGATCGTGAAGGTCGTCCCTCGCCCCACTTCGCTGGTAACCGAGATGGTCCCGCCGCTCTCCTCGACGATGTCCCTGCACAGCGCGAGTCCCAGTCCACCGCAGCGCGTCCGACCCTCCGCGTCGGCGGTGCGAGTGGTGGCGAACGGCTCAAAGATGCGTTCCAGCAGTCCGGGAGCGACCCCCGGGCCGGTGTCGCGCACTTCGACCACGACGCGCTCATCCTGGGCCTCGGCCGTGACGGTCAGGTCGCCACCCTGGGTCTTGCCCAACGCGGACCGCGCGTTGAGGAGCAGATTGAAAAAGACCTGCTGTAAGTGCAGCGGATCGCCCCATACCTTCACCGAATCGTCCACCAGGCAACGGAACCGGACGCGGTCTTTGCTGAAGTCCCGGCAAAGACACGCCACGGCCTCATCAATAATGAGGCGCAACGAAGTCAGGCGGAACGCCGGCGGCTTGGCGGACGACAACGCCAGCAGCCGGTCCGACATCGCTACCAGGACCTGCGTGCTCTTGACCGTGGTTTCCAACGCTTTCTGCGTCAGCTCAGGATCCTTCTCGGTCAATGCATACCGGGCATAGGAGAGCATCGGCGCCAGCAGGTTGTTGAATTCGTGGACTACCGTCGCGGCGGCCGTGCCCAGATTGGATAGTTGCTGCGCCTGCCGCACTTGCAGCCGCAATGCCCCAATCTGCGCCTCAAGCTGAGTCATTCGCTGCACCAGCGGTGATTCAGCGGAAGTCTTTAGGTCGCGGGTACGAACAGGAGCGGCGCGCTGCATGAGACTGGTCCAGAGTGCTGGAATCAGATTGCTACCCGCGCTCTTATCGGTCCTTACAAGTTCACTCCTTGAGTTGCAGGGCGCACAGATTGAGGCGCTCGCCCAGCTTCGCGCTCTCGAGTTGACAACTGTATGTTTGGGTGCTTCGCGGCGCGCGCAGCACCGTTCCGGTAGCATCCCGCTGCGGAGGTAGCGTCGGCTTCCATGGTCGATGTGGGTGCTGCCAACCGCACCGGTCTTTGAGACCACCGGTTCGGAACCGCAGTTTCTCAATAAGCTGCTCGCGCCGAACGGAAGTCCCCAACCAATCAGCGCGCAAAATGGGGCGCCCCGGCTGATTCAGTCATCCGAGCGCGCCCATCTCCCCCAAGAGGCGCGCCACGGATCGCTGTCTCAGCCGGGGCGCTTTCCACGATGAAGCCACGTCCCGCCCTCCCTGGGACACTCGCTTCACCCCCCAAACACCCTGAAGAGCATGGCCCGTACCAGACGGCGCACCAACCCGGCACGGAGTCGGTTTTCTCATAACATCGTTTGTGACAAGAGGTTACAAATCAGGCCGGAAAGCCCAAGGTCAGCCCGTGCACGCCGCTGGGTGGGAAGTGCACAGCCATCAAGTGCCCAAACTGGGTACTATTGCCCCCCCGCGTCCAGCTGGACTGACCCCGCCGCGGAGGCAACCTCCTCCGCTGCGGCGACGAGCGTCGGAACGGCCCGCCCCAGGCGGAGGACGGTGCCCGACCCGCCGGGGAAGTGCTCGTCGCTCAAGGCGTCAAACCTCGAGCGGCACCACCGCCGCGCGTCTTCCTGATCCGGTTTACTCAGACGGCTGTGCCAGTCCGCAAGCATCTGTAATTGCCCTAGTGCAACCGTGCGAACGGCGTCGGCGCCGGCGGCAGCGTCGCTGAGCCAGTTGGGGCAATGTTCCTCGAGCTGGAACAGCAAGGCGAGAGCGGCCGCATGCCCGCCGCCCTCCGCCAGCAGGCGGCAACGCAACAGCCGCGTGTACAGGGCGTAGGGCAAATCCTTGCTGGCGGGCGTCTTGAGCGGCAGATCCAACAACGTGAGAACACGGTCGCGGTCTTCGTCGGCCCGGAGCACGGCCGAATACAGCAAGGCCGCGGAGGACACGCCAGGTTCGGCTTGCTCCAGCAGCGGCGCTAAGCCCGAGGCAGCCCGCCGACGGCGGCTCCCGTCGGCGTCCTGCCGTAGGTCGGCCGCCACCATTGCCTCCAAGGCCTGCGCGAATGCCGCCAGCACCTCGCGCTGCCGTTCGGCGGCCGCCAGGCGTCCCTCGAGTTCGGGGGCGGCATCACCGGACTGGGCATCGCGTTGCCGGGCGATCGCCGTACCAGCTTCGCCGAGCAGGGCCGTCACCTGAGCAAACACCGGTTGGAGTGCCTCACCGGCTCCGTCCGCCCGCCCAAGCCCCAGAAGCACGAGCGAGCAGTCTCGCTCGGTCCGGCGAGCGAGGATCAGATTGGCGGCCGCCAGGCGGGCCTCGGCCGCAGTTAAGGCATCGGTGGCCGCGCCTGCGGCGGCCACAAGCTCCTTGATCTTCGCCTCCACGGCTCGGTCGTAGGCCGCTTCATCGGAGAAGCCGACGGGCGTTGAAAGGCGAACCTCGGGGAGCACCGGCCGCGGAGAAACCGCCGGCGCTTCCTCGTTGGCAGGTTCAGGTGTCGGGGTTTGTGCGGCGGCCGGCGTCCATCCTTCACTGTGCAGCGCGACCGCTGCCACGATCAGGGCCTGAATGGTCCGTGGCATCGCGTGCCGGAGCAGCATATCGGATCCTCCGAGCCTGAGTGGAGACGCCGCCCGGAACCCCTCCGCACGGGGGTGGTCGGCCAACGCGCGGATGCAGTCTATCACGGGAGCGGGTCCATCGGTACTGACCGCGTTCGGCCCACAGTGCGACGCACCCGGCGAGTGTTCCCCCGTCAGCCGGTACCCGCACCGGGCGACACCGCCGCGGGCAAGCCGTTTGACCGGCGTCTCAAGCAGGGCTAAACTTCGATGCTTCGGGCGCTTGATGACTGCAAGGTGCACGACGCGTCAGGCTGCTGATCCTGCCGGTGCGGTTCTGCTTGCAGGGGTTCCCAAACGATGAGCGGACAGGTGGGCGTGGCGGCCGAGGGAGCGGGGCCGGGTTCAGGCGGCCCGGTGGAAGCCTCGGTGCGGCACGAAGGCTCGGCCGCCCCGCAACTCACCGGGCCGGGCATCCTGGTAACCTGGGCAGTTTCCATAGCACTGCACGCGTTGGTGTTCATCGTCATGTTCCTCGTGCCGTGGCTGGCGGCCACCTGGGACACCGAGGACGAGTTGCCGGTTGCGCTGACCAAGCTGGTTGGGCAGACGGAGGCGACGGCCTACGTACCCGCGCCGGCGCCTGACCTGAAGCCGCGCCAGCAAAGCCTGGAGCTGGATCAGACGCGGTTCGACCCGCAGCGGTTTACGGGGCTGTCGGAACTGGGCAACGTGAAGCGCCCCGAGTTGAGCATCATCGGCATTGGGGCGGGCGGGGGCGACTTCGAGGACTTCGGGCTGCACGTCGGCGGCGGGCAGGGGCCGGAGTTCTTCGGCCTGGGCGGCGGGTCGGCCCGCGAGGTCCGCAGCGTGGTGTTCGTCGTGGACCGCAGCGGCTCCATGCTGGAGACGTTCGACGCGGTGCGGCAGGAGCTGCGGCGCTCCATCTCCGCGCTGCGGCGCAGCCAGAAGTTCCACGTGATCTTCTTCTCGCAGGACGCGGTGGAGAACCCGCCGAAGCGACTGGTAAGCGCCATTCGCGCGCAGAAGGAGGCTTTCTTCCAGTTCCTGGCGGGGGTCGAGCCGGGCGGGCACACCGACCCCACGGAAGCCATGCGCCGGGCGTTTGCCCTGGAGCCCGACCTGGTCTACTTCCTGACCGACGGGCTGTTCGATCCCAGCCTGCTGCCCAAGTTGGACAAGTGGAACAAGGACCGGAGAATCAGGGTCTTCACGATCGCCTACGTCAGCCGCGAGGGAGCGGAACTGCTGGAGCGGATCGCGCGGGCCCACCGCGGTGAATTCCGTTTTGTGTCCGAGGACGAGATCTCTCCCTGATGACGACGCCGCAACACGCGGACCGGCGAACTGTCATGCACGGCGGTCACCAACACATGGGTCCTACCTGGACGCGGTCGGTGTTGCTTTCGGTCATGCTGCTGAGCATGCCGGGAGCCGTCCGCGCGGACCAGCTTACGGTGGGCGGGCAGTCGTATGCTCCCGTGCGCGTGCTTCAGATGCGCGAGGGCTTCGTGACGTTCCGGCCGCTGGGTGGCAACGACCGGACCGTGTGGGTGGGTGACATCGAGTTCATCGCCGTGGACAGCGTGCGGCAGCTTGCTGACCTGAATGAGGCGGAGCGGTACCTTGCCGACGGTGACGTGGAGCGAGCGTTGGTTCGTTACGGCCGGGCCCAGCGGCTGGCGGAGGGTTTCTGGGGCGACCTGGTACAGGTCCGTCTGCTGCGGGCCTACGACCGGGCGGGCCCGGCGGACCAGGCCGCTCTGTGCTTCATCAAGGTTATGCGGGGCGAGTTTGCCGGGGTGAGCGTGGCGGCGGGCCTGTTCCCGCGGAACCTGCCGGTGGGCAAGGACGCCACCGGCGCGAAGGCGCTGGAACACCTGCGGTCGGCCGGCGCCGGCGCGAACGAGAGCCAGCGGCTGTTGCTGGAACTGCTGCGGTACCAGATTCTGCGTGCCGGCGGGGACGACAAGGCGGCAGCGCTGGCCCGGGAAGTGGCCGAGCGGCGCGTGCCGGAGCCCATCCGGCGGGCGAAGGTGTATGAGGTCCAGTTGACGGCCGTCGAGCAGATGCTGGCGGGCGACTTCACGCCCGGGCAGTTGGCCGCCCTGGATCAGGTGATCGCGGATTGCCCGGAGGAAGTGTTGCCCAGCGCCCTGTTGTTGAAGGGCGAGACGCGGCTGCGGCGGGCGTCGACGCGCGAGGAACTGATCCGGGCAAGCTGGCCGTTCCTGCGCGTGGCGATTCACATGCCCGGTGATCCACGGGCGGCCGACGGGCTGTATGGAGCGGCACGGGTGCTGGAGCGCATGGGTCGGCCACGGCAGGCGGTGCAGCTCTTGCAGGAATGCCTGGCGCACCCGCAAGTGAGCGCGACGACGAGAGCCCGCGCGGAGGCCGACCTGGTCAGGCTCCAGGCGGCGCCCTAGGTGAGCCGCTTTGCGTGCGTTGTTGCAGGCGGCCAGGCAGTTGGCAAACCGGCGATGGGAAGCCGGGAGGGTGGCATGCCCAAGCCGAAGGCGCCGGCATGCCCTGCGGCGGGTGGGCATGCCAAGTTGGTGGGGCGGGGTCGAGTCGGGGAAAGCATGGCGGCGCTGCGCTTGGCCATGCCACCCGACTGGGCATGGCGGTGCTTGGCCATGCCACCCGACTGGGCATGGCGGCGCTTGGCTATGCCACCCGACCGGGCATGGCTGTTGTGAGAAGACAAGCATCAGGTGGAGGAATCGACCTTGATCCGCGTGGCGTTTCTAGCGGCGTTGCTGGCGGTCGTGGTGTTACTGGTCGTGACGCGTCCCTTGCTCGCGCAGCCTCCGGGCGAGGCGGAGGCAGCGGAGCATGGTTTGCGCTGGTTCGACTTCTTCGTGCTCAAGGGCGGCAACATCACGCTGGGTCTGATCGGGTTGTCGCTGGTGACGATCGCGCTGGCCGTCGAGCACTGTCTGACCATCCGGCGGGCGACGATCATCCCACCGGCGGCGGCCGGCCAGACCCAGGAGCTGATCGACAACAAGCAGTACCTCGAGGCGGTGCAGTACACGGCCGAGGATCCTTCGATGATGGGCTACGTGGTCCATGCCGGACTGATGGAGGCGCCGCACGGGTACGAAGCGATGGAGCGTGCCATCGAGGAGGCGCTGGAGGAGCGGGCGGCGCGGCTGTTCCGCAAGATCGAGTACCTCAACGTCATCGGCAACGTCGCCCCGATGATCGGGCTGTTCGGGACGGTCTACGGCATGATCCTGCTGTTCGTCTCCATCTACCAGGCCAATGCGTTGCCGGCGCCGCAGGTCGTGGCGGACAACATCTCGATCGCGCTGCTGACGACGTTCTGGGGGCTGGTGGTGGCGATTCCGGCCCTGAGCATCTTCGCGATCTTCCGCAACCGGATTGACGTGCTGACGGCGGAGTGCGCGCTGGCGGCCGAGCGCCTGCTGGCGACGTTCAAGGGTGCGACGGGAAGTCGGCCGACGGTGACGGCGGGCACGCGACCGGCCCGACCGGCGGGAGTCTCGCCCACGCCGCCTGCCCCGGGCGCCGGTGTCCCATCCACGGAGAGAGGTGCGCGGCCGGAATGATTCGTCGTCCGTATCGACAACTGCGACGCCGACCCGGCGGCATCGGGTTCAACATGACCCCGATGGTGGACGTGATCTTCACGCTCACCATCTTCTTCATGTTGATCAGCACGTTTGCCGAGCGGGAGAACCGGCCCCTGCAATTGCCGAAGCCAACGGCCAGCCAGGCGCGCAGCACGCGGACGCCGCAACGGGTGGTGATCAACTGCTGGCCCGGCGAACCGGGCGGCGCCCAGGAAGGTGAGGTGTTCTACAGTCTGGGCCCCAATCGGCCGCAGCCGCTGGCCACCCTGTCGCACCAGTTGGGCGTGCTGAAGGAGCAGACGCCGGACGTGCAGGTGGTCGTGCGGGCGGACCGGCGTTTGCGCTACGCGGAGGTCCGGGCGGTGATGCAGGTGGTCGCGGAGCACCAGATCGAGATGCTGAACGTGGCCGCCCACTTGCGCGAGGAGGGATTCGATGTCGGGCAGTAGGCCGACCTCTCGGTGGCGGCGACGTTGGACGGCCCGACGGGCGACGGGGCGGTCCGCGGGTGCGCGCCGTCACCGGCGGGAAGGCCCGCCCATCACCGTTAATATTGCCCCGATGATTGACGTGTCGTTTCTGTTTCTGATTTTCTTCCTGATCAGCACGACGTTCGCCCGGCCGGAAGGGCTGCTCGCCTCGAAGCTGCCCCGGCAGGAGCGGGCCCGGGCCGTGAGCCTGCCGCTGAGCCCCATCGTCGTGCGGGTGCGGCAGGCGGGGGCGCGGCCGGAGGACTATAAGATTCGCGTGGACCACGTGCCCCAGGCGCCGGCGAACTTCAACGAGTTGGCGGGGATCCTGCGACAACTCCAGACTCAGCCGGGTTTCGACGTGGACACGCCGGTGGTCATCCTGCCCGACGGCGGAGTGTTGTGGGACCACGTGGTGAACGCCTGGAACGCGGCGTTGCGGGCCGGGGCACGGAACGTGGCCTTCGGCGGCAGTTGATGGTGGAGACGAGTTAAGTAGCTCCACACAGTTGGGAGACCGGCACTCCCACGCAGGTAGCATGGCCAAGCGCAGCGCCGCCATGCCCCTTGGGCGGAGTGTGCGGAGCTCGCGACGGCATGCCGGCGCTCGCCTGCGGCGAGCTTGGGCATGCCACCCTGGCTTCGCCCTGGCGTGATCCTATGTAAGCGGCGGAGGAGCTCGCACGTGCGCGGTGACACGGGTAACGGTAGGCGTTCGCGCGTGCCATGGCGCGGCGCGGCGGTCGCCGGAGCGCTCGGGCTACTGGCGGCTGCGGCCGTCGGACAAGCTCCGCCTGGCGGTGGCGGGACCGCATCGACCTCCACCCCCATCCCGGCCGAGGAGCTGCGGCTGCCCGCCGAGCCGTTTCAGAAGGGACTCAAGCAGCGCGGCTTGACGGAGATTCTGGAGCTGCACCTGCGCGAGTTCCCCCCGGCCAGCCTGGCCTCGGGTTTGCTGATTCGACGGGAACTGAAGCTGGCGGAAGCGGCTGACCCGACGCTGCCCAAGGCGCGGCAGCGGGCGGCGCTCGCGGAGGCCAACACGCTCCTGGAAACCCTGATTGCCCAGGCCGGCAACGACGAGCGCGTGACGGGCTGGAGGCTGGAGCTGGCCCGCTCACGCGTGTACGACGAGGCGGAGCCGTACTTCATCAGCATCCTCTACCGTGGCGGCAGCGCGGCCGACCGCCGGCAGCTTCAGCAGATCATGGAGAAGGTCGTCGCGGACCTGGCGGAGCTGACCCGCTTTCTGGAGGATGAGTTCGCGCGGATCGACAACCTCCCGAGCCGGGACTTCGAGGAGCTCGAACGGGGCGGCTACATCGACGCGCTGGACCGCTGGGCGCCGCAGGTGGAGTACCTGCAACTGTGGGCGTGGTACTACGACGCCCTGCCCCGGGCGGACAGCGATGCCCGCCGCGCCGGCGAACTGTACGCCATCCTCGAGGGCTTGCAGCGGCTGCGTCACCTGTGGGAAAAACCGCAGGCCGGCAACCCGGCGCAAATCCCGACGCTGCTGCTGGCGGGCATGACCCAGCGGCTGCTCAATGACCAGCCGGCGGCGCGGGAACGCCTGGAACGCACGCTCGACGCCGCCCGGCGCCTCAACGACCCGCCGCAAGCCGCGCAGGTGGAATGGGCCGTGCGCCTGGCGTGGATCGAACGCGTGCGCACCGAGCGCGACGCCGGCGCCTTCGACCGGGCGCTCAATCTGCTCGGCCAGTTCCGCACGCGCGTGGCCGGGGCGAGCGACAACGCCGGCTTGCAGTTGGTGGCGGCCCTGCTGGAGCGGTCGGTGCATCAGGCGGCCGCTCGTCAGGCGGAGGACCTGGGTCGGCCGGCGGACGCGCAACGCCACACCCGGCTCGCCTGGGAGTCGCTGGCACGCCTCGCCCGGGAAAGGCCGCAACAGCGCAACGAGATCTACGCCACGGTGTGCGACCTGCTGGACCCGCGGACGCCGGCGGCGAACCTGGACCCGTTCGAGCAGTGCGCCAGGCTGGCCGGGCTGTTGTTCGAGGCGGCCCAGGCGCCTGGCGACCCAACGCTCGAACGTACGCCCGCCGGTCGGACGCTCCAGCAGGCGCTGGAGGTCGGTGAACAGTTCCTGCGCAGCAAGCCCACCGAGGCGGAGCCGCTGGTGCCCGAGGTACTGTTCAATCTGGGCGTCGCGCACTATCGACGGGGGCAGGCGGACCGGGCGGCCGAGCGTTTCCTTGCCGTCGCGCGGCAGTATCCACAGTTCGAGGACGCACTGCGGGCGGCCACGCTGGCGGTGGAAGTGACGGCCGAGCAGTATCGGGGGGCCGCCCCCACGGCCCGTGCCGCCTTCCGCCCGCGCTATCTCGAAGCCCTGGAGACGCTCATCCAAGGCTACGGGAGCAGTGAGGCCGCCGGCTACTGGCGCTTCTACTATGGAGAAGTGCTGGAGGAGGTTGGCCGGTTTGAGGAAGCCGCCGGGCAGTACGCCCTGCTGGCGAAGGAACACGAGCGCTTCCTGGAGAGCCGCTTCTGCAAGGTGCGGGCGCGGGTGCTGGCCGCGCAGGAAATGGCCCGCCGGCAGCCGGAGAAGGTGGTCGAGGTGCGGCGAAACGTCGAGGACATCGCGGTCGAGCAGCAGTCGCTCGTGGCCGATCTGACGGCGCGGCTGGCGCAGCAGCTCGATGCCGGGGACGCCGCCCACCTGCAGAACCTGCGGGCCCAGGCCGTCGTGCTGCTGGCGGAATTGCAGGTGACGCCGGCCGTCGGGCAGGCGGCGCGGGTACTGGCGGCCCTGGAGGGCTTCGAGGGCACGCACCCGGACGATCCGGCGCTGCGGGCGCGGGTGTTACGCGTGCGCTTGCTGGCGTATGAGCAGACGGGTCGGTTGGAGGAGGCCACGCGGGCGGTGCCGGCGTACATCGCCAGCGACCCGGAAGGGGCGGGGGCAACGTTGCAGGCGCTGTACATGACGCTGGCGGCCGAACGGCAGCGGCTCGAGGAAGACGGTCGTCTCGAGGAAGCCCGCCGCAAGGCCGAGGGCGCCCTGGTGCTGGCCGAGCAGGTTCTGACCTGGTACGGCGCGCACGCCGGCGCGGGCGATGCGGCGCAGGAGCGGGCCCTGCGCGTGCAATTGGCCGAGGCACACCTGGCGGCCGGCAACTTCGAGCGGGCTCGCGATCTGTTTGCCGTGCTCCGCGAGGAACGGGCGGCCGGTAGCGCGGGGGCGGCCACTCAGGGTGCCGACGCGGCGCCCGAGACGCGCGTCGCCTACGGCTATGCCGAGGCGTTGTATCAGCTCCGTGCCTACGAGCTGGCGTTGCCTCTGTTCAATCGCCTGGCCACCGCCTTGCCGCCCGAGGAGCCGCTGCGCTGGCAGGCCCTGCTGCGCGATCTTCAGTGCCGCACCGCGCTCAACGAGCCCGGCGAGGACGTCGTCAAGGTTATCAACCAGCAGGAGTTCCTGCACCCGGACTTAGGCGGCCCGCGCTTCGCCGCGGAGCTGCGCAAGCTGCGCCGCGAGAACGAGCGGCGCGCGGGCGGAGACTGAAGGTTGGTCCGCATGCACACGCTTAGTAGCCCAGCCCCACGGGCGACCAGCCCCCCCCGCTTCTTGAGCGCAGGCGCCTCGCGCTGCCGCGCCCGTACGCGTTTAGCATATACGGGCGCGGGCGTGCCATGCTCTCCCGCGACAGCAGTCGCGGGTAAGCATGTTCTTACGCCCGACCACATGCCCACCCCCGCCTGCGGCGGGTGAGGGCATGGCACCCACGCTAAACACGTACCCGCGACCTCGCGGGAGAGAGGATACTTATGGGTTCTCGGTTGGGATACCACGGTGTCCGTTGCCGGGGGTTGACCCCCTTGCCTACCTGCGTTGCCCCGTTGTTCGTCGCGCGTCGTGACGTCGTCGCGCCGGCCGCCGTGGTCTCCGCTGTTCAGGACGCACTTCTGTGGCCATACTCTGGATACTAGTTGGTCTGGGGGCGCTGGCGGGTGGAGCTGAGTTCCTCGTGCGCGGGGCCGTCAGTCTGGCACGGGCGCTGGGGATACCGCCCCTCATCATCGGGCTGACCGTCGTGGCGTTCGGCACGGGTACGCCGGAACTGGCGGTGGGCGTACGGGCGGCCGCAGCGGGCCAGGGTGACCTCGCGCTGGGAAACGTCCTGGGCAGCAACACGTTCAACGTGCTCTTCATACTGGGAATCACAGCGGTGATTGCCCCGCTGACGGTGTCTTCCCAGTTGGTGCGTCTGGACGTGCCGGTGATGATCGGAGTGTCGGCGGCGGTCTGGCTGCTGGCGCTCGACGGTTGCCTCGGGCGGCTGGAAGGCGTTCTTCTCATCGCAGGGCTCTGTCTCTACGCGGCGTTGCTGATTCGCATAGGGCGGCGCCAGCCACCGCCCCCGGCGAGCCGCGACGAAACACCGTCGGATCACACCGCTCCGCAACGCCTGGGACGTTCGGCAGCGCAGGTACTGGTGGGGCTGGCCCTGCTCGTGTTGGGCGCCGGCTGGTTGGTCGACGGGGCGGTGGGGTTGGCACGCCTGTGGGGGGTCAGTGAACTCATGATCGGGCTCACCATCGTTGCCGTCGGCACGTCACTGCCCGAGGTGGCCACCTCGATCGTGGCCGCCGTCCGCGGACAACGCGACATCGCCGTCGGCAACGCGGTGGGCAGCAACATCTTCAATCTGCTGGCCGTGCTGGGGGCCTCGGCCGCGGCGGCCGACGGGGGAATCCCGGTGGCCTCGACGGTGCTGCGCTTCGACCTGCCGGTGGTGCTGGCGGTAGCCGTCGCGACGCTGCCGGTCTTCTTCACCGGCGGTCGCGTTTCGCGCTGGGAAGGGGCGTTGTTCCTGGCGTACTACGCGGCCTACGTTATGTTCCTGATCTTCGCGGCCCTGAGCCACGCGGCCCAGGCCCTCTTCGAAGCAGCCCTGCTGTGGTTTGCAGTTCCCCTCACGGCTCTGGGGATTGGCGTCAGCGTCGCAGACTGGCTGCGCCGGAGGGCAACCATGGCCCATGAACCCGAACACCCAGGGGCCAACGACTGACCCCGCCGCCGCGTCGAGGTAGAACCGGATTTCTTTGACAGCCAAGTGAAAGAAGGCAGCGTACTCTCGGGATGCAACCACGTTCCGAGCCGCCCCCGAGGGGCAGAGGAGGACACCGATGGGCAGGATGCCCCGCCCGGAACGGTGCCGCCAGCGCCGGCTGGGGGCGAGGCGACGAGGCTGCCGACGGGAGGCCCCGAACGGACGGGCGTGCCGCCCGCGGGTACATCTGCGCGACGGAGCCGCTTCTCGGGCCGGCATGGGGCCGGTGGCCCTGGGCTGCCCGCGGGCCACGACGCGCTATGCCGTGCCAATCCTCGCCGGCGCGGGGCCGGTGAGCATGACCAGTCCGTTGGTCCACCGCGTCGCCCGGGACTGCGGGTCGTGGTGGCCCTGGGGCCCAGCTCTCGAACGTCTGAGTACATGGCCGCCTTCAAGATGACCAGGCCGGCCCGGCCGCTGAGACGCTCGATTTCCGCGCTGACCCCGCGGATGGCTTCCGCGATCGGCACGGGCAGCTCGACCAGGACCCGCCCGCTCAGGACGTAGGCCCGCTCCACCACCCGGACCCCACGCCGAGCGGACGCCGGCCTTTGCGTTCGATACCCTCTTGCCATTGCGGTTCTCCTGTGCGTAACTCGTTGGCCTTGCGGACCTTACCGACGTGGCAGGCTCCGCAGGAGAACCGCTCTTCATCAACTAAACGCGGGACATGCTCATCATCTGATTCCCGCTTGCTTCAGTGTCAGTGGCGCGCTATGTTGCGCGAATAGCAGATGCGCTTCGACAATCAAAGTGTTGAGTAGTTTCCGTATGCCAGCGGAGTCCTCTCAAGTCGGGTTTGCCATCAAGTGCCCGCATTGCGGTGAGTGGTCCCAGTACGACCGTGCGCCGGCGGAATGTGCGATCGACGGGCCTGACTTGCCGGCAGTGATGCGTGCCCTCCGCGACGGTACAGAACACCCGAAGTTGCTGACGTGCCTGCCGCGCGAGGATGCATGCATCTCGCCGTTCTACGCATTCCTGTGCCGCGACCAAGCCACGGCCGATCAGGCAATCCGCGCGCTACCTGGGGAGGTTCCCCAGCACTGGTCTCGGATCGAGTGCTTCCACCCGACGCTTGCTCCGGAAGGCGGCGAGGAATGCAGGGAGCTTGCCGTCCTGTGCTTCACGGAGCCCGTAAGGCGCCAGCCCGAGATCTGCCTGTCGCACCTTCTGGATCGCGAGTTGTTGTCGAGGCTCGTCGTAGCGTTGCAGATCGAGACTAACAGCGCGGCTACGATCTTCGAGGGTTGGGTGCCGGAGACGTGGGACAGCGTGGTATGGCGGCCCATTGAGGGCTTTTCTCGCCCAAAGAAAGTGGCGCCTCCGCGATACAACCCGTTCTGCGAACTCTGCCGCGAGGCAGCCAGCGCGGCACTTGACAACATCGAGAACGATCTCGTGGCACATTGCCCACGGCGATCTGCGGAGCGCTCAGAATGCGGCAAGTACGGGTGCAGGCCCACGGAGTTCGACCGGCTACGCTGTCCAATGTTCTTGCGGCAGCGTGTCGATGCAAGCCCGTGTGGTCGTTCGGACCAAGCAGCCATTGATAACGTGATTAGTTGTTGGACGAACGGCGACCACCGTGAGTACTACGAAACGCGCTGCTGGGCCGGATTCCGTCAGTTCGCTGTCCCGATCGTCGTCTTCAGCCATCTGCTTGCTGTTGGACTGACAGGGCAATTCCTGCTACCGGAGGACACCCTCCCAGATCGGGCAATGTTGGCCGAAGACTATCCGACCCTGCTGCAGCCTGCGTACCGCGGGAGGCTCGCTCGGTGTCTGACGGGGATGAAGCTGGCTTGCCGACGCGCAGACGCTGGAGGGCGTCCCGGTGCTGCTTGGTCGTCGGTACTTATCGAGGAGAACGACTTGCGCCAACGGGCGGCGATCTTCGCACGGAGCATCAGGTCCATCGCGAGGTTGGCTGAACGTCTGTACGACGACGAGCGCCTGCGCGCTGAACACCTCTTTGCCAACTTCCTTTTCCGTCGCCTCGCGCCCCGGGCGAGCAGTGCTACCCCGGGCGAGCTTGTGGCCGAGTTGCTGCCGGAAATGGCACGATTCTGGGCGGTGCACAGCGCCTTCTTTCTGCAGGGTGGAGATCTCGAGGACGGGTTCCGATTGGTTGCCAGCACCGCGGGTGCCACGCCTGATGTGGAACAGGAGGAGTTGCTCGTGCCCAAGCTTCGCTTCTCCACGGAGCCGCGGCACGTCCACGCACGGGCCGATCGCAGCGATGACGCGGAGGAACTCGCGGTCTTGGATCTGGCGCAGCGTCTGACCGGACAGTTCGGGGTGCGTTCTGCACTCGCTGTGTTGGTCCCGGTTGGCGTTCGGCGCGCCGTCTTCTTGTTCGTCGACCGCACTGCCAAGCATGCCAGCAGACTGCCCCATCGCTCGCAACCAGACGAAGATGTGCCGGAGTTCACCCGTTGGATGATGTTGGACACCTGTGCGATGGTGGCAGAGTGCCTGCGCGAGACGTGGCACCTGGAAGATGTACGAGAGAACGAGACTGTCATCGGCCACGAGATTCGCAGTGCTCTTGCCCTCATACGACAACCTTTGGGAAGACTCAGGGCCCTCGCCGACGGGGCCTACCACGATCCGGCGCAGCGTACAGTCGCCAGGGGGTTGATTGAGCAAAGTCGACGGGTGTGCCAGGACGCCCGCACGGGGCTTGATGCCGCGCTGCTCTCAGTGGAGCGTCTACGCTATCAGCTTGGGTTGACGAGCACTGCGGTTGCAGTGGTCGGTGTCGACCTGGTCGAGTTGGTTGAGTCGAAGCGGAGGTTCTTTGAGTACCGTTGGCGCGGGCCAACCGGCGGCGACGCGCTACCAACGGCGGCCGGTTGGCAAGCTGATCTTTCGCGGGTCAGCAAGCGCTACGTTAGCGCGGAGCAAACTCTGCTCGATCTCGCTGTGAACAACCTGCTCGATAACGCGTTCAAATACAGCTTTCCCGGACGAGTCGTCGATATCACCGCGTGGACCGATGAACACGCGTCTGAGAACGTCCTCCAGATAGCGAACTACGGTCCCGTCATTGAGGACGATGAGGTGTATCGCATCGGGCAGCGCGGCTTTCGCGGCCGGCAAGCCCGTTGCCGAAAGGCTGTGGGCAGTGAAGGAACGGGCCTAGGAGTGTACATTGTGAAGCAGATAATCGGGAGGTTCGGTGGCAGCTTCGGAATCACCAGTGACGTCGAGCGACACCGGACGGTAGCTTGCATTCGTCTGCCCCTGTGGAGAGTCGCGGATGGTAAAGCAGACTAAGCGGATTCTCTTCGTTGAGGACGTCTTTGCCTCGATAGCTGCGATCTGGGACATTATCGTCGCGGAGCACTGTGAATGGATGCCGGTCCTGCGGTCGAACGTCCCCGACGCGTGGAGATACCTCTGTTGCCAGCCGGTTGACGCGGCCGTCATCGATGTCATGCTGCCGGCCGTTGAGGGCGTACCCCCCTGGACGGAAGGGTGGTATCTGGCTGCGTGGGTGCGGCAGATTCCTCGATACACGCCGCCCGAGTTGCTCACTCCAACGCCCGCTGGAGACGTCCTTCAGATGTGGGGGCGAATGCCCCTTGCTCTTCTGACAGCAAGGACCCTAACCGGCCTGCGGGACGAGGAACATCTGCCACCCTTGAACGTAGTTCAACAAGATTCGCGCGAAGAACGGAGCACACGTGGCTCGAACGCCATTCGGTTCTTCGCCAAAGCAGAGACCGACGCATTGGACGTCATTGAGTGGCTGACGGCGACACTGTCCGATTGAGGGGGGTCGTGCTGCATGCAACAATCGTCGCTTCACGAGTTCCTGAGCCGCCCCGAGGTGGAACAGCGTTTTCCGCATTTCCTGGTAACCATGGTGGCGCACGTTGCCGACCGTGACTTTCTGCGCTCTGGACGCAAGGAGCAAGCCGCGCTGATCAGCGAGGCATGCCGGGAGTCTTGGACAGACGAGCGGTACACGTCGATTAGAGAGGCCGTTGTCGGATCGGAATTGTGGCAGCGTGTTCTTGGCAATTGTCGGGCAACTGTCGCGGATGTGGTGGCACTGTTAGATGCGATGATCTCACCAGCGTGCGAGGGCGGGGCAACGCCACTCGCGTTCTGCCGTTGGCTGCTCGACAACGAGAGGCGCGTTCCATACGCCACGTTGCTGGGTAGCTATGTGGCGAGGCGGCAGAGTGCGAATGAACTTCCGCTCGCGGCGGTGTTGCAGGGGTTGATAGACGTACAGACGGTCGGTATGTCCGGTCTCGCGCTGAACGACTACTTGTGTACCCTGCTGACGCTCGAGCGGCTGCTGGCGGACAGCGAGCAGGCGTTTGTACGCTGGGCCGTCGTAGCCTTGGGAGGCTATTGCAGCGGCTGGGACCCCACCCGCATCATGGCAATCGGCCCTACTCCCTCGACGAGGGGGCGTGCGGCAAGAGCTGCCGCAGAACGGGCCGGGCCCGACGCGTCGCGATGTCGGATCGCTGCGATCGCACGTATCGGATATGATCAGCGGGGGATCGACCGGCGCATCCGGGTGGCGCACCACCTGAACCGCGCAGTCGAGAGCGAAGGTGTGCTATACCTTAGCAAGCCGCAGTATCGTGACCATCTGGATCATGTTGTCGCCGTGTGGATCACGGGTGAATTGCTTAGTGGTGCTGTGCGGTGCGAAGGCGGAGAGGCGCAGGGCATCGAGCAGACAGCCTTGGTCTTCCCGGGTTATGCCCGTCCGCACCGCCTGCTGGAACAGTGGTATCTGGCAGCGCTGTACCACGACATGGGATACGTGGTTGACGCACTCCCGCAGCTCAGGCGACAACTGAGTCTGGTTGAGTGCAGGCACATCGAGCGATTGGCAGAGCAACTCGACCAGAGCTGTCGGGACGTCCTGCGCGATCTGAACGGATCGGTGAGGGAGGCTGAGGGCTTACGCAGTCATCCGGGCGAGTATGGCGACCACGGCATCGTGAGTTACTCCCATTTGCGCCACATCCTTGCCGAGTTGGATCGAATGGACGCCCAGTTGGGCGTTGATTCGTCGCGACGTGAGTGGTTGGTGGAGCGGTACGCCCCAGCGCTGCGGGCCATTCTACTCCACAACCGCCTCGTTGAGCCGGTCGATGCGCAAGCCGACCCCCTGGCTGCCCTGTTGATCATCTGCGACGAACTCCAGGAGTGGGGGCGGTATCGGCTTCCAGTTGGGGAGGCTGCGCAGAGGCTGTACGAGCTTGTCAATCTGCGCGCGATCGCGCGTCGCCCCGCGTGGAGCCACGTCGAGGATCTGACGATCGAGAATGGACGGCTGCAAGACGGCCGGTTGGTTGTGACAGACCAGGAGCCGCTCCATTGCGTTCTGGCCTACAAGGACCAGAACGAGAATGTGTATAATCCGCTGGACGTGCTCCTGATGAAACTTGCGAACTTCCAGCGGCTCAAGAATGGCGCGTATCTGAAGCTCGTAGTTGACCTGCGTATCCCACGGTTAAGTGGGAAGGCCGATGGGAGGAAGAGCCGCTCGCTGGGTGAGATTGAGATCCTGCGAGCCTTTGTGCAGCAGGAGGACGCCGGTTGGATCGACCCGTCCATCACCACTCCCGTCAAGCCGGCGGCGAGTGCGGGGCGGGCAATAGCGTACCTGCGCGGCTTCCCGGACTCGCAGTGCGACACTCTGCGCATCGACCTCGCACGGCTGGCCTGCCAGGACCGGCCATTGCTCACACGCATGCCCTGGGAGTTTCAGGAGGAACTTCTGCGATTCAAGCGAGAGTACTGCCTTCGGGAGAACATCCCCTGCACCTTCCTCGCCGAAGACGATAGGACATACCGGTATCTACACGGCTGATGGGGATATGACCGAGTTTCGTGGATAGCCGGGTGAAAGAAGGCGGCGTTCTCTCGGGGTCTGAACGAGGTTCCGAGCTGCCCACGAGGGGCAGAGGACTACGCCGACGCAGCAGGATGCCCCGCCCAGAACGGTACCGCCAGCGCCGGCTGGGGCCGAAGCGACAAGGATGCCGACGGGAAGCCCCACATGGACGGGCGGGGCCGCCCGGCGGATGCCTCCGGCTTCGGCATGCCTGCCGCTTGGGCATGCCGCCCGCTTGGGCATGCCGCCCGCGCAGTGTGCCATTGGCGCGGTCCCACTTAGAGATACGCCAGCGCCTGATCGGTTTCGCCATCCATGGCGACGGTGACGGTGGCGCCGGCGGCCACCGCGGGGACGTGCAGGACGCGCACCACGGCCGCGAAGCCGGCCGCCTCGGGCAGCAGGCTCGCCAGGGCATTGGGCGACTCCACGAAGAACGGCTCGTTGAAGCGGCTGCCCTTCTCGTCCGGATACAGCGGCAGGTAGTGAATGCCCGCCTCAATCAGGTCCTGGAAGAAGTGCGTGCCGAACGACACGGCCGGCACGAACCCGCTGCTCTCGCGGGCGATCTCCACCAGCAAGGCCGTGTGGTTGATGTCGGCGTAGCGCACGGGCACGCCCAGCCGCAGGTCACGGCTGCCCCAGCGCCCCGGGCCCATCAGAATGAACTTCCCGCGAGGCAGCAGGCGATTGACCCGCCCGACGACGCCCGCCACTTCCCACCGCCGCTGGGGGTCGGGCAACGCGTCGTACGCCCGCGGATCGACGTACACGATGTACTCGATGCCCTCCAACAGCCCGGTCCGCACCATCCGCCGAGCGTCAAAGAGGATGCGTTGTGGCGGCAACTGCCGGGGCAGCGGCACCGGCTCCGCCCGACCGGCGGGCGCCTGCGGCCGGCACTGGAGCACGTACAGTTTCCGCCCGTCGCAGGCGAACTCGACCTCGACCGGCCGACCGTACGCCTTCTCCAGCAGGCCCAGCACCGCCTGCATCCGCTGGGCGAACGGCGTCGAGCGTAGCAGCTTCTCAAACGTGATGCACAACGTCGCGGGGTCCGCGCTGACCAGCGCCCCGGCGGCCGTGTACAGCCCGTCATCCTGCCGGACCGACACGATGCCGTCGAGCATCGGAAAGTCCATGCCGCCCGCGAGCAGCTCGGGCAGCGCCACCGATCGGAGTTGCCGGCGGTGCAGGTCGACGACGTCCACCTCGCGCTGGGCGCGGGCGCTGATCTCCTCGACGTCGCACTCGGGACGCAGCGTCGGCTCGCCCAAGGCCACCAGGCGGGGGAAATCCGACCCACCGCGGTCGACCGCGCGGGTGCCCAGTCCCAGCACCATCCTCAGCAGCCCGTCCTCGCGGCGAATGCGCGGCGACCAGCGATACTCATTACGGGAGAAACCCACCCCCGCCCAAGCGGGCAGAAAGTACGGGCCGAACGGAAAGCCCACCACCTTCTGGATCAGCACCGCCATCTCCTCGACATAGTCGAGCAGGTTGTGCTCGCGGCGGTAGAGGATGGGCTCCGGGGCGAACACGCTCGCGTAGACCTCGGCAATGGCCTCCAGCAGCCCGCGCAAGCGCTGTTCGAGACTGCCCTGGTTGGCCAGGAACACGCTGGCGTACTTGCCGTAGAACGCCGCTCCGAAGCGGTCTTCCAGCAGGCTGCTGGAACGCACGATCAGCGGATGCGTGCCCGCCTCCCGCAGCAGTCCCCGCAGGTCCGCCAGCACCTCGGCCGGAAACGCCCCGCTGCGGAATACCTGACACACCAACGGATAGTCGCGGGCAACCTCATCCAGCGGCTTGTACTTCTGGCTCTGATACTCGCTGAAACGGTTAAGCTGCACGAAGTCCTGCACCACGTCGCTGCGCAGGAACCACGACTGCGGCATGGCCGTCGGCAGGTAGTCGGCGTCTGCCTGCCCCGCTTCCTCGAGCAGCCGACACGCCAGCACCATGCCCCCCGCCTTGCCCCCGATGCGCCCCATTCCACCGGGCGGACCGATGATGCGGGTTGCGAACTGATCGAAGTACCGGATCGGCAGGTGGTGCTTGGCCACGCCGATAAACTCGAGCTGATCGCTGATCAGGTGACGGATCAGGGCGGCCCGCGTGCCCAGCACGTCGGGGTCGGGCGTGTCGGTTTCCAGCTCCCAGTCCTGGCAGAACCGGTGGACGGCCTCCAGAAGTTCACCGCACGATATCCGGGTGCGGTTGGCGAGGTCCTGCAAGGCGCGAATCTGTTCGCCCTTCACCGCGACGTTGACCAGGTCGTCGATGTCGGCGGGCGTGAAGTGCCGGCAGGCGTATTCCCGGACAAGTTGATCGACGGCCGCGTGCCGGTCGGCCAACTCCGCGCCGGACGCCGGATCCGCGTCGTCGCGGGCGGTGTCCTGGGCGGCCGAGGTCTGAACCAGGGCCCGTGCTTGCGCGTACACCCCGTCCACGGTGACGTACCCGCGGGCGTGCAGTTCCAGCAGAAGCTGGCGGAAGATCTGCTCGCGCAAGCCGGGCCGGGCCCGGACGTGTTCGTCCAGGCAACGGGCGGTCTGCGTGGCTCGGGCGTCGCTCATGAGGAATGCCCCGTCGTGCCTGCCGTGGGTGCCACGCCCTCACCTGTCGCGGGCAGGGGTAGGCATGTCGGCCGGCGCGGATGCTTGCTCGCCCCTGACTGCGGTCGCCGAGAAAGCACCGCCGCGGTCGTAAGCGGGCTTGCTCGACACGCGGCCGGCCGCGGGCAAGCACGTCAGCTAAGGCGTCGGAGACGCTGAACGCACGGTTTGCCGGTGCGCTGCGGGATGCTGCCGGCTTCGCCGTGCGGCCCGGCGCGTGGACGTTGGGGGAACCTCTCCCATCTCCCGTCCGGCGACGCCCGTCAAGCTACCCTCGGCCCCCCCTGAGGGTCAAACCCAACTGTCCGGCCTGCGCGTGACGGGCGGTTCGCACGTCGGTTGCGCGCCGGCGCCGCGCGCGGCGCGTGCGGTCCGGCAGCCGCTTGGCGCAGGTTATCGGCCCTCTCCGCGGCGCCCGCCGGTTCCAGGGAAGTCACTCAACAGGTCCGCGTTCCTGTCCGATGAATCCCACGGTGCAAGCCGCAGGGGACTCGGGACGGTCGCGGGCTGTCCGGGCGGAACCCACCGCGCTGTTATTGGCGGGAGCAAAAGATATGACTCGTCGGGCATTCACGCTGGTTGAGATTCTCATCGTCGTGGTCATCCTGGCCATCCTGGCGGCCGCCGTCATTCCGCAGTTCACGGAAGCCTCCGACGACAGCCGCGAGGCCGCCACCGGGATCATCGTGCGCAGCATCCAGCGCCAGATCTCCGCGCAGTACGCCAAAGCCGGGGCATTCCCCGCTGCCGTGCTGGCCACCTGGTTCGAGGGCAACACGCTGCCCTCCAACCCCTACTTCCCGGATCAGGCTGAGGCCAAGCTCTTCGAGGTGGTCTCCAGTGACGACCTGCATCCGGCCGACAAGACCGACAACACCAGCGGCGTCTTCTGGTACAACAGCAAGAAGGGCATCATCCGGGCGCGGGTAACCGCCGGCACCGACGACGCCGCCACCATCGCCCGCTACAACGCCGTGAATGCCAGCCGGATCACCACGCTGAAGCAGACCAACTAGCGAGGGGACGCGGGCGGCACTTCACGCGCGAACGCGCGGCGCGCCTTGCCGCGCTGGAACCCGGCGCACGCCCGACGCGAAGAGGTGCCTCCGTCTGACCCACGCGCAGCAGATTTGATTTGTCCTCCCGTGACGGCACCGGACCCGATCCGGTGCCGTTGCCGTTTCTGATGAGCCAGCTTGGTCAGTGCCGGGTCGCCTGCGCGCGACAGCCGGAGTCGTGGCCCGGGTGTCCCGCCCGGTACGTGTTTAGCGTGGGTGCCATGCCCTCACCCGCCACAGGTGGGGGTGGGCATGTGGGCTGGATGCCGCAGCATGCTTACCCGCGACTCGCGTCGCGGGAAAGCATGGCACCCGCGGATATCGGAGACGCTAACCACATACCCCGCCCGTGGCTTCACCCGCGACACCCCGACGCCTCCGACTCTTCGTGGGTCCGCGTGACCGCGCGGAAGCCGGCCGCGCTGTTGCGAGACACGACCGTCGGGGCCCGGCGAGCACACGTCCTTGCGACGGTCCAGGGCGCCCACGCCTTCGCCCTGCAGCAAACGACGCCCCCGCGCCGCTCGCTCACCCTTGCGGTTCGGGACCGCTCGGCCCTTCACTCCCAACCGCGACCGCCGGGCCGCTCGCCCGGCGCCGAACGAACCGGTGACCGGGCAACTGTTGGATCACCCCTTTGAGTTGCAGCGTAGTGAGCACGGCCGCCACCCGCGCCGGAGGCAGTGTTACCTGCCGGCAGACCGTGTCGATATCCAGCGGATCGATATCGAGGGCGTTGAGGACCAGTTGCTCCGGTTCGCTCAAGCGGCCTGGGGCGGATGCCGGGGCCGTGCCGCGCCCATCACCATCACCGGCCGTGGTGACACCCCCACGCAACGCGTCCCCGATGGGCCCCAGCTCGGCCAGGATGTCCTCCAGGCTCATCACCAGTTTGGCGTGCCCGTCGCGGATGAGAGCGTTGGTGCCGGAGCTGGTGGCAAGCTGATCGACGCGGCCGGGCAGCGCGAAGACCTCGCGGTTGTACTCGTTGGCCAGTCGCGCGCTGATCAGCGCTCCGCTGTGCTCGCCGGCCTCCACCACCAGCACGCCCAGCGCCAGTCCCACGATGATCCGGTTCCGAGGCGGGAAGTTCTTCGCTTCCGGGCCGGTGTCCAAGGGCAACTCGCTGAGCAGTGCCCCGTGCTGGGTGATCTCCGTCGCCAGGGCGAAGTGCTCCGGCGGGTATACGTTGGCCAACCCGTTGCCCAGCACCCCCAGCGTGCGTCCGCCGCTGCGTAACGCGCCACGGTGGGCATGCCCGTCGATACCGCGGGCCAGACCCGACACCACGGTAAACCCCGCCTGCCCCAGCAGGGCGCCGAAACGTTCCGCCTGCTCACACCCGTAATGCGAGCATCGTCGTGAGCCGACCACCGCAATGGCCACGGTGTCCGCCGGTTCGAGCGCCCCGCGCACGTACAGACAGATCGGCGGATCCGGCACCCGGCGCAGGGTGGCCGGGTATTCCGCGTCTTCCAGGCAGAGGATGCGCACGCCGCAGGCGGCAGCACGCTCAATCTCCTTCTCCACGCCGGCGTCATCACGGGCTTGCCGAACGGCCGCGGCCGTCACCGGTCCGATCCCTTCCACGCGGAGCAAATCCATCTTCGATGCTTCGAGTACCGCCTCGACGTTGCCGAAGTACGCCAGCAGTCGCCCCAGGCGAATGGGCCCCACCTCGGCCGCCCGTTGCAGCCGCAGATAGCGTCGCCCGGTTTCCGAAATGACTTCCGCGTCTGACACGAACGCCTCCGCAAACGCGCCTGCAACGTGGACTTGCGGACCCCGCGGCAGCAACCGAGGCTTGACCGCCGCCCCGCTACCGCCCGTGGAGCCGCCCTGCGTCGGAGTGAGACGCCGCTGGCAACTCTACAGGATGAGACTTGCGACTGCCAGCAAGCTTCCTCCGCCAAGGTGACACTCACGGGGCTCGATTGCCCGCCCGCAGCGTCGGCCCCACGCGGCCGACGTGGGGTGTCGGTACGTGTCCAGCGTTGATCCTTTACCCTTGCGGGCCACAGGCAGGCCCGGGCACGCGGCGCCTGAACCCCTCTCCCTCCCAGGGAGAGGGGTAGGGGTAAGGGTGGCGGAGGCGAAGACGCTCCCTGGTGCATCAGAGGAGCTTCCCCGCCGCGCGGAAGATGCTGAACACGTACGCCCCCCGCGGCTGACGCGGAGCGTCGCGTGGCTGCAAACCACCACGTCGCCCGCAGCGGGGCAACACTACAGCAGGAGCCAAGGCGGTGCCAGTAAGGCCGATGCCATGGTGTGGCGTCAGTACCGTTCGTGGAGCGGCTCAGAATGGTATGCGCGTGGCGGCACCGCAGGCGTGCACGGTAAACGCCGTGAACGGTTGCGAATGGACCTCGCTGTATTGCCGCCGCAGCGAGTCAAGGAAGGGTTCCACTGCCGAAGATGCTACCAGCGCGACGACACTGCCGCCGAAACCGCCACCGGTCATGCGCGCCCCATAGACGCCGTCGGTCTTGCCGGCCACGCCCACCATGTCGTCGAGTTCGGCGCAGGAGACCTGGTAGTCGTCGCGTAGCGAGGCATGCGATTCGAACATGAGCCGGCCGAACTCCGCCAGTCGGCCCTGCCCCAGGGCCTCGGCCGCCTGCCGCACCCGCCCGTTCTCGCTCACCACGTGGGCCACTCGCTTGCTGAGAATCGCCCCGAGTTGCTCGCCGTGCGGCACGGCCCGCAGGGTCTCCAGGTCGCGGAAGCAGCGGACCTGCGGGTGGGTCCGGCCGATGATCTCCAGGGCCCGGGCACACTCCTGCCGGCGCGTCGCGTACTCCGTCCCCGCGATGGAATGGCGGACCCCCGTGTCCAGCACCACAAGCTGTGCGTCACCGAGGTGAAGCGGCACCGGCGTGGTCGCCAGGCTCGTGCAGTCAATCAGCAGCGCGTGGTCCGCCTGGGCACACGTGCAGCAAAGCTGGTCCATAATCCCGCACGGCGAACCCGCGTACTCGTTCTCCGCCCGACGGCACAACTGCGCAAGCTGCGGCCGCGGCACGTGCAGTCCCGCCACTTCGAGCAACGCCAGAGCCGTGCCGACCTCCAGGGCGGCCGAGCTGGACAACCCCGCCCCCGGAGCCACGTCCCCGCCGATCCACAGCTTCGCACCCCTCAGTTCGCACCCCTGCTCCCGCAGCAGCGCGATGACCCCGATTACGTAGCGACTCCATGATCCAGCATGCTCCTCAGCTTTGGAGACGCTGAGCGGCAAAGCGACTTGCTCGTCGAGCAGCTCGGAGTAGACCTGAACTTCGGCCGGGTCACCGGCGGCCGCGGCCACGTACAGCGCCCGGTCGATGGCTACCGGCAGCACCCAGCCACCCGTATAGTCGGTGTGATCGCCGATGAGATTGACCCGCCCTGGAGCACGCACCACGCACTCCGGCTGGCAACCGAAGTGCGCGGAAAACCGGGCGGCGGCGAGTTCGGGCGTCATCGCATGCTAATCCGGCGGCTGGAACCGGTCCCCGGCCTGCACGTGCCGGCCATTGACGTAGTCCTGCCAGGTCATCGTTCGCCCGGACGAGGGCTTCAACTCGAGCAGTTCGAGGTAGCGGTCCGCCGCGGCCACGTAACGCCGGGCGTCGATGCTGCCCGGGTCGCCCGTGGGGGCATCCGGCGTCTCGGCCGGCCGGGCCCGCACCAGCGCGACCTGCTCCCAGCGACCATCGGCCGCCTCGAACCGCGCGGCCGCCCCGGGCCAGGGAGTCATCCCGCAGATATGTCGGATAATCTCCATCGCCGGACGATCAAAACGCACCCACCCGTCGCGTTTGCTCAGCTTCGGGGCCACCGTCGCCTGGGAATCGTCCTGCGGCGTGCCGGCCGGAATCACCCCGTCCGCGAACAGCTCCAGCGCCCCCAGCATCGCGTCCACGCCGACGCCCGCGAGCCGATCGTGCAATTCCCCGGCCGTCTCTTCCGGCTTGATGAGGGTCCAGCGGCTGGTGAGGATCGGACCGGCGTCCATGCGCTGCGTCAGGCGGAACACCGTGACGCCGGTGCGTTCCTCGCCCCGGACGATCGCCCAGTTGATGGGGGCCGCCCCGCGGTACTTCGGCAGCAGCGACGCGTGCAGGTTGATGCAGCCGGCCGGGAATGCGCCCAGCAACTCCGGGCCCAACTTCTGCCCGAAGGCGACCACGACGCCCAGGAACGCCCGCAGCTCCCGCAGACGTGCCACAGCTTCCGCCGCGTTCACGTTCTCCGCTTCCAGGACCGGCAGTTTCAGATCGTCCGCCCAGGTGCGCACCGGCGTCGGGATCGGCTTGCGCCCGCGACCACCCTCCCGCGCGGGTTGCGTGATCACCAGCGCGACTTCATCGTCGCCCGCGGCCAGCCGCCGCAACGTCGGGACGGCAAACTCGCCCGAAGCGAAGAAGACCAGACGCATGACTGCTCCGCGGCTCACACCGTCTTGCGCGCCGGACGGCGGTGCCAGCGCTGGTAGTCCTCGACCATTTGCCGGATCGCCCGGCGGTTGGCGATTTCGTCCGCGTCGCCCATCCGGTCGATGATCAGCCGGCCCTCCAGATGGTCCGCCTCATGCTGCCAGACCCGGGCGGTCAATTCGCTGCCTTCCCGACGGATTGGGTTGCCCTCGGGGTCGAAGCCTTCCAGAACGACCTGAGCCGCCCGCCGCATCGTGACGGTCACTCCCGGCAGCGACAGGCAGCCTTCCGCGGCTTCCGCCGACCCGTCGAGGGCGACGAACCTCGGGTTCACGCAGACGAAGTCGTCCCCCGGTTCACCGGTCACGTTGCACACGAAGATACGCTGATTGACGCCCACCTGCGGAGCCGCCAGCCCGACACCCTCCCCGGTCCGCATCAGCTCGAGCAGACGCTGGGCGAACCGCGCCAGGTCCGGTCCGAACTCGGTGACCGGCGCACAGGGCACGTGCAGCGCCGGATCCGGGTGATGGACAATGCGCAGTTTATCCAGTTTCATGTTCCCCATGACTCGCCCGGCACCCCATTCTTCATCGCTTCCAGCGGCACACGCCCCGGCCCCACCTTGGGGCTTCCTTGACATGGGCCGCCACCGTGATAGTATGGCTGGGCTGACGATTGTAAAGGCCCCACCGGTCGCAGGTGCGACCCGCCGTGGGGTCCGATAGCCAGGGTGGCGGCCCCGGGAGGCGCGTTTCCCCACCACGGGCAGACCCGCCCTACCCGTCTCCTCTTTCGGCGGATCGTTAACCGGGCTCCTGAAGCAACCGTGCGCTGTAATGCCTAAGAACCCCAACGCAGAAGAAGCCGCCCCGCAGGCCGACCCCAACGCCCGCCTGGTCGTCACCGCCGAGAACCGGTCCAAGGCCCAGCGTTGGTTCGAGCGGGCCCGCGAACTTGGGGACAAACGCCAATACGACCACGCCATCCAGTACTACGTCGAGGGGCTCGAGTACTGGCCCGACGCCGTCGAGGAGGGGTGCAAACCGCTGCACGGCTGCGCCGTCGCCCGCAAGCACAACGGCGGCGCCAAGCCCGGCCTCAAGGACCAAATGAAGCACCCTGTCAAGCATAAGGAGCCGCTACGGGCGTTCCTGAACTCAATGTGGCTGTTCGGGCATGATCCCGACAATGTCGGCTACATAGAGGCGGCCGCGCGCACCGCGGCCAAGCTGCGGGCGGACGATGCGGCCATGTGGGCGGCCGGGGTTCTCTACAAGGCCTTGGAGGGCAACCCGAAAACCAGCGCCAAGCACTTCCAGGCTTTGCTGGAAGCTGCCGAGGAACTCGGTGACCGGGCGGCCGCCAGAAACGAGCAGATTCCGGGCGAGACCGCCTACCAGTTGGGCATCAACGCCATCCACGTCATGCGGCGGCGGTTCCCCAAGAGTCGGGACATGGACCTGGCCCTGCGGAACCTGTCCACCAAGCTCACCATCCACAAGGGCAAGTACCAGGGGGGCGAGTCCTACCGTGAGAGCATCGCCGACGCGGAGGAGCAGGCGGAACTGCACGACCTGGACCGCGTCGTACAGAGCCAGGACCGCGTCGTCGAACTCACCGCTCGCGCAGAGCAGGAGTATGCCGAGAACCCCGACGTCCCGGGGGCGTTCCAGAAGGTCATCGACCTCCTCCGCCGCCAGGAGACGGACGAGGCGGAAAACAAGGCCATCGGCCTGCTCGTTCAGGAGTACAAGAAAACCGGCGACTTCCGCTGGAAGATGATGGCCCAGGACGTGCGGATCAAGCAGCTCGGTCGCCTCGGCCGCCGGCTTCAAGAAGAAGGGGACGCGGAGGCGATCCGTAAACACACCATTGACCAGTTGAAATTTGAGTTATCCAGTTACCGGGAGCGGGTCGAGCAGTACCCCACCGACAACCGCCTCAAGTACGAATACGCTGTGCGCACGTTCAAGGCAGGGCGGTTTGACGACGCGATTCCGATGTTCCAGGCGGCCCGGGTCGACCCGAAAAACCGGGCGTCCTGCGCCCTGCATCTGGGACGATGCTTCTATCGCAAGGGGTTCCTACCGGAGGCGATGGCCTCCTTGAGCGAGGGGCTGAAGGAGCACGAGTTCGACGACGACGACCTGGCCAAGTCCATGCTGTACTGGCTGGGGCGGGCCCAGGAGGATGCCCGGAACGTCGACGCGGCCCGAAAAACCTACGGGCGACTGCTCCAGGTGGACTATAACTACAAGGACGTTCGTGCTAGGATGGAGGGTCTGCCGGCCGGCGGCTAGGCGCCGGAATAGCGAAGTGCGAATAGCGAGTGACGGGGGGGTGATTCGAACCTCGACCGTCAGGGAGCAAACGAAGGCGAGCAACACCCAGGTGTGTCCGTGGAGACGCCTTGGGGAAGGTGGCGGACGGGTGGCCCAGGTCCTGTGGACCTGGGGGACGGATGAAAGCTGGGCACGTGCCCAGGTCCGCGGAGCATGCTTACCGGCGACTACTGTCGCGCGGGAACATGACGCCCCTGACGCAGCGGACGCTATATGCGTCCGGCGGGGGGCTGTGCGCGGAACATTCGAGACAGATGACAAGCAAGGTGTCAGGAGAATAGACCGTGGCGAATCTGCCCTCGGCCAAGAAGCGAGTGAAACAGAACGAGCGTAACCGCCAGCGCAATCGGTCGCGCACTTCCGCCCTCAAGAAGGAGATCCGCAAGTTCATGGACGCGGCGCGCACCGGCGACGTGGAAGTCGTGCGTGAGCGTCTGGTGGCGGCCACCAAGAAGGTGGACCAGACGGCCGCCAAGGGCACCCTGCATCGCAACACGGCCGCGCGGCGCAAGTCCCGCATGGCCCGCCGTCTCAACGCCCTGCAAGCCAAGCAGCAAACCCCGGGCAAGTAAGCGCGGGACCGGCGCTCCGAACCGCGACCGTCAGGGAGCGGCCGGGTTGCCACGTCGATGCCGCGTGCGCGGGTGCCCGCGCCGGCGCCGCCGATCCACTACCCACCCGTAAACGCCGCCAGGAAGGCCGCGAAATCGGCCATGTCCACGTCCCCTTCGCCGTCGAGGTCCGCCTGGGCGAAGTCGGCGGGATCGCAGCCCGGCGGGGGCGTGGTCACGTCCGGCCCGGCCAAGCACCCTGCGAGCATCTTGAAGTCTTCGATATCGAGGTCGCCATCGTCGTCGAGGTCCGCGATAACGACGGCCGTGTTGTTCAGCAGCGAAACCTCGTCCGCACCGGTCGAATCCGGGTTGGCCGTGAGAGCGACAGTGCCGGAATGGACAGACTCGGAAAGCGTGATCGTCACATCGGCAGACGCACCCGCACCCAGCGCAGAGAGCGGCGCCTCGCCGAGCGTCTGGTCGGCTCGGACAACTCTTACCGTCGTCGCGGCCATGGGCTTCGCTCCCACGTTGCGGACGGTAACCTGAGCCGTCGTGCCCACAATCGCCGCACTCCACTGCTCGCCCTGGAGGTCAGGCAGAACTCGGATCGCACCTGAAATGACGTTGTCGGCTTGCTCGGTCTCCGTGATGACTCCCGAGGGGTCTGCGATCAGGAACAGCTCGTACACGCCGGCGTCGGTCAGGGTGATATCCCAGGGCACCACCATCTGCACCTGCTCTCCGGCCGGCATGCTCGGCAGCGTATCGCTCAGGATTAACGGGCCGGTCTCCGAGTCCCGGCGCAGCTCGAAAGCGACGTCGGACAACGTCGCGTAGCTGGCATTCTCAACCGTCACCCGCACGCCGATCGCTTCCGCCGTCCAGAAGACCGGATGCAGCGATACTGCCAGCAAGTTCAGCCCGCCGATGGCGACATTCACGGCGTTATTGGCTTCGTTCAACTCCTCAACCAAGTCGTCCGGATCGACCGTAACGTGGATTTCATGCTGTGCGCAATCGCTCGGATACGTCCACGGGAACTCCAGCACGGCCTTGCCGCCCGGAATGAGGTCCGCCACATCGCTGCCGAGCAACGTCCCGCCCTGCGACGGATCGCCATCGAACACGTCAACTTCGACCCCGGCCTGGTCGAAGTCACCCGACAGGTGCACCGTTACGGAGATCGTCGCCGGCTCTCCTCCCGCCGGCGGCTGCGGACTGACCACGATCCCCGCCGCCTCGACCCACAGGTCCGTGTACGGCGTATGGTCGAGCAAGCGCACATCAAATGCCGTCGAGCGGGCGCCCTTGAGTCCGAATTCGATCTTCTCCGACCCGCGCGCCGGGCGCGCCGAGACATAGCACACCTGCACGTTCCCCGCCGCGTGTGTGCAGGCCGGCGCCGTCGGCAATGAGCTCACCGCCATCTGCTGCGCGTCGCTCCAGTTGCTCCAGCCGTCCGGGCTGCTCGCATAGAGGATGCCCTTGCCGTATTCCTCGAAGCTCGGGCCGACCCAGGCGCAGCTCACGCTGCCGTCGGGCGCGAGATTGAACGATGGCGACAGAATCGCCGTCATCGCCGAAATGAGCACTTCCTCAGCCGACCACTGGCTGCCGTCGAACTTGCGTCCGACCAGCAGGTCCTGAGGCTGCTCCTCGGCGCCGCCGACTCGTACGTAGTAGGCAACGACGCCGCCCGACGTAGCCAGCAGCCCGACGGCCGTCTCGGCGGACGCGTTCGACGTCAGCGCTGCCGGCGTCGTCCACACCCCGCCCACCGTGTGCGACTCGTAGACCTCGTGATCGTCGATCGTGGCCGGATCGTCATCAGCATCCCATGTCCAGAGTACATACTCGCGGCCGGTAGCGTCGCGCGCGTACCGAATCGCGCCGACCGCATCACACGCCGGCAGCAGCACCTCCGGCGTCCCAAACACCGTCCCGTTCCACCGCGCTGCCATCACTGCCGGCGTTGTGCCCGGCGGGTCATCCGGCCCGATGGGCAGGCTGTTGTCCGCTGAGTGCAGCCAGATCAGGTTCGTGCTGCCGTCGGCGCCGCGCACAAGCTGCGGCATGGCGTCAAGGCTGGTGTCGGAGGTCAGTTGCGTCGGGACGCTCCAGGTATCCGTACCGTCATCATAGACACTCCACGCCATCTCCATCTTGGCCTTCGCCTCTTCGAGCGTCTCTTGACCCGTCGTCCCCGCAACGGTGGTCCAGGCTACGATCGGCTTGCCCGTAGCATCGAACGCCGCCGCCGGCTGGAAGTCCGCGTCCGTGTTATCGGTGACGGCCACCTTCTCACCCCACACCGCTCCGTCACGGAAGGCAGCGTAGACCTCGTGTTCCACATAGTCCGGCGTCGTCGGATCATCCTCGCTGGTCGCCACCAGCGTCAGGTTGCCATTCCCGGCCGTCGCCGGCGTCGCTTCCAGATTCGTGTTTTCAGTGACCAGCTCATCCGTCTCGCCCCGCGCACCGTCACGCTTCACCCCCGCTCCGCTGCGGACGCCCGGCTCGAACCGAGCATACGGCTCGCCGTTCTCGAGGTACGGCCGACCGGCCTTGCGCATCACTACCGGCCCGTCGAGCGGTATAAGCAGCACGCCGCGCTTATCGAGGCAGCTCCAATCCACGATCACCCAGCGCCCCAGTTCCCACTCCCAGAAGACCGCACGGGCATAGCCTACGATCGAAACGTCGAACGTCAGGTCCGCCAGATACGGCAGGCCCCAACAGGTCTCAATCGGGTCGCCGCAGACGTGGATGAGCCCGCCCACGGCCCCCTCCAGTCCGCCAAAAACGCTGAGAATGCCGGGGACACCCAGTTCCAGCCCGCCCTGTCCCGACACCTCAAGGCTCACGTCGATTCCCGTGAACGGCGCCAAGTGTGCGATGTACCAGCACTCGAGGTCAAGGCTCCACGGATCGAAGCACAACTCCGGACTGATCGCGAAACCCACCGAGCCCGTGAAGAACACCGGCAGCGGCGGGAAAATCGGCCCGATCGGTATGATTGTGTACGTATACCCGAATTCTCCACTACCGCAGATTTCCAGTCCCCCGTCGAAGCACCCCGTGGCCTCGCTGATCTTGGCTGTCGCCGAAAGGCCGGCGCTCAGTGACTTCCCGCCTTCCGTACCCTCCTTCCAACCCATCCACTTCTTGTTCGTCGGCTCCTCGAACAGCGAATCGAGCGTCGGGCGATCCTGCGTGATGTTCAGATCGGCGCTGACGCCGAACGTGAACTCGCCCGCGTCCCCGTCAAACTCCATCGTCAGTGCGCCGCCGGAAACTACCCCGCCGAAGTTCTTGAACAGGTCGTTCTCGCCCTCCCAGACCGCGTCCAGGTTCATGAAGCTGAGCTGCGGGTACAGTTGATAGACGATGGCCTGCCCCCACTCCCACGGCGCCAGCGGCGCGACGACCATGTTCGGCGGCATGAAGAACGGGCGGTTGATGCACTTAAGCTGTTTGCCCATCTGCGCCACCGTGTTACCCAGCACATCCTTCGCCGTGACCGACAGCATCGAGGTAACCGCGCAGTCTCCACCCGGCAGGTCGCCCATGTCGAACTCTGACGTCTCGGCCCCTTGCCCGACCGTGTAGGGCAAGACCACGGTCTGCCCGTTCAGGCTGAACGTGACGGTCCCCGGCGTCGCCCCGCCCCAGTCGTTCACCACCGCCTTGAACGTGTTGTTGAACGGCACACCGGCCAGGAAGATCCCCACTGCTTTCTGGGATACCGCCAGGTTCCCGCCCCCGCGGTTGTCGATCGTGAAGTTGCCCGACTGCCCGCAGCCCGACTCGCGCGGCCCGCTCGCATCCGCCCGCAGCGGCACGCACCATCCCGCCAGAACGACAGCCGCCCATACGCCGATTCGTCGCCCGTTCACGCACATGGTCATAACCTCCACTCGCGTGGCCTCTACTTCCTTTCCATCTGCGAAATCTGCGTAATCTGTGGATTTCCTTGCCTTTCCGCAGATTGCGCAGATTGCGCAGAAGCAGACCGGATGAGACGCTGGTACTCCAGCGACTCTCCGCCGAAGTTGATCAACAGGCCCACCTCCAGCCCCGTCGCCTTCAGGTAGTTGATCACCTGGGCCTCGTGGACGCCCGTAAGTTCACTCACGGCCTTCACCTCGACAATGACCGACTCGAAGCAGACGAAGTCCGCCCGGTACTCGCAGGCCAGCCGTCTCCCCTTGTAGGATACGGGCAGTACCGCTTCGCGCGCATGCGGGACACCCCGATCCAGCAGCTCGATCGCCATCGCCTCCTGGTACACCGCTTCCAGGAACCCGCAGCCAAGCTCGCGGTGAACCTCCATCGCCGCGCCGATGATCGCGTAGGTCCGTGGATCCCGGTCGTTCGTCACGGATTCCTCCTCCAATCTGCGAAATCTGCGTAATCTGTGGATTGAATCCCTTGTCCGCAGATTGCGCAGATTACACAGATGGGGCGATGCGAACGCGGAAACTTCGCCAAGTGGCCCAGGAACCACTTGAGTAGTTCGTACGTCCGGTCGATGACTAGCAGTTCGTCGCGGGCCATTTTTCATTTCTTACGCGACCAGGGGCTTCGCCCCTGGACCCGAGGAACAAAGGGAAACAGGACAAAAGGGCATAGGGTTAAGTCCCCGAGGCACACCGAAACCCGGTGCGATTGCCCCGGATGCCGGGCCCGTCGGTTCCTCGGTAAGTACATCGACATTGGAGCGCATAGTAAATGCCGTACCAACCGCCGCCGCGCAGAACACGGTACGACCCGCTCGCCGGGCCATGCGGGTTGTTGTAGGGGCTGCTGCTGTAGTACGCCGAGCTGTACCAGTCGTTGCACCACTCCCACACGTTCCCAGCCATGTCGTACAGGCCGTAACCGTTCGCCCCATTTGCCGTCTGGTAGCTCGTCGGGCTGCCCGGCCAGTTGAAATCCGCCTTGTAGCGCAGCGACCCGTCGAAGAAGCCCACCGGACTCGTGCAGGGGTAAGGCGAGACACCCCAACACGGATGGTAATTGCGCGTCGGACTCGTGTCGTACGGGTAACTGGACGAGCTGTAGTAGTTGCACCGGGCGTGCTGGATCGTGTCCTGGTCCGACCAGGGGAACCGATGCCCCGGCGTACCGCCCCGCGCCGCCTTCTCCCACTCCGCCTCGGTCGGCAGGCGATAGCCGCTGCCGAAGTTGCAGGTCCACGTGGACAGGTCATAGCACAGCGGCTTGCCCTGCATGGCGCTCCGCCAGTTGCAGTAGGCCACCGAGCCCCACCAGGTCACCTCGACCATCGGATGGGCCGCACGGCCGCTCTCGACGGTGAACGTGCTGCCGCTCCACACGATACAACTGTCGGTGTCGGCGGAGTCCGTGGCGCAGTACGGGTAGCTCGTCCCGCTGTTGTATTTGTAAACAACCCCGCTGGTCACGGTGATCAGGTTGCCCTGGTTCTTGGCCCAGTTCAGGGCATCGCAGTACTGCTGGTTGGTCACCTCGAAGGTGTCCATGTAGAAGGCGTCCACGTAGACCGCGTGCCGCGGGAGTTCATCAGAGCCTCCCTCGCCCGTGAACGAGTTGCCCATCAGGAACTCGCCGGCGGGGATGAGCACCATGCCGGGCGGTGTCGGGTTATAGCCGTCGTCCGCACAGACGCGCACCTTGTACTGGCTGCCGAACGCCCCTGGCAGGTCAGTCGCCGAGTTCCACACGATCAGCTTGTTCACCCCCGGCGTGATGCCGGCGCCGATTTGACTTCCCGACTGAAAAGCCGTGATCGGCACGGTCCACGTCGCCCCGCCGTCGCTGCTGGCCAGCACCGTGACCGTGCAGGCGTCGCCGTCGGCGTCGGTCAGGTTGTAGCGGATATCGACGATCTTCGATCCGTCCGTCCGCTGGCTGGACGTGACGTTGCTGACCACCGGGGCGTGGTTGTCGCCGAACGCCGGGGCAGCGCCCGCCAGCATCACCGACCCGCACAACCAGCCCGCCATAAACACGACCTTGCGATTCATGATCTGAACTCCCTGGCGTTGCACTGCACCACGCCCGCGCCCGGGCAGGAGCACCTGGCACATGCTCTTCAGTTGGTCCGCGGCCCCCGCGTGCCGTCGGCGGTTGCAGGGAGCGGGCGAGACGCGCCGGCCGCGCTCCAGCACTGGCCGTTGCGCCATGCTACCAAGACGGTCTCGCGCGGATCAATGGGGAACCGCCGCGGTTCAGTCGTACTGTACGGACCACCCGGCGTCGGATGGGGTTGGGCACGGTCTCCGCGTAGGGGTGCGGCGTTGCGTCCTCGACCCTCACCCCAGCCCCTCTCCCTGGGAGGGAGAGGGGTCGAGCGCCGGGTGCGGCGTAAATTGTTGCATGGTGCAGGCGGCAGCCGCGCGGAGAGCTGTCGGGTGACGGGTGACGCGGGTAACCTGCTGGGTTCCGGAACCTCTTGAAGAGGGTCGCCGGGAGGCGGTTCCGGTGGGCCCGCGCGGCGCGCGGGTGGTTCCTGTCGTGGCGGCCGGTGGATGGTCGAAGCGAGGTGCCAGATGAGTTGGTTGGTTCGGCGTGCGGGGCGGGTGCAGGTGGGGCTGTTGGCTCTCGTGCTGCTGGGCGTGGTGGCCCAGGCGGCGGAGCAGCGCTACGACTTCCAGCGGTTCACACTCGACAATGGTTTGACGGTGGTGTCGCTGGAGGACCACTCGTGCCCGACGGTGGCCGTGCAGGTGTGGTACCACGTGGGGTCCAAGAACGAGGACTCCGAGCGCCAGGGTTTCGCCCACATGTTCGAGCACATGATGTTCCGGGGCACGGAGGTGCTGCCGCCGGAGAAATTCGACGACTACGTCCGCCAGTGCGGCGGCGACTCCAACGCCTACACGAGCTTCGACAACACCACCTACGTCATGCAGCTCCCCTCGAACCAACTGGAGATGGCGCTGTGGCTGGAGGCGGAGCGTATGGCCTTCCTCAAGATCGACGACGAGGGGTTCTACACCGAGCGGAACGTCGTGGAAGAGGAGCGGCGGATGAGTTCGCTCAACACGCCCTACGGCACCGTGGCGGAGAAGCTGCTGCCGGTGCTGTTCAAGGAGCACCCCTACCGTTGGACGCCGATCGGGCAGATTCCGCACCTGCGGGCCGCCACCATCGACGAGCTGCAGGCGTTCTGGGACCGCTTCTACGTGCCGGCCAATGCGACGCTCGTGGTAGTGGGGGACGTTCGGCACGGGCAGGTCAAGGACATGGCGCAGAAGTACTTCGGCTGGATCCCGAAGATGCCGGCCCCTAAACCTCTGGACATCAAGGAGCCGCCGCAGACCGAACCGCGGCGGGTCACGATTCCCGAGAAGAAGGGCCCGGTGCCCATCGTCGGGCTGGTCTACCGGACCGTGGGGAGCGGGCATCCGGACGAGGTACCCCTCGGCATGTTGATGACGATCCTCGGCGGCGGCGAGAGCAGCCGGCTGTACAAGGACATCGTCAAGGAGCAGAAGTTGGCGGAGGTGGCGATGGCCGGGGCGTTCGCGCTCCAGGACGAGGGACTGGCCGGTGCGGGCGCGGTCATGCTGCCGCTGAAGGACAAGCAGAAAGTCATCGACGAGATCCGCGCCCACATCGAGCGCGTCAAGCAGGAAGGCGTCACCGAGCGCGAACTGGAGAAGGTGAAGAACCAGGCGCTGCGCGACAAGGTGACGGAAGCGCTGAGCGTGGAGGGCAAGGCCAGTTTGCTGGGTCACTACCAGACCCTCGAAGGCGACGCGGAGAAGGCCAACCAGCAGCTTGCCCAGATTCGGGCGGTCACGGTGGATGATCTGAAGCGCGTGGCCAACACCTACCTGGTGAAGGAGCGTGAGACGCTGGCGATCGTGGAGCCGCAGGTGGGCGGCGCGCTCAAGTCGCTGCTCGGTCTGGGCAAGGAAGAGGACGTGGACGAGGGGGCGGCGCCGCTGCCGCCGCCGGAGCAGAATCGGGTGGCCAAGCGCGGCGGGGCCCGGGCGGACCTCACGCGCCCGGCACAGTTCCCCGACAAGCCGCCGGTGGCCGCGCTGCTGGAGGCCATTCCCGATATCCCCACCCGCGAGATGAAGCTGGACAACGGCCTGCACGTCGTGGTGGTGCCCAATCATGAAGTGCCGTTCGTCACGCTGACGCTGGGGCTGTTGAACGGGGCGTGGACGGAAACGAAGTCGGGGACGGCCTTGATGGCGGCGCAGATGATCACCAAGGGCTCGGCGCACCACTCAGCGGCCGAGATGGCGGAGGAGCTGGAGTTCCAGGCGATCGAATTGGGCGGCTCGGCCTCCGCGGACGTGGGCGGCGTGAGCGCCTCTTGCGTGACGGACAAGCTGGACCTGGCTGTCAAGCTGATGGCCGAGGTCGTGCGTACGCCGACGTTCCCCCAGGATGAGTTTGACATCCTGCGGAACCAGACCCTCATGGGGCTGATGGTGCAGGCGCAGCAGGCGGAATACGTCGCGGCGCGTGAGCTGCGGCAGCGCGTGTTCGGTTCTCATCCGTACTCCCGCACGCCGACGGGTGAGCCCGAGGACGTGCAGGCGCTGACCACGGCCGACCTGAAGCAGTGGTGGGGAACGTACGTGCGTCCGGATGCGGCGGTGATGTACGTGGCCGGCGACGTGGAGCCGGACGCGGCCGTGGCGGCCGTGCGAAAGCACTTTGGCGACTGGAAGGCCGAGGGCCCGGCACCGGTGGTGAAGCTCCCGCCGATCCCCACCGCGGGCGCCACGCAGATCTACCTCGTGGATCGACCCGGCTCCGTGCAGAGCCAGATTCGCGTCGGGCACGTGAGCATTACCCGCAAGGACCCGGACTTCTTCCGGGCACGACTGCTGTCCCAGATCTTCGGCGGTTCGTTCAACAGCCGGCTCAACAAGGCCCTGCGCGTGGACCGCGGTTTGACGTATGGCGCGAACGGGGGCGTGTCGGCCAGCCGTTTCGCCGGCAACTTCACAATCAGCACGTTCACCAAGACGCCCAAGACGCCCGAGGCCATCGAGGTCATCCTCCAGGAGATTGACCGCATCCAGGCGTCGCCCGTCGAGGCGGACGAGCTGCACATCGCCCAGTCGTACACCGTGGGCAGCTTTGCCGGGGACCGCGAGACCCCGCAGGCCACCGTCGGTGACCTGTGGCTGATCCGCTACGCTGGCCTGCCGACCGATTATCTCAAGCAGTATCTGGCGGGCGTGAAAGCCGCCACCGCCGACGACCTGCTGGCGACGGCCCAGCGGGTGATTCAGCGACAGAACCTGACGATCGTCGTGGTCGGTGAGGCCAAGGACTTGAAGGAACCGCTGGAGAAGATTGCGCCGGTGACCGTGGTCCCGGCCGCCGGCGCGCCGCCGGCAGAAGACGAAGCCGGGAAACTGAAGGAGGCGGCCTGACGCAGTGCCGCCATCGAGCCGCGGGCTTGCTCCCCTTGACGCCGAGTGTCAAGGGCAGCCCGCGCGGTGCTGCGATACCGTAAGGGACGGATTAGCGCACGGTCGTTCGGCCATGGAGGACACCCACCCATCAGGCCTGACCGCTTCGGGGCCTGCGCCGCCGCTGGACGGCGCGGCCTTGGCCTTCATCGAGTTGGACCGCTTCTGCCCGGGTTGCGGTTACAACCTGCGCACGCAGGCAGTGCGGCGCGAACCGCACACCGGACTCCACATCGTGCGCTGCCCCGAGTGTGGGCAGCTTCACCCCGCCAACGAGGTCGCCACAGAATGGCGACCCTGGCTGCACCGCGTGACTGCGCTGCTGCTGGGTTTCTGGGTCCTGGGGATCATCGGGGTGCTGTTCCTGATGGCGTTGGGGCAAGGTGCGCTCATGTATGTTCCACTCACCGAACTGACGCTGCCCGACAACGCGGTTGTGCAGCAGGTCGGGAGCACGACGATCACCACGGTGGTGGGCAGTCGGGGGGCTCTGAGGACTAAGCCGCTCTTCGGCTGGCTCTGGCTGTTCCTGGTGTTCGCTTCCTTGTTGTCCTTCGCGGCGGCCTTCGCAACCGGGATGTTGCTCGTGGTTCTCGTGCCACACTGGCGACGCATCGCCTACGTTTCGTTCGTCGCGCTGCTTGCCCTGACAGCGGGGATTGTGGTCGGCATCAACTGGTACAGCGAGGCGCCTCAACTGTCAGGCTGGGGGCTGAAGCACGTTGCAGCGCAGACCACCTTCCAGGTGTTGGGTGGGTGGGCCGGGGTCATGCTGGGACGCTCCCTGGCGCGACTGGTCGTGCGGATCATGCTGCCGCCGCGTCTGCGCCCACGGCTGGCGTACCTGTGGCTGGCCGACGGCAATCCCCTGCCGCCCTCTGCGTGATCCGGGCGTCGGCGGCCACGCGGGAACCGTCCCGGGCCCTGGAGCGTGTGGGCCCGCCTCGGCTGGGACGTCGCCTCCTGGGCCAAGGCGTGCCACCGCGCAGTCTGCGGGCGTGCCGAGCCCAATCCTGCACTTATTGGTTTCAACAGACACTTCAATATTGAGCTGCGCACCGCTCGGATGCCCCCTTCGTGTGGGCGTGGCCGGACGGGATTTGAGTTGCGTTGGGGGAGTTCAGTGGAATTCGTGGGGGGCATGGAGTTGGGCGGCGTGCGTGTATGAAGATGTCGGTGGCGGTGTCGAAGATCGGGCGTTGGCGCGCCGATTTCGACGCGCGTTGCGGTATAATGGCGTTCCAGCGATGACGGGCGGCCTGACTGCGGCCGGCACGCTCGCGGACCCTCCCCCGTTCCGAGAGCGGCGTTGTGTGGCCGGTGCGCGCGGCTCAACCAGCAGTGTCGCGTACTGGCACAGCACGACGCCCGACTGGAGGAAGGACCTGCTCACCACGCTTTCCGGCAAGGGGGATGCGCGCGCACTGGGGGATCCTCTTTGTTTCCATGGAGCCGGTGGTGTTTGTCAGTAAGGAGAGCAACGAGATGATCGGCAGGACAAGCAAGAGGTTGGCGGGCCTTGGGGTGCCGGCGGCGCTGCTGCTGGCGGTGGTAGTGCTGGCCGCGGGGGTCGAGGCGGCCACGGGGTCGGAGGTGGTCAGGGTCGTAATCCCGGGGGGATCCTACGAGGTCACGGGTGCTCCTGACGCTCAGCAGCTTCGCATCGAGGGTTTCGGGCACCCGGCGGTGCCCGGCGAGCCCAAGCTGCCCACGCGGATCTTCGCGGTGGCGGTGCCGCCGGGGGCACAGGTGACGGATGTGCGTTTCGAGCCGGGCGAGGGGATGACGTTGCCGGGTGTCTACCGGATCGTGCCGACGCCTTTGGCACGCGTGATCGGGGAGGAGAATCCCGAACTCTACGCCCGCGACCAGGCGCGTTACGAGGCGACGCGGGCGGCCGTCTACGGCAGTGACGAGGCATACCCGGCCCAGGTGGGACAGTTCGTGCGCACGGCCGGGTATCGCAAGTACAACCTGGTCGACGTCCAGATCACGCCGTTTCAGTACCAGCCCCTCTCCGGCACGCTGACGTACTATCCGGAAGTGACGGTGGAGGTGACGTACGAGCTGCCCGCGCGGGCCGAGGTCATGGTGGATCAACACCCGGCGACGGAGGCGATTGCCCGCGAGATCGTCCTGAATTGCGACGAGGCCGCCGCCTGGTATTCCCAGCAGGCCCCGGACGGTCGCGACCAGTACGATTTCGTGATCGTAACCCTGGACGCGCTGGTCTTCGCGGTGCAACCCCTGGTCGACTGGGAGACGCTCAAGGGCCGCAGCGTGCAGGTGGTGACAACGACATGGATTTACGCGAACTACACCGGCTACGACTCGGCGGAGAAGATTCGCAATTTCCTGCGCGACAAGTACCCCTCCGGCCAGTGGGGGATTCAGGACGTGCTGATCGTGGGCAACAAGGCCGAGGTGCCGATGCGGGAGACGTACCAGGACCTCGGTTACGGGCGACCGGACACGGACTTCTACTTCGCGGAGCTTTCGCTGCCGGACAGCCAGTCGTGGGACGCCGACGTTGATCGCAAGTGGGGCGAGGACACGGACCCGATTGACTTCTACAACGAGGTCAACGTGGGGCGCATTCCGTGGAGCGATGCGGCGACCGTCCTGAGTATCTGCAACAAGTCCGTGGCGTTCGAGCAGAACAATGATCCCGGCTTCAAGCGGAACATCCTGCTGCTGGGGGGATACTTCTGGGCGGATACGGACAATGCAGTGCTCATGGAGGCGAAGGTCAACCAGTTCTGGATGGCGGACTGGACCATGACGCGCATGTATGAGAAGAACTCCGACTACTGGTCCAGCTATCCGTGCGACTATCCGCTGCTGCACAGCAACGTGATGAGCGTGTGGCCGAACAACACATATGCCTTTGTGAATTGGGCGGGGCACGGCTCGCCGACCTCGTGCCACATTTACGGCCTGGGCGCGCCCGCCTTCATCGAGTCGGGCGATTGCCCCAGCCTCAACGACGGCGCTCCGGCGATCATCTTCGCCGACGCGTGCAGCAACTCGGACACGCACTACGTCAACATCGGGCAGGCGATGTTGCAGCGGGGCGCGGTGGGGTTCGTCGGGGCGACCCGCGTGGCGCTGGGCTGCCCCGGCTGGGACCACCCCGACGACGGCTCGAGCCAGTCGCTGGACTACCGGTTCACGACGTTCGTGACCTCGGGTAATTACTCGCAGGGGGCCGCCCTGCAACGGGGCCTGCGGCAGATGTACACGCAGAACCTCTGGGATTACCTGCGCTACGAGACGTTCCAGTGGGGAGCGCTGTGGGGAAATCCCGATCTGTCCCTGAGCTACAACCCGGTGCTGAGCATCTCCTTCCCGGACGGACGCCCGGAAATGATCGCGCCGGGCACGCCCACCGCCATCACGGTGCGGATCGTGGAGGGACAGGAAAGCTACATCCCGGGCAGCGGGACGTTCTACTATCGGGTAACCGACGGGGCCTTCCAGAGTACGCCGCTGGAACACGTCGCCGGCAATCTGTATCGCGCTGTCCTCCCCGGCGCACGCTGTGCCTTTGCACCGCAGTATTACTTCAGCGCCGAGGGCTCCGAAAGCGGCGTGATCTTCCAGCCGCCGGGCGCACCCGCCACCACCTTCAGCGCGGAAGTGGGAGAGTATGCCACCGTCCACAGCAATACCTTCACCAGCAACCCGGGCTGGACGACGCAGGGCGCGTGGGCCTTCGGGCAGCCGACCGGCGGCGGCGGTCAGTACGGCTACCCCGACCCGACGAGCGGGTACACCGGCCCCTACGTCTACGGATACAACCTCAGCGGTGACTACCCCAACAACATGTCGGAGTATCACCTGACGAGCACGGCCTTCAACTGCAGCGGCCTGGAGCGCATGCGCCTGCGGTTCATGCGCTGGTTGGGGGTCGAGCAGCCCCTCTACGACCACGCCTACATCCGCATCAGCACGAACGGAAGCACCTGGACGACCATCTGGTCGAACCCGACCGAGATCACGGACAATAGCTGGGTGCCGGTGGAATACGACATCTCGGCCGTGGCGGACAATCAGGCGACCGTGTACCTGCGCTGGACGATGGGTACCAGCGATGGCGGGTGGACCTACTGCGGCTGGAACATCGACGACGTCGAGCTGACGGCGTTCGTCTGCGAGGATCCCATCCCCGGTGACAGCGACGGCGACGGCGACGTGGACCGGGACGACTACGCGAACTTCGCCGGCTGCCTGACGGGTCCTTATGGTGGGGTGCCGAGCGGTTGCGATTGGGCGAATCTGGACGGCGACGCCGACGTGGACCTCGCGGACGTGGCGGCGTTCCAGGCGGCCTTCACGGGTCAACCGATGTAGGCCCGGCGGGAGGACACCCAAACGTAAAGGCGAATACCGGCGACAGGACTTGAACCTGTGCCCTCCTGATCCACAGTCAGGCGCTCTTGCCAACTGAGCTACGCCGGCATCGGGGCCCCGTGGGCCGGGCATGCTTCCCGGCCACGGGGCTTCGCTTATTGCATCTTACCACGGGAGCGGCATCGGTCCAGACCCGGGGGAGACGGGGCGGCCCGCCGCAACTTCACGGGCGGGCTATTGTACCGCCGACGCCTCCCCGGCCGACGGCTCGTCGGGGATGCTCCGCCCGTGCGGGTCCTGCGTCGCGGGCTCCACGTCGCCGGCCAATGCCTCACGCATGGCGCCTGTCGTGAAGTGCTCAATCCGGTGGGCCGGAGCGTGCACCTGATCGGGTCGCAGGGCCAGGTGCTTGGTCAGGTAGCTTTCCCACAGACGGTGGGCCCGAATCAACGTCCGGGCGGTAGCCCGGCCGGCGTCAGTCAGGCGGTACTCCGCGTCCGCGCGGGTGATGTGGCCGGCGCGGCGCAGGCTGCGCAAGGCCCAATGATTGAGCAGGCTGCTGCCGCCGAGAGCCTCGCGCAACAGCCGCGGCACTGCGGCCGCGGAGACGCCCGCCTGGGTCTCCTCGATGCGGTACAGCAGTCCCAGGGCGTCCTCCCGCGCGATCCGCAGCGTGACCGCGAACTGCTGGGCCACCCGCCGTGCCAGTCCGTAGCGCGGTGCCGCCAGCACCGCCAGGCCGAACAACAGACCGGCCACAACCGCCATCATCCCGGCCGTGCTGGTGTCCGCATACCCGAACCACGTCGGCACGGTGATCGCCGCCACGTGCCCGAGCACGGCCGCCGCCATTGCCAGCACGACACTGAGCAGCAGCATCACGGGCAGCCGGTCGGTTAGCAGGTGGGCCGTCGCCGGCGGCACGATCAGCATGGCGATGACCAGGATGCTCCCGACGCTCTCAAACGCGGCCACCGTCGTGACGGCAATCAGCGTCATCAGCACATAGTGCAGCAGGCGGGCGGGAATCCCAAGCGTCTTCGCCAGGGCCGGGTCGAACGTACTGACTTTCAACTCTTTGTAAAACAGCAGCAGGAAACCCAGGTTGAGCACGCACGCGACGGCGAGCGGAGCGGCCGCACGCGGCAGCGGAAACCCCGCAACGTTCCAGCTTTCCAGCGGCACCAGCTCCAGCGATCCGTACAGTACGCAGCCGGGGTCCAGATCGACCGCATCCGCCCCGCGCACGATGAGAATCAGACCCAGCGCGAACAGCGCGGTAAACACGACGCCCAGCGAGGCGCTCTCCTCCACCTGTCCCAGCTCACTCACCCACTGGCTGATAGCGGCCGTCAGCACCCCCGCGACGGCCGCCCCGATGAACATGGTGAGACTGCCGCGACTGCCCGTCAGCAGAAACGCGATCGCCAGCCCCGGCAGCACGGCGTGCGACAACGCGTCGCCCATCATGCTGATCCGTTTGAGCACCAGGAAGTTGCCCAGCAGCGCGCAAGCGACGGCACTGAGCGCCCCGACGAGCACGATGCCGGTGTCGAGCGGATACCAGGTCATTGCGGGTCACCTGAACGGATGCACGCAGTTGGGCAGGTCGCAACTCCAGTGGGGTGGCATGGCCAAGCGCAGCGCCGCCATGCCTCGGTACCGCGCCGAGACCGCGATTCACAACAACATGCCGGCGCCTTCGGCTTGGGCATCCCACCCATTCCCTTCGATCCACGTGTTCCCACCCAGCCGCTTCAGCGGGCCCGGGCCCGCCGGGACTCTATCTCCTGCCGGACACGTTCCCTGCACGGCCTGCCGGCACGTCTTGCGCTCCCTGCCCCGGCAGCCGGTGCGGGCTGGGCGGCACCGCCGCCGCGACCGCCGGACCCTCGCCCGCGGGCCCGGTTGCGGCCGCCAGGTGCGGGTGCTGGGCCGCCAGCGTTTCCTCCAACTGCGCCACCAGCGTCGGGTCGAGCACGTCCTCGAGCGCGTCCGCGTTGTGATCGACGTGGCTGGTGGCCACTTCCGCGTGCGTGAGCAGGTACAACTCCCACAGGCGGTGATTGCGGACCGCGCGGCGGGCGGCCGCCAGCCCGGCGTCGGTCAGATGATACGCGTCGTCACCGTCGCGCCGCGTCAGGCCCGCTCTCCGGGCGGCCGCCAGCAGCCGGCGCAACGTCGCCGGCGACCAGGACCGCTGGGCGAGCAGCGCCGCGAACGGGACCGGCCCCGCTGCCGCCGCCGCGCCCGGCTTCCCCTGGGCTTGCTGCACCAGGGGTTCGCCCGACTCGAACAGCGCCCGTAGCACGTGCTGCTGCCCGACCTTGCGTTCCAGGCGGAACCGCTGCCACGCCGTGCTGAGGAAGCCGCGTGCCGGCGCGAACAGCAGACTGACTCCGAACAGCAAGGCCGCCACCAGGATGATGATGGCCCCCGCCGGCAGGCGTGGTGCCAGGGCGCTGACACTCGCCCCCAGCAGACCGCTTAACGCGCCGAACCCGGCCGCGATGACCGCCATGACCGGCAGCCGGTGCGTCCAGAAACGCGCCGCGGCCGGCGGGATCACCAGCAATGCCACGATCAGGATCAGCCCCACCGCTTGCAGCCCGATCACGGTAATGAGCACGGCCAGGCCCAGCATCAGCGTGTCCAGCAGCAACCCGGACCGCCCCTGGGTCCCCGCGAAGTCCTGGTCAAAGCACAGCAGCGTGAATTCCTTGAAGAACATGCCGCAGACCACCATGACCACCCCGGCCACGGCGCCGATCCAGACTGCGTCACTGAACAGCATGGAGGCGGTCTTGCCGTAGATGAACGCCTCCAGGCCGGCGGCGTTCCCCGTGGCCATTCGCTGGATGACACCCAGCAGCGCCACGCCCAGCCCGAAGAACACGCTCAGGACGATCGCCAGCGCGGCGTCTTCCTTGACGCGCGTCCAGCGCCGGATCATCAGTACCGCGCCGACGCCAGCCGCCCCGAAGACCAGCGCGCCGCTGAGCAGTCCGAAACGCGACTTGCCGGATAGACCCGCCGCCTCCAGCACGATGAACGCCAAGGCGATGCCGGGCAAGGCGGCATGACTCAAGGCGTCGGCCATCAAAGCCCGCTTGCGCAGCAGCAGGAACGTACCGATGATTCCCGCGCCCGCCCCCAACAGCATCGTACCCACGACCACCACGCGGGTGTTGTAGTCACGGAGCGACAGCACGCGCATTACCTGCGGCACGGAGGGCAGTTGCCACGTGGCCGGCGCCCGCAACGACCGGTCCGCCTCCGGATGCGTCTCCGTCCCGCCCACGGCGGCGTCAGGCGCAAGCAAGACGACCGAAGCCATGCACAGGCAGGCCAGTATCCCGCGCCGACCGTGCAAGAAGGGGCGCAAAGCACGCGTCACCGTTCCAGCACACCGGGGTGCGACCCGGGAAGGGTCCAAGTCAGTAGCCAGGGGTGTCAACCCCTGGGAACGGAGCACGCTTGCTTCTCCCTTCAGCCCCGGCGGGGCGACGGACGTGTGCCCGACTCTTCGCTCCGGGCTCCGACCCGTCGCCCCGCTGGGGCAAAATCGCTCAGCGACCTCGTCCCACCACGCAAGCCCATGCGGGTGGTCCACGCTCCTGGACTGTCTGGCGCCCGTGCGCATCGCTTCTACCGTCTGCTCGCCAGAGCGTGGGCCGCCTGATCCAACAGCGTCAGGCGACCGCCAAAGGTCTTCTGCAAGTTCTCAGAGGTGAACGTCGAGGCCGTCGGTCCCGCCGCCACGACGCGCAGGTTCACCAGCAGCACGTGGTCGAAGTACTCGGGCACCGTCTGCAAGTCGTGATGCACGGCGATGACCGTCCGCCCCCCGGAACGCAGCTCGTGCAGGATGCGGACGATCGCCTTCTCGGTGGCCGCGTCCACGCCCGCGAACGGCTCGTCCATGAAGTACAGCCGGGCGTCCTGCGCCAGGGCCCGCGCCAGGAAGACGCGCTGTTGCTGACCGCCGGAAAGCTGGCTGATCTGCCGACCGGCGAAGTCGCCCATGCCGACGTGTTCGAGCGCGGCCCGGGCGGCCTCGCGGTGCTGTCTCCCCACCGGCCGACACCAGCCCACCTGCCCGTAGCGACCCATGACCACGACGTCGAGCGCGGTAACCGGGAAGTCCCAATCCACGCTCTCACGTTGCGGGACGTAGCCGATCAATTGCCGCTGCCGGCGATACGGCTTCCCGTAGAACAGCACGCGCCCGGACGTGCGCGGCACCAGGTCGAGGGCGGCCTTGATGAGCGTGCTCTTGCCGGCCCCGTTGGGACCGACGATGGCGATCAGCTTGCCCTCGGGCGCCTCGAAGTCCACGTCCCACAACACCGGCTTGCGGTAGTACGCCACGGTCAGATCGTGCACCGCCAGCGGCACGCGGTCGAGCGGCAGCCCGCCGCGCGACACGGCCGGCGTGTCTGTGGATGTCACGTCCGTCGCGGCGTGTGTGTCAATCATGGCCGGTGTGCCTCGCTTGCAGTTGCCCGAGCCTGCCGCGGGCAGGGGCCTCGCCGCCCAGCGCCCGGGCGATCGTCGTGGCGTTGTGGTCGATCATACCGATGTACGTGCCCTCGTAGGTACCGGGCGCGCCCATCGCGTCGGAGTACAACTCGCCGCCGATCGCAATCTCCCACCCGCGGGCGCGCGTGCCCTCCAGCAAGGCCCGGACGTTCCTGTCGGCCACGCTGGTCTCGACGAACACAGCCCGCACCCGCCGCTCAACGATCAGGTCCACCAGTCGGTTGAGATCATCCAGGCCCGCCTCCGATTCCGTCGAGAAACCCTGAACTCCCACCACTTCTAGCCCATATCCCCGTCCGAAGTAGCCGAAGGCATCGTGCGCGGTGACCAGCACCCGCTGAGTCTGGGGCACGGACGCGATGACGCGCCGCACGTACTCGTCCAGGTCCAGGAGCCGCGCTTGGTATGCGGCCGCGTTGGCGCAGTACTCCGACGCGTGCGGAGGGTCATAGGCGGCCAGGGCCTCCGCCACGACCTCTACCCCTCGACTCCAGGCCCGCACGTCCATCCACACATGCGGGTCGTAGTGCCCTCCAGCGCCTTCGGGACTGAGCAGGTACTCGGCCTCCAGCAGTCCGGTCACCGCGTGCACCGGCTTGCCGCCGCGGGCCACGCCGGCCAGCACCGCGCCCATCTTCCCCTCCAGCATCAGGCCGCTGTAGAAGACGACGTCGGCGCCCATGAGTTGGACCACGTCGTAGCGGGTGGGCTTGTACAGGTGCGGGTCAATGCCGGGGCCGATCAAACCGGTGACCGTGGCATACCCCCCGGCCACGTGCTGAACGATGTCTGTGACCATGCCGACCGTCGTGGTGATGCAGTAGGTGGTCCCCTGTGTTCGGGCAGCCGCCGGCGAGCGGGCACAGCCGGGCGCTGCCGTGCCGGCCAGCACAGCCAGGAACGTTCCCCCCACTGCGATAACGGCCCGACCACGCCCTCGCGTCACGTCCATGGTCCGCCCCGAGATTCGATTCCCTCACGCCACTTAACCGATGTAACAGGTTGACCGGCGCCGTCCACTCGCGCCCGTTCACGTGGACGGGGACGGATTGTAGCGCCCCCTTGGTCCACCGGCAATTGTGTCCCAGAGAGGTCATCCCGACTCGGTGGGTGACAGGCTCACCGTGTTCGGCTTCTGCCCCTGAGAGGGGCACAGGTGTGTAGCGTCACTGCGGGTTTCGTCCGCCGGCGGCGAACTCCACCCGCGGCTACACACCGCGGCCCCGCCGGGGCCGAAGGCGTCCCGCCTGATCTGTCACGGGCCCGCCGCGGCAGCGCTGCCGTGCGTAGTCTGGTTGACACGTGCCTGCGGCGCTATAATACGTCACGCTCGTTCCGGGCGAGCAGCGTCGGAGCTTGTGCAGCGACCCGCCCTGCGCGTGGCACCACCAAGCAGGAGCGGTCCGTGGGTAGCGGTGCCAGGCGGCGAGCGGGACGCAGTCCGACGATAGGGGCATCATTCGTGGTGAATGCGGAGACTTCGGCCAACACCATGCCGGCGCGGCTGGGCGATTATGTGGCCCTGCTCCGCCCCCATCAGTGGGTCAAGAACGTGGTCGTGTTTGCCGGCCCGGCCGCCGGGTTGCGGCTCTTCTCGCCCACCTACTTCGGCCAGGCTTTGCTCGCGTTTGCCGCCTTCTGCCTGGCCGCCAGCGCCACCTATGCTCTGAACGACGTCGTGGACCGGGACGCCGACGCCGCCCACCCCACCAAGCGGCTCCGCCCGGTGGCACGTGGCGCGATTCACCCCGTGACCGCGCTGGTGATCGCCGGCTGCCTCATCATCGGGGGCACGCTGCTGACCTTCCTGCTCAACCGCGCGGTCACGACGATCCTGGTGGCGTATTTCGTGTTGACCCTGGCGTACTCCCTGGTGCTCAAGCAGCGGGTCATCATGGACGTGATCGTGATCGCCACGGGTTTCGTGCTGCGGGCCTGGGCGGGAGCGGCCGCCGTCGGGGTCCTCGCCTCCGAGTGGCTGGTCGCCTGCATGTTCACCCTTTGCCTGTTCATGGGCTTCGGCAAGCGGCGCTGCGAACTGGTGATGATCGGCAACGAGGCGGACGCCCGGCAACATCGGGCCACCTTGGTCCGCTATACACCCGACCTGCTCAATCATCTGATTACGGTATCGGCCGGCATCGCGGTGGTAACGTTCCTGCTGTACACCATGGATACCACGCACAGCCCCGCCCCCTTTCCCAAGCAACACTTGTTCTACACCCTGCCGATAGTCATTTACGGTGTGTTCCGCTTCGCCATGCTCACCGAACTGGGCGTGCACAGCGGGCCGACCGAGATCGTGCTGAAAGACCGGATGCTGCTGCTGGCCATCGTCGGCTGGGCGGTGGCGGCCGTCGCCATCGCCTACCAGCGGTTCTGGTGGGGGCAACTGGGTCTGGAAAGCCTTTTCTCCCCCCCCACGGTGAACCCGGCCTGAGGGGGCCGCGTACCGAATGCTGAGGGTCAGCTTATGACGCGAGCCACTGTCGCGGTTGTGCGCACGAGCCCGGCCACCGTGCTGGCCGACTATTACCGGGTGATGAACCTGGCCGGCTACCAGGGTTGCATCGCCCGCGACGCCGAAACCGCGCTCAAGGTCAATATCTCCTGGCACTTCTTCTTCCCCGGCACCTCGACCACGCCCTGGCAACTGGAGGGCGTCATCCGGACGCTGCGGCAGGACGGCTACGACCTGGGCCGCGTGCACGCGTGCCATAACCGCACGGTGGTTATCGACGCTCGCCTCGGTGAGCGGGAGAACAAGCAGCTCCCGGTAGTCGAGGCCCACGGCCTGCGCAACGTGCACCTTTACGAACCCCAGGTGGAGTGGATCCACATCCGCGACGCCGTGGGCGACCTGGCCGACCGCTTCCTCGTGCTCAACGACGTGTACCCGCAGGGCTTCTACATCCCAAAGGGCTTCCTGGGTGAGAACATCATCCACCTGCCTACGGTCAAGACCCACGTCTTCACCACCATGACCGGCGCCATGAAGAACGCCTTCGGCGGCCTGCTCAACGAGCATCGGCACTGGACCCACCCGGTGATCCATGAAACACTGGTTGATCTGCTGATGATCCAGCAGCAGGTCCACCGCGGCGTCTTCGCCGTCATGGACGGCACCTTCGCGGGCGACGGCCCCGGTCCGCGCTGCATGACGCCGTACGTCAAGAACGTGCTGCTGGCTTCCGCGGACCAAGTGGCCATCGACGCGGTGGCGGCCAGGCTCATGGGCTTCGATCCGCTGGCGGACGTCAAGTTCATCCGTCTGGCCCACGAACGCGGCTTGGGCTGCGGGGACGTGCGGGAGATCGAGCTTGCCGGTGATGAAGCGGCGTATGCGCAGAACTGGCACTTTGTCGGCCCGTTCAAACAGATGACGTTCGCCGCCCGGATGCAGCACCTCATCTACTGGGGCTGGCTCAAGCGCTTCCTGGAATGGTCGCTGCGAACGTGGCTGGCGCCCTGGGCGTACATCGCCAGCGTCTTGTACCACGATTGGTTCTGGTACCCGCTGCGCGGACGCCGACCGCTGGCCGCGGCGCTGGCCAGCCCGTGGGGGCGGCTCTTCCACAACTGGGAGCACCTCACCGCCGACGAACGTGGATACCCGCAGGTGGGGGACGAGCCGGCCCGTCCGAAGCGGAGTTTCTGGGGCCTGTTGGCTAAGGCGGTCGGCATCCTACGTACCTGCATCCGCGAGGCGCCGGAGTTCCACGCCTCCCGACGCCACGCCCGGTGCAACCGCGGGGGTTGACCGTTGCTGAATCACGGTGCGCAATTCAGCCGTCCCGACCCGAACCGCGACCGTCAGGGAGCGGCCCCGTACCCGCACCGATGGTGCGCGTGCGCGCACACCCGTTTACCCAACGCCGAACGCGGCAGAAAACTCGGGCTCCGCCGCTGACGTTAGGGCCTTCAACGCCCTGCCAGGGCGGTTTGCTGCTCGGGAGTATCTTATGAAGTACGTCGTGGCACTCTGCGTGGCCTTGGTGCTCAATGCGACGGCCAATCTCCTGATGAAAACCGGTATGAAGACCGTCCACGAGGCGGGCGGGCTGCTCGAGGACGGCGTGCCGACGGCTGCTGCAACCATCCTCACGAGCTGGCCGCTGATGGTCGGGCTCGCCTGCTTCGCCCTGAACGCCCTATTCTACATGTACGCGCTGCAAAGTGAGACACTCAAGATCAGCATCGCCTACCCGATCATGGTCGGCGGGGGGTTTGCGCTCATTGCGCTGGCCGCCCATTGGCACCCCCTGCTGCGCGAGCGACTCGCCCCCGGTCAATGGCTCGGTGTGGCACTGGTGCTGGCGGGCGTTGTCCTCATCGCATGGAACTCGCGGGCCGCGACCTTGACCGGGCCTTGATCCGCTTGTCTGCACCAACACGCCGTGCCGCCAGCGCCCGACCTGCGCAGCAAAGCTCGCCATCCCCTGCCGGATTCACTCGATGTTGCATTTACGGCAACTCCACGGTAACGCAACCCCACGTATTGTAAGAAGACCGGCCGTCCACGGTGTCAAATTCCTACGCGCGCCGCTCCGCGCTGCGACCGGCGTCCTCTGCCGTCGGTCGAGGTGTGCTGCTGCTCGGGCACCCGCCTGCCTGGGCAACCTTCATCGTCGTCCGACCGAGCCTCTTTCGCATGTATGTTGAGTGCTCGCGGGGACTACGGAATTGGGGCAGCCGGGCGGTATGCCTCGATCCGGGCAGGTCGGAATTGAGTTGCGCAGTGCCGGATGGGCCGGTGGAGAGCCGTTGGCGGCACGTGGGGGCGTGGCTATGCCGCCCATTCTCTCATCGGTGTCTCTGAAGAGTTGACTTGGGTCGAAGCCCGTTGCCTGGATCTGCACTCAGTGGAAGCGGCGTCAGAGGGCACACTCGGTAGTTGGCACGTCGGTCGCCGGCGGCCTGATGAGGTGATGGGCGGCGGGCTCGCGGTCTTGCCGATGCAGGGAGCCATGCAGAGGCTTGACGAACCGCGGGGCCGTGTAGTATGTTCCGTGCATCCGCATAGAGGGCGGGACATTGGCGCGGGTAGATTGGGATCATCCCTTCCCCGAGTAAGTGTGATTGTCTATGAGGAGTAACAGCAATGGCGAAGAAGAGAGCAAAGCGCAGACGCGGGGCTAAGCGTGCGAAGGGCATGGCCGCGGGCAGCCCGACGCAAGGTCTGGTTGCGCAGTTGACTGTCTACCAGGATGAGTTGCGCGGCCAGGTGGCGGCCTTGCAGAGCGAGATTGACGGCATCAGTGCCGCTCTGGCGGCACTCGGTGCACGGAAGCCGAAGGCCAAGAAGGCGGGGCGGCGTCCGGGGCGCCCTGCGAAGCGCAAGGTCAAGAAGATGGTCCGGCCGGGGCCTCGCGCGGCCGTGGCGCGGCGCGGACCGCGACCGGAAGGTGCGCGGATGGCCGACTACATCGCGAAGGTGCTGGGCGCCGCCGGCGGCGCGATGAGTCTGAAGGACATCACGGTGGGGATTGTCAAGGCCGGCTATAAGACCTCCAGCCGGAACCTCGGCAACCAGGTCAGCATGACGCTGAACCAGATGAAGAAGCGTAAGCAGGTACGGAAGACAGGTCGGGGCATGTACGCACGCGGCGCTTGAGCGGCGCGCGGGGCGAAACCTGACCACTCACGTCGGCAACCAACGGAGCACGGGCGGTTGTCCCGCTCGTGCTTCGTTGCTGCGCGACGTGCCGAGCTTCGCCCTGGTCCGCGACCGTCAAGGAGCGCACTTGAGTGAGCGTGGGCTTCATCCCCAGCGCTCCACTGCATCGGGAGACGGAGCGCCGGTGCGCGGTGGCATGGCCAAGCGCTGCGCCGGCCTGCCCGCCCAGAAGACCCTGCGCAATCGCGCACCGATCAGGGTAGCGCCGCATCGCGCGGGCTGCCCCGGACCCTCGGCGTCAAGGGGAGCAAGCCCGCGGCTCGTTAGCGGCGCGGCATCGTGCACGCTGATGCCGACATCCGAGGCTGCCGGCCGCGGCAGCATGCCGGCGCCCTCGGCTTGGGCATGTCCTGGTGCTTTCCCGCCTCCGTGCGCCTATTCACTACCGAGGTTTCCCGTTCGGGCAGCCCTATGCCGGCGTGCGCGTGGCATCCTCGGATTGCGTCTGCCTCCCGGGAGGAAGAACGGGGAAGGTGGCGTATCGGAGGAGGGGGGATTCGAACCCCCGGTACCACAAAGTGGCACAACGGTTTTCAAAACCGTCCCCTTCAGCCGCTCGGGCACTCCTCCGGTCAGGCGTCGGGGGGGCAGCAGGCCATGGACCGACTCCTGAGGTGCGGCAGACCGCCGGCAAGCCGATGCGTTGGGCGAATGCCACGTCAGCTGCGGGGGGCCGACGCTGCGTTGGGGTTGCGCTGCCGGGCGGGCGTGGTCACCGCGTGCTTCCACGCCACGCCCAGCCAGCGGGTCCGGTCACTCGCTCTGGCGAAACGGGCGGTCGGTCTGATACAAACGCAGCCTTCCTTCGTAAGCGGTCACGGTCCGGGTGTCGCCCGCCTCCCGTGCCAAACGGATGGCCAACTGCTGGGTCTCGATCGCCTTGCCGTAGCGCCCGGCTTCGGCATAGGCGGCCGCCAGCGTGTCGAGATAAGCGGCGTTCCTGGACTGGGTGGCCTCGCAGGCCGCCTCCGCCAGACGGACCGCCTCGTCACCGTTGCGCTGCCGTGCCTGCGGGGCCGTCGCCAGCAGCCAGGCCAAGGCGTTGGCCAGTACCGCCGCCTTGGGGGCGTGGTTCAAACCGGTCCGCAGCAGGGCTTCCGCTTCGTCGAACTGCTTGTCTTCGAGGGCCAGGTCCACCAGGGCATTACAGGCGCTGGCGAAGGCGGGGTCTGTTTGCAGGCATTGTTGCCAATGTGCCCGGGCCGCGTCCCGCTCGCCCCGCCGACGAAGGAGCACGCCCAACTGGAAACGCTGTGCCACCGCCCCCGGCGCCAGCTCCAGTCCTTGCTGCCACTCGCGCAGCGCCTCGTCGTCCTTGCCGGCGTCCACCAGGAGTTCACCGAGCTGGAAACGCAGCGCGGCTTCCTGCGGTGCGGACTGAAGCATTTCGCGCAACAGCGCGACAGCCCCCTCGGTGTCACCACGCAGCTTCCGCACCTGTGCCAGCCGCTGGGCGGACGGCAGGTCGCGGGGGCGCCGGGCGCGCACCGCTTGCAGCAACTCCTCCGCTTCGGGCAGTCGGTTCATCCCCATAAACGCGTTGGCGAGGTCCGATTTGACCTGGATGTCGTCGGGGCGTTCTTCCAGCAGTTGCTGAAGCAGCCGGACGGCGTCATCGTTGCGTCCCGCCACCCCCCGCACTGTAGCCAACGTCCGCCGCACGAAACAGGAGCGTGGATCCACCTGAAACGCCAGCTCCGCCCGGGTGGTCGCCTCCTGAAGGTTCCCCCGCTGAAGCATGGCAAGAGCGTACTGGGCCAAGGCCGCCGCCTGCCGGCCCGTCACCAGCATCGTCAACCGGGCGGCGTCGGCCGGCTCAGGCCATTCGGAGGCGTCTGTCAGTTGTCTGAGCACCTCCTCGGCTTCCGCCTGCTTGTTCAGGTGCTGCAGCGTCTCCGCGAGTGCCTGCAACGCCGCGGCATAGGCCGGTGCGATTTCCACGGTACGACGCAGATGGCCTTCGGCTTCTTCCCAATGTCCATCTAGCTGAGCGCAGCGCCCCAAACCCAGACGCGCCTTCGGGTCCTTCTCGTCACGTTCCAACGCCTGGGCGTACAACTCGCACGCTCGGCCGCGGTTCGTGGGAAGCAGCAGATCAGCAAGGGCCGTCCTGACCGCTGCGTAGTCGGGTTTAAGGCCGATCGCACGCTCGTAGGCCGCACGGGCCTGCTCGGGCTTTCCACCTTTCTCGTAGGCCAGCCCCAGGTAGTACATCCAGGCGAAGTTGGCGGGCTCGAGCTCCGCGGCCCGTGCGAGGCATGCCACCGCATGCTCCGGTCGGCTGTGGACATAGCACAGCATACCCAGCGTTGCCACCTCTCGCGGGCTGTCCGGGCTGATGCGAGCCGCAGTTGTCGCGGCCGAAATCTCCGTCCGGATCAGCGCCGGCAGGGCGGTCTTGTCCACTTCCGGCAGGACAAAAGGCCCGGCGGGTGGCGTCGGGCCCGGGGGTAACGCCGTCGGCGTGGTGCCAGACTCCGTCGGTGTGGCCGAGACCGCCCCGATCGGTTCCGTTTCACCGCCGCCGGGCGACGCGGTTTGCTCCTGCTCCCGCTTGCAGCTCACGGCGCCCAGCAGCAGCCCCACCATCATCACGCCCTGGAATCCGCGTAGCCGTCGTGTTCTTCGTCGCATCGTTTTGCCTTCCACCCTTTGCCGTCGCGCCCGCTCTCCCGGAGAGGTCTCTTGGCGTGCAACCCAGCGCGCGCCCCCACCCGCGCCCTACCGGAGCGTCGCCAGCCTCCCGGCGGTGCCTTTGAAGTGGGCATTACCCCACCCCGGCGGAAACCGGGCGCGAATTGTCCGTCCCAGTATCCGCCCGATGCCGTCGGGTGTCGAGCGTTGCGTACGTGGCGTTTCGGGCCTTCGGTGCAACCGTGGTGCCTGCGGCCGCAGCCGGTGGGGCTCCGCTCGGCCCCGTGATGATCGCTGCGTGCCGTGCGGCGGCGCGGCAGAGAGGGTCGGCGTGCTGCCAACGGGGGTGCCGATCGTACGCACCCAAGCGGCAGGTTTGCGAAGGCAGACTGAGCACCGTCGTAGCAAAGGCCGACAGGCCTGTGTTCAAGTGGCGGAGTATCTTGTGAATCAGCACCGGATTGCGGATCGAGCGAGCGGGCAGGCGTTGAGCGCCCGCGTTGCGCTGGTTCAGTCGGTGGTTACGCCTTCCGATACAGCAGAAGTTATGGGGGCTGCCCTCGGGGTGGGGTGTGGCTGACTCTCGTCCTCGTCGTCCCGAATCGTCACTATGTCGCACGCGGTAGACAAGCCGGTGGGCAGACCCCGATGGTCGTGGGGAGCGTTTCGGGAGACTTTTTCAAGTCTCCAATTCAAAGCGACGGCGTTGGTCGTAGCGGTTACGTTGTGCGTGACAGGCAGCGTTTGTGGCTACCTGTTGAAGGCCGGTTTCCGCGCGGCCGCGGAGGAGCGCCGGCAGGAGATTGTACGCCTGGCAGCGGCGTTGAGCCGCACGGCCGCCTTTCTTATCGCCCGCGGCGAGGACGGGGCGCTGCCCGCTCTGGCGGAGCAGGTGGCGGACGGGCAACCCCTGCTGTACGTGGCGTTTTTTGGCAACGAGGGCAGGGAGTTGGGGTCTGCTCAGAGACCGGGGCTGCGTCTGCTCCAGAACCTGGTGGAGGCGGAGGGCCCGCCGGTGGCCGCGCCCGGCACGCCCATCTATCAGCCACGGCGCGGTAGCAGTCCCGCATTTCTCGACATTACGTACCCGATTGTGCTTCCCCGTGGGCGTGAGGTTTCGGGCGGGGCTTCGGCGGACGCTCGGCCACTGGGGTATCTGCGGGCGGGGATGCTGGTGGACGGGTTCGAGCGGTCCGTGGCGTACACGCTCGACGTGGTGACGGGCGTGGGCATCCTGGCGGTGGCGTTGGCGGTACCGCTGGGGTTCTTTCTGGTTCGGCGCATCACGGCCCCGCTGCACGAGCTTGCCGGGGTGATGCAGCGCTTCTCGAAGGGTCAACTGGCCGTGCGCGCGGGCGCCAGCCGCCGCGACGAGGTCGGGCGCATCTGCGCGGCGTTCAACCGGATGGCCGACGAGCACCAGCGCACGCATGAACGCCTCGTCGGGCTCAACGCCGAACTCGAGGAGCGCGTGGCCCGGCGTACCAAGCAACTGCGCGAGTTGGCCTCCCGCGAGCCACTGACCGGTCTGTACAATCGACGCCATTTCAACGAGATGCTCGCCCAGCATCTGGCGGAGGCGCAACGCTATGGGACCGAGCTGTCCTGCCTGATGATCGACCTGGACGACTTCAAGACCGTGAACGACGCCTTCGGGCATGCCATCGGCGATGAGGTCCTGGTGTTGACCGCCAACACCATCAAGAGCCAGTTGCGTGGCTCCGACGTGGCCGCCCGACTGGGGGGGGATGAGTTTGTCGTCCTCCTGCCGCAAACCGACGCCGAGCGGGCGCGCGTGCTGGCCGACCGCATCGTCGAGCGCCTCACGCAGGAGGTGGGCACGACCCTGCCGTCCGTGTGCGTGGGGCTGAGCATCGGCATCGCCAGTCTGCAGGACCTGCACGCCCCCGACGCCGCGACGCTGATCCACAGTGCCGACACCGCCCTGTACGCAGCGAAAGCGGCCGGCAAGAGTTGCATCATCACCGCCGAAGTCGCCTCCCGTCCCTCGGCCGTGTAGGGAATCCCCCGCCGCATCCCAAGATGAGCCCGCCTCCGAGCCCGAGCGGAAGCAAACCGGAAGGCAAGAGGCACCAGGCAAGAGGCAAGGGGGATGCCGGGTGGGCGCTGCCCACCAGGAGTAGCGAAGTGCGAACAGCGCATGGAGGAAGGCTCGCGGAGAACCCAGCTCGAGCGGAAGCGAACGAGTCGAGGAGGGCTCGCGGAAAACCGAGCTCGAGCGGAAGCGAGCGGGCATTCCGAACCCGAGCAGAAGCGACGACGCGAGCAACGCCGTGCACCCCCTTTTGGGGTGCACGGCGTTGCCTGCCCGCTCGCTGCCATTCAGGCTCGGAATGTGTCGGGCCGTTTACTCGCAGCTTCCACCAAAGCTCGCGGACTTCTCGCGGGCCACCCAGACCCGCGAGCCTGCGTCGCTGCCCAGGTGGTTGTTCACGCCCTCAACGGTCAGGTCTCCGGTGGTGCAGAAGTTCGCGTCGATCCGGAGCGGACCCGTGCTGATGTCCACGTCCCCCGTCAGGGCCGTACAGTCCGCCTTGATCGAGATCACGACGTCAGCGTCGTTCGGTATGCGCCAGGTCGCACTGCCGCTCACCTCGACATCCACCTCCAGCGCGCCGCCGTGGCTCAACCACACCCCGCTCCCGGACTTGGGGTCGCCGGTGAGCTTCATCTTGGAGAGGGCGGGGCCTAAGAACGGTTTCACCAGGGGAAGTTGCGTCAAGCGAAAAACCGGGAAAAGCGATCCGCGCGGGCGAGATCAGTGCGACTGGACCCGCCCCCGCGCGGCTTTCGGGGCACGGGTGAGGTTTCGCCCGCGTGAACTGGTAGTCGCCGAAGGAGTCACTCCGGTAGGCGCATCGACGGAGGCGTGGCCACGGACCGCGGCGGCCCGGGGGGGGAAGCGCCTGCGCGCGAAGCGATCAGGCACGCCAGGCGCAGCGCCTCGACCATGCTGCCCGGGTGCGCCTGGTTCCTGCCGACAATGTCGAAGGCCGTGCCATGATCCACGCTCGTGCGGACGATCGGTAAGCCCAGCGTCAGGTTCACGGCCGAATGAAACGCCAGCAGCTTCACCGGGATGAGGCCCTGGTCGTGATACATGGCCACGATGCCGTCGTAGCGCCCCATCTGGGCGGGTGTAAACAGAGTATCGGCGGCGAAGGGCCCGCGGGCGTCGATGCCGGCCTGGCGGGCCATGGTGATGGCCGGCTCGATGATGCGCTGTTCCTCGTCGCCGAAGCGCCCGCCGTCACTGGCGTGCGGGTTCAGCCCGGCCACCGCGATCCGTGGTGCCGGCACGCCGAACCAGTCGCGCAGCGCCTGCGCCAGCAGGTCAATGGGCTGAAACACGAGCCCGATCGTGAACAGATTGCGTAGGTCAAACAAGGCGACGTGGATGGAGGCCAGCGCCAGGCGCAGCGTGCCGGCCGCGAACATCATGGTCACGCGCTTGACGCCGAACGCATCGGCGAGCTTCTCTGTATGTCCGGGGAAGCGGCAGCCGGCCAGCCGCCAGCTTACCTTGTGAATCGGAGCCGTGACGATCGCGTCCAGCACCTGCCGGCGGGCGCCTTCGATGGCCTCGTCGACGAACCGTAGCGACGCGGCGCCGCCCTCGACCGTCGGCCGCGGCTGGTCGTCCTCGAACCTGCCGTACTCGGGGAAGTCCACCACGACCACGCCGCTGTCAAACCGTTCGAGTTCCGCCGTCGACACCGGGAACCAGAAGGGCGTGATGCCGGCCCGGCGGGCGGCCCGCTGCAGCACGCGGTCAATCCCGTAAACAACAAAACGACCACTGGCGCGCAGGGCTGGATCGCACAGCGCCTTGACTGTCACCTCCGGCCCGATCCCGTAGGGGTCGCCCATGGTGACGCCGATCAGCGGACGCGTGGGCCGCTGCGGGCTGTGCGCTCCGGCGGGCGTGTCCGCTTTGTGCGGCGCTGGCTCGGACGGTGCCCCTCGCTTCCGCTCGGGCTCGGACGGTGTCGCTCGCTTCCGCTCGGGCTCGGACGGAGGACCGGGCTCCTGGGGTGGGAGGTTGGCGGCCGGTGCGTCGCTCATGCGAAGCCCGCCTCGCGCAGCGCTGCCAGCGTCAGGCCGGAGCCCGCCGGCCGGGCCGTCAGCCAGTGCACCACCGCCCGGATGAGCACGTCCGTCTCGACGTTCACCCGTTGCCGCGGCGCCAGCGCCGCCAGTGTCGTCCGTTGCAGTGTCGTCGGGATCAGCGCGACGCAGAACTCCCCCGCGCGCACCTCCACCAGCGTCAGGGACACGCCGTCCACGGTGATGGACCCCTTCGGAACCAGATACGGTTCCAACTCAGGCCCACCCGCCAGCCAGAGACGCCACTCGCGCTCCTCCCCTTGTACGCGGGTCACCTGGGCAGTGCCATCAACGTGGCCCTGCACGAAATGTCCGTCGAGTCGGTCGCCCACGCATAACGAACGCTCCAGGTTGACTGCATCACCTACGCGCTTCTCGCCGAGGGTGCTGCGGCCGAGCGTCTCCTGAATCACGTCGAAATCGAGGATCGGTGGCCGGACCTCCGCGACGGTGAGGCACACGCCGCTGACGCAGATGCTGGCCCCTTCGCTCGCGTCGGTCGCGACAGTCTCCGCGCGCACGCGCAGGCGCCGCCCGCCGGTCACCGCCCGGGTGTCCACGACGGTTCCAGTTGCTTCGACGATTCCCGTAAACAAGACGGCACGTCCTTCGTCCCACGCCCAGCCGCGCGGGTGTCATGCTCTCCCGCGGCGACAGTCGCCGATAAGCATGTTCCTGCGCCTTACTACTATACCCACCCCCGGGGTGCGGCGGGTGGAGGCAGGGCACGACTGCTGCCGCGACCGGGCGGGAGCTGCCGTCCGGGCACGACATTCATTGCTCATGCTAAATGTGCGTGCGCGACCGTGCAACGCTCAGGGTGTTCGAGCGCCGTGCGGGCTGCCCTTGACACTCGGCGTCAAGGGGAGCACGCCCGCGGCTTGATGGCGGTGCAAAACAGCGCACGGTCACGTGAAGAGGTACGGACTGCGAGGTCAAGCCCCGCTCAAGACCTCCGCGCGGGCCACACGCCCGGGAATGGCTGCGAGCGCCTCAAAGGTCAGGACAACGCAGGGCCAACAGCGCGTCAATCAGGTCCTCGTCCTCAATCCCCAGATCGCGCACCGCGGCGCGAAATTGGGCTATCTCATCGTCCGTCGGCACCGTCCGACTGTCTCCGTCCTCGCACGCGGCAATGCCCGGGACATCTTCGAGCTTCAACTGCTCCCCATCAGGCCCGCGCAGGGCGTAGGGATACGTTGTCAGCATGCTGAAATTGGTACCGCAGCCGGCCCAGAGGCCCAACATCCCCGCCCAGAAAAGCTTGCCGCACCGTCTCATGCCGCCATCCTCAACGTTGGCCGGGCACGCCGGTGGCCCGCCCGCCGCCCGTGGCCCGGTTGCCTGAACCATCCTCCCGCCCCACCGCAACCGTATCGGCAAATCATACCCGTCCGCACGAATCCGGCCAGCGTCGGCCGCGGGGCTCGCCCCGGCGGCGTCGCCGTCACGGCGCCGGCGCCAGCTTCACCATCAGCACGGCGGCCGTGCCGGCCGTGCTCAGATGCAGCGCGAACGGGACCAGCCAACTGTCCGTCCGATAGGCCAGGTACGCCAGCGCCAACCCGCCCGGCAGCGACAGCAGCAACTCCCGCTCGTTCTTGCCGGCGTGGATGGCCGCGAACAGCAGGCCGGACACGAGGACCGCCCACAGGCAGCCCTCCGGCAATCCGAGCCAACTTCGCCAGCGCGCCCAGCCGCGCGCCTGGCCGACGCTCTGCGCCCAGCCCAACCACTGGAGCCACGGGTGCCGGCGCCCGTCGGCGCCAGGCTCGGGTGTGGTCCGCGCCGGCCAACGCCGCTCCCGGCGCAACACCGCCAGCAGCACGCCTTGATACAGGAAGTGCTCCGCCACCATGTTGACGAGGTAGTACGAGCCGAACCACGGCGCACCGGCTTCGAGTTGCCCCCGATAGTATGCATAGAACGTCGGGCTGCGCACCATCCAGATCTGAAATGGAAACGCCAGCACGTAGCCGACCAGCAGCCACCGCCATCCGAAGCGGTTGGGGATGCGCAAGCCCAGGTCCGCCGGTCGCCACCGACCGCTGAGCGCCATGATGAGGTAAGGAACCACCAGGCCGGTGACCAGGAAGTACAGCCCGTCGCGTACCAGGGCCGCCTGCTGGCCCGCCGGGCCCAGGTTGTCCACGACGGTGCGCAGCGCGTGCGCCAGCCCTACGCTCGGCTCCCGCAACCAGCGCCCGGTCTCACCCAGCCAGCGCTCCACCGGCCGCACGTGAAAGGCCAGCACGTACAGAACCGCCAGCCCGCTCACCAGCGTCAGCCGCACGACTCCCGCCCAGCGGCGGTCTTGTGGTCCGTCCGCCACGCCGCGATCTCCACCTACCTCCGTCCCTTACCTCACCATCCGCGCCTCCATCCGAGCCCGAGCGGAAGCGAGGGGCAGACTCACGATCCCGGCCCGAGCAAATCCGAACGGCACCCTTTCGGTCTCCGGCCCCCGCGGCAGCGCGTGAGCGACCCGCCTCCACTCCCCAAGGGCGATGCTCCGGCCAGCGACTTCCGTCTCCGAGCCCTACCGCAATCCGTATTCGCGCAGCTTGCGGTACAGCGTTCGCGCGCCGATGCCGAGGGCCTTGGCGGTGCGCTCGCGGTTGCCTCCGAAGAGGCGCAGCGTGTTCATGATGTGCAGCTTCTCGACGTCGGCCATGGTCATGCCCGCCAGGTCCGGCGGACCCAGCGGCACCAGGTCGGTCGAGCCGCGCAGGTTCTCCGGCAGGTCCGCGACCTCCAGCTTGCTGTGCTCCGCCTCCACGCACATCCGCTCGATGACGTTGCGCAGCTCGCGCACGTTGCCGGGCCAGTTGTGGTTGACCAGCTTGCGCACGGCCTCCGGCGTCAGCCCCTCCACGTGCAGGCCATGGGCCCGGTTGGCCTCGGCGATGAAACGCTGGGCGAGCACCGGGATGTCCTCCCGCCGCTCGCGCAGCGGCGGGATGCGCAACGCCGCCTGGGCGTGCAGCCGGTAGAACAAGTCCTCGCGGAAACGCCCCGCCCGCAGCAGCTCGGTCAGGTCGTGATTGGTGGCGGCCACGAACCGCACGTCGAAATGCAAGGTCTCGTTGGTGCCCACGCGGATGACCTCGCCGGTCTCCAGCGTGCGCAGCAGCTTGGCCTGCATGGTCAGCGGCATGTCGCCGATCTCGTCGAGGAACATGGTGCCGTCGTCGGCCGCCTCGACCAGTCCTTCGCGGTCCGTAATGGCCCCGGTGAACGCGCCCTTCACGTGCCCGAACAGCTCGCTCTCCAGCAGCGTCTCGCTGACCGCGGCGCAGTTGAGCACCTTGAAGGGCCCGCCGGCGCGCGGGCTGTTCAAATGGATGGCCTGGGCGAACAGTTCCTTACCGGTCCCCGTCTCCCCGATGATGAGCACCGTGCTCTTGGAGCGGGCGAGCTTCTGCACCCGCTTGATGAGCCGGTGCATCACCTCCGAGGTGCCGATGATGCCGGAGAACTCGAAGGCCTTGCCCATCTGCTCCTTCAGCAGCCGCGCCTCGCGGGCGGCCAACGCCTGCCGGGCCGCGCGCTGCACCCGGTCACGCAGCACGTCGATGTCGATGGGCTTAATGAGGTAGTCGAACGCCCGGCATTCGCCGTGCGGGCTCAGCGCATCGCGAGCGAGCGCCTCGCTGCCGTAAGCCGTGATGAGGATAACCTCCGTCTCCGGACGGAGACGCTTGGCCTCGCGGAGCACGTCCAGGCCGTTGACCTCGCCGCCTAGCTTGTAGTCGGCAATCACGACGTCCGGCGGGCGCTGGCGGAGGCTCTCCAGGGCGGCCTGTCCGCTGGTCACGACGTTGCAGGCGCAGTGGGCGCGCTGCAGGGCCTCGGCGATGGCTTGGCCGTGGGCTTGCTCATCCTCGACGATGAGAACGAATGCGGTATCGCTCATGACCGGAGCATTGTAATCGAACCCTCGGCTACGTCAGCGTCCGGCGCCCATCGCTGGGCATGCCGCCGGCGCCGGCGGCGTAGGGCGGGCTCCGCCCGCCCCGGGGGGGGGGCGATCACGACCGGCGGGTGGAACCCCCCTACGATGGCAGGGTGATCGTGAACGTGGTGCCTTCCCCGGGCGTGCTGGCGAACGTCAACGTGCCGCCGTGGGCCCGAACGATGCGGTTGCAGATGGACAGGCCCAGGCCCGTCCCCCCGGGCTTGGTGGAGAAAAACGGACGGAAGATGCGGTCCCGGTGCTCCGGGAGAATGCCGACGCCCGTATCGGCGAACTCGATCGTGACGTCGTCGCCCTCTGCCCGCGCCCGCAGGTGCAGGGTACCGCCCTCAGGCATGGCCTGGAGGCCGTTGAGCGCGATGTTAAGTAGCGTCCGGCTCAGCAGGTTCTCGTCGGCCAGGCAGCGGACCGGCGTCGCGTCGTCATCCAGCCGCAGTTCGATGCCGTCGCGGCGTGCCAGCGGCTCCACGAACAGCGCCAGGCGCCGCAGCACCGCCCGCACGTCGACTTCCTGCCGTTGGGGCTGACACGGCGTGCTGACCTGCAGGAACTCATCGAACAGCGTCTGGAGCCGCTGGGCCTCCTGGGTGAGCACTCCCACCCGCAGCAGGGCCCGGCGGCGCACGTCCTGCGGCGCGGCGGCCGGGTCCTGCAAGTCCTCCGCCAGCAACTTGAGGTTGATCATCAGGGTGGAGAGCGGGTTGCGCAGCTCATGCGCCAACCCGCCCGCCAGTTCCGTCAACTCGGCGATGGTACGGGGGTCCTCCCCGGACAAGGGGTCAGGAGCCATTTCCCCGCTCCCACGTCACACCGGCGCGCCCTCTTCCATCATGGCGGCCTTGCGCGACAGCTTGACGCGCCCCTGGTCGTCGATGGCGATGACCTTCACCCGCACCTCGTCACCAAACTTCAGCACGCTATCGACCGACTTGACGTAGCCGGTGTCCAGTTCGCTGATGTGGCAGAGGCCCTCCTGTCCCGGACCGATCTCGATGAACGCCCCGAAGTCCTTAATGCTGACCACGCGGCCCTTGTAGATCTTCCCGAGCTTCACCTCGGCCGTCACCGCCTCGATCATCTCCACCGCCCGCTGCGCCCGCTCCATGTCGATGCAGCAGACCATGATCGTGCCGTCCTCCTCGATGTCGATGGTGGCCTTGGTCTCCGCCTCGATCGCCTTGATCCCCTTGCCGCCCGGACCGATCACCTTGCCGATCTTCTCCGGGTCGATCTTGATGGTGAGGATGCGCGGGGCGTAGTCGCTGATCTGCTTGCGGGGCGCCCCCAGGCAGGTGAGCATCGTGCGAAGAATCTGCAAGCGTGCCTCGCGGGCGAGCTGGAAGATATCCGGGATCAGCCGCTGCGGCAGCCCGCGCGCCTTCAGGTCAAGCTGCACGCCGGTGACGCCGCGCTGGGTGCCGGCCACCTTGAAGTCCATCAGGCCGTGATGGTCCTCCTCCCCGAGGATGTCCACCACAAGCTGGTCCTTGCCGTCGCACTGGAACCAGCCGATCGAGATGCCGGCCACCGGCTGCTTGATGGGCACGCCCGCGTCCATCAGCGCCAGACACCCGCCGCACACGGAAGCCATCGAACTCGACCCGTTCGATTCCAGGACTTCCGAGACCAGTCGAATGGTGTAGGGGAATTTCTCCGGCGCGGGCAACACCGATTCCAGCGATTTTTCCGCGAGGGCGCCGTGGCCGATCTCGCGCCGACTGGCCGCCCCGATGCGCTTGATCTCCCCCGTGCACAGGGGCGGGAAGTTGTAGTGCAGCATGAACTTCTTGCTGTACTCCTCGGTCAGCCCGTCGACGATCTGCTCGTCGCGCCCGGTGCCCAGCGTCACCACGCACAGCGACTGCGTTTCGCCGCGCTGAAAGACGGCCGACCCGTGCACCCGCGGCAGCAGGCCGACTTCACACTCCAGCGGGCGGATGTCGTGCGCGCCGCGACCGTCGGGACGCTGTTTCTTCCTGACCACCATCTCCGCCAGCAGCTCGCCGTCGATCCGGTCGAGCAGCTCGCGCACGGTGTTCCAGCGGGCCTTACTGCCGGGGTCCCCTTCAACCAGGTACTGGGCCTTGGCCGCCTCGAAGACCTCGTTCTGGGCGGCATAGCGCTCCTGCTTGCCGGGAACCTGGCGGACAGCCTTCAGCCGGGCGGCGTATTCCTTGCGCAGTTCCTTCTCCAGGTCATCCGTGGGGGGCGGGGGCGTCCAGGTCTTCTCCTTCCCCGCCCGCTGCTGCAATTCCTCAATCATCTCGCAGATCTGGCGGATCGCCTGGTAACCGAACTCGATGCCGCCGATCACCACGTCCTCGGAAACCTCCGAGGCGCGGACCTCGATCATGTTGATCGCTTCCCGATGGCCGGAAAGCACCATCTCCAGACTGCTGTATTCCAGTTCTCCAAGCGTGGGGTTCAGTACGTACTGTCCATCCAGGTAACCCACCCGCACCGCGCCCAAGGGCCCCTCGAAGGGAATCTGGGACACGCTCAGGGCGGCCGAGGCCGCGACCATCGCCAGGATGTCCGGATCGTTCTCCTGGTCCGTCGCCAGCACCATCGTCTGGATCAACACCTCGTCCTTGTACCCGTCGGGAAACAACGGGCGCACGGGCCGGTCGATCATCCGCATGGTGAGGATTTCCTTGTTGCTCGGCCGGGTCTCGCGCTTGAAGAACCCGCCGGGGAACTTGCCCGCGGCATACGTCTTCTCCCGGTAATCCACGGTGAGGGGGAAGAAATCGACCCCCTCCCGCGGCGGACCCGTCAGCGCCGCCCCCAGAACCACCGTGTCCGCATAGCGAACCACCACGGCTCCGGCCGCCTGCCGGGCGAACCTCCCCGTCTCGATGCGCAGCGTGTGGCGTCCGATCTGTCGTTCTACTACCGTCAAGTCCATCTTGGTTGTGTTGCCTCGCGTGGCGTCTGATTGTCGTGCGAACCGTCACCGTCCCCCACGGGTTCTCGCACGTCTTCGGAAGTGGGCCGCCGCCCGGTCTCGCTCCGCCTGCCACCAGGGGTCGGCGCGAAGGCCCAGACAGTCTACAACCCCACCCCACTACCCCGGGGGTACTGCGTATGGCCAAGCGAGAGGTTCCGACGTTGAATGCAGGCTGCTGCCCTACTTGCGCAGGCCAAGCTCGGTCACGATCTTGCGGTATCGCGTCCGGTCGCAGCCCGTCAGGTACTTCAGCAGGCTCGAGCGCCGCCCGACCATCTTCAAGAGGCCGCGCCGCGCGGAGTGGTCCTTCTTGTTGTTCTTCAGATGCTCGGTAAGTTCACGGATTCGCCCCGTCAGCAGCGCGATCTGGACTTCAGGCGAGCCCGTGTCGCGTTCGTGGGTCCGATGCGTCTGGATGATGCCCGTCTTCGATTCACTCGTCATCGTCATGGTGGCTGAATCCGTTTTGACCGGCCGATCACGAATACCCGTGAACACCAGTCCCGTCCTACAGTGAAACTAAACTCCAACGTCCTACGCTCTCGTCTTTCTCGCTGTTGGGGGAATGTAACGGGTTCGGTCTCGCAACGCAAGAGGCGTTCCGGCCGCGCCCGCGGAGGCGGTGTAACCCTCGTAGGGCGGGCCTTGCCCGCCGGGGGGCCGATCGCGACGCGGCGGGTGGAACCGGCCCTACGTGGGTCGTGCACGGGCAAAACGCCGGGGGTCGGGCGGGCTTTGTCCCCCGGGGGGCCAATCGCGACGCGGCGGGTGGAACCCGCCCTACGGGGCGGCTGGCGGAGTCGCCCCACCGGCCGCACAAGCTACAACCTGGGCGGCTGGGCCGCGGAGGCACGGACGAACGCCGCGTTGTCCGGGTAGCGGGTGAGCGCATCGAGCAGAGCCTGCATGGCCCGCTCCGGGTTGCGACCCGCGAGCGTCCGTCGCAGGTGCCGCGTGACGGTCAAGGCGTCCGGACTCAGGAGCAACTCCTCCCGGCGGGTGCCGGAGGCGTCCAGATCGATCGCCGGCCAGACACGCCGGTTGGCCAGCTCCCGCGACAGCATGATCTCCATGTTCCCGGTGCCCTTGAACTCACTGAAGATGACGTCGTCCATCCGGCTGCCCGTCTCGATCAGCGCGGAGGCGATCATGGTCAAGGAGCCGCCGTGTTCGAGGTTGCGTGCGGCCCCGAACACCGCCTTCGGCTCGGTGAGTGCCCGGATGTCCAGCCCACCGGACATGATGCGACCGCTGCCGCGAATGAAGGCGTTGAAGGCCCGTCCCAGCCTGGTCAGCGAGTCGAGCAGCACCAGGACATGACGCCCGGTTTCCACCAGGCGTTTGGCCCGGGCGATGATGAGCCGGGCGACGCGGACATGGCTTTCGATGCGCTGGTCGTTGCTGCTGGCAATCACCTCTCCCCGGATGCGGCGGCGCATTTCGGTGACTTCCTCGGGGCGCTCATCGATCAGCAGCATGAGCAGATGCAGGTCGGGGTGGTTGTGGGCGGCGCCGTCGGCCATCTGCTGCAAGAGAATGGTCTTTCCCGTACGCGGCGGAGCGGCGATGAGGCCGCGTTGCCCGAAGCCAATCGGTGTCATCAGGTCCAGGACGCGCATCGTCGCCGGTCCGCCCGGGGTCTCGAAGCGCATCGGCACGCGGGGTTCGATCGGCGTGAGCGTCTCGAATGCCGGTGTCTCGAAGTGCTCATCAAGGCTGCGATCGTCGATGGTCTCGATGCCGACCACCTCTCGGCCACGTCCGCCGGCACGGCTGTCACCGGCGCCTACTTGGGCTACGACGCTCTCGCCGCCGATCAGGTGCCAGTCGTGGCACTGTCGCGCCGCGAGCCGAGGGTCGTCGGACCGGGCCTCGTAGTTGTCCGCCGCGCTGCGCAGGTGGCCGCCGCCCTTCTCGTCGGGCTCGAACACCCCCGTGCAAGTCTGTGTTTTACCTGACATCATGGATACCGAAACACCACGACTCCGGGCGCCGGGGTCAACCGGAGGAGGACACGGCGCACGCGTGACGTGTTTCCTAACCTTATGCATTACAGCGAGTTACAGCATAGCGCTCGGGTCGTTGCGATGGTGCGACAGCATGCGGCGCCGCCGTCGAAACGTGTCCCGGCCGGACCACTTGACACGCGGGTCCGGGTGGGTATCTTACCGCCGACGGTTGCTGGGAGGCGCGGGGTGACCGTTGTTTTTTTGAGAATCTTTGGCGCGGAGGCTTGACATGGGTTGCGGGGGGTAATATGGTTCCCCCCCAATCTGGCGGACGCGGCGACCGTCACCTGCAGGGGTGCCTGGAGAGGCATTCCAGGATGCCCAGAAAGGTTAACGTCGCGTGGCGCGGGTGCCCGATATGGGCCTAAAGCGGCTTGCGTTGGCGGCGCGCAACGGAGTCGAGCTTGAGGGGGCTTGGGCGCTGGGCCTCCCGTGAGAACTCACGAATCAGATTCGGTGCAAGGTGTTGCCACCCGAGGCCGGTACCGAGATGCCAGCCGGAGGTCGGCGCCGGAAGAGAATCCGCTCACCGAGCGGCGGGAATCAACAAAAACGACGCACGGGCGGTCCGTGTGCGTTTGGGTCAGAACGATGAGCAGGGCGGTGGCTCGGCCGGGGACAGGACCATTAGGGTCACCCAGGTCAGCCGTGGCGGGCACGAGCCTCCGCCGGGGGGTTCCCGGCCCGCAGGCTAGGCTCATCTCGGATGGTTGCGGTTAGACCATCGTCTTCTCTTTGTTACGGAGGATCTGTTATGGGTTGGTGGATGTGGTTGATCATCGGCTTGGTGGCGGTTCTGGTTCTGTTCCCTGACCTGCTGTCGGGCATCCTGGGCTAGAGCTCAGTCCAAGCTACAGTTGAGACACGGCCGCCGGGCCCCAGGGTCCGGCGGCGAAAAGGAGCCCTTGCCACCGGCGAGGGCTCTTGTCTTTTCTTTGGGGTGGGTAGATACCGGGGCCGGGGGTGCGCGTTGCCGGGCCCGGGGCGAAGCCAAACCCGAGTGCACGCGAGCGCTCAGACTTCAGAGGTGGGCGACTCCGGCTGGCGATTCTCACCGCTCGCTGCCATGTCCGCAGCCTGGCCCCTTCGCTTCCGCTCGGGCTCTGACGGGCTCGGGCTCTGATCGGCTTGCGTTGTTTCGAGGGGCTGCGGCTTGTGCAACACGGCCCGGCGCAGCTCACATATCGAGGCTCCGGGCAACGATCGGGTGAGCCGTGCCTGGATCCAGCTCGACCGCGGCGTATTGGGGATCGTGCGGGAACGCCAGCAGCAGCCTGCTGCCGTGGCACTGGGCGTAGATTCTCTGCTTCTCGGACATGGTGGTTACCGGAAGCTGGTCGTACGCCATTACCCAGGCAACCGGAAGGTGGTTCACGGTCGGGATGGTGTCACCGACGAACAGCAGTCGCTGCGGCCCGGTGCCGAAGAGCGGCAGCAACTGACAGGGGGTGTGTCCCTGGGTCACCCACCACTCGACGCCTTCGAGCGCAGGTGGCGGTGGGTTGCCGTCTACCAGCCGAAGGAGGGGAGAATCGGCGAGGACGCCGAAATCCTCCTGCCGGAAGGATGCCCGGTCCCGCGGCGTCGGCTTCCCCGCGTGCTCCCAGTGGCCGCGATGCACCCAGTGCCGGGCCCGCGGAAAACTCAGCCGCGTCGGCCCGCCGGGCTGTTGCGCCCACTCCGTCAGCCCGCCGTTGTGGTCGAAGTGCAGGTGGGTGATCACCACGTCCGTCACGTCCTCACGCCGGTAGCCGTGGGTCTCGAGGGCGCGATCGACGGCCGCCGCGTCGAAACGCACGTCGAAACGCTCCTTGGCCTCGGTCTTCCACTTGGTGCCGCAGCCGGTTTCCACGATGATAACCTGCCGCGCCGCTCGATTGACGGCCAGCAGGGTCCGCGTGGCCAGCAGAATCCGATTGTCCTCATCCACGTCCACCTTGCTGCGCCACAGAACCTTGGGGACGACGCCGAACATGGCCCCTCCGTCCAGGCGAAGGGTGCCGGTGACGATCGAGTGCAGTTCGAACGGGGGAATGCTCAGCATGCGGGGCAGTGTACCCCAGGCGGATCGGGGTTGCCCAGAGAGGCCAAAGCCCGGCACCTTGCCGGTACCTGGCGTAACTGGTACGGGTACGACGCGCAGCGCGCGGCCGATACCGCCGCGCGGGCTCGGAGCAGACGCACCGCCCATGAAGACCGAACAGAACGCCGCCGAGATGGCCAGCGAGCCTCCTCCCCCGGCAGGAAATGCCGAGGATGTGTCCCAACCCGAAGCACGGGAACCGGCCCTGAGTTGGTGGCAGCACCTCTCCTTCGCACTAGTGGATTGGCTGCTCTGGGGGATCTGCCGGCTGCTCACCCTGAAGGGGGTGTATGGCTTCGGGTGCGCGTTCGGCTCGGTCGAGTGGCTCATCAACTACAAACGACGGCGGCGGTTTGCCGTGGCCCTGGAACGGGTGCTGGGCCGACCGCCGACGCCGGCCGAGCGGCGCCGGGAGGGACGTTTCTTCGTTCAGCGTACCCGCTGCGCCAAGATCTTCTCCCTGCTGGTTGCCCGGCTGCCACGGGACCAGGTCGTCGGTTTGCTGACCATCACGAATCGGGAACTGCTGGAGGCCGCCCTGGCACGCAGGCGGGGCGTGTACCTCGCGCTCAGCCACCACGGCGACCATCATGCCGTGGGCACGCTGCTGGTGCTGGCCGGCTACCGGATCGCCGTGGTGCGCGACCGCGACGAGGGCGGGGTGCGGGCGTACGTGGAGCAGCAGTTTCGGCGTCTGCACCCGGACATCGAGGTGCCGCCGATCCTGGCGGCCGATGTCTTTCCCCGGCGTATCTACCGCTGCCTGCACGAGGGGCGCATCCTGATGAGCCTGATGGACGTGACGAACCTGCGGCGCGCGAACCTGCGGACGCACACCGTGCGGGTGTCCGGCGGGGAGCGGAAGTTCCTCGTGGGGCCGATGCAGATCGCCCTGCGTTGCGGCGCGCCGATCCTGCAGGGTTTCCTGGCCACGGAGCCGGGGTTCCGGTACCGGCTGGAGGTGGTGGATACCCTGCTCGACCCGGAACAGGTGACGGACGCCGAGGCCGATATCCGGGCGGCCATCGAGCGTTATGCCGCCCGGGTGGAGGGATACGGGTACCAGCAGCCGGGGCTGCTCAGCCGGATTTGACCGACCGTCGGGAGCCCGCACCGGGTGCCAGGCTTCCCCGCGACGGCAGCCGCGGGGGAGCAGGTCTCGATGCTCGGTCCACATGCCCACCCCTGCCTTTGGCCGGTGAGCGCGTGGCACCCGGCACGCGGCGTTACCCCCCCGCGGCCGGGCTGGCGGGCCGGGGCAGCCGGCGTTAGAATACCAGCCAGCCAAACAGGCATGGGGACGTAGCTCAGTTGGGAGAGCGTCGCGTTCGCAATGCGAAGGTCGAGGGTTCGAATCCCTTCGTCTCCAGTTCCCACCGGGACAACACATCCTTGCGGGCGCCGCTGGATCTGATGGCCGCGTCGGGCGAACGGGGTTTTCGCGGCCGGCTTTAATCACCCAGTTAGCGCGGAGAGGTTGCTAACCAAGCGTGGGCGCGCACCCGGCGCGGGCTTCGTGGCGATCGTCGCGGGCGACTACCACAGCACCGGCGTCAAGGGCTTCGCCCGGGGGGATCTGGACCACGACCGGGACGTCGACCGCGACGATTTCGGCGTGTTTTTCGGTTGTTTCACGGGGCCGGGTGGGGGGCTGCCGACGGGCTGCGGGGAGGCCGACTTGGACGGCGACACCGACGTCGACCTGGCCGACTTCGCCATCGTCCAGTTGAACCGCTCGCCGGTGAACTGACGAGCGTCCCCGGGGCTGCGGGCTTGACCGCGTTGGACACCCGTCGAGCCTGCGGGGCCGCGGCGACCCGGCGACTGGGGTGAGCGGACCGGAGTCTCCCACCACCTGGCGCGCGACGATCGGAGAACTCAGGCTCGCGATTCGGAATCCTGAATCGGGCTGCGCGGACACGCGCCACCGGCGGGGGAAGGCGGCTGCGTCCTGACGGCGGTGGTTCGGCTCGCCGGCGCCGAATCGCGCCTGGTGCGTGGGATTGAGGGACGGGCGCCGCTGGGCTCGGGATTCAGAAGTTGCCCAGCCAAAACACCATCACCAGCACCACCATGCCCACCACGAACAGCAGCGGCCAGAGTACCGCCAGCGCGGCGCGCGCCCCGCTCGTCTGGTGCACCTCGCTGATGCCGGTAATCAGCACGACGAGCGTCCAGACGGCTCCCACGTAGGGCCCGCACAGGGGGACCGCGTTCCAGACGTTGGGCGCGCTGGCATACATGGCCGTGCAGATCGTGTGCGTGAACGACTTGCGCCGCGGCGCCAGCACCAGCAGTCCCAGGTGAATGAAGGCCGCCTGGACGACGGGCCCCACAAACGCCGCCACCGGTGGACCCACCACAGCCCCCAGGATCAGCGGCAGAAGCCACGCCTGCCAGGGCAACCCCGGCACGCTCCCCATACTGACCGACATCACGATCGCCTCGATCAGCAGGTAAGGGACCATGCCCACCACCGCGGACAGCAGCGCGAAGATCCACCCCTCCATGAGCGAGAAGCCACGGTGCTGCCGGAAGAAGTGCGACGGCTGAAAGAGGATCATCCGTAGCGACGCGAACCACGCCTTCAGCAGTCCTTGTCGCGGGCGGTCGTCCCAGGGTGACACGACGGCCAGCTCCCCGCGGGCGTCCTCCCGCTCGGGCACGACGCGCAGCTCGTGAATCGTCACCGGCTGCCCGCAGCGCACGCAGGTGAACGAGCGCGGGTACGGCAAGCCCTGGGCGTCATTGCCGAAGTACTGCTGGTCGCAGTGGGGACAGTGAAACGACACCACCCCCGGCGCGAAGCGATACCATTCCACGTTGAACGCCTGTCCGCACTCCGGGCACACCGGCCGCGGCAGGTTGAAGAGCAGGTAATCGCAGTGGATGCAGTTCACCGCCCGCTATGATAACGCCATCGCACTCGGGGGACAGCACCGGGCCGGCCCAGTCACGCGCGGAGAGGGGCCGCCGCCTGCTGCGACGTGGCCGTCCCACCCGGGGATGTGGGCACCGAGCCGCTTACCATCCCTCGGCCGGCGGGGTTTCCTGGTAGGCCGGCGTCTCCGCCAGCGTCTTGAGCAGAATCTGGGTGGCCTGGTTGGCGTCCTCCATGCAGTCGAAAGTGATGTAGATGGCGTGCCGGGCGCCGATGGCCGCGCCGCTGAAGCCGCGCATGTTGATGCCGGCGTCGCCCACCGCCCGGCTGATGGTGGCGGCCATGCCGGGCCGGTCGGGGCCTTCGATGCGGACGGTGTGGAGACCGCCGGCCTTGCTGAGTCCCGTCTCCCGGGCAGCCGCCCCGCGCAGCGGAGACACGTACATTTGTGCCACGCCGGGCTTGTCCTCCGCCCGCTGCACGACGATGGACTCGAGGTTCGCACCGAGCGCAGCCAGCTTATCCAGCCGTTCCGCGAGCGCTCCTGGCCGGTCCTCCAGCTCCCCGACCCACATGTCGGCTCGACTGACTTCGTACAGCATCGCGGCTCTCCTTGCTGTGCTCGACAAGCAGGCTTCCTCCCAGCAGGCTCGCGTCGAGGGTATGCTCACGGGTCGCCCGCGCCAAGAGGTGGGATGCCGGGGGTAGCGGTGGCGCGGCGAAGGACCACGTATCTCTTTGTTCTTCCGGTGTTTACGGCCCGCAGCCACGTCGCGCCGGTGTCCGCCGCGGGCCGGTTAACCGCCCTCTCCCTGGCGCTCGGCCAGATACAGAGCGCTGTCGGGAAAGACGCGCCACAGCCGCGGAGGACCGAAGCGCTCGTAGCCCGGCACGCCGGCATGCCACAGCCGTTCCAGAGGGTAACGCCCGAAGGCCGCAATGAATACGCGCTCAGTCTCCGGCGCGTGCGGAGGTGGGGACTCCGGCAGCCCCTTCCGCAAACGATAGTAGGCGGAAGCCGGCGTGTACCGAGTGACCAGAGCGCTGTGCCCCGTACCCGCGGCCGCCCACTCGTCAATCACCTCCTCGATGGCGAGCAACGCCTCGGGCTCACTGCACAGGTACTGCTGCGCATGGACGACGCGTAGTGACAGCGCCGCGCCTGCGGCGGCAACAGAGGCCAAAGCCAGGCGCACACCGACCGCCCAGTGAAGACGACGCACCAGCATCCCGACCCGCAACAAGCCCCAGACCGCGCACACGTACACCAGCGGCAACGCGAAGAGCCATACGCGCGGCGGCACCAGGATGCCGCTCACCATGGACACCAGCGGCCCCACGGCCAGCACCGACAACGCCAACACGTCCGCTGCGTCGCGCCGGCGGAGCGCGAAGACCGCGAAAGCAGCTCCGCCGGTGGCCAGGCTGATGTCCAGAAGCCAGTGGGTGTGTCGTGTCCACTCCGCGCAGGTTTGCCGCAGAAGGCCGGGAAAGGATCCGAACCGGGCGGCGAAGTGGGCATCCGTGACTCCGCGGAGGCCGCCCAGGTGCTCCGTATCCAGGTTCCCCAGGGCCGGCAGATACAACAGGATCGTCAGCCCGGCCCAGCCGGCGACACCGCGCAGCAGCCCGCTGAGCAAGTGTCGTCGCATGGCACTTTTTCCACTGCGCAGCGCGATGCCCAGGGTGGCCGCCGCCAGGGCAGCGTCAGGCAGCAACATCACGGGTTTGGTGAAGGCGCCCAGCGCCCCGAGGCCCGCCTAGGCCGACCACAACCAGCGGCGCGCGGGCGTGCGCACCAGGTGCACCGTGCAGATGACCTGCAAGCCGGCGAACACCGCCAGCCACGTGTAGCCGCGGGAGTTCGTCGAGTACTCCACCAACGGCGACGATGCGCAGACCATCAATGCGGCCAGCAATGCCGACACTCGACTGGCACACAGCGTCCACGCCAGCCACGCGGTCAACGGAATGAGGAGGACACCCGCGACCAGTGCGGGCACGCGCAGCCCGGCCGGGGACGTCCCCACCCAATGGCTCGCGACCCGCACCAACAGCGTGCGCAGCATGTGGTTGTTCGGGTGCAAGCTGGTCAGGATGTGGGTCGGCGTACGCGAGCTGTAGAACAGGTAGTTCCAGGCTTCGTCGTAGCGTATGGGTTGGTCAAGGAACCCGCACCGCACCGCCGCCCGGCCACGGTGATGGCCAGCGCGCCAGCCGCGAACCACCGCCGCGACCCCCACCGCCGCGAGGTGGCCATCGGTCGGTTGAGCAGACGCCCCACAACCACGCGTTCCCCGACGGCGGTGCTGCCACCCGGCGCGTCGTACAGGTCGCGGCCTGAGACCGCATCCCCCACCGCTGCGGCTGTCATGCGCACCGCAGCCGCCTTGCCAAGAAGCAGAGTACGCATCAATCCTGCACCCACCGGCCGACCGGTCGGCTCCCCAACTCAGACTCCGCGGGGCACGCCTGCCTGACTTGTCGGCCGCACCAGTGTTCTCGGACATTGCCCGCGCGCAGTGCAGTTGTATGCCGACGCACAATTCACCCAGGCGTCCTCGGATCGGCGTAGCAGGACTGCCCGAGTGGTCAGCCGTCGGCTGCGCGCACGCCCCGCGAGCACCCCGGGCTGCCGCACGGTCGCCTGCACCGACGTTGAGCCGCCTTCTCGCCCACGGCGCAAGGGGTACGGGCTAAACCTGCGGCCGTCTACGTCCGCTATTAGGCGTGCGGCCCGTGCCGCAGACAGCCACAGGCTTGAGCGACGCAACATGAGTACGACAGCAGAGTGCGTTAACGTCGGTGTCGTAGGTTGCGGCTATTGGGGGCCCAACCACGTACGCGTGTTTTCTGAGCTGGACCGTGCCCACCTGTGTGCTTGCGCGGACCTCAGTCTCGGCAGGCTCGCCCGCCTCGCCCGTCGGTTTCCGCACGCGCGCATGCTGCCGGACTACCACCACCTGCTCGATGATCCCGACATCCAGGCCGTCGTCATCGCGACGCCGACGGACACGCACGCCACCCTGGTCCGCGAGGCTCTGGAGGCCGGCAAGCACGTCCTGGTGGAGAAGCCGCTCTGCACCAACGGCACGGAGGCCGACGAGCTTCTGCACTATGCCGACGCCTGCGGGCTGGTACTCATGGTCGGGCACGTGTTTCTCTTCAACGCCGGGATTCTCAAGCTGCGCGAGTTGATCGAGGGCGGCACGCTGGGTCGCATTCACTACCTCGACGCGGTGCGCACGAACCTCGGTCCGATTCGCGGCGACGTGAACGCACTCTTCGACCTGGGCGCGCACGACATCAGCATCTTCAACTTCCTTCTCCAGGGCGTACCGACGGAAGTGTCCGCGGTCGGCAACCGCATTACCCAGACGCGCGTCGAGGATGTCTGCTTCGCGACGCTGCGTTATCCCGACGGCACCCTCGGCCACATTCATGTAAGCTGGCTCAATCCCCGCAAGGTACGCACGCTCACCGTCGTGGGCGAGCGCAAGATGGCCCACTGGGACGACGTCAATCCCGTGGATGCCCTGCAAGTGTTCGACAAGGGGATCGACGAAGCGCCGCACTACGACTCCTTCGGTGAGTTTCATTACCTGGTGCGCAGCGGCGACACGCACTTGCCCGCCATCCGGCGTACCGAGCCGCTGCTGAAGCAGGCGGAGGCTTTCGTGGCCTGGGTGCTGGACGGGACGCCTTGTGCCGCGGATGCCGCGTCCGGTCGCGACGTGGTGGCGGTGCTCGAGGCGGCCGTGGAATCCATGCGCCGTCAGGGGGTTTCGTGCCCGGTCAAGATTCATGAGCCCCACCTCGTCTCAACTGCATGATCCACCGGGCGCCGTGACCCCGGCCGTCCTGGTTTCACCGGCTTCGGCGACAACACCGCCGTCGGTCGGTTCCGTCGGCAGCGCGCTGGCCGGGGACGCAGCAACTACGCTGGAGCGCCTCGGCTATCGCGTCCTGGGTTACCAACGGCATGACGTGCACGTGGTGCGCTACGACGCCGCGCGGCATGAGCAACTGTGGGATTCCTTCCTCCCGCAAACCGTGAACGGCAATCTGTTTCAGACCCGGCGTTTTCTGAAGTACCACCCGCCGGGCCGTTTCGTCGATCACTCGCTGCTCTTCTTCGACAGTGACGAACTCCTCGCGGTGGCGGCCGGTGAGGAGACGGAAGGACGCTGGTCCGCGCACCGGTTCTCCTCGCACGGCGGGCTGGCGATTCTGCCCGGTCTGCGTGCGGATCGCTGTCTCGACGCGGTGCTGGGGCTGCTCAGGTATGCCACCGAGCGCGGTTGGCGCCGGCTCAGCATGCGCTTTGCGCCGAGCTACCTGTGGCGCGGCGACTTGGACGTCCTGCACTGGGCACTGGAGATCTGCGGTTTTCGCGAGCAGGGCAAGGAGCTGGCGTGGGGCTTCCTGCCCGGGCCGCGGTCGGAGGCGGAACTGCTGGCGGGCTATGCCAACGGCGCCCGCGGCGCCGTCATCAAAGCGCGGAAGGAAGCCATCTTAACCGTGCGGCGCAGCGACGACCTGCCCGCCTATTGGCGACTGCTCCAGCGGAACCTGGACACACGCTTCCAGGTGGAACCCACGCACACGCTGGACGAGATGCTCCGCATCCGCAGCCTGTGTCCGCATGAGGTTTCGCTGTGGGGCGTCTTTCATCCCGACGCGGGGATGATTGCCGGCGCCTTGATCTTCGAGGTGTCCGCCACCGGCGCCCACACCTTCTACTCGGCGCAGGACTACGGATTCCACCTGCTGCGTTCGACTTCGCTGTTGATGCACGAGCTGTGCCTGGAGTACGTGGTGCGTCAGCAAAGGTGCCTCAATCACGGTGTTATCACCGCGCACGGGGCAGAGGAACTGAACCTGGGCCTGTCGTGGTTCAAGCAGAGCTTCGGAGCCCGACCGGCCGTGCGGCGCACGTTCGTGTACGAGTCTCCCGCTTGTCCCCCTGAGTAGGGCCACGCAAGTGGAAAGCCGGCAGGGTGCCATGCCCAAGCCGAAGGCGCCGGCATGCTGTTGCAGACGGTGGCATCGGGCACGTGAGGGCGCATGGCGGCGCGGCGCTTGGCCATGCCACCCTGGCCTCGCTGTCGCTTAGCCTATTGTATGGAACTGCCCGGCGTCTACGGTGTCGTCGGCAAGCAGGTCGTGGCTGCGTCGCACGCGTCCCGCGCGGCGCGTTGCCGGTGAATCCGCAGGTACTCCTCCCGCCGCAGGCGTTCCAGCAATGCCGGCGTGAACTGGTCCGTCTGAATGTTGCCCACCGAGAAGCGCAGCCGCCGGCGGTCGAAGCCTGCCACCAGCAGGCCCTCGTGCTCACACAGGTCCAGGAGTTGGGTTCCGGGAAGGGGAGTGGCAATGGCGAAGCCGAAGTTCTCGACGTCCAGGCTTTCCGCCCAGCGGATCGTCTCCTGGATTTCCGCCAACGTCTCACCCGGGAAGCCGATCATGAATCCCACGAACAGTTCAAACCCCAGTTCGCGGATCACGCCGATCATCCGGACGGCCTTGTCCTTGTCGATCGGCTTGTGGATGAAGCGTTTGCAGATGCGCGGGGAGGCGCTCTCCAGCGACAGCGTCAACGAGTAAGCGCCCGCCTGGCGCATCAGGCGCAGCAGCTCCTCACTCATCGTGTGCAGCGTGATCCCGTTGGGCAGCGCCCAGGCCACGTCCAGCCCGCGGCGGAGAATCTCCCGACAAATCTGCTTGGCGTGCTCGGGATTTCCGGCCCAGTTCTCGTCCTCGAAGTGAATCTCCTTGACGCCGTGCCGCTTCACCAGAAACTCCATCTCGTCCACGACCGACGCCACGGACCGCGTCCGGTACCGCCGTCCCCACACCACGTTCTTGGCACAGAAGGAACAATCGTAGGGACATCCGCGCGATGCGAGCATCGACGTATACATGCCCCATTCCATGCTGCGCGTGTGGCCGTACTCGAACTGGGCGCGGAACTTGTAATAGTTGTCCACGTAGCGGCGCAGGTCCACCAGGTGACGGGCGGGCCAGGCGAGGGCGTCCAAGTCGTCAATCCAGCGGGTCTTGGGCCGCACGACGGGCTGGCCCTGCTCCCGGTACCCGATGCCGTCCAACGCCCTTGGCACCCGGCCGTCGCCCAGGCACTGTAGCAACTGGACAAACGTCTCTTCCCCCTCGCCGATGACCACGTAGTCAACGCTGCGGTCGCCGAGCATCTCCGCCGGCAACGCGGACGGATGCGCCCCGCCCAGCACCACCGGAATGGACGGTGCCACCTGCTTGGCGGCGGCCGCGCACTTCAACGCCTCATCCGCGCTGGTGGAGAGCAGGCAGGAGATGCCGACGACGTCCGGCTGGGCGGCCGCGATCCGACGGCCCACCTCCGGCATCGGCAGGCCGATGCGCATGAGCGTTCCATGCGGCAGCTCCTCGAGGAATTCCTCAGTCGCGAAGCCTTCGGTGGGAACATCAAGGACCTCGACGACGTGCCCCGCGCGCTCGGCGGCGGCCGCGATGTACAGCAGCCCCAGCGGGAACATCGCCTGCCGGCCCTCGCGCGAGCCGTCCTGCTTGTGGAGGATCGGTTTCGCCGGCTGGATGAGAAGGATCTTCATGCCGTTTCTCCGCGCTCGCACCGGGGCCGCTCCACGCAGACTACCCGCGCGAGGCGTAATACCCCCGATTCAGTCACTGCAGGACGCAGACCTGTGGCGAGTATCGGACGGTCGCCGCCTGTGCCTGCACCCGCTGCGAGAAGGACGCGCCCCGGGGTGCATCACTACGGCAGCATGCCCCCCGCGCGCCGGGGCGGTATGCCCAAGCCGAGGGGGCGGTGCCCTGCCCGAGCCTGGGGCGTCTGCCCGCCGCCGGACAGGCGGGCACGCTCCGCCAGCCGTCCCGCGCTCACGGCCGGAAGAGCATGGCGAGGCGGGACTTCGCCGTGCCGCTGTTCCCGGCGGCAAGTCTCGGCAGGGCGCTCGAATCGCCCGGGCCCGTCGTTCGCCAGCGGCCCAAGTCGTTGGCGGACATGTGGTCCTACCCGTCGGCGCGCAGGGCCTCCCAGGCGATCATGGCTTCTTTACGCTGCGGACTCCAGCGGTAGTCGCCGACGATGCCCATGCTGCGGATGACGCGATGGCAGGGGATCAGGTACGAGATCGGGTTGGCCGCTACGGCATTGCCCACCGCGCGGGCGGCCGTCGGGTGCCCGATGCGCACCCCGAGGTCGGCGTAGGTCGTCAGGCATCCCGGCGGGACACGGATGAGGGCCTCCCACACCTTGACCTGGAAGTTCGTGCCGCCGACGAGCAGCCGCAGCGGGCGAGATGCCGGCTGCGGGCGCGGCGGGAAGATGCGGGCCGCGACGGAGCCGGTCGTCTTGGCGTCGTTGCGAATCGTGGCCGCCGGCCAGGTCGCCTGTAGCTCCTCCATGCCGTCCCGTTCCGCCCCCGCAAACGACAGCCAGCAGATGCCGCGTGGGCTCACTCCGAGCAGGCAGCGACCGAACGGGCTGGGGTGCTCACCGACGGCGATCGTCAGCCCGGCACCGCCCGACTTGAACTCGCCCGGCGTCACGGCGTCGATCGACATAAACAGATCGTGCAACCGGCCGGGACTGGATGCGCCGACGTCAAGCGTCGTATCCAGCACTGAGCGGGCATCACGCAGCAGCAGCCGTGCGTCGTTCAACTGGAGGTAGCGAGCGAAGCGCTTCGGGCTGATCCCGGCCCACCGGGTGAACAGCCGCTGAAAGTGAAACGGGCTCAATCCGAGCACGTCGGCGAGCCCCGCCAGCGGCACGGGCTGGCGCCGATGGCGATCCAGATAGCTCAACGCGGCCCCGATACGGTCGTAGTCGCTGACACGCTGTGTCGATTGCTGCCTGGTGATCATGCGGGCCATTGTAGGTACCGCCGACCACGCCACCACCCGGTTCTTGCGGTCCGCGGCGCCAGCTGGCGAGATTCGCGAGTGCATGTGGGCACCAGCCAGAAGAGACGCCGGTTCACACAAGCTTCGGCTGGGCCTGCGCAGCCACCGCGACGATCCTGTCCAGTTTCCGGACAACTTCGGAATCAATGCTGTCGCGCGGTACCAGCGACGCCAGCACATGGTAGTCGGATTTGCGCACACTAAGGGGCAGATTCAGCGTGCCGAAGAACTTCTTGAGCACCGGCTCCAGGAACTCGTCACTGACCTTCAGGTCAGGGGACCAGGGGGCAGGCTTCCCCAGGGTGCTCAGGGCATCGGAGACATCCCGAATCGCCTCCTGCATGGCGCGCACGCGTTGATCCCGTTCCGAGGCTCCGAAGAGATCGTCGGCAACGCCCTGTTGAGCGTAGGCCAGCAGGACGTCGGGGCTGCAGAAGTAGTTCTCGATCTCTCGGCGCTCCCACATCAACTCTGCCAGCGGGGCGCCGCTTTGCAGTTCCTTGTCCAGGCGGTCAAAGAGCGCCACGCCGAGCAGGTCCGGCTTCGCTTCCCGCAGGCCGTAGAAGTGATCGCGGGCGTGCTGGGGTAGATTCGTCGCCACATAGTGGACGAAGGGGCGTTCGAGAAGCTGCCTCGCCGGGTGATCGAGTGTGCGCGCAAACGCCTGCAACATGGCAAGATCCGAGGCAGATTCGAGATACAACACCCAGCCGGTCTGCTCAGCCTGGTAGTACTGATCGAAGCCGATCTCGCGCAGGGCTTTCAAAACCTGCGACCCACGGTCATTGAGCCGGTGCGGCTTGCCGACGAACGCCACCACCACGTCCCGGTCCGCCGCCTCGTTCAGAACGACTTCCGAGTGACTGGCGGCAATCACCTGCGACCTTTGCCGGGCTGCCACGTCGGTCAGCAGCGCGTAGGTCTGCCGCTGCCGGAGAATCTCGAGATGAGCGTCGGGTTCATCGAGTAGCAGGACGGTTCCCGGGTTCGCGTACAGGTGGGCAAGTAGCAGGAGCGTCTGCTGCAGCCCACGACCCGACGAAGAAAGATCAAGGTGCACGCCATGGGGTCCTGTATACGCCATGGTGACCTCGCCCCGGTCTGTATCGAACCTCGGGGGGAGCAGGTCGACCCCGAAGGACTGCCGGATGTGCCCCACCAGTGCATCCCAGCCGGGCTGCGCTGGCTGCTGGGAGCAGATCTGATAGCACAGATTCCGGAGCACCTGGGCGGTCTGGCCCTCGCCAATCAGGACGTTGACACGACCCGGCTCCCACTTGGGCTCAACCGCCGCCAGTCCCGACATCGGGGGCAGATAGGCCACGCGAACCTTGCCGGCTTCCAGGGGCAGCGGCATGCGCTCAGTGCTCCGCTGCTCGAGCCGGAGCGGCCGACAGTAGAACGACTCCTCGTTCGCGTAGTCAAACTCGAGACCACAGGACCAGGTTCTCCCCTCGGTCACACCATCAACGATCACGTCAATACGCACGTTCTGCGTCTTGGTTGAGCGCTTGCCGGGCTTCTCGATGGACTCGACGTCGCGGACGTGGCGGTCTCGCCAGAGCAGGTTCGCATCAGGGACCGGAATGGAGATCAGGTCGCGCCGGTTGATCGCAACACCCGGACGCTTCTCCGGCGAAGCTTTGTCACGCCGCTTGTCCAGCCAGCGCCGGACCCCAATCTCCCACAATGCCAGCGCCTGGAGCGCAGTCGTCTTCCCGGAGTCATTGGGTCCGATCAGGACGACGGTCTCACCGAGTTCGATGTCGACGTCGTCGAAGCGCTTGAAGTTCCGCACCCTAAGCCGCGTGAGCATGCCGGTAGTGTCGCGGGTCTGCCCGCGTCCTGCAAGGGTACACTACCGGCGGAGCCGGGGGCGTTGCTCCGACCTGAGCCGACGGTTATCCTTCGGGAAAAGGGGGTGTGGTAGCGTTCCACGCTGACGCAGCGTTCCACGCGCACGGTTCGTGGTTGGGCCACCGCCCCACAGCAGAACGCGCCAACGTGCTCAGGCGGGTCGCCTGAGCAGCCGGGCTCCCAGAGTTGCTCCGCCGGCCTGTGGTGCCCTCGAAACCGCGAGACCCGATGGGGGTCTCCCACCCGGCGAGATTCTATGACGGAAAGCGCCGTCCAATCCGAACCTCTCCACCACCGCATCCTCGCCACCGTGAAGCAGATGTGGGGGTTTGAGCGTTTGCGTCCGCTGCAGGAGGAGGCCATCCGGGCCGGGCTCGACCACCGCGACTCGCTCATCGTGCTGCCCACCGGCGGCGGCAAGTCGCTGTGCTACCAGGTGCCGCCGCTGCTGGCCAATCGGCTCGACGTCGTCATCTCACCGCTCATTGCACTCATGAAGGATCAGGTGGACGGCCTGCGCCAGTGCGGGTATCCCGCCCAGGCCTTGCACAGTGGCATGCACGGAGACGAAGCTCGCAACGCCGAACGCGACATTGCCCGCGGGGCAGTGCGGCTGGCCTTCGTCACGCCCGAGCGGATCGTCACGGAGCGCTTCCTGCGCCTGCTGCAAGACCTGAAGGTGCGGGCCTTCGCCATCGACGAAGCCCATTGCATCAGCCACTGGGGTCACGACTTCCGCCCGGAGTATCGCCAACTCGTGGTGCTGAAAGAGCGTTTCCCCACGGCCAGCCTGCACGCCTACACCGCGACGGCCACCCCACGCGTCCAGCAGGACATCGTCGACCAGCTTCGGCTGACCAAGCCGGCTGTGCTGATCGGCACCTTCGACCGCCCCAACCTCATCTACCGCGTAGTGCCGCGCGTCGACGTGTACGATCAGACGCTGCAAGTCATCCGCCGACATCAAGGACAAGCCGCTATTGTGTATTGCATCAGCCGCCGGGACACCGAGGACCTCGCGTCCTGGCTGACCGACAACTGCATTCGCGCCGCCCACTACCACGCCGGCATGGAGCCCGACGACCGCCGGCGCACCCAGGACGCCTTCGCCGAGGAGAAGCTCGACGTCATCGTCGCCACCGTGGCGTTCGGCATGGGCATCGACCGCAGCGACGTCCGTTGCGTCCTCCACGCGGGCATGCCCAAGAGCCTCGAACACTACCAGCAGGAGACCGGCCGCGCCGGGCGCGACGGCCTCGAGGCGGAGTGTGTGCTCTTCTACTCCGCCGCCGACGACCAGAAATGGCGGATGCTCATCAAGAAGAGCGCGGAAGCCGCGGCTGATCCCGAACAGGTGAGCCTGGCCGCCAACGAGTTGCTCCGCCACATGAAACGGTACTGCAACTCCCCGATCTGCCGGCACAAGCTGCTCTCCGAGTACTTCGGACAGCCCTACGACCGCACCCTTTGCGGCGCCTGCGACGTGTGCCTCGAAGAGGCGGAGATTGCCCCCGAAAGCACGGTCATCGCCAGGAAGATACTCTCCTGCGTCGCCCGCGTGGACCAGCGCTTCGGCGTGACGCACGTCGTGGACGTGCTGCTCGGCGGCAACACCGACATGATCCGCCGCTGGCAGCACGACAAGCTGAGCACCTACGGCCTGCTCAAGGAGCTGGACCGCAAGAATCTGACGAACCTCGTTTACCAGCTCATCGACCAGAACCTCCTCGAACGAACCGCTGACGAACACCCCATCCTCAGACTCAATGCCGCGTCGTGGGAAGTGCTCCGCGGCCGGCAGGAGGTGAAGCTGCTGCAACCGCGGACCAAGGCGGTCCGCAAGACACGTGTCGAGGCGGAGTCCTGGGAGGGCGTCGATGCCGGGTTGTTCGAGAGCCTGCGCGGGCTCCGCCGGGAGCTTGCGGAGAAACAGCACGTGCCCGCCTTCATCATCTTCGGGGACGCGACGCTGCGCGAGCTGGCCCGGGTACGCCCCAGCACGCTGGATGTCTTCGCCCGTGTTCATGGGGTGGGCCAGCGCAAGCTTGCCGACTACGGCACCTGCTTCGTCGAGCACATCGCCGCCTACTGCACGCAGCAGGGACTGACGACGAATCAATCCCCGAACACAGCCGCGCGGTCGGCCCCGGAGCCACAGGTGCCCCGCCCACGACCCCTCACCGCCGCTCGCCGTGCAGCGTTCGCGCTCTTCGCCGACGGTGCATCCATTGAGAAGGTGATGACCACGCTCGGCCGCGCCCGCAGCACCACCACCCGGTACTTGGTCGAGTACATCCAGCGCGAGCGTCCGCCCAGCGTCGCCCCTTGGGTCGATTCGGCCACCTACCACGTAGTGCAGCATGCCGCCCAGCGCCTCGGCACGACCCCGCTGAGGCCCATTTTCGACGCCCTCGACGGCCAAGTCCCCTTCGATACCATCCGCCTGGTCACCCGGCATCTCGAAACCGTGTCCACTGGACCGCTCCAGACGCCATCGCCCGCGCACGCCCGCCAGTGACTTCACCCGTAGGTTTGGCCCCCCTCACACCTGCGACGCAAGACGTGAGGAAAACCGCGAGGTGAAACCGATCCAACGTAGTAAATATACTACGTTGGACCACTTGCTGACCGGCACACCCGTGCGCCTGCTTCGGGCAACCCCGTGCCGAACCGGTAGAGCGCTTGCACGCGCCGAACTTAACTCGCTTCAGACCACCGCAGTTTCCACGCCCAGGCCGCCTCACGGTGCCGGCGTTAGCAGGAAGCGCATCTTCTCGAAGTCGAACGTCAGCGCGAAGCGCTTGAAGAACTCGTGGGAGATGATCCCTCCCACGCGGAAGCCCTTGTCGTACTCGCTGGCTGGCGGAAACCCGCCGAAGAAGCCGGTGATTCCCGAGGCCGTCGCAGCACCGAAGCTCAGGCGCTCAATCTTGAACGGCGTCACCGTGACCGGCCCGCCGCCGCCCATGCCTTGAAACGACGGCAGCCCCGAGATGTCAATGCCGGCGTCCTTCAGGGTTGACTCCGGACACAGGAAACCGCCGCCGGCCAAACCGGTGTCGGCAAACATCAGCAGCGGCGGACTATCGTTCACCTTCCCCCAAGCCACCATCGTGTGCGTGCCGGCCATCCAGAAGGGGACGACATGCGTGCGGGAATCCTGCGCCAGCCGTTCGACCTCCGCCCGGCGCACGTCGGTCCTGCGACGCAACACCAACTCGCCCTGCGGGTAGTCGAGCGTAGTGAAGAAGTGATAGAACATCACCGTACCAATGACGCCGACCGGCGGCTCCTGGTCGGGCAACCGCAGCATCGCACCTCCGCTCCGGACGACGACCGGCACGTTACGGACCTCGAGATCGCCAAGCTGGATCGAGTCCAGGCGGGCGTGCCCGACCTCCGCGGTCCGGCCGCCCGCGTACATGCCCGTGGTCGAGCCGAACCGTGACAAGGCCAGCTTCTCCACCAGGGCCTTGTCCAGGTACAGCTCGGAAGCGCCCGTGTCGACGAGAAGCAGCCCCTCCTCCTTTCCGTTGAAGCGCGCGCGGATCACCGGCAGCGGATCCGTGCGCACGAACTTGACATGAGCAGCGTCGGTCGCACCGGCAATCTCGTAGGGCGCTGAGCCCTGAAAACTGCTCAGTTTAGCCGCCTCCGCCTCCGGTCCAACCTGCTTAACGAGCTCGGCAGCCTGCGCAAACTTGTCCTGCCGACAGAACGCTTCCGCGAGCAGTTCCTTCGGCCGGGGAGTGTCCGGCTGCATGGCGATCGCCTCCTGCAGCAAGCGCTCCGCCTCCGGGAAGCGATTGCCCAGCAACGCAATCTCGCCCAGCCGCACAGTGGCCTCGAAGCTCCTGGCACCAGCCGTTCGCGCGGCCGCATATGCCTTTTCGGCCTCCGCAAACTGCCCCGCACGAAACAGCGCGTCACCGCGCGCCACCTCGTCCTCCGCCGGCGTGATCCCCCCAAACGCCAGGCAAACGAGCAGTCCCACGCCGCCGGCCGTACGCGCCAGCTTGTTCCCGCAACCTGTCATACCCGGTCTCTCCTTCCTGCGCCGACTCCCCGCCGTGTGCGCGCCCACGCTCTCCGCAGGCAAGGTCCGCGCACACTCGGCGGCAACCGCCGGACTACTGCCCACCACCCCTGACGGTGAGCACCCACAGCCAGACGCCCGGCGGACCCACTTTACTTCAAAAAACCATCTTTTTCTAGCAATGCCCGGTTGACACCCCCAATCCCGACGGCCATGCTGTCCCCCAATGCCCAGGCCCGGCAAGGCCTTTGTACTACGCCGCCCCGAGCAGGTGGCCGCCCTCGGGTCCCCGGTGCGCGCCCGCATCGTGGACGTCCTTTCCAGCCGCGGCCCCAGCTCGGTCGAAGAGTTGGCGACCGCGATGGGCCGCCAGCCGGAATCCCTTTACTACCACGTCCACACGCTTCGCAGCGTCGGGCTGCTCGTCGAGCACAGTCGGCGCAAATGCCGCCGGCGCATGGAGACCGTCTACGCCCTCGTGGCGCCACGGCTCCTCCTGGACCGCGAGCAACGCTCTCCCGCGTACCTGAAGGCCGTGGCCGACTCCTGTGCCGCCCTGCTGCGCTCGTCGGCACGGGACCACCGCAAGGCCCTTCTGGGAAGCGACGGCTTCCGCGACGACCTGTGGCTCCGACGCTATGCGGCCGTGCTCGATCGCAGAGGGCTCCGCCGCCTGCAGCGGTTGCTGCGGCCCATCGACGCGCTCATGCACGCCCCCCCCGCCCGCCGCCGTGGAGAGACGTACACCCTCACGTGCATCCTCGCACCGCTTCCACGCTGACGCCCCCCGCCGCCACATGCCAGCCCATCCGAGCCCGCGCGGAAGCGAGGGGGCTCCCCCAACGCCGACGGGACGCGACCCGCCCCGTCCGCCGCCCGCTGGAGCGCCAGCCCCCGCAGGTGACGCAGGCGTCACAGAGGCATCCTGGACATTTCCTTCCCGCGGCAGACGGGCCACGCCCGCCCCCCCGAGCCCACCACGCTGCCCCACCGGAGGCCGGATGCTAACCATCGCCTGCAGTCGTATAATCGCCTGAATAGGACCATGTGCACGGGAGACTGGGAACGTGCCATGCCCAAGCCAAAAGCGCCTGCCGGCAGGCTATCGCAGAAGGCAGTGTCGGGCACGGGAGCAAACATCGCGGCGCAGCGCTTGGCCATGCCACCCCGTGCGGTCACTCAGTTTCGCTGGTAAGTGAAACGTTCGGGTCGTCAGACCCCGTGCGGGAGCACAACTTCCGATGATCGCCGCCCTAGCCGCCGAACATCGCATCGTCTCGAAGCTGCTCGACGACAAGCAGCTTAACACCAAGCGCCTGCTTAGCCTGCGCACCGAGTCGGAGATCGCCGGTCTGCCGCTGGTCGAGCTGCTGCAACGGCACGACCTGATCAGTGAGGCCGACGTTGCCCAGACCTACGCGGACATGCACGGACTGCGCTTCCTTGACCTAAGCCGTCGGGCACCCGCCCGCACCTGGGCCCTCATGCTGCCCGAGAACGTCGCCCGGCGCAAGTGCTGCCTGGTCTTCGGCGAGGTCGGCGGCCAGCTCGTCGTCGCCCTGGCTGACCCCTTGGATGCCTCGGTGCGGGCCGTCGTGGAGGCCTATTTTCAACGTCCGCTCCAGTACGTCGTCAGCCCGCGCTACCAGATTCTCGAAGCCCTCGACTCCATCTACGGCGAAGCCCGGGCCAAGGGCGCCCGCTGGACGGGCCTCGCCCCCGTGGCCACCCCCGTCGCCACCGCCTCCGCCACCGGGCTCAACATGATCGAGGAGTTCGACAGCATCATCGACGAGGCCGTCGATCGCCGCGCCAGCGACATCCACGTCGAGCCGGAGGCCGACCGCCTGCGCATCCGCCTGCGCATCGACGGGCGCCTGCTGGAAGCCCGCGCCTATCCGCTGGAAGTAACGCCCACGCTGGTCTCGCGCATCAAGGTGCTGGCCACCCTCGACATCACCGAGCGCCGCAAACCGCAGGACGGGCGCTTCAGCCACCGCAGCTTCGACCAGGACATCGACGTGCGCGTTGCGGTCATCCCCGGCGTCCACGGCGAACGCGTCACCCTGCGTCTGCTCGCCCAGGACCGCAGCCACGTGTCCCTGGAGACCCTGGGCATGGGCATGGAGGTGCGCCAGGCCTTCGAGCGCCTCATCCTGCGCCCCTACGGCATCATCCTGATCACCGGGCCCACCGGCAGCGGCAAAAGCACCACGTTGTATGCCGCCCTCCAGCGCATCAACACCGTGGACAAGCACATCATCACCGTCGAGGACCCGGTCGAGTACCACATTCCCGGCGTCAACCAGGTGGCCGTCGACACCGAGCACGGCGTGTCTTTTGCCTTCGCCCTGCGCAGCATCGTCCGCCACGACCCGGACGTCATCATGGTCGGTGAGATTCGGGACCGCGAGACGGCCCACCTGGCGCTGGAGTCGTCCCTGACCGGCCACCTCGTCTTCGCCACCCTGCACACCAACTCCGCCTGCGGGGCCGTCACCCGCCTGCTGGAGATGGGTTGCGAGGCGTACCTCGTTGCCAGCGGCGTCATCGGCATGATCGCCCAGCGCCTCGTCCGCCGCATCTGCCCCAACTGCAAACGCCCCTACGAACCCAACGCCACGGAGCGGCGCATTCTCGGGGTGCCCCTCGACCGCCCCGGCGTCGAAGTCTACCGCGGCGCCGGCTGCACCCGCTGCCTGCGCAGCGGCTACTACGACCGCGTCGGCGTCTTTGAGTTCGTGGCGATGGACGTCGGCTTGGGCGAGCTCATCATGCAGAAGTCCACGGCCGAGGTCCTCCAGCGCCACGCCGCCGCCCACGGCGCCATCTCTCTCCGCGAGGACGCCATCGTCAAGGTCCGCGCCGGGCTGACCACCCTCGAAGAGGCCCTGCGCGTCACCGTGCTGGAGGTCTGAAGCCGCAGCGCATGATGCCGCCTTGACCGATCGCGTTGCCAGGCGGTACCATGTCGGGCGGTGAATGCAGAGGGAAGAATGAAGAATTCAGAGAGCAGAGAGCGGGCGAAGCCCTTTCTGCATTCTGCCTTCTTCATTCTGCATTCCGCCAGGTAGATCACCGCGATGATCGTGGACTGCTACACCCACGTCTGGGACGGCGACGCCCAACTGGGCCCGCACGACTGGGAGCGCGCCCGTCCGCCCCTGCCGACGGCGTGCGGGTACACCCCGGCCGGCGCCGCCCGCCACCGGGCCGCCGCCGAGCCCGCGCGCACCACCCTCGTCGTGGGCTTCAAGAGCCGTTACCTGCACGTGGACATTCCCAATGCGTCCATCGCCGCCTACGTCGGCGCGCATCCGGACCGGCTCATCGGCTTCGCGGGCCTTGACCCCACTGAGCCGCGGGAGGCGCTGCGTGACCTGCGCATCGCCCAGGAGGAACTGAAGTTGTCCGGGCTCGCCGTCGCCCCGGCCGCCCAGGACTTTCATCCCACGGACAGTCGGGCGATGCGCATCTACGCCGAGGCGGCCGAGCGCAAGGTGCCGCTGTTCTTCCACAGCGGCCTCGCCGTCCTTCCCCAGACCAAGCTGGAGTACGCCCGCCCGATGTTGCTCGACGAGGTGGCGCGCGAGCTGCCCGACCTCAGGATCATGGTCGCCCACCTCGGCTACCCCTGGGTGCAGGAGACGATCGCGTTGCTCGCCAAGCACCCCCACGTGTTCGCCGAGCTAAGCTGGCTGCTGGACAATCCCTGGGAGACGTACCAGGCGCTGCTGTCCGCGTGCCAGTATGGCGTCATCGACAAGATCTGCTTCGGCAGCGGCTTCCCCTGCAGCACGCCCGCCCAGGCCCTGGAGCAGCTTTTCAGCATTCCCCATCTGGTGCACGGGACGAACCTGCCCCCCGTACCGCGCGAGGCCCTGCGCGGCATCGTGGAGCGTGACGTGGCCGCCGCCCTGGGCCTCCCGCGCCCCGCCGGCAAGCCCCCGGCCGCCGCGCCGTCCTCCGCCTCGGATGATGAGGATCGTGAAACCGCCGACGGGCCTGACAGCCTGTTAAACAAGTAGCGTCGGCCCCCCGCGGCCGACGCGGAGACCACCAAGCGCACCCGCCTTCCAGGAACCCGCCTGAGAACGGAAGTTCTCCAACAGGCCGCTAACCCGGGCGCCGCCATACGGCTCGTCGCACCTGCGCCCGATCGCCATGCTCGACCCGGGCCTCAATCGCTACCGACCTGACATGTCCATCCTCGTTGCGCTCGGGCGTCAGGGTAACCGCCGCGGCCTGCGCCGTCGGTGCCAGCAGACCGGCATCAAGCGTAACCGACCCGGCGACCGGCCACGCCTCCCCCGCGGCCGCCGACCAGGCCACCCCGCTGTCGAGCATCTGCCGCAGCAGAAGTTCCCCACGCTCCTCGGCGTGCACGCGCACCTGCTGCCTGGTGCCGGCCGTAATCACCAGCGCCACCGCCGTCGTCAGGGCAAGGTACAGCAGCACCAGCACCAGCAGCATGCCGCGACGCTGCTCGCCGGCGCGTGCCCGCCGATACCGGCCCCGCATGTCTCGGCTCGGCCGGCGCCCGCGGACGCAGGACCACCGCTCACTGAGTCTCATCGCGCCTCACTCCCGCGCAACGCAGCACCACGTCGAACCGCCGCGGCGGCTGCGCGTCATCCCGTGCCCGGCGTTGCCAGAGCACCGTCAATTCGACCAGCCGGCCCGCGCCGGGCCCCGTCCGGGGCACCCGCACGTCCCACTCCGTGTGGCCGCGTTCATTGGCGTCCAGGGCATGCTGCATGTGCCATGACTTGTCACGTACGTCGTCTCCCGGCGGCCCGGTCCGTTCTACGCGGTCGGTGCCCAATCGGTACTCCACGACCCCGCTCGCTCCCCGCAATCGCAGGACGTGACCCTCCCCCGCGCCTTCCGCCGTCGCCAACTCCGCCGCGTCGGCGGCCCGCACGTCCGCGCGCAGACAACCGACCACGTCGTTGAGCACCGCGTAGCGGTTCACCAGGTCCGCCGCCTGCCGCTGGGCACGCACCAGCCCCGCGATCCCCTGCGTCGCCAGGGCGCCGCCCACCGCCACCAGGACGATGACCGCAAGCATCTCCACCAGCGTGTACCCGGCGTGCCGTGGCCGTCTCATCGTCCGTCCTCCGGCCGGGCTTCCTCACCTACGAATGTGGTCAGTTCACAGCGGGCCTGCCTGCCGTGCTTGCCCGTCACGACGGCCAGCACCCGCACCTGTCGCAACGGCGCCCATGCCGCCGGGGCGTCGGTGACCTGAATCGTGCATTCCACGCCGTTCTCGTCCACCGCCGTAGCGTCCCGTAGTGGCAATGCCCCGCTCCGCAGCCGTTCCACATGGGCTTCGGCCGCCCACTGTGCCCGCCGGGCATTCAGGAAGTAATCCGTCGCCCGCGCGTACCGGGTCAGCACCAGCGACGTCAGCCCCAGCAGCAGCCCCAGCAGCGCCAGACTGCCGATCGCCTCCGTCAGCACCGTCGCCGCTCGGCGATGTCCCGTGATGCCCAGCCCACCACGTCCGCCCCTCCTCCACGGCAGCCGACGTCGACAACAGGGTGGCATGGCCAAGCGCAGCGCCGCCATGCCTTGCTCCGACGCAGCAGGCCGCTGCTGCGACCGCATGCCGGCGCCTTCAGCTTGGGCATGCCACCGGACCGGTTGTCCCGGCAAGTGGCCCCCTATGACTCTCGTCCGCTGTTCGTTCACCCGATGCTCTCCGCCGTCCACTGAATCAACGTCACGAGCGGCATAAACAGCGCCAGCGCCACCGATCCTACCACCCCCGCCAGCAACAGCGTCATGAGCGGCACCGACAACGCGGTACACGCATGCCACCAGCGCTGGGCGTTCGCCTCGTAATACTCAGCCGCGTGCCGCACCACCGTCCCGCTGTCCCCGCCGCGCTGCACGATCCGTAGCGCGGCCGTGAACACCGCCCCAAGCCGCTCACGTTCGGCGGCATCGGCCGGTGCCCACCCCTCCTGGGTCAACGCCACGAAACGCGCCAGCCGCGACCGCAGCCGGTTGGTCTGCGCCACCGTCTGCGCCGGCGGCACGGCCACCGCCAGCGGCAGCCCCGAGCGCATCGCCCACCCGAGCGCGCGAATCGCCCCGGCCATGCCGAGCCCGAAGTCGATGTGCCGCGTGATCGGAAACGCCCACCGCAACGCCGCCACCGCCCGCGCGACGGGCCCCGGCCGATCCCGCGGCGAAAGCTGTACCACCAGCAACACCACCCCCGCCACCACTCCCACCGCCAGCACCAGCCACACCAGCCCCAGCCCTCCCCCATGCACGATCCAGTCCGACACCTCGATCAAACGCACCGTCGCCGGCGGCAGGGTCGCGTCGAAGTCCTCGAAGATCACCTTGAACTTCGGCACCACGATGACCATCACGCCCCCGACGATGCCGATGCCGATCAGCAGCACGACCAGCGCATAGAGACCCACCGGTCCCGCCCGGCTGATCTGCCGCCGCAGCCGCTGCTCCAGCATGGCCTCCGCGTCCGTGAACGCCTGGCGCAACTGTCCGCATTCCTCTCCCCGGCGTACCAGCGCCGGCAGCAGCAACGGACATCCCGGCACGCCCAGCCGCAAGGCCTCTGACAGCGGGCACCCCGCTTCCAGCAGTGTCGCCATGTCCTTCAGCATCCGGCTGACCCGCGGCAGTTCGCCGGCCGCCGCCGCCCGCAGCGCCGTTGGCAGCGGCAGATTGAGGCGCACGGCCACCCCCACCTGCCCCAGCAGCGTCTGCAACTCCACCGTGCGCCGCGCCCGCTTGCCACGCGTCCCGTAGATCCGCCGCAACAGGCTCCCGGTTTCTCCCGACAGTGACCACGTGATCGTGCCGTACAAGGCCAGCGCCAGGCGCACGATTCCCAACAGCAGCGCCAGCACCAGCAGCCACCCAAACAACGACACCACCACGTGCATTTCGTCACTCCCCTGTGCTCAACTCACCGACTGGATGACGTTGAGCATCTGCAGCAGCGGGGCATACACGGCCACGATGCACGCGCCGATCATTACCCCCACCAGCACCAGCGCCACCGGCATCAGCCAGTGCCGAACCAGTGCCTGACGCCGGGAGGCCCGCTCGGCGTAGGTCTGGGCCAGTTGCGTCAAGGCTTCGTCCGGATTGCCACGCTGGGCACTGACCTGGACCACGTACCCGAACATCGGCGGAATCAGCCGGGTCCGGCGGCACGCCTCAAACGCCGCCGTGCCCTGTTCGACCTGCGCCGCTACGCGTGCGGCCTCCTCGGCGACGCCCGGACTCGCCCCCGCTTCCCCCGCCAGACGCAAACCTTCCGGCAACGGCAGCCCCGCCCGCACGGCGAACGCCATCGCCTGAATGAACCGCGCCCGCAGCGAGTCCGCCACCAACGCCCCGATGATGGGCAGTCCCAACACCAGTCGTTCCCGCACGGCCCGCCCCGGCGCCGTTGTCCCGGCCGCCATCCACAGTACCACCGCCAGCACGAAGACCACCGCGCCCACGGGCACCAGCACCGGCATCCACTCCGACAACGTCATCACCAGGTTTGCCAGCCAGCCCACGCCACTCCGCGCCGTCCCCCAGCTCAGATCGAAGCCCGCCAGCAGCTCCCGCACCTGCGGCACCAGCACCAGCATGATCGTGCAGAACAACGCCCCGGCCACCGCGAGCACGGCCACCGGATACGCCAGCGCCTCCGCCACCAGCCGCCGCGTGTCCGCCATCAGCCGCAGGTGCTGCGAGAGGTTCAGCAGCGTCTCGGCAAGCTGCCCGTTGCGAATGCCCGCCCGGATGACGCGCCCGTACAGCGGCGGCAGACGCGTGGCCTGTCCCTCCAGCGCCTCCTCCAGCGGCCGACCCTTCTCCACTTCGTTCGCCGTCTGCTCCAGCACCGTTCCGAGCCGCGACGACCCCACGTCCTTCGCCAACTGCCGTAAGCCCGCGTCCAGACACAGCCCCGCCCGCGCCAGGGCCGCCAGTTGCTCGTTGAAGAAGATCAGGTCCCCGCCCGATAGCGCGCGAACGGGCACCGGCTTGGCGGTCGGCGCGACCTCAATCGTGGTCAGCCCCATGCCCTCCAGATGCGCAAGGGCCTCGGTCGCGTCGCCGGCCTCCAGCGTCCCCGCCACGGCCGCTCCGCCCTCCAACTGTGCCCGATACTCAAACTGTGCCATGCCCAGCTCCTGCCCACCGCACGCGCCGACAGCTCCGCGTGCTCAGACGAGAACGCCTCGTCACCGGGTGGCATGGCCAAGCGCAGCGCCGCCATGCCTTTCCTCCAGCCCGCCCCTGCTGCATCGGCATGCCGGCGCCCTTGGCCTGGGCATGCCACCCGCGCAGTCTCCCATTTGCGCGGTCTCATCCAGTGCTCTCGATCGCCGGCTCCGTCCCCAGCACCCGGGCCACCTCCGGCGCATCGGTGACACCCTCTGACACCAAGCGCGCGCCCTGCTGGGCCAGGCCGGGCCCCTGGACCTTCAGTACCTCGCGCAAGCGCGCTGCCGGCGCCCGCCGCAGAACCTCCTCCCGCACCGACTCGTCCAGACGCACGACCTGGGCAACCGCCACCCGCCCGTGGTAACCCGTTCCCAGACACCGACCGCACGAAGACTGCTTGCGCCCGCGGCACTCCGAACACAACCGGCGCACCAGCCGCTGGGCACACACCAGCGTCAACGTGCTCACAAGCTGATAAGGCGCCACGCCCATCTCCAGCCAGCGCACGATGGTCTCGGCCGGTCCGCCGCTGTGCAGCGTGGTCAGGATCAGATGCCCGGTCAGGGCCGCCTCCACCGCCAGCGCCGCCGTCTCGCCGTCGCGCACTTCGCCGAGCAACAGCACCTGCGGGTCCTGACGCAACAGCGACCGCAGGCACCGACCGTAGCTGAGTTCACCGTAGGGATTGACCTGAATCTGCGTTACCCCATCAAGACGCTGCTCGACCGGGTCTTCCAGCGTGATCACGCAGCGACCCGGGTGATGGTCCCGCAGTTCGCGGATGAGCGCGTACAAGGTGGTCGTCTTGCCGGCGCCGGCCGGCCCCGTTACCACGATCAGCCCCGCCGGCTGCGCCACCGCCTGGCGCAGCATCCGTACCTGTGCGGCGGTCAGCCCCAGCGCCTCCAGACCCTTCAGGTCCTGCTCGCGCCCGAACACCCGCACCACCACGCGCTCGCCCCGGATCGTTGGGAAGGCGGCGATGCGCAGATCGACGGCCTCCGCGCCGGGGCCCGCCGCAAAGCGCACGCTCCCTTCCTGCGGAATGTCCATCCGGTAGGTTAGCAGCGCCCCGAGCACCTTCAGTCGCGCCACCAGGTTCGGTGCCAGCTCCGCCGGCACCGTCTCGAAATCCAGGAGTTGCCCGTCCACGCGCACCCGCACCAGCAGGCCCGTATCGGTCGGCTCGAAATGCAGGTCCGTCGCCCCGGCCGCCAGCCCCCGCCGCAGCAGACCCTCCGCCAGCCCGCTTACGTCCGGCTGCCCACGTTCCGCCCCTCGGCGACCCATCATTCGGACTCCTGCCCGCATCCGCGCGCACTCCCGGGCCTCTTCACCGTATCTGGTGACGCCCGATGCCGACAGGTGTTATGCTCGGAGGGACGGTTTTCGCAGCCTCCACGACGCCCACCGCTCAACGCGGCTCACCGCCCAGTGCCGCCCGCCGCCCGGAGGGCCTACGGTGGTTGCCAGGGACTTGGTGCGTGTCCAGCGTACACGGTGCCGAGGGTGTCATGCTTACCCGCGACCGCAGTCGCGGGTAAGCATGCCTCTGCGGCGGCGGTACATGCCCACGCCCGCCTGCGGCGGGTGAGGGCAGGGCACCCACGCCAAACGCGCATGCAGGCGCAGCCCGCGCCGACCAATCGACAAAAGGTGTATTTGCTTGATTCAACCGGTTCCTGGGGCTTGTGGTTGGGCCGCAGGGCATCGAAGGGGACGGGGTCGATCTGCACCGCCTGCTGGAAGAGGCGGTAGAACAGCTTGCTGCGCGAGGCCGAGGTGCGGCGGTTGAAGCGGAACGTGAACTCGTCGAGGTAGTAGTCAAGGCACTCCGGTCGCACGGCCCCCTGATGCGTCCCCAGCAGCCAACGCTTCAAGAGCGACGCCACGCGCTGCACACGCGGCAGCAACGTGCTCGCGTCGGCGGAAACACCACGGGTTGTGGCAGGTTGGGCCAGGTCAATCCGCCTTATCGGCAATCGTCCTCACCCTGCCCTCTCCCCCCAGGGCAAGAGGGGTTCTCCGCGGAGCGGCCCCTATGGATAGATCTTCCCCATCATGCGTGCGAACGGGATGGCCTCGCGAATGTGTTTGAGGCCGCAGAGCCAGCAGAGCGTGCGCTCGACGCCCAGGCCGAAGCCGCCGTGCGGCACGGAGCCGTAGCGGCGCAGGTCGAGGTACCACTCGTAGTCGTCCTCCGGCAGGTGGTCGTGCCGGATGCGGGCCAGCAGGCGGCCAAGCTCCTCCTCGCGGGCCGAGCCGCCGATGATCTCGCCGAAGCCCTGCGGGGCCAGCAGGTCGAAGTTCTCGACGACGCGCTCGTCGGCCCGGTCCTCACGCATGTAGAACGCCTTGGCGTGCTTCGGGTAATGCGTGACGAAGACGGGCTTGTCATGCAGGCGGGAGATGATCGTCTCATCGGACCCGCCCAGGTCGGAGCCCCACTCGAAGCCGGCGGCCAGTTCCAGGTGGTGCGGGATGTTGCGAATCTGCTCCTGCACCTCGGCACGCTCTTCGCGGGCCTCGATCGCCTCGGCGGCCGCCACGTCCTTGTCCCACTGCTTGCCGTCGCCCTTGGCCACCGCCTCCAGCTTCTCGATCCGGCGGTCCAACTCGGCAAGGCGCTCCTGCTTGGCAACCAGGTCCTGTTCGAGCAACGCCTTGGCCTGCGGGCTGCGCAGCATCTCGGCCGCCCGGGTGTAGGTGATGCGATGAAACGGCTTCTGGATCCGCTCCAGTTCCTCTACGTTGCGGCCCAGCTCGATGAGTTGCGGACGATGATCGCGCAGCACGCGCTGGACGACGGAGCAGACGAAGTCCTCGGCGGCGTCAATCACGTCGCCGAGGCTGGCGTAGGCGATCTCCGGCTCCACCATCCAGAACTCGGTAAGGTGGCGGCGGGTCTTGCTCTTCTCGGCGCGGAACGTCGGGCCGAAGCAGTACACCTTGCGATGGGCCATGCAGGCCGCCTCGACGTAGAGCTGCCCCGTCTGCGCCAGGTACACCGGCTCGCCGAAGTAGTCCACCTTGAACAGCGTCTGCGACCCCTCGCCGGCGGCCGGGGCGAAGATCGGGGTGTCGATCAGTACGTAGTCGTGGTCGTTGAAGTAGCGGCGAATCTCGTCCACCACGGTCGCCCGGATGCGCAGGATGTGCCATTGCCGTTGCGACCGGAACCACAGGTGCCGCAGCTTCATGAGGAACTCGATCCCGTGCGGCTTGGGGGTGATGGGGTAATCGCGGGCGGCATGGACGACGCAGACGTTCGTCACCTGCAACTCGAAGCCCCCCGGCGCGCGGGCGTCCGCGACGACCACTCCCGTCACCTCCAGGGCGGATTCCTGGGCGAGCCGCCGGGTCTCATCAAAGAAGCCGGCCGTCTGGTCGCTCTTCTCCATCACGCACTGGCACAGCCCCGTGCCGTCGCGCACCAGGATGAACGCCACCTTGCCGCTGGCCCGGCTCTGGTGGACCCACCCTTGCAGCGTCACGGTGTCGCCCAGGTGCTCCCGCAGCTTGTCGATGGTGCTTATCGTAGTCATGGCGGACTGTTATAGACGGGGGAGCGCGGGGCGGCAACGGGTGGACCGCGCACCCGCTGCCACCGGGCGTGCGGCGGCGCCGACCGCAGCGCCACGGCGGGCAGCGCCGTCCCCCGGCGCGTGTTGGGCCGCTTCCGCGCGGTGGGGGAGTACGTTGGTGTACCCGGGGGCGCCTTCACGTGCGTCGTCCTCACCCCTACCCCCTCTCCCCGCGGGAGAGGGGTCCGGACGCCGCCACCGCGGCTGACGCCGGCGTGCCGCGGGCTGCATTGCCCGCCGGTCGGCGGCTGCGCATGGAGGGGGCCTGTCGCTTGTCCTGTGGGGGTCTTGCGGCCTACCTTTGTCCGTTTTCCGCTTGGGTACGGCCGGTAGCGCGCCTACCATCCCGCCGGAAGGGCCGGGACGAGATCTCACACCGGGAGGAACCTGTCATGCGGCGTTCGAAACTGACGATCGTGGGGGCCGGTCACGTTGGGGCAGCCTGCGCCGTCTGGGCCGTCGAGAAGCGGCTGGGCGACGTGGTCCTGATCGACCTACCGGAGTTGGAGAGCAAGACGGTCGGCAAGGCCATGGACCTTGCCCAATGTGGCGGGATTGACTGCTTCGACTTCCAGATCTTCGGCACGAGCGACTTCGGCGCTGCCGCCGGCAGCGACGTGGTCATCATCACGGCCGGCATGCCGCGCCGACCCGGCATGAGCCGTGACGACCTGCTGGAAACCAACGTCAAGATCATCGGCCCCATCGCCGAACGCCTCGCGGACGTGGTCCCGGACGCGATCCTGATCGTCGTCACCAACCCCCTGGACGCGATGGTGTATACCACCTGGAAGAAGACCGGCTTCCCCGCCCACCGTGTCATGGGGCAGGCCGGCTGCCTGGACGTCGCCCGGTTTCGCACGTTCATCGCCGAGGAAATCGGCTGCAGTATGGAAGACATCTCGGCGCTGCTGATGGGCGGTCACGGCGACGACATGGTGCCGCTGCCGCGCTACACGGCCGTGGCGGGCATCCCCGTCACCCAGCTCATTCCCCCCGACCGGTTGCACGCGCTGGTCGAGCGCACCAAGGTGAGTGGTGGGGAGATCGTTCAGCTTATGGGAACCGGTGCGTACCTCGCGCCGGCGGCTGGCACCATCCAAATGGCCGAGGCCATCATTCGGGATCGGAAGCGCATTCTGCCCTGTGCCGCGTACTGCGACCGGGAATACGGCGTGGGCGGGTACTTCGTGGGTGTTCCGGCCGTCCTGGGGGCCTCCGGGGTCGAGCGGGTCATCGAGGTCGAATTGAACGCCGAGGAGCGCAGGTTACTGGACTCCAGCGTGGCGCACGTCAAAGAACTGGTCCGAATGGCCGATGGTCATCTGAAGCGGGAACGCTGCGCGGCCACCAGCCGCGTCGCCTGTGCGTAACGCCGGCGGCCAACGCACCGCGGGACTTCCCGGTCGTCGATCGGAAGCCGGGACTCCCCAGCGGCCGGGCCGTCGTATCCGGCCGCCGCAGCGCCCGCAGGGCGGAAGCCTGACCATGACCGTGCGGTCCCCGTCGAATGTGCCGCGTTGTCCAGCCTGCGGGCATCCCCTGCAACGCACGTCAGCCGGCAGGTGCCACGATTGCGGCCACGCGGCAGAACTCGCGGTGCGACCGGTCCGCGTACCGTTCTGGTCGGTGCCGCCGATGCGTTATCAGAATGCCTACGTGTGGCTCATTCTGTTTGCCGTGCTCGACGTGCTGCTGACGTACCTGGTGCTCTACGGCTGGGGCGGGTCGGAGGCCAATCCGGTGGCGGCCCGCGTCATCGCCACGCGGGGCATCCGCGGGGCGCTCTGGTTCAAGCTGGCCCTGATTCTGTTCGTCATTGTGCTTTGTGAAGTGATCGGTCGGCGCTCGGACACGCGCGGACGATCCCTCTCGCGCCTGGCGGTGCTGCTGGCCGCCTTCCCGGTCGTTTACACGTTCACTCTGTTGTTCAGTGTGGTTCACGGGCCGTTGCTCACTCAGTAGCGGGTCCGCGCGTTTCCCGACCACCCGCCCGGGCCGAGGCCGAGCCGCCCCGCCGATCCCCCGATCATGCCCGCCCGCGAAGGTCGTCAGGCGAAAGCGGGCCACCCAGCGGGGCGGGAGCGCCCACTCCTGTCCACCGGGATTCGCTGTCCGTCGACGGTACCCGTTGGTGTCACCCTGCCCATCGTTCTTTGCGTGGTTTGCTTCGGGTCTTTCTTGACAACCGGCGGACCGGGTGCACAGTTGCTTCCGGAAAGCGCAGGTGTCCAGCGTGGGTGGCGGAGCCTCATCGGCCGCAGGCGAAGCCGGGGCTGCGGCGTCTGGACCCCTCTCCCCTCGGGAGAGGGGTAGGGGTGAGGGCGGCGGAAGCGATGACGCCCCCCGGGGCCCATCAGTTCACCCCCCCGCGACGCGGGTAGCACTAAACACGTGCTGGAACGCAACTCGGTCGGGAAACCTGGTCCCCGGCGTGGACGTGCGCGCCGCGTGAGCCGACGCGGAAGGTATGGCGGTTGCAGTCTGTGCGGGGAGTCCCGCGCATGTGCCCAGCAGAACACATCAAAGGAGGAAGATCATGGCGATCATTCGTGCGTGGCTTTGGTTCTTAGTCGGGATCGGGGCGACAGTGGTCATCGCGAGCGTTCCCGCGGCGGCGCTCGCCCAGTGCTCGGACCGCGCACCGGGCAATGCCGCCTGCGGCTGCCCGTGTGTCCGGGCGGACTGCACGGTGGGATGCCGGACCTTGAAGGGTTGCCTGGAATGCTGTCGCCAGTATTTCGGCAGCGACATGCCGTGTGTCCAGATCTGTTTGAGCAGCATGCCCTCGCCTTCCATTGATCCTCCCATGGTCCCAACCCCTGAGGTGCCACCGGTGCCGCAGCAGTAGTCCCGGTTCCTGACCCAGGAGGACAACCATGAACTCCATGCGTTGGATGGTGGCCGTGGCGCTGCCGGTGGCCATGGCAGGTGCCGCAGAACCGGCCGCCCAGGAGGGTGACCAGGCGCCGGAGATCACCGCGCGGGCGTGGCTGAACCCGCAAGCAGTGTCGCTGCACACACCCGTCGACACTTATGTGCTGGTGTTCTACGACGTGCGGAACGCCGCAGTCTCCGCCGCGACAACTGCGCCCGCAGGTGACAAGAACGGGGAGGCCGAGCGCGCGAAGGAGCAGAACGCGACCGTTGATCGAGTGCGCGTGCTCGTGCGGCAACTGAACCGAATTGATGACCACTACCGCAAGCAGGGCTTGCAGGTCGTCGGGCTGACGCACGAGGGTTCCGACCGGGCTCAAGCATTCGTCAAGCGCTTTGGCGTAAGCCACAAGCTGGGTGCGGTCAGTTTCGCGCGGCGGGAGTACGGCATCCCGGAGCTTCCTTATCTCGTGCTTGTTCATCAGGGTGCCGTACGCTGGCGCGGGACGCGGGTGGAGGACCTTCTCAAGCAGATCGAGAAGGTCATGCGCGCGCGCGGCCGGGCGGCGCCGGGCGGCGGCAGTGCGTTGCTGGAACTCGAGACGAAAGACGCGCCAGATGCGCTCACGGACGATGAACGCCGGGAGGAGTTTGCGCGAAGCATGGCAGCAACGGAACGGGCCGAGGAGGAATTGAACTGGCTGGTGGACCAGATGCTGGGCAGTCTGGGCCCGACCGAACCGCTGGAGCCCGAGGATTTGGCACCGCTCGATGCCTACTATGAGGCGGGTTGGTTGGCGGCCCAGGCAGGCGGCCCGGTGTCGCCCGTCACCCGTGGGGAGCTGATTCGCACGGGTTACAAGCGTCTCCTGGAGTCGGGCCGACTCAGCCCGGCAGCCCGGCGACACCTGCGCGACCGACTGCTCGATATGTACCGCCAGGAGACCGACAACGGTCTCCTGGCGCAGGCGGTCATATACCTAAAGTACTTTGTCGAGCCCGGCGACGAGGAGGCCCGCTCGCTCTTGCGGGACTTGTGTGCACGCGAGGGCGAACCCTTTCTCCGCAAGGACCTCGCCATCGCTCTGGAGTGGTTGGACCCGGCCACCACCGACCAGACCAAACGCTACTACGGGGGCGCGGCGCGCTACTTCGTCGGTGAAATGGACCGCAGCGCGGACCCTGCCGCGTCCCGCTGGACGGAGGCCCACGCTTATCGGGAATCGGTCCGCCAGCGCTGCGAGAAAGACCTGGTCGCCGACTACGAGGGACATCTGCGCACGTCGCAGGACGACCGGCAGCGGGAGAACGATCTGATCATCCGCTGGCTGGCCGCCCAGCAGCTCAGCTTCCAGGCCTCCCGCACCGAGAACCCGGCCGCCTTGAGGCAGACGGTGCTGAGCATGCTCGAAAAAGAACCCGACCACGGCATCCGTTTCTGGCTGGTCAACGCCGTGGTCAAGGATTGCGCTCAGACGGACGCGCGCACCCGCGAGGAGCTGACTAAGGTCTTTCAGCGCCAGCTTCCCTCGGAGCTCCCGACGAGTTCCGCCCGCGCCTACATGGAGTACGCCCTCCAGGAATGGGGCGTGCTGCCTGCCGGTGAATCACCGGCGCCGTAAGCGACGTTTCGTACCTTCGGGTAACGTTTGCTCCCGCAGGCACGTGACCTTCCGTGCGCCCGGGTGCTCAACTGTGGCACTGTGTGTTGGTGGGGACACGCTCACCCGCCGCGGCGGGGCATGGGTTGGCATCCCGAGGACTCGCGACCGCACGGACGCGTTGGTGAGTGGTGATCAGGCTTCGCTCTCGTGATGGACCTGCGGTTCGGCCTCGGCCGCGCGGAGCACTTGGAGCGCGCGGCGGGCGGCCTCCTGCTCCGCCTCTTTCTTGCTGGTGCCCCAGGCGCTGGGAAACCGCCGACCGTCCACCACCACGCACACCTCGAAGCACTTGCTGTGGTCGGGCCCCTGCTCGTCGAGCCACTCGTACTGCGGAGTCGTCGCCAGCGCCCGTTGCACGTACTGCTGCAAGAGGGACTTGTGGTTCTGCTGGTCGTCAAAGCGGGAGGCACGCTCGATGTGCGGCAGCGTCAGCATGCGCACGAACTTCTCCGCCGGCTCCAGCCCGCCGTCCAGGTAGATCGCCCCAATGACCGCTTCGAGCACGGCCGCCTGCACCGACACCGGCAGACCGTTGCGATCGCCGATCCCCTTGCCCAACCGTAGCAGCTCCGTCAGCCCCACATGTTCGGCCATCGCGGCACACACCCGGCGCGACACGACCACCGACTTGACCTTCGTCAGGTCGCCTTCGTGGCGGTCCTGATACCGCCGGTACAACTCCGTGCAGACCACCAAGCCCAGCACGGCGTCGCCCAGGAACTCCATGCGCTCGTTGCTGACGAGGCGGTTGTCCGCCAGGGAGGCGTGCGTGAGGGCGATGACCAGCAACTCCGGGTTGCGGAACTTGTATCCCAGGGCCGCTTCCGCCCGGGGGATCAACTCGGCTTCGCTCATAGCGATGCCCCTTGCAGAGACTGCGGGTACAGCGGATTCTAAGCGCGTCGAGGTCACATACGGGCCAGACGGGCCGGAGCCAGTCGAGCCGAAACGCCAACGCCCGCGGGCGACCGCCGCATTTTATGGGTCGCCGGACGCCGCGCCCCGCCTCTCAGCCCCCCTAGCATGGTAAGATTCGTGGGCGATTCAGTCAAACTGCGCAAACCCTCGACACCCGCCCAGACCGGTCTGGCCCCGGACCCCACCCAATCCGAAGGAACGGTCGCCACGGGGGTTCCGAGGTTCTGCGGCCGCGCGCCACCTGCGACGCCGGGTTCGGAGGGCCGGGTCGCCTGGAGCCTGAACACCGGGTCCGCCCGGCACGCACCGGGGTCGGCGGTACCGCGGGTGTTCGGCCGATCCGCGGGCCCCGCGGCGGCCGCCACCACCGACACCCCGCGGGCTCGCCGCCCGAGGGCGCGGGACAGCCACTCTTGCCACGGGGGTGGCCCCGCAGTACACTGCCCGTTCTCGGCTGGGGCTTCAGCCGAAACGATAGGTCGCCACCGGCAGGCGGATGCCTGTCGGGAGATGAGACGAAGAATGCACTACCCACGACGTGTCAGCAAGATCAAGCGGGCGCGCACGCAGGGCTTTCGAGCCCGCATGCGCACGCACAACGGGCGGAAGCTGCTCAACCGAAAACGGCGTCACGGGTTCCACAAGATCACCGTGTGCTAGGCCCGCGGCCTCAGGCCCGCGGTAGGACCGGCGCCGGGTCCCGGACGGGCATCGTGCGCAGCACCGCAGAGCGCTTCCAGGCGCGGAGGGCAAGCGCGCGCGGTTGGGGCAAGTCGGGCGTCAGCTCACCCCGGCGTTGAGCTTCTCGGCCGCGGTGGCGCGGCGGCTTGGCACGCGGCGGAGGCGTACGCCAGCGGGGCGCCAGGGTGGCGGGGTCCGCGGTGTCGAGGTATGGTGTTGGTGTGCTCGGTAGGGCACTGAAGGCGTGAATCGGTTTCACGCCCCCTCGTGGAGCACATGGTTCAGACCCTTGCGGGGGTCGTCACGGTTGGCGGTCGGCAGTCCGGCGGCGCTGCCCAGGCAGCGTCCGTGGAAGAGGGGCGCCGCGAGGCGCGGCTCACGCTGCCGTCAGAGTCGGTCGAACATGGTTGATTACCACCTGATTAACGAGTTGGATCACGAGGGGACGGGGATCGAGGCGGAGATGGCGCAGATCTTCGCCGGCATGCCGGGTCCGGATATCGAGGGCACACTCGCCGAACCGGAGGACGACCTGAAGCCCGGTACCATCCTGACCGGGCGCGTGGTCGGACGGGCTGGCGATGACGTCGTGGTGGACGTCGGGCTCAAGAGCGAGGGACTGGTTCCCGCCGCGGAATGGGACGACATCTCCTCGGTCGACGTCGGCGACAAGGTCAGTGTCTGGCTGGAAACGGTCGAATCCGACAGCGGGCACATCGTCCTGTCCAAGCGCAAGGCCGACCGCATCCTGAATTGGCAGAACCTCGTGGCCACCAAGCACGAGGGCGACAAGGTCCGCGGGCGGGTCATGCGCAAGATCAAGGGCGGGTTGCTGGTCGATATCGGCTACCCGGTGTTCCTGCCCGCTTCCCAGGTGGACATCCGCCGGCCCGGCGATATCGGCGAGTACATCGGCAAGGAGGTGGAGGCCAAGATCCTCAAGATCGACACGGACCGCCGCAACATCGTCATCTCGCGGCGCAAGCTGATCGAGGAGGAACGGGCGGCCGCGAAAGAGGCATTGATGGCCGAGATCGCCGTGGGCCAGATTCGCCGCGGCATCGTCAAGAACATCGCGGACTTCGGCGCCTTTGTGGACTTGGGCGGCATCGACGGTCTGCTGCACATCACGGACATGAGCTGGGACCGGATCGGGCATCCGTCCGAATTGCTCAAGATCGACCAGGAAGTTGAGGTCAAGGTCCTCTCCATCGACGTCGAGCGGGAGAAGATCGCCCTGGGCCTCAAGCAGCTTACCGAGAACCCCTGGGAGCACATCGAGCAGCGCTACCCGGTGGGCGCCCGCCTGCGCGGCGAAGTGGTCAACATCATGAACTACGGCGCCTTCGTGAAAATCGAGCCGGGCGTCGAGGGCCTCATCCACATCTCCGAGATGAGCTGGACCAAGCGGATCAACCACCCCTCCGAACTGCTCAACGCCGGCGACGCCGTGGACGTGATCGTCCTCGACATCAACAAGAACAAGCAGGAGATCTCGCTGGGGCTCAAGCAGACCCAGGAGAACCCGTGGACCCACGTGGCCGAGAAGTACCCGCCCAACACGCGCGTCAACGGCCGGGTACGTAACCTGACGAACTACGGGGCCTTTGTGGAGATCGAGGAGGGCATTGACGGGCTGCTCCACGTCTCCGACATGAGCTGGACGAAGAAGATCAGCCACCCGTCGGAGGTCGTGAAGAAGGGCGATGTCATTGACTGTGTTGTTTTAAAAGTAGAAGAGGACAAGCAGCGGATCGCTCTGGGTCTGAAGCAGTTGCATGAGGACCCGTGGCTGCGGGCCGTGCCGGAGAACTACATCCCCGGGCAGATCGTCGAAGGAACGGTCACGAAGATTACGAACTTCGGCGTCTTCGTGGAGTTGGAGCAGGACCTGGAGGGGCTGCTGCACATCAGCGAGCTGGCCGACCACAAGGTCGAGGATCCCCATCAGGAAGTGAAGATCGGGGACAAGATCCTGGTCAAGATTCTGCGGGTCGATCCGCAGGAGCGGAAGATCGGCCTGTCGAAGAAGCGGGCGGAGTGGTCGATCGAGCAGGAGGGAGAAACCGGTCTGGAGCGGAAGCCCAAGGCGCGCCGCGGCGGTCTCGAAAGCGCTATTGAGGACTCGACCGTGGACTACGAACCGCTGCCGCCGGTGCCGCCGGTAGCGGGAACCGCGGTTCGCGACGGTGCACCCAAGCCGGCGAAGCCGGGTCCGGAGGGAACCGCGGGTGACGACGGCGTCTCGGACGCCGCTGTGCCGCCGGCGCTTGCTGAGGAGCCACCGGGGGAGCCTCAGTAGCTCGCAACCGTGCCGGCCGGGGCACCGCGCCAGCGCGTGCCAGCACACTAGGTGGCCAGGTGCGCGCGGCGGATTGTGTCGCGGTCGGGACGGTGGTTGTCGCGGCGTCGGCTTCCGTCGGGCATGGTCCTGTAAACGCCGGCTTTCGATTCCGGGTGGAAGCTGCCCAGCAACCTTGACGTTTTCGCCAGCGCCTGTCGACGACGGCCGCTCTCTTGCGGTTTGGGGTACTGCGGATTACAGGTGAACCGGCGTTCGGCCTTGGCCGACATACCGGTGGGGTCTTAACGGACGAAGCGACCGGAAGACCCGCCGGAGGGGGTAGTCGGCATGGGGACGCCGGGGGTATTCCGCGGGGCCGATTCACGGTTTCCCGTCCACGCAGACAACCGGGCGGCGTTGTCGCCGGGTTGACGCTGGAACGCTCAAGGAGGTGCGCTCATCGCCGTCGATGCAGGATTACAAGCGTACTTGCGCCAGATCAACGCGGCGCCGCTGCTTTCCGCGGAAGAGGAACGCCGCCTCGCCCTGATTGTGCGCCGGGCGGAGGCGATGGCCAAGCGCTTCGCGGCCGGGGAGGTCAGCTACCAGGAGCGCGAGCAGGCCGAGGGGGAGGCGGCCGAGGCGCGCGAGCAGATGGTCAAGTCCAACCTGCGCCTGGTGGTCAACATTGCCAAGAAGTACGTCAAGCGCGGCGTGCCGCTCAACGACCTGATCAACGAAGGCAACCTCGGCCTGATTCGCGCGGTGGAGGGGTATGACCCGGACCGCGACACGCGCTTCAGCACCTACGCGTCCTGGTGGATCAAGCAGGCGATCAAACGCAGTCTGATCAACAGCGACAAGCCGATCCACATTCCCGCGTACATGGTGGAGATGATCTCGCGTTTCCGGCAGGCACGGGACCAGTTCCTGGAGGCCGAGGGACGCTTGCCCAGCACGGACGAACTGGCGGCCAAGCTGGAGATGACCGCCAGCAAGATCGACCACATCCGCAGCGCCGTCAAGGCCGTCTCCGCCCCCACTCAGGATGCCGACAGCGAGGACGGTATCGCCCTGACCGAGGGCATTGCGGACGCCCGCACGCTCCAGCCGGAAGAAGTGCTCATCGGCGAGAGCGAGCGCAAGGCCGTCATCGAGCTGCTCGAACAACTCACGGAGCGGGAATCCAAGATTCTTCGCCTGCGCTACGGACTCGACAACAACCGCCCCCTCACCCTCAAGGAAATCGGGGCCAAGGTCAGGCTCACCCGCGAACGGGTCCGGCAAATCGAAGCGGAAGCCCTCGAGAAGCTGAAGGTGGCCCTGGACCGGTAGAGGGCAAGCGTCCTGGCGATGCCACCCTGCCCACTCCGCGCGCGGCCGGTTGGCAGGATGGCGGCCGTTCGCTCACGGTTACGGTTCGGAGCGGCTACGCCGAGGACCGTACGGTGATTCACCGCGGGCGGGCGCTGCGCGCGATGACCTGGTTCTCCTTGTCAATCAGGAGCTGCAGGACGGCCTCGCGTTCCTCGGCCTCCATGAGTGCCGCGACCGTGTCACCATCAAGGATGCGCATCAGCCGGGCCAGCACGCGCAGGTGATGGCGGTCGTCGTGACAGCAGATCAGGAAGAACAGGTAGGTCAACCCGCGGTCCGGCGAACCGAAGCCGATGCCGCGCGACACCCGGGCCATGGCGATCAGCGGCTCGGCCGAGACGTAGGGCATGGGCTGCCGCGGGTGCGGGATGGCCACGCCGTTGGGCAGTGCCGTCGAACACATCCCCTCGCGTTCCTCCAGGGCGAACTGCAGGCCCAGCGGGTCGTAGAGTAGACCCGTGCGCTGGGCGAGCTTCACCAGCTCGCGGAGCAGGGAGGCCTTCGTGTTGGCGGGCAGGGCAAGCTCGATGCCCTCCATGCCGAGCAGGTCGGTGACGAACGTACAATCGTCGGCCGGGGCGCCCTCAAGGCCGCAACCCATCGAACGCTCGATGGCGATCAAGCGGTCCTCGGCCAGGCTGGGCATCTCCTGCTGGAGCCACTCCGTCACCCGGGCGCGGTTGAAGCGCCATTGACCGCCCACTTTCTGGGCAGGGAGCTTGCCCCGGTCCGCGAGGCGTTGTACGTCGCGGGCGTCCATCCCGACGTGGCGGGCGAAGTCTTCGAGGCTCATGCTGCGGTACGGCATACGCCGTTGCCTCCCGTTGCCACCTGGCTCAGACCGGCAAACCGACCCGGCCTGTGCCGGCGCTAAGCGTTCGCGCCATGATCACCGCTCGCGGGCCCGAGGGTGTCCCCGGACCGGCGAGCGCCGACAGTGGGCAATCCCGGATACAGTGTATCGCCTGCGAGGCGGGGGTGGAAGATGGTATGCCCCCACCGATTGTCCACGCAGGCGACGCCGGCCCGGACATCCGCGGTGGACAAGACCCGACGAACGGTTACCTTCGTTCACATGGGGCGGTGCCCCCAACGGCGGGCGACCGTCGAACCGGCACCGCAAGTTCGCTCGGTGACCAACTGATGCCCACCACCAGTGCTGCGATCGGACGGGTGATCGTGACCGGATCCACCGGGCTCATCGGCCGCGCGCTGGTCGAGCACTTGCGCGCGGCAGGGTGGGTGGTCCAAGCGCTGGTCCGGCGGGCACTGCGCCCCGGTGCCGCGGAGTTGCACTGGGAGCCTGAACGGGGCGTGCTCGACCCGGCCGGGCTGGAGGGTGCGACGGCCGTCGTGCACCTGGCGGGGGAGAACATCGCGGCCGGGCGTTGGACGCCGGCACGCAGGGAGCGGATCGCCCGCAGTCGCATCGACGGGACGCGGTTGTTGTGCGACGTTGTGGCCGGGCTGGAGCGGCGCCCGCGAGTGGTGATCTGCGCCTCGGCCGTCGGTATCTATGGGTCCCGCGGTGACGAAGTGATCACCGAGGGCAGTTCCACGGGCGCGGGCTTCGTGCCTGAGCTTTGCCGGGCGTGGGAGGCGGCCACGGAGCCGGCGCAGGCAGCGGGGATTCGTGTCGTTCATCTGCGCATCGGATTGGTGCTGAGCCGCGGCGGCGGGGTGCTGGCGCGGATGCGGCCGGTGTTCAGGCTCGGATTGGGCGGCGTGCTGGGCTCGGGGCGACAGTATGTAAGCTGGATCAGCCTGCACGATCTGATGCGGGTGATCGAATTCGCGCTGGAGCGGGACGCGCTGGTCGGGCCGGTGAACGCGGTGTCGCCGCGGCCGGTGACAAATCGCACGTTCACGAAAACGCTCGGGCGCGTGTTGCGCCGGCCGACGGTGCTGCCGGTTCCGGCGTTGGCGCTGCGGGTGGTGTTCGGTGCCATGGCGGGTGAACTGCTGCTCAGCGGGGCGCGCGTGTTGCCGGCGCGGTTGCAGGCCGCCGGGTTTGAGTTCGAGCACCCGGAGTTGGACAACGCGCTGAGATGTGAGTTGGGCGTTGCGCCGCATTGAATCGCTGCGCACAGCAGGAAAGCGGACAGTCGGAAGGGGGTGGCATGGCCAAGCGTAGCGCCGCCATGCCTTTCCGTGGGCGAGTGGGCGGCTCCCGTGACAGCATGCCGGCGTCTTCGGCTTGAGCATGCCACCCTACTTGTGTCCGTCTTGAGTAGTCCCATGTAGCGTTCGACCATCGCGTCGCCCATAGGAAACGGGAGCGTGCCGGACAAACGCCAACATCGTGGCCGGCATCCGCAGGACGAAGAGTTCTTCGCGTCACGGCACGTCGGCGCCTTGCGCCGGGCGGTGGAGGAGTACTCGTGGCTGCTGACGCGCGAGTATGCACCGGGCTCGGCCCTCAAGCTGGTGGGGGACAGGTACGTGCTGACGGCGCGGCAGCGGCTGGCGGTCATGCGCAGCGCCTGCGGCGACGCCGCCCGCGATGCCCGCGCCGCCCGGCGCGTGGCGCCGGCCGCCTGCGCTGGGCAGTCGCTGGGAATCGACGGGTACAACGTGCTCATCACCGTGGAAAGCGCGCTGGCCGGCGGCGTGATCTTCGTCGGCCGCGATGGCTGCTATCGCGACCTGGCCAGCATCCACGGCACGTATCGCAAGGTCGAGGAAACGGTTCCAGCGTTGACGCTGATGATGAATTACGTGTGCGCGTTGCGTCCCGCGCATGTGGACTATTACTTCGATCAACCCGTCTCCAACAGCGGCCGGCTCAAGGTGCTGCTGGCGGACCTGCTGGAACGGTGCGACTCTTCACGAATCCCGTCGAATATCATGTTGGTGCCCAGCCCGGACGCCGTGCTCGCCCAGTATCCCGGCATCATCGCCACGACGGACTCGGCCGTCCTGGATCGCTGCGACCGCTGGCTCGACCTGGCGGGGGCAATCATCGAGGCGCAGGTCCCGCACGCGCGGAAGATCAGGCTCGCACCCGGTGATTCAGCCCCCGACGGGGGCGTCAGTCAGTAGCCGGGGGTGAAACCCCCGGCGCGCGCCAATGCCGTTTATATATATGTTGAGCCCCCGAAGGGGGCGACAGGGAACGGAGACCCCTCGGTGCATCATCGCCGTTCATATGTCCCGATCAGTTCCGCCTCGGCGAGAACGTGGCCTTTCATGGCGGCGAGCAGTTGGGTCTTGTCCAGGCCGGGCTTCACGTTGAGCGCGGCGTCCAGGGCATAGAGTTTGAAATGATAATGGTGCATGCCGTGGCCGGGGGGCGGCAGGGGGCCGCGATAGCCGATCGTCGGCCAGGAGTTCTTGCCTTGCAGCGCGCCGGCTGGATTGTCCGGCTTCTCGGCGGCGCGGATGCCTTCCGGCAGGCCGGTCGCGGTCGGCGCAATCTTGTAGATTACCCAGTGTACCCACGGTTCAGCCCGCGGGGCGTCGGGGTCGTCGCAGATGAGTGCCAATTCCTTGGCACCGGCGGGGACGCCGGTCCAGTTGAGGACCGGGGAAATATCCTCCCCCTCCCCGGTGTGGCGAATCGGGATGCGCTGATTGGCGGTGAACGCAGGGCTGGTGATGGTCATGGCCATGGGGGTTTCTCCTTCCCGCGGGGCGGTCGGCGGCGTGGTGTCCGCCGGGGCGGCCTCGGGTGATGTCGGTTGCGTGGGTTCCGATGTTGTGGACGAGGGCGGGGCCTCAGGCGCAGGTGCGGACGGCTGTCGCTCCGCCGGCGAGGGGGGCGCCGTGCCGGGCTTGCAACCGCCGGTGCCGAGTCCTGCCGTTCCCAGAACGAGCCCGATGATCACGACGCAGCGCGGTTTCATAACAGGTCTCCGATCCGCCCGAGTGCCCTCCCACGCCGCGGTCATCCTATCACGGGGAGGCCGAACTGCAACCGAACCCGGCCACCGGCCGAGGGGAGCGCCTCTATGGACTTGCCTCCTCGGTTGGTCGCTCCCCGTTCAGACGTCCCAGCCGGGCAACCAGGCGCGGCAGCTCGGCCACGACGCGGTCGATCTGGGCGTCCGTGTTGAAGCGGGAGAGGCTGAAGCGGATGGCGCCGTGGGCACTGCGCGGATCGACGTGCATGGCTTTCAGCACGTGCGAGGGTTCCAGCGCGCCGCTGCTGCAGGCGGCCGCGCTCGAGGCGCAGGTGCCCGCCTCACTAAGCAGGATGAGGATGCCCTCGGCCGCCAGCCCGGCGAAGCCGACGTTGCTCGTGTTGCAGAGACGCGGGGCGGCCACCCCGTGCACGCGGGCACCGGGGACGCTGCGTAGAACCCCGGCTTCCAGCCGGTCGCGCAGGGCGCTGACTCGTGCGGCCATCTCCGGCATCGTGGTGCGTACCACGTCGGCGGCCACGCCCATCCCAATGATGTCAGCGACCGGTTCCGTTCCCGCGCGCAACTCACGTTCCTGCCGCCCGCCGACGATGAGCGGCTCCAGACGCGTCCGCCGACGGACGTAGAGCGCACCCACGCCCTTGGGACCGTGGAACTTGTGGGCGGAGATGCTCACGCAGTGGGCGGCCCACCGGCTCACGTCGAGGGGCAACTTGCCGGCCGACTGCACCGCGTCCACGTGGACGGCCGCGCCGCAGGCGACCGCGAGCCGGCTGAGACGCTCGACGTCGAAAATCACTCCCGTCTCGTTGTTCGCGTGAATCAGAGAGATGAGCGCGGTCTGGTCGCTGAGTCGAGCGTTAAACTCGGCTTCGTCGAGGCGACCGTCCGCGTCCACGCCGACCCGATGGACGCAGTACCCGTGTCGTTCGAGGCTTTCCATGACCCGCAGCACCGCGGAGTGCTCGACGGCCGAGGCGACGACGTGGCGGCGCTCCGGGTGCATGCTCAGCAGCCCGCGCAGCGCGAGGTTGATGCTCTCCGTGCCGCCACTGGTGAAGACGATCTCCTTGGCCTGGGCACCGAGCAGGGCGGCCACCTGCTCGCGGGCGCACTCGACGCGATGGCGGACCCCCTGTCCGAAGCGGTGTACGCTGGAGGGGTTAGCGTAATGCTCGCGCAGGGCTTCGGCGACGGCCGCGATGACCTCGGGCAGCGGCTCGGTGGTGGCGTTGTTGTCCAGGTAGATCCAGTCGGTCATGGTGACATTGTAGGGCGTTCGTCGTCCGGCCTCATTCGGATCGCGGCGGGCGGCGGCTTGAGCCACCGGTGTGGGGCGTAAGCCCGTTGAAACGGGCTCGCGGGGCCGGAAACCGAGAATGTAGAGGCAACGCTCTCCCCGTCGACCAGCCCTCGCAGGGCTGGCCTGCGGCCCGCTGCGCGGGCAAGCCTCATGGATGAGGCTGCCGGAGAACATGGGTAACAACCACGGGCGTAGGCCGAGGGGTGCCGCGTCCGGCCACGCTGCGCCTCGTGGGCCGCGGCCGTCGTCGGCAACGTTCGCGGAGCGGTACGGCGTTAACTGTGGTATTCGTGTTTTCACATTCGCTGCACGCTGCGCGTGACCTCGCGTGGTAGTATGGAGTGTATTCTCCCATCTTCCCATCTAGACGTGGGACTAGTGAGGTACAGGCTGTGCAGTTCCGGTTGGCGGGCTGCCGTATCTGGGGCAGTGCGTGTCCTGCAGGCGCGCAACGGCGACGGCTGCGAAGATTCTTCGGGATTTTCTGCAACTTCCTGAAAGATGCAGCGTATAGTACCGCCAGAGGAGCGGTGGGTGTCTGCCGAAGGCGCGTGGACCCGGCTGCTTTTCACACCCCTCCCGATGGTTCTCCTTTTTAGGGTCGGTGCAAACCGGGCCTGAGTCACGAGAACAACAGGAACGGTCGCCTGGGCGGTCGTGGTGGCTGTACGTGCGTGCCGAGCGCGGCGCGGGGCGCACCATGAACGTCCGGTGGGGCGGCAGCGCACAACCATCTCGGCGCGTGGACCGGCGGAGCGAGGCATGCTCCCGGTACGGCGGCGGACGTTGGGTATGGCGTTGCCAGCGCGAAGCAGAGGCATGCTCGGTGTGCGGGCATGAGGTGATACGAGTTGAAGAAGACGGAGACTAGACAATGATTCGCAAGAGTGTGAGTGTTGGTCTGGCATTGGTGGCGGTGGCGGCGTTGGCGTTCGTGCTGAGTGGCGCCTATGCCCAGGACAAGCCGGGGACGATGGCACCCCCGGGTGCCAAGGAAGTGACGCTGAACGGCAAGATCGTGGACCTGCAGTGCTACATGACCGGGCATTTCGCCAGCGAGGACCACGCGAAGTGCACGGCGGACTGCATCCGCGGCGGCGTGCCGGCCGGCCTGGAGACCAAGGATGGGTTGATCGTACTGGGGCAGGGGATGAAGGGCGCCGCGGGCGCGGTCTTGGCCCATGCCTTTAACAATGTCAAGGTGACAGGCAAGCTGTATGAGAAGGGCGGCGTGAGGTACCTCGATATCACCGCGGTAGAGGCGGCCACGCCGGCCCCGGAGAAGCCCGCTGCGCCGGCCGCTCCGCCCGCGAAGCCCGCGCCGGAGAAGAAGCCGTAGTGGTGCGCATGGGTTAACTCAGGAAAGATCGTCCAGGCGATGCCGGGGTCCGGCGTCGCCTGGGTGGCAGGCGGCGCGAGGCGCCCCGGCGGCAGGTCGAGCCTCCGGGGTGTGCCGCTGTTGTTGCTGCCGTGGCAGTTTTGTGCCAATTAGTGGCACAATTGGAACTCACGTGAGGGGTGCAACTCCGCCAGGGCGCTGGGTTGCACCCTTCACGAGATGCGTCTGGAGCGCCCGGAGACGAACGGCGCGGTGAGGGGCCGCGACCGGCCGGCCGGATGACCAAGGCGCGAACCATAAGGAAGGAGACCATCCATGTCGTCGAAGCCCAGCAAGGGTCCCGCGCAGAATCCGCCGCCGGCGCAGAAGCCGGCACCGGCCCAGCCGGCCAAGCCGTGCTCGGCGCCGCCGAAGCCTCAAACACCGAGCCAGCCCGGCTGCAAGCCCTGCCAGGGCAAGTAGTCCGGCTTGGGCGGTTGAGGCTGTCGGAAAAGGGAGTAACGAACCGGGGCGTGGTGGACCGTAACGCGGTCGATCCGCGCCCCGGCGTGTTTCTGCGGCGAGGCCGAACACGCCGCCAGGCGGAGCGGGAGGCGCCGTAGTCGCTGACATCACGCTGATGGACGCCAAGCTCGGCGTCGGTTGTCCGGCGGACGCCCAAGCGACCTTCGGCGGCGGTGGCGTGATGCCGGAGGCAGTGGCGTTCGGGGCCTGTGGCTCGGTACCCCAGCCAGCGGCGCTCGGCATCTGTGGCTCGGCACCGGAGAAAGTCGTGCTCGGAACCTGTGGGTCAGCGGGGTGGCCTCGGCGGGGCGACGCCCAGCGGTGCTCACCGGGTTGGTGGCTCGGCGTGGCGGTGGCTCAGCGGGACGGTGGCTCAGCGGGACGGTGGGGCAGTTGGTGGCGATACACCGGCTTGGTTGGCCGCGGTGTTGCGGATGTTCTGGAGCTTGCGCATGAAGGCTTCGGCGCGCTGCTCCGCCTCCCAGGCGTGCCGGGACTTGTCGGTGAGGCGACGCTGGCCCTGGATGTCGCTGTTCTGGAGCTGGTCCGCCCAGCCGCGCAGCTGCCGCGAACACGACTCCGCCAACGACCGAAGCGCGGCGAGTTCGGATCTGAAATCTGAACTCTCAGATTTGAGATTTGCAGCCTCGGATGTGCGATTTGCGGTCTCAGGCTTGCAATTCGCGGTCTCGGATTTGAGATTCGAAATCTCAGATTTGAGATTTGCAATCTCGGCTTTGACATTTGCGATTTCAGATTTGCGGCCTGGGGTTTGAGATCTCAGACCGGCGCGTTCAGGTTTGAAATCCGACATCTCAGCTTGCAGTCCCGGCAGGCGCTCGCAGAACAGGAGCATGGACCGGACTTCGCCGGCTGAACCACGGGCGATGTAGAGGAAGCTGAGCAGTTCGGCCGTCGTTCCCCGCTCGAAGCCCTCGGCGATGTTGTTGGACACCGAGAGGGCCGCCCGGCGGATCTGGTCACGTAGCTCGCGCAGTCGGTTGAACGCCCGCGCGTCGGTCAGGGCGTAAACCCTCTCCGTGAGCGTCATGGCCGCCTGCCAGACGGGAAGCTGCTCGAAGCGTTCATACTTCATCGTCTGCTTTCACAGAGCATCGCGCCCTGCCACACAAAGGACTGCTCGAAGCGCACATACATTATCGTTTCCTCTTTCAGGGCGGCACTGTCCGCCGCGCCGCAGCGCCGGCTGCGGCAACGCAGCGCCGTCTACCACACCGCTACGAAACAGCCTGCCGCGCCGCAGCACCGCCTGGTCGTCATGATGCCGCATGCCACGCCGCAGCGGCAGCTACACACTGCTGCAAGGACGCGGCGTGCCAGGATGCGATGCTACCGCATGCGGTGCAGCGAAGATACCGGGTGTCGGGGCGCGACGGCAACGATGAACGCGGCCACGGAACCTGCCGCAGCCGCGAAAGCGGCTACGGGAACCGCTGCGGCTGCGGCCACGATCAGCGCCGGTCACGCTTTGCCGCACGCCGCGCTTGTGTGTTGCTGGTTCTGCCATCTGAAATCTCAGATTGGAGATTTCAGATGCCGGCATCACCGCCTTCCGTGATGTCCGTGCGCCACGCTGGCCTGTCGTCTCCATGCCATTCGCCGATGTCCGTGCGCCACGCCACCTGGTGCCACCACCTCGCGCTCGCCGGCGGCCCGACCGGTCGGTCGCCGGTGCGTCCACGTGCCGAGAGCCACAGCTTCTTGTGCCGTCGGCCGTGGCTCTGCGTCGCGACTGCTGATGCAGCCGTACTCCGGGCGCTCGTGTCGTGCGTGAAATCACTCGGCGCCACGGCCCCGCAGCCGGTGGCGAATCACCAGCAGGCTCAGCAGCATGGCGCACGCGTCGCGGACGGGGCGGACGCGGCTGTCCGGGTCGTTGCACCAGCGGACGGCCACCTCTTTGACGCGGTAGCCGAGCCGCCCGGCCAGACCCAGCACCTCGCAGTCAAACGCAAAGCCGTTGCTGCGCTGGCGCGAGAACACCGCGTGGACGGCTTCGCGCGTGAAGAGCTTGAAGCCGCATTGTGTATCCTGCAACTCCGGCAGCAGCAACCTCCGGCGCAGAAACCGGAAGCCAGCGTCCAGCCGCCGGCGGAGAAACGGCTGCGGCGGGTCGAGCACCGAATCCGGCAGGCGGCGCGAGCCGATCACCACGCCGTAGCCCTGCGCGAGCCACGGCTGCAGCTTCTCGACCTCCTCGATGGGAGTCGAAAGATCGGCATCGCACATGAGGACCAGCGGCGCCCCGGCCGCCAGCATGCCGCGACGTACGCTATAGCCCTTGCCGCAGTTGCCCGGGTTACGCAGCACCTGCACGGGCAGCGTTTCGGTGGCGCAGCGGGCGGCCGCCTCCGCGGTACCGTCCCGGCTGCCGTCGTCTACGACGATCACCTCCCACTGGGCGTTCGTGCGATCGGCATAGTCGCGCAGGGCGGCCAGCGTTCGGCCGATGCGCCGGGCCTCGTTGTACGCGGGGATCACCACGGACATGGCCAACTCAGCAGTGCCGGAGGCGGTACGCGCGCGGGTGTCGGGCGACTCCGCCGGCTGCGGTTGTGGGGTAGGGTTGTTCATGCGGGCGACGACCGACGCAGGCCAATCCGGTAACCTGCCCGGCATTGTGCCTAGCGGGCTTCGCGCGTCAACGGACTGGGTGCGGGCCGTGCCCCCAGCCCAGAGCGTGGCACGGGCGTCTCGCCCGTGGGGCCCCCGGCGGGTTGCCGGTGCCGAGCGGCGGCGCGCGGCACGCCGTATTGCGAAACGGCTCGGGGTTACCTAAACTCACGGATCGCCAGCGTATGCGAGTCGGCGGGGAACCGAGGGCTTGGGTTAGGGGTGAGGCATGACGACACGGAACGCGAATACGACGGACGGGGGTTTGACACGCCGGGCATTCATGCAGTCCACGGCCGCCGGGGCGGGGCTGCTGCTGGCACCGGCGCTGTGGGCACAGGAGAGCCAGCCGGCAGCGACCGAGCTGCGCATCGCCCTGATCGGGGCGGGCAGCCAGGGGCGCAACCTGCTGACCCAGTGCCTCAAGATCGCGGGCGTCCGCTTCGCGGCCGTCTGTGACATCTGGCCCTACCACCAGCGCTACTCCGCCAACATCCTCAAGAAGTACGACCAGCCGGTGAAGGTCTACGCCGACTACCAGGAGATGCTCGCCAAGGAGACCGACCTGGATGCCGTGATCATTGCGACGCCCGACTGGGTACACGCGGAGCAGGCGGCCGCCTGTCTGCGCGCCGGGCGGCACGTGTACTGCGAAAAGGAGATGGCCAACAACCTGGACGGCGCCCGCCGCATGGTGCAGGCCGCCCGCGAGACCGGCAAGCTCCTCCAGATCGGCCACCAACGCCGCAGCAATCCTCGCTACGGTCAGGCGATCAAGTTGATTCGCAAGGACAAGATTCTCGGCCGCATCACCCATGTGTACGGGCAATGGAACCGCGCGGAGCGGCTGGAAGTGGGCTGGCCGAAGGGCGAGGAGATGGATGCCGCCACCCTCAAGCGCCACGGCTACGACAGCATGGAGCGGTTCTGCAATTGGCGCTGGTACCGGCAGTATTCCGGTGGGCCGATGGCGGACCTGGGCTCGCACCAGGTGGACGTCTTCAACTGGATTCTCGACGCCCGCCCGCAGTCCGTCCTGGCCGGCGGCGGGCACGACTACTACGAGAACAGCGAGTGGTACGACAACGTCATGGCCGTCTATGAGTACCCGGTGGAGGGCAAGATCGTGCGCGGCTTCTACCAGGTGCTCAGCACCACCAGCCACGGCGGCTTCTACGAGACCTTCATGGGCGACCAGGGCTCCATGGTGATCTCCGAAGACCCGCGTAAGGGGTTCATCTTCCGCGAGGTGGCCGCCCCCAAGCGCGAGTGGGAGGACGAGGCCAAGAAGGTCGAGACCATGGGCAAGGAGGCGATCGAGCTGAAGGTCGGTGAGACGCTGGCGCCCGACGGCACCAAGACGCCGGAGGCCCAGCGCATGCTCGAGGAGAGCCAGAAGCCGGTCCACCAACTCCACTTGGAGAACTTCTTCCGGGCCATTCGCGAGGGAACGCCGTTGTCCTGTCCGCCCGAGGTCGCGTATGAGACGGCCGTGTCGGTGCTGCTGGCCAATGAGGCGGTGGCGGCCCGGCGGCAACTCGAGTTCCCCGCGGACGCGTTCCAGGTCTAGGTTGCACATGCGGGCAGGAGCCATGCGCGCGGCGACGGCAGGGCAAGCTTCGGTGGCGATCGTGATGCTGGCGGTGCCATTGCTCGTGCCGGCCGCGGAGCCGCAGGAGTCGCAGGCTCTGCGCACCGACAGCCGGGCGCCCTACGTCCATCGGCTTACTCTGTATGACGACGACGGCATCGTGATCAGCCCGAGTGACCCGCTGGCGGCGCCGTACTCACCCGCCCGCACCTGCGGGAAGTGCCACGCTTATGGCACGATCAGTTCCGGCTGGCACTTCAACGCTCCACGGGCGGACGTGGGGCCGGGACGCCCCGGCGAACCGTGGGTGCTCGTGGACGCGGCCAGCGGCACGCAGTTGCCCCTCTCGGCACGGAGCTGGCCGGGGACGTTCACGCCCCAGCAGGTCGGTCTGACGGACTGGCAGTTCGTGTTGCGTTTCGGGCATCATCTGCCGGGCGGGGGTCCGGCGGAGCCCGTGCCGGCCGCCGTCGCCGCGGCGCCCGAGGCCGCCCGCTGGCGCATCTCGGGTCCGCTCCAGATCGACTGCCTGGTCTGCCACAGCGCCGACGGGCGCCATGATCCGGCCGAGACTGCCCGACAGATCGAGCGGGAGAACTTCCGCTGGAGCGCGACCGCCGCCCTCGGGGTGGCCGTCGTGCGCGGGGACGCCCGGCAGGTGCCCGACGACTGGGACCCGTTGGCCCCGCCGAACCCGGACTTCCCCGAGCAAGCCGGGCCGAAAGCGGTCTACGACCGGGCCCGCTTCGACACCGATGACCGTGTGTTCTTCAGCACGACGAAGAGGTGCTCCGCGGACCGCTGCTACTTCTGCCACACGGTGCGGGAGGTGGACCCCACGGTCGCGGAAACCCCGCGCGCCGACTCCGACGTGCATCTGACCGCGGGCCTGACCTGCGTCGACTGCCACCGCCACGGTCTGGACCATGCCATCGGGCGCGGCTTCGAGGGCGAAGGCGCGCCGGCGGTTGCGTCCGCCTCGACCGCCTTGACCTGCCGTGGGTGTCACTTGGGTGACACTGCGTCGGCCCCCGCGTCGGCGCGGCTGGACGGTCGGCTGGGTGCGCCGCGCCCGCGGCATCGCGGTCTGCCCCCGCTGCACCTGCGCGAATTGAGTTGCACCGCCTGTCACTGCGGGCCTTGGCCGACGGGACACGTCCGCCGGCTGCAGACTTCGCTGGCGCACGGCCTAGGCATCGGCAGCAAGGAGCGCGCGGCCACGACCCCGCCGGAAATCTACGGGCCGGTCTTCGTCATGGGCGAGGACGAGAAGCTGACGCCGCACCGGATGCTGTGGCCGGCGTTCTGGGGCATCCTGACGGGCGACGCGGTGCGCCCGCTGCCGCTCGACCGCGTACAGGCGGCGCTCGGCATTTCGCCCCGGTCCGCGCCGTCGGTGTCGGCTGAAGCGCTCACGCCGGACGCCATGGCCCGCGGGCTGGCCGCGCTGGCCGAGGCAGTCAAGCCCGAAGGTGGGGAAGCCGGTACGCCCGTGTATGTGCGCGCGGGACTGGTACATGCCCGCCATCCCGACGGCAGCGTGCGGACCTTCGAGCACCCGGCTGCGAAACCATACGTCTGGCCGCTGGGGCACGACGTGCGCCCCGCCCGCCAGGCGCTCGGGGCGGGCGGCTGCACGGACTGCCACGCCCGCGACGCGGCCTTCTCCTTCGGCCGCATTGTGCCCGAGACGGCCGAGCAGACCGACCGACCACCCATCGAGTTCATGTACGAGCTGCAAGGCGAGAGCCCCGTGCTGCTGAGCATCTGGGCGTCGTCGTTCGCCTGGCGGCTGACGTTGAAGATCATCGGTTTCGGCTGCGTGGTCGTCCTGGCGGCCGTATTGTTGTTGTATGGCTTCTCCGGCCTGTCGGCCGTGCTCAAACTGTTCAGTTGAGGCGCGTTGGCATGGAAGGCGAAGAAACGCTCGTATTCTCGATCACGGCCATCGTCGCGCTGGCCGTGGCGGTGGTCGCCTTGGCCGTCCACTACGCAGTGTGGGGGCGCCGACGGCAGGCCGCCTGGTCGCCGGGCGGTACGCGGGTACGACGGTACGGTGCTTGGGACCGGTTCGTCCTCGCCGTCACCGGCGTGTGCTTCCTCGTCCTGGTGGGGACGGGGCTGAGCGGGGCCTTTAGCGAGGAAGGGCTGGAGGAGTGGCGACTGTGGGTGCACATGCTGGCGGCGCCGGGCTTCGCGCTGGGTCTGGCGGCCGCGGCCGTCACCTTCGCCGAGCGCTGCCGATTCGCTCCGCACGACGCGGCCTGGCTGGCGCACGGCGGCGCGCTCTTCGGGAAGCAGCGCCCGCTACCGGCTGGGCGCTTCGATGCCGGTCAGAAGCTGTTCTTCTGGCTGGGCGTGACTTTGGGGTTCGTGGCGCTCGTGTCGATCATGGCCACCCTGGTTCCCGTCTTCGGCGACGAGGGCCAGGAGGTCCTCGCCGGCGTCCATCGCTACTCTACCCTGGCACTCATGGTAGTCGTGCTGGGGGGAGCCTACGCACTGCTGCTGGTGCGCCGGGGAGCGTGGCGGACCCTCGTAACCGGCGCCGCCGAGGAGCAGTACGTTCGGTATTACTACCCTACATGGTGGGAACAGTTGCAGAAGCAGCAGGGGCATAAACATGGCAAATAGGCGTTTGTGTGTAATCGGCGTGGTGACTATGTTATTCGGCCTCGGCTTGCTCCTGAACGTGGGGCTTGCGCAGCAGAGCGAGGAGCCGGTCAAGGCGGGTGCGGCGTCACCGGCGCCGGCCGGCGACCTGGTCCCTATCGATCTGAAGCTGCCAAAGCCGGCGTTCAAAGGCACGCCCAAGCACGTGCCGCCGGGCAGCCGGCTGGAGAAGCCGCGCTCCGCCCCGCGCGAGCCGTTCCTTGCCCCGCAGGGAACTGTTAATGTTGCCAAGGACAAACCCGTCACTAGCAGTGACAACGATCCCATCATCGGGTCCATGAAGCTGGTCACCGACGGCGACAAGGAGGCGAGCGAGGGCGGCTACGTCGAGCTGGGGCCGCGTCTGCAGTACGTGCAGATCGACCTGGGCAAGCCCCACAAGGTCTGCGCCGTCGTCGTCTGGCACTACCACGCCAGCGCGCGCGTTTACCATGACGTGGTCGTGCAGGTCAGCGACGACGCGGACTTCATCACCAACGTGCGCACGGTCTTCAACAACGACCACGACAACTCCTCCGGCCTCGGGCTCGGAGAAGACATGGAGTACTGGGAGACCTACGAAGGCAAGCTCATCGACGCTAAGGGCGTGCCCGCCCGCTACGTCCGCCTCTACAGCAACGGCAGCACGTCCGACGACCAGAACCACTACACCGAGGTGGAGGTGTACGGGCAGCCGGTGGAATGAAGCACGGATGGGCATGGGCATTGGGATTGCTGGCCGCCATGGCCGCGGCCCTGGCGCTGCGTCTGCCTCAGCTTGACCGCCGACCCATGCACGGCGATGAGGCCGTCCATACCATCAAGTTTGACGAACTGCGGCGCACCGGGTCGTACCATTACGATCCATATGAATACCACGGCCCCACTTTGTACTATCTGACCCTGCCGAGCGCGTGGCTGCACGGGGGGTCGGCTCTGAGCGACACCGCGGAAGGCACGTTTCGCATCGTTCCTGTGCTACTGGGCGCGGGACTGCTGCCGCTCCTGTGGCTGTTGCGGGATGCGCTGGGCCGGGCGGCCACGCTCGTCGCGGGCGTCCTGACGGCCGTGTCACCTGCCTTGGTCTTCTACAGCAGATACTACATACAGGAAACCGTGCTGCTCTTCTTCACCCTGCTGACCCTGGCGGGCGGGTGGCGCTATGTTCGCAGCAGGCAGCCGGGCTGGGCGGTCCTGACCGGTGTGGGGCTCGGTGCCATGCAGGCCACAAAGGAAACCTGCATCATCGTCTACGCCGCTTTCGCCGGCGCTTCGCTGGTTACGTACCTGTGGGAACGACGGGCAGCCCGAGGGACGGCAGATATGGCGCCCAGCCGCAGGTACGGCTGGTGGAAAGGCTGGGTTGCGGTAGTCTCGGCGGCCGTGCTCACCTCGGCGATCCTGTTCTCGGCATTCGGTACGCACCCGCGCGGGATCGTCGACGCCTGGCTCGCCTACGGTACGTACCTTGACCGCGCCGGCGGCGGCATCCACACGCACCCGTGGTACTACTACCTGAAGCTGCTGCTGTTTACACAGTACGTGCCCGGTCCCTGGTGGAGCGAGGCTCTCATTGTAGGCTTGGCCGCCGTGGGCACCGCAGCAGCACTGGCGGGGCGCGGTGGGGGCGGCGGTGACATCCGTTGGCTGCGCTTTCTAGCTGTGTACACACTGCTCCTGACGGGTCTCTACTCGGCGATACCCTACAAGACGCCGTGGTGCATGCTGGGCTTCCTGCACGGCATGGTGCTGCTTGCGGGTGTCGGCGCGGTGGCGCTGTGGCGGGCCGGGCGACGGCGATTCGGGCGGTGGGCGCTCACGCTGGCCCTGGCAGCGGGCGGCGCACACCTGGCCCGCCAGGCGTATGCCGCCGGTTACACGTACTGCGCCGATCCGCGCAACCCGTATGTATACGCCCAGCCGGGCTTTGACGTGGTACGCTTGGGCCGACGCGTGGAGGAACTCGCCCGGCAGCATCCGGACGGCCGGCGGATGTTCGTAAGAGTAATAGCGTCGGACTGCTGGCCTCTGCCGTGGTACTTCCGTCGGCTGGAGCGCGTCGGCTACTGGGAGAGTGTACCGGCCGATGCGGACGCGCCGGTGATCGTGTGCGCGGCGGAGCTCGCCGACAAACTGCAACCGGCCCTGCGTGACTCGTATATCAGCAGCTTCTACGGCCTGCGGCCGGACGCCGCTCTGCTGCTGTACGTGGAGCGTGGCTTGTGGGAGAAGTACCTGCAACACGGCCCAAGCGGGACCGCGCCAACCGGAAAACGGGAGGGTGGCATGCCCAAGCCGAAGGCGCCGGCATGACGTTGCAGCAGGTGCCCGTCGGAGGAAGGGCATGGCGGCGCTGCGCTTGGCCATGCCACCCTGGCCTTGCTGTCGGTTTGCCCAATGTAGGAACCTGTTTAGAGGTGGGCGCCACGGCCGCTGAGCGAGACTGATGACCACGCCTCCCCACAGCTTCGACACGCACGAGTCCGCCTCGCCGGCAGGTGGCGGCATCCAGCGCTTCGCGCACGAGGCGATGGCCTGCACGTTCGAGCTGTACCTCGCCACCGAGGACGCCCGCTATGCCGGACAGGCTGCGCGGACCGTGTTTGCGGAGATCGACCGACTCGAACAGGAGTTGAGTCGCTTCGTGCCGCACAGCGACATCGCCCGGCTCGCCACGGTGCCGCTGGGCGGGTGGCTGCGCGTCAGCGCGGACACCTCCGAGTGCCTGGACCTGGCGGAACGGCTGCGCGTCGATACGTGGGGAGCGTTTGACGTGACCGCAGGGGGTCTGGACTGGCGACGGCGCGGCGCCGTGGCGAACGCCGCAGCCGCCGGCGACGCGGGAGCACTCGAGGACGGAGGCCTTGCACCCGGCTGGGGAGTGCCCGCAAGTCGCCCGCTCATCGACGTGGACCGCACTCGTCACACGGTGACCGCGAACGCCCGCGGCGTGCGCGTTGACCTCGGCGGCATCGGCAAGGGATACGCCCTGGATCGGGCGGCCGAACTGCTCCGCGATTGGCGGCTCGACGTCGGGCTCATCCACGCCGGGCAGAGCACGGTCCTGGTGCTCGGTGTGCCACCGGGGGAGGCGGGCTGGACGGTGCAGTTGAGGCAGGTGGCGGGACCCCTGGTGTCCTCCTTCCCGGCGGACTTCCCGACGCGGGTCTCGCTCTCCACCGGGGTGTTGAGTGGTTCAGGCCGGCACCTGCACGGCCCCCACATCATCGACCCGCGGACCGGCAGACCGGCCGAGCAGGCGCTCGCCGCCTGGGCCCTGGCACCCTCGGCCGCCCTGGCCGATGCCCTTTCCACCGCCTTCATGGTCCTGTCGCCACCTGAAGTGGAGCAGTATTGCCGGGAACATCCGGAAGTGTCCGCCTTGTTGGCGCTGCCGGCCGAGGGCGCGATTCGGATGCTCACCTGCGGCCGGGGCTGGGTTTTCCTGCCCCCCGCACACCCCTATAATCCGCCACTGTAAGGCGACGCGCTGGCGTGCGGCGTCTGACCCCTCCCCCCGCGGGAGAGGGGCAGGGGTGAGGGCAGTGGAGGCGGGCACGCGACAGATGACCCCTCTCCCCGCGGGAGGGGCAGGGGCGAGGGCAGCGAAGGCGATGACGCCTCCTAGTGCATCAGCGCGTGCTCCTAGCAGTGGAGACCAACCACCTGCCCGGGGCGGCACCGTTGCCACGGCGGATCAACACGGTCGCTCGGGACCGGCCACAGGAGCGTTAGACGTGCCCACCGCGAGCAAGGCGGTATCCTCCCCCATGCGTATCGCGGCCGTTTCGTTCCTTAACACGCGCCCACTTGTCCACGGTCTGGACCAAGACCCGGCCTGCGCGGTGGTTTACGACGTTCCCGCCCGCCTGCCGGGCCTGCTGCATGCGGGCGCCGCGGAGGTGGCCCTCGTCCCGGTGGTGGACCTGCTGGAGGCCGGCAACGCCTGGCGCATCGTCTCCGACGCGTGCATCGGGTGCAGTGGAGAGACCCTGACGGTACGGGTGTTCTGCCGCGTAGCCCCGGCACGCGTCCGCACTCTCCACGTGGATGGCGATTCGCATACCTCAGTCCTGCTCGCCCGGCTGCTGTGGCGGGAGCTATTTGGGTGTGAGCTGCGTCTGGAGGCCTACACGGGGCGGGAGCCGGCCGGCGGCATCGAGGCCGTCCTTCTGATAGGGGACAAGGTCATCCGGCAGGCGACGGACGCCTTCCCGGCCGCGGTGGACCTCGGGGCGGCCTGGCAGTCGCTTACCGGCCTGCCCTTTGTCTTCGCCGTCTGGGCGGGGGCGGCGGACCGGAACCTCAGCGGGGTGGCCGCTCGCCTGAGCCGGGCCCGCGACGAAGGCGTCCGTGTCGCCCGCCGCATCGCCCGGACGTTCGGCCCCCGCATGGGTTGGCCGGTTGACCTGGCGCGGAGCTACCTGACTCGGCACCTGCAATTCACCCTGACTGAGCATCATCAGGCCGGCATGCAGCGATTCTTCGGCTTACTCGCCCGCCATGGGCTGGCGGCCGCCCCGGAGCTCGCCTGCACATGACTGCCGGTACCGCCATACCTGCCGGCCAGACACAGGTGCGTCTCGGTCCCGCGGACGCCCTGGACCTCTACCAGGGTCTATCGCTGCACGAGCTGGGTCGACGGGCACACGCGGTGACGATGCGCCTCCATCCCGAGCCGTACCGAACTTACGTCGTGGACCGCAACATCAACTACGCCAACTACTGCACGGCCCGCTGCCTGTTCTGCAACTTCCACGCGGAGCCGCCGGGTTCGCCGCCGACGCGCCGCGACCTGCCGGAAGGCTACGTGCTTTCCTTTGCCGAGATCGGCCGCAAGATTGAGGAGCTGATCGCCATCGGTGGCACCCAGGTGTTGCTCCAGGGCGGGCTGGTGCCGCCGGAAATCCTGACGTTTTCGTGGTACCTGGATCTGCTGCGCTTCATCAAGTGCCACTATCCTGGCATCCATATCCACGCCTTCAGCCCGCCGGAGATTCACGCGTTTCACCAGGTCTTCGGCATGACCGTGCCCGACGTGCTCGCCAGACTCCGGGAGGCCGGGTTGGATACGATTCCCGGCGGCGGGGCGGAGATTCTCTCCGATCGCCTGCGGCGGCGCCTCTCTCCCGGCAAGGCCGACAGTACCCAGTACCTCACCGTCATGCGTGAGGCCCATCGTCTGGGGATGCGTACGACGGCCACCATGATGTTCGGGCACCTCGAAACCATCCCCGAGCGGATCGAGCACTGGCGGCAACTGCGCGACCTTCAGGACGAGACCGGCGGATTCACCGCCTACATTGGCTGGACCTTCCAGCCGGGTGGGACGCCCCTGGGGCGCTTCCCCGTCGACCCACACCAGCCCGGCCGATCCCTCCCGGACGGGCAGCGCCTGCGGCTGGCCGACGCCACGGAGTACCTGCGGACGACGGCCTTGGCCCGGCTGTTCCTGGACAACATCCCGAATATCCAGGCAAGCTGGGTAACCCAGGGCGTTAAATTAGGTCAACTTGCACTTTTCTTCGGGGCGAACGACATGGGCTCGGTTATGATGGAGGAGAACGTAGTGTCTGCCGCCGGGTCAACCCATTTCGCCACGGAACAAGAGATTCGGGCATGCATTACGTTTGCGGGGTGGACTCCCCGGCGCCGGGACTGCTATTACCGGCTGCAGGAGCCGGTCTAGGGCCCAAGTACCCCAGGAAGCCGCTTTTCCTCTCTAACGCTACAAAAAGAACCCATTTTTCCTGTAGCATCCAGTTCCCGGACTCATTATAATAGGACCTAAGCAGCGTTGTGATGGTTATCGGGCGGCGCGCGGGAACTTGCTGTGGCGCGCGGGCAAGGCAACCTGCGATTTTTGGAGTGGGAAGTAAGAAGGGGGTAGGCGTGTGGGGAAATAGCGACAAAGCCGGCCGGGAACATCGGATGCCGAGCACGACCGATAGCCCAGGCAGGCGCTCCCCATGCCGCCGGGAGCACCCTGGCTCATGGTTCAAGCGGACGCGATTTGGAACCGTGCCCGGGCCGATCTCATCATCGTAGACGAGCGCGGCCAACAGGACTCCTATTTATGGGAGCATGCGCAGCGCGTGGCGCGGTGCGCTCAGTTGGTCGCGCGTCTGCCCGAGGTGCGCAAACAGAACCCCGATGATGCGGCGGTTCTGGCGGCAGCGTTGTACCACGACGCGGGCTGGGTTATGCGCCTGCGCGAGAGCAGCGTCGCGCGGGCGCAGATTCTCAACCGCGCGGGTTCGGAGGCCCATCGCAGCCTCGGGGCCCAGCTCATGGAGAAGCAGCTTGAAGGGCTGCTGCCTGCCGAATCCCTCCGCCGTGCCAGCCGAGCCATCCGCAGCCTGAACGAACGCCAGATCGATACCATCGAAGGGCAGATCGTTACCGACGCCGAGAACCTCAACGAGGTGGGTTTGCTCTCGCTGTGGCCCATCATTCGGCGCGGCGCCGAGGAAGGCAAGGACATCGAGTCCGTGCTGCGTACCTGGCAGCGGCAGAAGGAGTTCCGCTTCTGGGATGCCCGCTTGAAGGACGCGTTTCGCTTCGATGCGGTCCGCCGCCTCGCGGAGCGCCGCCTCGAACGGTTCGGGCACTTCATGCAGGAACTCGAGGAGCAGCACGCCAGTGCGGACCTGCGTCTCCTGATCGAAGAGCGAACCCCCCGTCCCGCCGACACCCCGACTCCAACCTGACCTGCCCCCCCGCAAACAACCGCCCCCGACGCATCGCCGTACCATTGGCCGGAACTTGTCTTTGCGCTTGACGCTTCCCCCCGACCACCCGGACAATCCGCCGTCCGGCGCTGGAGGCGTGATTGGGCAGGGGCCCAGCCTTTCGGCAGCCAGGGCAAGCGGCCCCCGGCGATCGGCTCCAGGCACACGACCTGCGGCTGCCGTGGAGTGCCAAGCGCGTACGAACGCCCAGTGGACACGACTCCCGCCATTCTCTGCCGCGATCTCAGCAAGCGCTACCGCCAGCGGCAACAGGCGCCGGTGGATGCCCTGCGGGGGTTAGACCTGGAGGTGCGGCCCGAGGAGTGCTTTGGGCTACTGGGCCCCAACGGTGCCGGCAAGACGACCACCGTGGAGATTCTCGAAGGCATCCTGCCGCCCACGTCGGGCACCGTTGAGGTGCTGGGCCGGCGCTGGGGGCACGACGACCGTGCCCTGCGCCAACGCCTCGGCATCTCGCTCCAGGAAACCCGCTTGGCCGACAAGCTGACCGCGTTCGAGACGCTCTGCCTGTTCCGCAGCTTCTACCGCGACGGCAGCGATCCGGAGGAGGTACTGGCCACCGTCGGTCTGAGCGACAAGCGCGACAGTTGGGTGGTCAACCTGTCCGGTGGGCAGCGGCAGCGACTGGCCGTGGGTTGCGCCCTCGTCGGCCAACCGGAACTGCTCTTCCTCGACGAACCGACCACGGGGCTCGATCCCCAGGCCCGGCGGTCGGTATGGGAGGTCATCCGCGGGCAGCGCCAGCGCGGCTGCACGATCGTCCTGACGACGCACTACATGGACGAGGCGGAGCGTCTCTGCGACCGGGTGGCCGTCGTGGACGAGGGCCGCGTGATTGCCCTGGGGACGCCCGCGCAGCTCATCGCGTTGCTGGGTGGTGATCACGTCATCGAATTCACGCTCGACGCGAACGGAGACGCGCCGGCGTCGGCCGCGGATGAGCTCAGGCGTATGGACGGCGTTCGCGGGGCCCGCCGGACAAACAACACCATCACCCTTACCGTCGCGGAAGTGCACGCGGTGCTCCCGGCCGTCCTGCGCCGCCTGGAGGCACGCGGCGACCGTCTGGCGTGGCTGACGACCCGCCACGCCAGCCTCGAAGACGTCTTTGTTAACCTGACCGGCAGGCACCTGAGCAATGACCAGCAGGAAGTACCGACCACTGCCTGAGCTGCTGCGCTTTCGCCTGCGCAGCTTCTACCGCGAACCGGAGGCCGTCTTCTGGACCTACGGCTTCCCCATCCTGCTGACGGTGCTGTTGGGCATTGCGTTTCGCAACCGTCCGCCGGAACGGATCATCGTGGATATCGAGGCCGGCCCGGGGGCAGAGGCGGTGCGCGGCGCGCTTGCCGCCGGGAGCGCGGATGGGGCGTTCGACGTGCTCATCAACGAAGCGGAGGTTTGTCGTGAACGCCTGCGTTTGGGCAAGTGTGCCATCGTGGTCAGCCCGGCGACGAGCGAGGCGCCCCCGGCGTACCACTATGATCCCACGCAGCCCGCCAGCGCCTATGCCCGGGTGCGCGTGGACGATGCCCTGCAACGCTCGGCCGGACGCGCTGACCCGCTGGCCGTGCGGGACGCGCCGGTTACCGAGCCCGGCTCACGCTACATCGACTTCCTCATCCCCGGTCTGCTGGGCATGAACCTGATGGGCGGCGGGATGTGGGGTATCGGGTACGTTACGGTGGATCTGCGGGTGCGCAAGCTGCTGAAACGGCTGGTGGCCACGCCGATGCCGCGCGGCCACTTCCTGCTGTCGATGGTCGGCGGGCGGATGGCCTTCGTGGTGCCGGAGATCGTGGTGATCCTGCTGGCGGGGGTGCTGCTGTTTGGCTTTCCGATCCGGGGCGGGTGGGTGAGCATCTTCGTCGTGGCGTTCTGCGGGGCGGTCTGCTTCGCGGGGGTGGGGCTGTTGGTGGCCTGCCGAGCGGAGCGGCTGGAGACGGTGGCCGGGTTGCTCAACGTCGTCATGATGCCGATGTGGCTGCTGTCCGGATTGTTCTTCAGTACCAGCCATTTTCCGGACGTTTTGCAGCCGTTGGTACAGGCACTGCCACTCACGCAACTGCTCAACGCCCTGCGCGCGGTCATCCTGGAAGGGGGATCGGTCACCTCGCAGACGGTGCCGCTGCTGTACCTGCTGGCGCTGGGAGGCGTGTGCTTCTGCCTCGCGCTACGCTGGTTCCGCTGGACGTAGCTGGCGGAAACCGCGGTGCAAGGGTATATTCCCTTCGCTGGAAGGGCGGGTGGTGATGGCGAAGGGACTTCAGTCCCCTGGAGGCGGGTGGACGGACGCGAGGTCGGCGCAGCTTGTTGACGCACTGGCGATTCCTGAGACGTTACCTGGACAAGCCGCAGATGGTGGGCGCGGTCGCGCCGAGCTCGTCGGCGCTGGCGGCCGCGCTGTGTGAGCCGTATGCCCGCTGCCGGCACCCGGCCCGCGTGCTTGAGGTCGGCGCCGGCACGGGGGCGATCACGCGTCACCTCGGCACGCTGCTGAAGCCGACGGATGAGTTGGACGTCTGCGAGATCGACCCGGTGTTTGCCGGCTTGCTCGAACGCGAAGTGCTGGGCGGCGCGCCGCTGGCGCCGGCGGTGGCCCAGGGGCGCGTGCGTCTCCTCTGCATGCCCGTGCAGGACATTGCCGCCGTGGGCCACTACGACTTCGTCGTCAGTGGCCTGCCGCTGACGGCTTTTCCCCTGCGCGCGGTGCACGACGTGTTGACGGTCATCCGACACTGCCTGAAGCCCGGTGGCGTGTTCAGCTACTTCGAGTACGTTGGCCTGCGGCGCGTCGTGCGCACCTTGGCGCTGGGCGAGGAGCGCCGGCGCATCCGCTACGTATCCGAGTACCTGAACCGGCAGATTCGCAAGTACCAGTTCGCCGAACGCACGGTGCTGCCGAACGTCCCACCGGCCCGGGCGCGGTACCTGCGCTTCACTGCTGCCCCGACCATGACCACGAGCTGAATAGGACAGCGCCAACGGGACACCGGGGGGGTGGCATGCCCAAGCCGAAGGCGCCGGCATGGGTGGCGAAGACCTAGCCTCGTCGGGGCGCGCATGGCGGCGCTGTGCTTGGCCATGCCCCCCCGCGCGGCTCCTGGGTTTTCTCGAGAGATGGGGCTATGTGGCCGTCGTGAGCACGCCGCCCGACGTCATCATCTACACCGATGGTGCCTGCCAGGGCAACCCCGGCCCGGGCGGCTGGGCGGCCATCTTGCGTCATCCCCGCACCGGCCGCGAGAAACGCCTCTCCGGTGGCGAACCCGACACGACCAACAACCGCATGGAACTGCTGGCCGCCATCGAGGGCCTGCGCGCGGTGAAGCCGACCCCACGTCGGCGGGTCCACGTCGTCAGTGACAGCGAGTACCTTGTCCGCGGCATGTCCGACTGGATTCACGGCTGGCTGCGTCACAACTGGCGGCGCGGCCCCAAGCCTACTTCGGCGCCCGTGAAGAGCGTGGACCTGTGGCAGACTCTGCATGAACTCTGTCAACGGCATGAAGTCACCTTCGAGCACGTTCGCGGGCACGCCGGACACCCCGAGAACGAGGAGTGCGACCGCCTGGCCGTCGCCGCCATCAAGAAGCTGCGGCGCGGCTGAGCTGCACTGAATGGCGAATGGCGAAGAGCGAATAGCGAATGAAGGGGGGGCTGCGGGGGACCGAGCCCGAGCGGAGACGAGTGCGTCGCCAACCACGGGCGGGACGCCCGTGCCACGCCCCGTCCGAGCGCGAGCGGAGGCGAGTGGGCGAGCCGCACATAGTAGAGAGCAAACCCACAGTTGCGGGTGCGTCGCCGAATCACCGAACTGGCGGTCCGCCAACCGCGGCGCTATAATGGGCCGGCGAAGCGGGCCGGAGGGCGATCGGTTGACGACCATCACTAGGGTGCGGCTTCGGCACGCCGGGGGAGAGTTTGCGGATGATCTCTGATCCGAGCTGGAAGCCGCAATTGCGGCCGCTGGAGGCCTTTCCGGTCGACGGCGACGACGAGGCGCATATCGGCCTGCGCGACGGCAGCGGCCTTTCCCCGGTCGTCCTGTCGGTCTCGCAGCCGGCGGCCCTGGTGATCGCCCTGATGGACGGCACCCGGACGTGCGCCCAGATTTGCAGGACCTTCGAGCTGGCGTCCGGGCAGGCGCTCGCGCCGGGTGCGCTTGACTCCCTGCTGGAGCACCTCGACCAGGCGCACTTCCTGGAGGGACCATCGTTCGAGGCGTTTTACCGCGACCTGCTGGCGGAGTACCGCCGCGGTCCCACGCGCCCGATGCCGCACGCGGCCGCCCTGGGCATCGAGGATGACTCCGGTAGCCTGTTCCGCGACCTGCTCGCGGGCATTCCCGTACGCAGTCTTCCGGGTGTGGTCCGCGGCCTCATCGCCCCGCACCTGGACTATCCGCGCGGTTCCGCGTGCTACGCGGCCGCCTATGCCACGCTGCGGGACCGTCCCGCTCCGGAGCGCATCGTCATCCTGGGCACCAACCACTTCGGGCGCGGCAGCTTCGTGGTGGCCACCGCGCAGTCGTTCTCGACCCCGCTGGGCACGACCGAGACGGACGCCGCCTTTGTGGAACAACTCGAGGCGCGTTGCGGCAACTTGCGGGAGTCGGAGCTGGACCACGCTCGTGAACACTCGATCGAGTTGCAGGTCGCGTGGCTGCAGTACGTGTTCGGTGCCGGCAAGTTCAAGATCGTGCCGATGCTGTGCCCTGATCCCTGCCTTCCCGCGCCCGATGCCGGCGCGGACGACGGGCACGCGGGTGTCGCTGGCGCCGAGTCCCTGGCAGTGCGTCTGAAGCAGTTCGCGGCGGCCCTCCGCGACCTGATGTCGGGCGATGACCGGGATACGCTGCTGGTGGCCGGGGCCGACTTCAGCCACGTTGGCCCGGAGTTCGGTGACGCCCACCACATTGATGATGCCCTGCTGGAGGAGGTACGGCGCCGCGACCACCGCGCTATCGAGGCGCTCGAGGCCAACGATCCGGAGACCTTCCTCGCTCGCGTCGCCGCCGATGAGAACCCCACCCGCGTGTGCAGCGCGGGATGCATGTACGTGCTCGCCCATGCCCTGCCGGGCTGCCTGGGCACGCTGCTGGGCTACCACCAGGCCGTGGACGACGCCCGCCAGTGCGGCGTGACCTGTGCGGCCGTGGCGTTCACGTAGGCCCGCCCAGCGAACCTCCGCCATACCCGTTGCCGCCCCACCCATCCGAGCCCCCGTGCTTCTGCTCGGGCTCGGATCGGGATGGCGTTGCCCTCCTTCATTCGCGATTCGCTCTTCGCCATTCGCCATTCATGTGTGCCCCCCGCTTGCGCTCGGGCACTGTGACCCACGGGCACTGTGACCCACGGGCGCTGTGACACTCGCCTCACGCCGGCCGGCGGCTTATCATGCGGTCCGCACGAGATGCGAGCGCAATCATGGCCGCACACCTGTGGTATCGGAAGATCATGTCCGGACAGGCCGGCGCCTGGACGTTGCCGCTGCGCGCCGCCCTGCGCGTAGCGGCCGGTCTGTACGGCCTCGGCGTGCGTGCGCGCAACCGCCATTACGACCGGCCCGGCGCGCCTCGGATCGTGCCCATCCCCGTGCTCAGCGTCGGCAACCTGACGGCCGGCGGTACCGGCAAGACGCCGTTGGTGATCGACCTGGTCCAGCGGCTCGAACGCCTGGGATGTAACCCGGTGGTCGTTTCCCGCGGCTACGGTGCCGCCGGCGACGAACCCAACGACGAGCAACGCCTTATCCAGCGACACTGCCCGACCGTCACTTGCCTGGCCGACCCCGACCGGGTGCGGGCCGCCCTGGACGCCCACGAGAACTACGGTGCCGACACCATCGTCCTCGATGACGGCTTCCAGCATCGCCGCCTTGCCCGCGACCTGGACATCGTCCTGATCGACGCCACCTGTCCGTTCGGCTTCGGGTACCTGCTGCCCCGGGGGTTGCTCCGCGAGCCGCCTTCCGCCCTGCGTCGGGCCGATGTGATCGTGATCAGCCGTGCCGACCAGGTCGCCCGGCACGAATTGGAGCAGCTCGACGCGCGGGTGCGCGTCTTGGCTCCCCAGGCGACCCACCTCCAGTGTCGCCATCGTGTAACGGGAGTGGAGCAGCTCGACGGCACGCCCCTGCCCGACCTGGCCGGTCAGCGTGCGGTCGTGTTCGCCGGCATCGGCAACCCCGACCCGTTCCTGACCACCGTGCGGACGCTGGGGATCACAGTGGTGGGGCGGCAATGGTGGCCGGACCATCATCAGTACCGCACGCATGACCTGTTGGACTTGTTGAAGCCGGGCAGGTTCCCACCGTTTGACCTGCTGCTGACGACGGAGAAAGACGCGGTCAAGCTGGCCGGTCTGCCGCAGACACCGGCCGCGCGCGCGGGCGTCGTCCGCGTGGCCATCGACTTCCTCGGCGACGGCGGGACCGTTCTGGATCGGATGCTGCGCGAGTCGTGCGCGCGGCGGGATGCCCCTCTCGGCGGGGGTCCCGTCCCCCTTGACCGAGACGCGTGACCAGCACGGGATGAGTTGCCCATGACCAATGCCTATGAGCCGATCGATCCGCGGCGCATCCGTACCTACAGCATCCGGCAGCGGCAGCACAAGGCCGCCCTCCGCCAGGCAGCGCGTTTGCCGGAGCCGGGCGCCTCGGCTGCCGAACTGATCGACTCGCTGCCGGATGTCCTGGGTGCGGCCGCCCTCCGTAGCGTGGTGGCGGCGATGGTGCAGGCGGTGAGGGCGAATCGCCCCATCGTGGCCGCCCTGGGGGCCCACGTCGTCAAGGTCGGCTGCGGGCCCGTCATCGTCGACCTGATTCGGCGGGGCATCGTGCGTGCGGTCGCCTGCAACGGTGCGACGGCCATTCACGACGTCGAAATCGCTACCCTCGGCGAAACCAGCGAGGACGTGGCCCCTACCATCCGCGACGGTACCTTCGGCATGGTGCGCGAGACGATGGACTTCTTCGACGAGGCCGTGTCATGGGCGCGGCAGGTGCAGGTCGGTTTGGGCACGGCCGTGGGGAGACTGCTGTTGACACAACGCGTCCCGCACGCCGAGGCGAGCATTCTTGCTACCGCGGCTGACGTGGGTATTCCCGCGACCGTGCACGTGGCGCTGGGGACCGACACCGTACACATGTCGGCGGGTGCCGATGGTGCCGCGTGGGGGGCGGCCAGTATGCATGACTTCCGACTGCTCTGCGCCGTGGTCGGTGACCTCGGGGCGGCCACCGCCGGCGGCGCCGGCGGCGTGTGGCTCAACATCGGCTCGGCGGTGATTCTCCCCGAGGTGTTTCTCAAGGCGGTCTCGGTCGCGCGCAATCTCGGCGCCGACCTCGACGCGCTGGTGACGGCCAACTTCGACATGATCCGCCACTACCGCCCGCATGCCAACGTGGTGACCCGCCCCGTCGCGGCAGGGCATGGCCACGAAGTCGTGGGTCAGCACGAGATCCTGCTGCCGCTGCTGCGTCAGGCGGTCCTGGAGCGGCTCGCCGCGGCCGGCTGATGCGATCTCCCGTGCGCGCGGCGAAGAGGTGTCACGCTGTGGCACGATGGCGCGGCGCGGAAGGCGTCCGCCGCCCATGAAGAAGGGCGACGTGGGACCGCAGCACGGCCCGACGTCGCCCGCATGGTTGCGGCGCGTTCCACCCGTGGGTTGGCCGTCGAAGCGACGGCGGAACGGCTCCCGCTTCTGGGTCAGACCATGGCCTTGAGGCCCTTCAATGCCTGCGCTTTGACCACCCGACGCGCCGGCTTGGCCTTGAACATCATCGTCTCACCGGTGAACGGGTTGACACCCTGGCGTGCCTTGGTGGCCGGCTTGCTCACCACCTTGATCTTCACCAGCCCCGGGATGGTGAAGATGCCGGGGCCGCGCTTGGAGAGGTCCTTCTTGATCAGGCTGCTGAGCGCGTCGAACACGCCGGCCACGTCTTTCCGCGCCACGCCGACCGTCTGTGCAATCTCCCGATACACCTCGCTCTTGGGGCGAGGCTTTCCCGCCGTCTTGCTTGCTGCTTTCTTAGCCATTCTTCGGTTTCCTTTCCTCAAAACCGCGCCGTCTCCTACCGGAGATTTCCGGACGAATCTATGCGGGGCACGTCCGGTAATCAAGCGTTCTGTCGGGAATTATCGGGAAAATGCCGCATTTCGCCCCCGTGCGCCCGGCGGTGCCGTTGAAGAGGTAGCGTCGGCCCCCGGCGGCCGGCGTCGGGCGGCCCGACGCACCGGCTTTCGAGACCGGCGCTGCGACCCCGGGGTTCTGCGACGGGTCGGTGAGACCGGGGGCTTGAGTCTCAGTGAGTCAGGGCGGCATCCGGCTCGTCCGCCAGCAGTGGCGGGCGACGCCGGCGGCGGCGGCGCTTGACCGGTCCGGCCGACCGCGTCCCCGGCTCGCGCGGGAGGGCCTTCTCCGCCAGCGGAATCGCCTCCTTCGCCGTACGGGCAAACAGGTCGGCGTTGACCTCCTTCCAGAGCCCATCCGCCCGCGCGAAGACACCCCCGGAAACCAGCACGTTCATGGTCGGATTGGCCCCCACCTCATGCAGCAGGTCAATCAGGCGACGCACGCCGGGCACACCCCCCGGCTGGGTGCCGAAGATCAGCAGGACGTCCGGCCGCAATTGCCCGACCAGACTCAGGATTTCGTCGTTGGGAACCCCTCCGCCCAGGAAATACACCTCCCACCCGCGGACCTCAAACAGGTCCGCGCACATCTGGGCCCCCAGTTCCTCCGGTTCCCCCTCCGCACAGGCGATCAGCAGTCGCCGCCCGTTCGGGACGCCCTGTGGCAAGGCCAGTTGCACTTGGTCTGCAATGCAGCGGTTGATGCGGGTAGCCATATGCTCGGCCGCGGCGTTGATCCGGTCTGCCCGGTACAGCCGGTCGAGCTGCTCCATGGTCGGCCAGAGCAGCTCTGTGTAAACCTCGGTGACATCACTCGCCTTCCCCACCTGCTCGCGAACGAAGCTCCGACACCCGGCCCGGTCCCCCGCAAGCAGCAACCGCACATAATGCTCGATCGTCGGCGACACTGGCATCGGCACACTCCCTGTTGACGCGGACCAGACTACGGGAGGCCCTCACATCGGGTTTGGGCCTCCTGCCCGGTCCCGGAGCGGTCCGACACGTTTCTGCCTTACTGCCGGAATCCAACCCGGCATGTCCAGATAAATACGCAGATTAACACGCATGTGATCTGGAATGTCAATCTGGGTAACTTACCATGTTCGGCGAGCGTTGTATCGGCGGTCAGGTGAGAAAATCTTGAGGCGAACTGGCGTGCGGGCAGCGGTCGCACTGGACAGTGGATTGAGGTGCCAGGGGGGGGCGGAACCGATACCGCGATCCGGGCAGCGGACCCCAAGCAGGCGGTCGCAGAAGTGGCCTCGGCCGCCCGCCGGCCGACGGGTGCCACCAGAAGGAGTCGTCGCGAGGCTCTCGGTCCGGCGTCAGGGTCCGTCCGATGGCTGCCAGACCCGCCGACAGGGGTTAGACGAGGTTCCCGAAGCCGATTCGGCACCGAAATGGTGCCGGTAGTCCCCGGCGGGCCAGTCAGCCGGTGCTGACCACGGGCAGCCCACGAGCGACGTACCAGCGGAAGCCACCGGCCAGGTTGTACACCCTCGGGAAACCCCGCTGCCGCAGGACCCGGGCCGCCAGGTAGCTCGTGTATCCGACGTCACAGTACAGGACCACCGGCCGGCTGCGGTCCAGCGTTTCGAGGCGCTGCCGGAGTGTGGCCATCGGAATCTGCACGGCCCCCGGGATGGCACCGGAACTGGCGGCCGCAGCGGCCGGCCGAGCGTCCACAAGCTGGGCCCCGTCTCGGCAGAGGCCCTCCAGCTCGGCGGGGTCCACGTGCTGGATCAGCCCCGAACGTTCGTTCTGAGCGATCTGAGCGGCCACGACCACCGGGTCCTTCGCGGCCCCGAACTGCGGCGCGTAGGCCAGGTCCAGGTCCGCCACGTCGTCCACGGTCCCCCCGAAGTGGAGCGCGGTGGCCAGCACGTCGATCCGGCGGTCCACTCCCGCCCCGCCGACGATCTGCCCGCCCAGTAGCCGGCCTGTATCGGGGGCGTAGACGAGCTTGATGGTCATCGGCTGCGCGCCGGGGTAGTAGTCCACGTGGTGCAGGCGCCGGGCGATGATCTGCGCGCAAGGCGGGCCGGCGCGCCTGGCGGCCTGGAGACCGAGACCGGTTACGGCGACGACCAGATCGAACACCTCGACGATAGCGGTACCGGCCACGCGGGCGGCCGGCGGGCCCTCGAACCCGACGGCACGCTGGCCCGCCAACCGTCCCTGCCTGGCGGCCGGGCCGGCCAGGGGAACTGAGACGGGAACACCCGTCACGGCGTGGACCGCTTCGATCACGTCGCCGGCGGCCAGGATGCTCGGGTCGCTCGTCTCCAGGCGGTCGTTGACGCGGATGGCGCCGCGTTCGGTAAGCTCCAGCCCCGCGTCGCGGGCCAGGCGGTTGTTGGGACGGACGCCGACGCTGACCAGGACGGCATCCGTGGGGATGCTTCGGCCAGCGCGCGTTCCGACGGCCGCCACATGGCCGTTTTCAAGCGCAAACGACTCCAGTCCCGCTCCCAAGTGCAGGCGCACGCCGTGGGCGCGCAGGTGGCTTTCCACCAGCGGCGCCAGGTCGGCATCCAGCGGCGGCAACACCTGGGGGAGCAGCTCGATGAGGTCCACTTCGAGCCCACGTTGACACAGACACTCCGTCGCCTCCAGCCCGATGAAACCCGCGCCGACGACGGCCACGCGGCGGACCGGGCGCTCGTCGAGGTAGGCGTTCAGCGCATCCATGTCCTCGATGGTGCGCAGCACGAAGACGTTCCTGCTGGCGCTGCCGTCGATGGGCGGCACGACGGCGGAGGCGCCCGGCGTAAGAATCAACTTGTCATACGGTTCATCGAATTCCCGTCCCGACTCCAGATCCCGTACGCGAACGCGTCGGGCGACGCGGTCGATGCTCAACACCTCGTGCCGCACGCGCACGTCGATATTGAACCACTCCCGGAACCGCTCGGGCGAGGTGATCAGCAGGCTCGCGCGGCGGGGGATGATCCTGCCAACGTGATACGGCAGGCCGCAACTGGCGAACGAGACATACCCGCTGCGCTCGAAGATGATGATGTCCGCGAACTCATCGAGCCGGCGGGCCCGCGTGGCGGCGGCCGCCCCGGCCGCCACGCCGCCGACGATCACCAGTTTCGTTGCCATCGTCTACTTTTCTCCTGCATCACCACCTGATGCGATGACCGACGCGCGCCCAGCATGTGAGGCCACGTCGCGGTAGTGCTTTCGCGGTGCGCCAGGCATGGGTCGGCGGGTTCCGACGCCGGACGGCCGGCGCGGCTTTCATCAGTCCCCCAGGTCCAAAGGACCTGGGCCACCCACGCTCGCCGAAGGACCTGGGCCACCCGCCAATGCCGCGGCGGGCACTGCGCGGCCGGCGATGATCAGGCCACGGTAGTCAGCCGCATCCAGGGCTGCCCGCAGCCGCTCCACTGGTTTCACGTTGATACCGGTTGGCCCGGCCGCGAAGGACGACGCGGACAGGCGAATGGCGAACGCCCGCCGATCCAGGGTCAGCAGCCAGTCCTCCAGGATCGGCATACTCGGCAGCCGCGCCGCGTGCACGCAGACGCCCACCGCGCCGCTGGCCACGCGATCGAGCAGGTCGCGCAGTTCCACCGGCGACCCCAGCCACCCCGGTGCCGGTGCCTCGACGGCCAGCTTCACGCCGCTGCACTCCGCTTCGACGTAGAGCAGCGCGAGCAGATCGTACAGGAAGTTCAGGGCATCGGCGTAACGGTGGAAACCTGTCTCCTCGCCTGCTCCGACGAGCCCCGGCAATTGGAGATTCAGCGTGCGCGCCCCGGCATGTTGCGTCCACGGCAGGGCCGCGACGACCTTCGTGGCCGCTGCCTCCGCCCGCGTGTCGCTGCACCGCAGCGCCACTGCCCAGACCGGCGTGGCGACCTCGGGCACGGTCACCGCCGCGTCCGCCGGCTCGCCCTGGAGTACCAGCTCCACGCCGTCCCAGCCACCCTGCGCGGCGGCGACTGCCTGCGCGCGCAGTTCGTCCACTTGCGTTGTGCAGGCAACCGATTGAACAAGGCGTCGTGTCATCGTAAACGTCGCGGCAGTCCCCCGCTCTTACGCACGCTTAACATGCATTGGCTTCGAGAGCAATGGCGCGGTGCCGACGAGGCCGCGGGGAGGCTGGCGACTCAACGCCCGATCAGTTTGAGGAACTCGTCTTCGTCGATCGTCCGGACGCCCAGTTCCCGCGCCTTGGCGAGCTTCGAGCCGGGGGCTTCGCCGCAGACGACGAGGTCGGTTTTCCTGCTGACGCTGCCGGCCGGCGTGCCGCCGAGGCGCTTGATGGCCTCCTGGGCCTCCTGGCGCGTCATCCCGCTCAACGTGCCGGTGACGACGACGGTCTTGCCGGCCAGCGGGGAGCCGCCGGCCACGCGGCGGCGCGGCTGCGTCAGGTTCACGCCGGCGTCGCGCAGCCGTTGCACGGTCCTGATGCCCGCGCTTGCGGTGCAGAAGCCGCGGATGCTACGGGCAACCTCCGGTCCGACGTCCGGGACTTCCATGAGTTGCTCTTCGTCCGCCTCCATCAGCTTGTCCAGCGCCCCGAAATGCTCCGCCAGCGCCTCGGCCGTCGCGGCGCCGACGTGGCGGATGTTGAGGGCCGCCAGCACGCGGGCGAGCGGCTGTCGCTTGCTGCGCTCGATGCCTGCCAACAGGTTGGCGACGCTCTTCGCTCCCAGGCGTTCCAGGGCGACCAGCTCGTCCTCGCGCTCGTGCAGGTGATAGAAATCCGCGTGATCGTGCAGGAAGCCCTTCTCGACGAGCGTGTTGACGAGCACCTCGCCGGCGCCCTCGATGTCCATCTGGTTGCGCCCGGCGAAATACGTGAGGCGCTCCTTGAGTTGGGCCGGGCAGGCGGGGTTGATGCAACGCAGGAACACACCGCCTTCGTCCTGGACGACGTCGCCGTCGCAGACCGGGCAGGTCGTCGGGCGACCGATCGGCTTGGCGTTCCGCGGTCGCTTCTCGCGCACCACGTCGACGACCTGCGGAATGATCTCGCCGGCTTTCTCTACGATCACCGTGTCGCCGATGCGCACGTCGAGCCGGTCCACCTGGTCGAAGTTGTGCAGTGAGGCGTGCCGCACCGTCGTGCCGGAAAGCTGCACCGGCTCCATCACCGCCCGCGGCGTGATCGTGCCGAGCTTGCCGACCTGGAAGTCCACCGTCAGCAGCACACTCTGGGCCTGCTCCGCGGCGAACTTGTACGCGATGCACCAGCGCGGGTAGCGACCGGTGGCCCCCAGGGCGTCACGCTGATCGAAAGCGTCGAGCTTGAGCACCAGCCCGTCGGTCTCATAGGGCAGCTTCTCGCGCCGCGCATCCCACTCCGGCAGGTGCCCGATCACCTTGTCGATCGAGTCACACAGCACGGCATACGGGCTGGTCGGGATGCCCCACTGCCGCAACCGCTTCATCAAAGCGCCGGCCGTGGATTCCCGCAGCGGGTCGATGACGCCGAAGCCGTGGGCGACGAACTGCAAGCCGCGTCCGGCCACCTGCCTCGGATCAAGCTGCTTCAGCGTCCCCGCGGTGGCGTTGCGCGGGTTGGCAAACAGCGGCTCGCCCGCTTTTTCCCGCTGCGCGTTGTAGCGCCGGAACGACGCCGTCGGCCAGACGATCTCGCCGCGGACCTCCAGCACGTCGGGCACGTCCTTGCCCAACAGCCGCAGAGGCACCGAGCGCAGCGTACGGATATTCCGGGTGATGTCGTCGCCGGTGGTGCCGTCGCCGCGCGTGGCCGCCAGTACGAGCAGGCCGGCCTCATAACGCAGCGCGACGGCCACGCCGTCCACCTTGGGATCCACGAGATAGCGGTAGGATTCGCCGCCCAGCCCCTTGGCCACTCGGGCGTCGAACTCGCGCAACTGGGCTTCATCGTAGGTATTGTCCACCGACAGCATGGGCAGGCTGTGGCGGACGTGTGCGAACTCGGCCAGCGGCGCTCCGCTCACGCGCTGGGTGGGTGAGTCGGGCGTGATCAGGTTGGGACGGGCTTCCTCGAGGCGGCGCAGCTCCTCGAGCAGGCGGTCGTAGTCGCGGTCACTGATGACGGGGTTGGCTTCGACGTAGTAGGCATAGTCGTGGCGGGCGATCTCCTCGCGCAGTTGCCTGACACGCTGGCTCGGCGAAACAGCCATGGTCATGTCCCGCTATCAGCCTCCAGCTTTCAGCCGTCAGCTTTCGGCTCCCCACCCTCAGCGGCGTGCGGCTGGTCCCTCTTGCCTCTCGCATTCCTCCTTCGCTATTCGCGACTCGACCTTCGCTACTCCGCTCAGTGCCCGAACACCATCTTCTGCACCTCGATGCCCGGGATGCCTTTGAGTTTCTGGATCATCTCGTTGCACTTCGGCTCTTCGCCGTGCATCTCCAGCACGATCAGCCCGTTCGGGGCGCAGACGTTGTCATGCACCTCGTGCAAACCCAGGCGCGTCTTGATGTTGCAGCCGTACTCGGTGAAGACCTTCTGCACGTCTCCCGCCCGCTGGGCACGGTTGGTCACGTGGATCCCGACGATGATGTGCTTGTCTGTCATGTGCAGCCTCCCATTTGCGGCCCGATGGACCACTTCCTCAGACGCGGTGTACGCTGCCGGGAGCGTCCCGGCCGACCCTGCGGACCGTAACGTACCGGCCCGGCTCCGGGCGTCAACTTGCTCATCCGGGTCGTGCCCACCGGCTCGGCGCAGGCAGTCGGCAGAGGGGACACTGCGATGACCCCGCAGGGGTCAAAGTCGCCAGCCCAGGGTGCAAACCCTGGGCGCCGGAGCCCAGCCCTCTCCCTTTGTTCCCGCCGCCGCCCCCGGAAGGGGGCAGCCGACAGATAAGATAACGGAGCGCACGCCAGCGCCCCTACGGAATGTACTTCCCCCGGGCGGTGTAGTGAGTGTGCAGCAGCTTGTGGCTGACGTGCCCGCAGGGGCCGTCGGTCAGGAACTCCTTGTAGATGTGCTGGATGACCGGGTTCTCGTGCGACTTGCGCACGGTGTAGGCCCGGTCCTCGCTGTAAATGGCCTTCGCGCGAGCGGCCCGGATGGCCGGCGTCGTCGGGATCGGCTGACCCCCACCGCCCAGACACCCGCCGGGACACGCCATGAACTCGATGAAATGGCATTCGCTGAACTTGCCGCCCGCCTTGATGTCCTCCATCACCTTCTTGGCGTTGGCCGTGCCGTGGCAGACGCCCACCTTCAGCGTCGCGCCCTTCAGCCAGTTCCAGTCCGGCACCAGGTGCTTAACCAGGTCCGGCACGGGGCCCACGGCCGTGATGGGAATCTCCACGTAGCGCACGCCCTCGAACCCGCGCACCGGCAGAATCTCGGCATGCTCGTAGAAGTTCTCGACCTTCTTGCCGGTGACCAGTTCGATCACGCAGCGCAAGGCGGACTCCATGACCCCGCCGGTGGCGCCGAAGATCACGCCGGAGCCGGTCGCGGTGCCGAACACGTCGTCGAAGTCGGACTTGGGCATCGCGGGCAGGTCGATGCCCGCCTCGCTGATCATCTTGCCCAGCTCGCGGGTGGTCAGCCCGTAGTCAACGTCCTTGTACCCGCTGTCGCACATCTCCGGCCGGTTGCACTCGAATTTCTTGGCCGAGCAGGGCATCAGGGCGACGCTGACGATGTTCTTCGGGTCGATGCCCTGCAACTTAGCGTAGTACGTCTTGATGAGCGCGCCGAACATCTGCTGTGGGCTCTTGGCGCTGGACACGTTGGGCAGGTACTGCGGGTAGAAGTGCTCGATGTACTTCACCCAGCCCGGCGAGCAGCTCGTGAACTGCGGCAGGGCCACCGATTTGTCCTTCTGCACCAGCGCCTTGTAGAGGCGGATAATGAGCTCGGTGCCTTCCTCGATGATGGTCAGGTCGGCCGTGAAGTTCGTGTCGAACACCTTGTCGAACCCGCAGTGCCGCAGGGCGGTGTTAAGCTCGAACGTAAAGGCCTTGCCCGCCGGCTGGCCGAAGCATTCCCCGATCGCCGCCCGCGGGCTCGGCGCGGTCTGCATCACCACGTGCTTGGTCGGGTCGTCGATGGCGGCCCAGACGTCGTCGGTCGGGTCGTTGGCCCGCAGGGCGCCCGTCGGGCAGCGGTTGATGCACTGCCCGCAGTTGATGCACACCACCTGGGCCAGCGGCTTGTCGAGGAACGTGGCCACCTTGGTGTCGTGGCCGCGGTGGATCGCCTCCAGCACGCCCACCTCCTGCAAGTCAATGCAGGTGCGGATGCAGCGCCGGCAGAGCACGCACTTGTTCATGTCGCGCACGACGGAGTGACTGGAGCGGTCGATCTCGTAGCGCGGTTTCTCGGGATGTCCGAAGCGGAAGAAATCGACGCCGTACTCCTTGGCCAGCGACTGCAACTCGCAGTTGTTGTTGCGGCTGCACGCGTAGCACTCGCCGTAGTGGTCGGCCAGCAGCAGGTCGATGATGTGCCGGCGCGCCTGCCGCACCTTCCGCGTGTGCGTCCAGACCTTCGTCGGCTGGGTGACGGGATAGGCGCAGGCGGCCTGCAAGGTGCGCTGGCCCTCGACTTCCACGACGCAGACCCGGCACACGCCGGCCACGCAAAGGTCATCGTGGTTGCACAGCGTGGGGATGCGGATGCCCAGCTCGCGGGCGGCCGCCAGGATCGTCGTCCCCACCGGCACCCGGACCTCTTTGCCGTCGATGGTGCACAGGACGCGGGCGCCGAGGCTCTCCAGGTTCTGCGGCGGCGCCACCGTCTGGCGCTGCTGACTGCGCGGGGCCCGGCCGACGTCCTGCGGTACGTTATCCGAAACCATGCTCCACTCCTTACCGAACTGACGACCCGGCGGCGGTACGCCCCATGATCTCGTCTTTGAAGTTACTGACGATCGACAGGAAGGCGTTCGGGCTGGACTGCCCCAGCCCGCACTTGCTTGCCAGTTGCATCGTCTCGCCCAAGGCGCACAACTCCCGCAGATACGCCATTGAGCACTTCCCCTGCTCCAGCAACTCGACCCCCTCCCGCAATTTCACGTTGCCCATGCGGCAGGGCGTACACTGCCCGCACGACTCCTCCACGAAGAAGTCGAGGAAATTGTGGGCGATGGCCAGCATGTCCCGTTGCGGACCAAAGATGATGATCGAGCCGCCCGTGGACACATCCTCGAACGCGATCTTGCGTCCGAACTGGCTCGCCGGCACGCAGTGGCCCGAGGCGCCGCCGATCTGCACGGCCTTGGCTCCCTCACCGCCGACTTCCTTCAGCAGCGCCGTCACCGTAATGCCCAGCGGAAACTCGTACACCCCCGGCCGGGCACAGTCGCCCGACACGCTGAACAGCTTCAGCCCGGCCGACTTGTCCGTCCCGAAACCCTTGAACCACTCCGCACCCTTCGCCAGGATGCAGGTTACCCAGGCGAGCGTCTCGACGTTGTTGACGATCGTCGGCTGGCGGAAGAAGCCGGTGTCCACGGGAAACGGCGGGCGGTTGCGCGGCTCGCCGCGGTGACCCTCGAGCGACTCGATCAGCGCGGTTTCCTCACCGCAGACGTAGGCGCCCGAGCCCATCCGCATCTCGATGTCGAACTGGAAGCCCTTGGTTCCCGTTATCCCGGGGCCCAGCAGCCCCTGCTGCCGCCGGCGGGCCAACGCGTCCTCCAGGTGCGGACGCAGGTACGCATACTCGCCGCGCAGGTAGAGGATGCCTTTGGTCGCCCCGATGGCGTAGCCGCCGATGGTCATGCCCGCCAGCACCAGGTCGGCGTGCTCCAGCAGAATGACGCGGTCCTTGAAGGTGCCCGGCTCGCCCTCGTCGGCGTTGCAGACGACGTACTTCTGGTCGGCGCGGGCGGCCGCCGCCAAGTTCCACTTCACCCCGGTGGGGAAACCCGCTCCGCCGCGGCCCTTGAGCCCCGACGCGCTGATCTCTGCAATGACCTCCGCGCGGGTCTTGTTCAGGGCGGTTTTCAGCCCTGTATCCGCCTGCACCTTCGCGAAGGTCAACGGACCCTGGTGGGCAGCTTTCATGCGGCATGCTCCTGTTCGGCTTGCAGCGCGTGGAGCCCGAAGGCCTGCCGACACTCTTCCAGAATGCCGTGCACCGCCTCCGGCGTTACGCGCGTGTAGACCTTCTCGTTAATCAGCAGCGCGGGCCCTTGGTCGCACATCCCCAGGCAGTTGGCCCACTCCAGCGTGAAGTTGCCGTCCGCCGTCGTTTGGCCAAAGGTAATGCCCAGGTCGTTCTCCAACTGCCGAGCGACCCGTTCCTTCCCCTGCATGTCACAGGAGATCGTCCGGCAGAGGCGGATGACGTAGCGACCCTTCGGCTTCGCGTCCAGGAAGCTGTAGAAGGACACCACGCTGTCCACCTCCACCGGGTGAATGTCCAGCATGTCCGCGACAATCTGCATCGCCAGCGGTGAAATCCCGCGGTAGCGGCGCTGAATCTCCTGCAGGGTCGGAATCAGGGCGGCCCGGTCCTTTCCGAACCGTTCCCCCAGCGATCGGATCTCCTGCGTCAGGCGCTCAGGCTCGGTATGCAACATCGCATTAGCCTCCCCGCTGCCCCGCCAGCAGCGCTTTCACCTTCGCCACCAGGGTCGCAGCGTCGGTGGGCTTCTCCACGAAGTCATCCACCGGCACGACCGACTCCTGCTGACCGTATTCCAGCCCCGTCACCTTGCCGATGCTCGTCAGCATCAGTATCGGCTTCCGGAACCCCTGGCGTCGCAAGTCCTGCGCCATGGCGATACCGTCGTCCGGCTGGGCCATCATCACGTCCAGGATGAGCAGGTCCGGGTTGTGGGCCTTGACGGCCTTCATGCCCTCGTCGCGGCTCGGAGCGCCGAATACCTGGTGCCCGGCACCCTCCAGGACGAGCCGGCACGCTTCCACCATGTCCGGGTCATCGTCAACGACCAGCACCTTGGCCATCTGCTCTCCTTTCACTTACCCGTTGCCGCCCACCCACCTGGATACGGCCCGGCCGTCCCGCCCGTGGCAGGGGGCGTCAGCCACGTGACATGGGCCTCTCGCCCATAAACGCGCCCACACCTACCTGCATGCAGGACGATCGTCCCGCCTTGGGGGCGCCGCGCCGTACCCACCAACTGCGTACACCATCGGAACCGGTCTCGGCGCCCACGAAAGCACGGGTGCGTCGCCGGCTTTCAATGCCTTGGCAATCGGCGTGCCGCGGACGCCGCCCCGGAATGGTGTGTGGTCCGCGGTGCAGCAGCATAACGCAAGCGCACCGTCTTGCAGGCAGGAAGTTGAGGGGGTGTAGGCCAAGACAGACCCGCCGCGCACAGCGCAAGCGGAAATGGTGCCCATCGCACCATTGCGTCACAGACTGGTTTGGTTTCAGCAGGCATCCTGGCGGTGACGGCGGCCGGCCATGACCAGTCCAATGACCACCAGCGTCAGCATCCCCGGTTCGGGGACAAGCGCCGACGAGGTGAACGCGGCCGTGGCCGTGAAGCTACCGTCTTCGCCAACCAGGAGCTGATTGGCGAAGGAGAACGCGAAACTCTCCTGGGTGTAGGGCACCGGAATGATGGCGCCGGAGAACGTCACCACATTGAGGTTGAGGAACTCCGTCGCGCCGAAGGCGAGCGGGCCCAAGTCGCCCGAGTCGAAGTCAATGACGAACACCTCCTGTCCGCCGCTCGCATAGAAGCGTATCGTTCCCCCTCCGACCTGCGTTGGTAGTACTGAGGAGTCCGCCACCACCAGTGTCATGGTGAACGTTGCGTTGGAATACGTGGCTATGTACGTCTGCAGCGTCAGCCCATCGCCGGCCCAGCCACCCGTCAGCAGTTGATTAACGGCATCGAAACTGAACACCGGCGGCTCGCCCGCGCTTCCCGTAGGATCCGCGAAGGTGGCAATCGTCGTCGGAAAACCGTGGGCCGAGGCGGCCAACGCCAGAGTGAGAAGGAATGTTGTCCACCTCATGGGTGTTCTTCGCCCCCTTCTACCGGAACCGCGCGCCGAACTTCCGGCAGCGCCGTTCCGCCCTCCACGTACGTCCCCTAACGGCAGCACGCGACTGCCGTGCGCTTCTCAGGCTCCCTATCCTACTGTAGCGGCCGCACGTGCGTCAAGCAAGGGAATCACCCTAGTCGCGAATTGGGGCACCAAGGGGATGCCCAACGTAGGCCGAGTAATTTGGCGGCACTGCGCATTTTGGGATATATGTTCGGTGACAATATGGGAGCTTTGACGGTTCTTTTTTGGTGAATGAATGACAAGAGAAGGCCATAGGAACGAGTACAAAGACCAAGGCGCAAGGCGAAACCAAGCGGAGCCGGCATCACACTGACCGCCCTTTGCCCCAAGTGATCGGGGCGGAAGCTATGGGGGATGACGGCCGACCGTCAGGATGGATGTGGGGACGCGTCGGGAGGGGGGCAGCTCTCGTAGCCGCGCGCAGCGTCGTAGAGCGCCTTGTCGAAGAACAGCGCGATACGGCGGTTCAGCTCCAGGACGCGGTACACGTCCAGGAGCGTGCTCCAGACGTCGCGGCGACAGGCATGCAGCCACACGTGCTTGCGCAGGAGGCTTAGGGAACTGACAACTTCGTGGAAGGCAATACCGTCCGCCCGACGCTCCACGCCGAGGGCGCGGTAGAAGGCACGCACCTCGTCCTCGGCCTCGTTGCCGCGCAACCAGCGTCCGAACTGGGAGAGCGCCGTGAAGCCGCGGTCATGCAGGACCGCGGCATCGAGGCCGGGGTAGCTGGGCGTGCTGGGGTTGGAGCGCACGTCCGCCAGCCAGGCGCGGGTGACCTCGGCCGCCTGGTCTCGGATCAAGGTCACCAGGGCGTCGGAGAGCAAAGCTTGCGCGCTGGGCGTTTCGAGTTGCTGAAACGAATCCTGGATGGCCCACTCATCCTGGTGCACCCGCACACAGCAGGCCAGGGCCTTGTCATTGGAGGAGAAGGCGAGCGGCGGGTGGGCGTCGAGCGGGAAGTAGGCGACGGCCTCGGCGTCATCCCCGGGCCGCTCGAGGCCGCCGAGCTTGGTCATCTCGAACGTGACGATGAGCAGGTCGCCGTAGTGATCGCTGTAGTGGGAGTCGGTGTCCAGCAGGCGGACGACCTGCCCGTCGATGCCGGCTTCCTCTTTGAGTTCGCGGCCGGCGGCCTGGGCGATGGTCTCGCCGAGCTCCGCGAACCCGATCGGCAGACACCACATGCCGCGATGGGGTTCCTGCCGGCGTTTGACGAGGAGGACTTCACGCCGGTCGTTCAGGACGACGGCGGCTGCCACCGGCAGGGGATTCCGGTAGAACACCGTGCCGCAGACCGAGCAGACGTCGCGGGGTCGGTCGCCGACTTCCTGAGTCGTGACGGGTCCACCGCATTGGGCGCAGAAACGGGTGTTCACGGGCATCGCGGCCTCCGGCAGTGGAAGATGGCATCATCTTTTTCAATGATCACCGTGCCGCGGCGGGAGAGGGTCGCCCGGACGTGCTCGGCCTGGGCCGGGGGCACGGGCCCGTCGGCACGGGCGCCGGGAAAGAGCAATGGCACCTTGAAACGCACATACGCTAGCAGCTCATCCAGGTGGGCCCGCTCAAAACGCAACTCGTTCTTGTAGTCCACGCGCCGCACGTCCTCGAACCAGGCCGCGAGCTTCTGCTCACCGTTCTCCGCGGAGAAGTGCCCCAGCAGGGCCCGCAGACGCGATCCTTCCGCGTCGAGCCCCGCCGCATGGAACAAGCCGCGAAACGAGTGCTCGCTGTGCGTGATGACCAGGAATATCCCCTCCGGACTCAGGACGCGGGCCACTTCCGGGATGATGTCGGGGAAGAAATACAGGGAGTAGGAGCAGGTAACGAGGTCGAAACTGCGCCGGGGCCAGGGGACCTGGCGCTGGACCTCCAGGCACTCGAACGCGCCCGTCCGGTGCCGGCACGCCAGCCGAGAGAGGAAGGGCTCGCGGTTCGACGCCCATACATCCACGCCGAGCACGCGGGTCGTGGCAGGCAGACGCGGTGCCAGGGCCTCGGCCAGGAAGCCAAAGCCACAGCCTAAGTCGAGCACCCGCCGCGCCGCCGCCAGGTCCAGCCCGGCCAGCGCGACCTCCCGCACGTCGGCGGTGTTGGTCGAGCGCTGCCGGACCATTGCCGAGATCGCCTCATGGTCCGCGGGCGATTGATAGGGCCATAGGACCGGCGTAGTCATGGCGATGTCATTGTCCCGCCGCCCTGGGCGATTGGCAAATGGCCGCCCACCCTTGCCCGGCGGCGCCTGAAGCGTGCAGGCCGGGCCAGGCCGCCCACGGTAGGGTTGCTGCGCGCGGGCGACGCGGGTGGCGAGAGCGTCGCGGCGCACAACGATGGCCACAGGGTCCGACGCCGCGTCATCCGCCCCGGGCCGTCCCGCTGATGCCGGCGTGCGCCCCCTTGGCGTTTGCCAACGGGACGCCGGTTGCTACGATGACCGCTGCGATCGGTGGTGCGGTGACGCCCCCGCCAGGGCCGATGCCCCCGGGGCCCGTTCACCGATGCTCGGTCGCCCGCTGGAGGAGACGGCAGATGCGAATAGGTTGCTGGATGATCATCGTGGCGGCGTGCGGAACGATTCCCGTGTGGGCGGGCGAGGGCGCCGCGGGCGCGGAGGTGGAGTTTACGCCGTTGCTGGACACGTACCTGGCGAAGTTCAAGCCGCTGTTCCTGGAAGCGCAGGCAGCGTCATGGGAGGCGAACGTCAGCGGTACGGACCAGGCGTTCGCACGCAAGCAAGCCGCCGAAACGGCCGTCGTGAAGCTGCACAGCGATCCGCAGGTTTTCGGGCAGCTCAAGGCCCTGAAGGAAGGCGGGAAGGTCACCGATCCCGCCCTGCGCCGGCAAGTGGAGGTGATGTACCGCTCCTACCTGCGCAGCCAAGGCGACCCGCAGTTGCACGAGCGCATCGTTGCCCTCGAGAACGAGCTCGATCAGATCTTCAACACCCATCGCAGCCGCGTGGCCGGCAAGGACCTGACGGAGAACGACGTCCGGGAGATCCTCGGCAGCACGCGTGATTCCGCCGCGGCCGCGGCAACGTGGAAGGCGTACATGGAAGTGGGTGCCAAGGCGGATGCGAAACTCAGGGAACTGGTTGCCCTGCGTAACACGCTGGCCCGCCAACTGGGGTTCGCCAACTACTATGTCCTGAGCCTGACCATGCAGGAGATGGAGGAGGCGGAGCTGCTGGCGATGTTTGACGAACTGGACGTGCTGACCCGGCAGCCGTTTGCCGAGCTGAAGCAGCGCATCGACGGCGAGCGGGCGGCCCACTTTGGCATCCCGGCCGGGCAGTTGCGCCCCTGGCATTTCGGCGACCTCTTCTTCCAGGAGGCGCCACCCACCGGAGAGCTCGACGCGGACGCCCTGTTCGCCCGGGCGAATCTCGTGGAACTGGCCAAGGCATACTACGCCGGGATCGGGTTGCCCTGCGAGGACATCCTTGTCCGCAGCGATCTCTACGAGAAGCCTGGCAAGTGCCCGCACGCGTTCTGTGCTCATCTGGACCGGGCCGGCGACATCCGCGTGCTGTGCAATTTGAAGCCCAATGCCTACTGGGCGGATACGCTGCTGCACGAGTTGGGGCATGCCGTCTATGACAAGTATCTCGATCCGCAGGCACCGTTCCTGCTGCGCTCGGCCGCCCACGGCCTGACCACCGAGGGCATTGCGGTCATGTTCGGAGCGCTGAGCATGAACGAAAGCTGGCTGCGGGACACGCTCCAGGTCGAGCCGACGACCGCGCACGAGGTGGCCGGGGCGATGCGGGCTCGCCTCCGCACGGAGCGCCTGATCTTCAGCCGCTGGGCCCAGGTGATGGTGCGCTTCGAGCACGGCATGTACGCCAACCCGGAGCAGGACCTGGGCAAACTGTGGTGGGACCTGAAGCGGCAGTATCAACTGTTGAATCCGCCGGAGAGCGTGCAGCGCCCGGACTACGCCGCCAAGACCCACGTGCTCGGCACACCGGCCTACTATCACAATTACCTGCTGGGCGAACTCTTCGCGGCCCAGGTCCGCCACCAACTGGCGAGCAAGGTGCTGGGAGTCACCGACCCCCGCCGCATCGACTGGTGCAACGATCCGCGGATCGGCGAGTACCTGCGTACGCGGGTGTTCGCCCCCGGCGCCTTGTACTCCTGGCGCGAGCTGACGCAACGGGCGACAGGCGAGCCGCTGGGCCCCCGGTGCTTCGTGGCGGAACTGGAACCCTGAGGGGGTCCGTACTGAAGAGGGCCAACCCGAAGGCACACGAGTAGCGTGGCATGGCCAAGCGCAGCGCCGCCCTGCTTTCGCCCGGGCGCGCGGCCGGTTGTCGCCACAGCGTGCCGGCGCCTTCGGTTTGGGCCTGCCACCCTCCCGGTCTTCCAGGTGCGTGGTCCTACTTAGGATCCCCCGCCTCGGTGAGCACAACGCAATGCCCAGCGGCCCACCAGCATCAGTTCAGCACGTCCGCACCAGCCCTCGGCACCATTGGCTTGCCGGGCGGAGCACCTACCTCTTCGCCGTCCTGCTGGGCTGTGGACTCGGCGCGCCATCGCTGTGGTTCGGGTGGCTCGGTGACGACCACGGCCACCGCGCGGCGCTTATCGGTTTGCCCCAGGTCGAGGGGTTTGAGCGCTCGTTCGTCGAGCTCTACAACTTCCAGGACGGCGATCCGAGTGCCGTCCGTCGCGACATTGAGATCGGTTTGCTGCCGTGGTGGTCCTATGAGCGACTACGGCTTGCCTTCCTGCGTCCGGTCACCGGGCTGACGCTCTGGCTGGACTACCACGCCTGGCCCGAGTGGCCGGTGCTGATGCACGCCCAATCGTTGTTGTGGTATGCCGGGGTGGTGCTGGCCGCGACGTGTCTGTATCGGCGACTGCACGGGCCCACCTGGACAGCCGGCCTGGCCGCGCTGCTCTTCGCCGTGGACGATGCCCACGCCATGCCGGCCACCTGGATGGCGGGGCGCAACGCGGCCGTGGCGATGTTTTTCGGCCTGCTGGCGATCCTCGCCTACGACCGCTGGCGGCGTGAGGGCTGGCGCTGGGGAGCGGTGTGGGCACCGCTGTGCTTGCTCGCGGCCGTGCTCAGTGCGGAGATGGCGGTAGCAACCGGCGGGTATCTGGTGGCCTACGTGGTCTTCGTCGATCGGGGCGCCTGGGCGAGGCGCCTTCTGAGCCTGCTGCCCTGCGTGGCCGTGGGCGTTGGTTGGAGCGTCGTCTGCCACCTCACCGGCCACGGCGTCGCGGGCTCAGAAGTGTACATCGACCCGGTCCAGGATCCGCTACGTTACGCGCACGCCCTTGTCGAACGCATTCCGCTCCTGATCTGGGGGCAATGGGGATTGTCGGCGTGCGACTTGCAGATTCTGCTGTCGGCCGCGGGCCGCCGGGTGTTCTGGTGGGTTTGCGTCGGCCTGGTCGCCCTGCTGGCGGTCGTGCTCACGCCGCTGATCCGCCACGATCGAACCGCGCGGTTCTGGCTGCTGGGCAGCGTCCTCGCCATGCTGCCGGTTGGTGCCACATACCCCACGGATCGACTGCTCATGTTTGTCAGTCTCGGCGGCATGGCCGTGCTGGCGCAGTACCTCGCCGGCGTGCGGACGTTGGCGCCGGGTGCCATGCCCTCACCCGCCGCAGGCGGGAGTGGGCATGCGTCGCGAGCGTTGGACCCTGCTCACCCGCGACCGCTGTCGCGGGTGAGCAGGGCACCCTGGCTGCCGCGGACGCGCTGGGGCAAACGCGGCCGCCTGGTTCTTTGCGTGTTGTTCGTGCTCGTCCACTTCGTGATGTCGCCGGTGAACTTCGTGCTCGCACCGTTCTATCTGGCGGCGTTCGACCGCGTGGTCGCGCGGGCGGGCGCTACCCTCCCCGCCGACGAGCAGGTGACGCAGCAGAGCGTCTTCGTGATGCAAACTCCCTGCTCCCTGTTTACGAGGTTTGCGCCGGTGTTTCAGGCTCTGAACGGGCGGCCGCTCCCGGCCCGGACGCTGGTTTTGAGCTCGGGCGTCTGCGGGGCCGAGGTGTACCGCCCCGACGAGCACACGCTTGTCGTACGTCCGGGCGGCGGCCTCTACCCGGCGCCCGGCACGATCCCGCAGTCTGACGGTCGTCCCCCTGCCCTCCTGAACGTCGGTTATGCCGCTCAGTTGCTCGACCGCCTGTTTCGTGATGATGGGCATCCTCTGCAACTTGGGCAGCGGATTGCTCTGCGCGAAGTGACGATCGAGATCACGGCCGCAACGGCCGATCAGCGTCCGGCCGAGATCACGTTTCACTTCCGCCAGCCGCTGGAGTCGCCTGCCTACCGCTGGGTCCACTGGCAAGGCGGTGTGTACGTGCCTTTCAGCCTTCCTGCCGTCGGCGAAACGATCACGCTGCCGACGATCAAGCTGGGCCCGGGATCGGACGCAACCTCCGATCCGTAGGGGCACACCGTGGGCGTACAAGGGAGCCACAGACGGCCAATTCAGAACGCAGAAGGAGGGATTCAGAAAGGGGCTTTGTTGGGCAACTTCTTTCTGAATCCTACCCTCATCATTCTGCATTCGCCGCCCTCACCGGCACGCGCCCACCCGCGCACGCCGCGCCAGAGATGTCGCATCGAGGGTGCCGGGACTCGAACCCGGGACCTACGGCTTAAAAGGCCGTTGCTCTGCCGACTGAGCTACACCCCCACGCCTCGGCCAAACGCCTTGGTGGGCATTATACCACGGGCGGTCCAGGGTGACGACCGTCGAGGGCACGGCCGCCCTCCACCGCGAACTCGCCCTCGCCCGCGCCACGTTTCGCCTCACCGACGCGACCGCCGGCACTTGAGAGGCATGGCCGCGATCCAAGCTGGGCTGGTCATCGTCAGTCCAAAGACGCTTGCTGGAGCGGCGGGGGGCTCATGAGGGCGTAGCCTTGTCCCGCGTCGTTTGGGTCTGCTGGTCTCATTCTTCGGGCGGTACGCGCAGGTCTTTGGCGTCCAGCGCCAAGCCATGTTTCAGGACATACTCCGCGAAGCTGGCCCGGGGCGGGTTGGTCAGCGAGGCGCTCGGGAATAAGTGCAACTCGACGTCGTCGCCGACTTCCTCGCGTGCCTCGACACAGGCGGCCACGCGCTGCTCAAAGTCCCACTGATCCGCCTCGTCAATGAACGCGGCCACGTCGATGTCGCTCCAGCGGTCGGCGGTCCCTTCGACCTGCGAGCCGAACAGGTAACCCGCCCGCACCCGGGCCCGCCTGGCCAGCACCCGCAGGACGTCGCGGGCCCTGCGTTCGGTCAGAGCCTCGATGACAACCATTGCAGGGCCGTTTCCAAGGTGACAAGGTGTCCGCACCGCTCTCTCGTCGGCGTGAGTTTCTCGCTTCCCGATGCCGTCTCCTGCCGTGAGTTCTCGTAGGCGTGCAATCAGCTTCTTGAATTCGGTGGTGTCCTCGTACTGAGCGTTCTTCTCAGCGCCCCTGCGCAGGAACAACGTGTAAGCTTCGCAGCCTGGCGTAGCAAGGCTCTCGGTCGTCACGCGCCGGGCGCCCTCGGTCTCCATCAGCGTGACGTACGCGCATAACACATCCTGCGATTGGCAATGGTTGCGAACTCTACGGAAGTTCTTCTTGATACGCTCCTCGGTACCGGGAAAGGCCCCCCAGTTCTTCACCTCCAGCGCAGCGCGAACTGCCTGCGGGTCGTATAGTAGCCCATACTCTGGCTCGGCCCGTCCTGCGGGAACCACGAGGTCGAGCTCGATGCCCAACCCCTTGATAAAGACATCGCGGGGAGACGTAGGTATTCCATGTGCATTGAGGGCACGGCGCAACAGCTCGACAGTGATCGCTCCGGAATACTTCTTGCATACGGGCCTGAAGTCCTTCTTCTTCGATAGAATGGTCTCAAGCAGCACCCGGGCGTCCACCGGTGGCCTCCTTTCTGTGATGCGCATTGCGTAGGCGGAATCTGCGCAATCTGCGGACAACCCTCTACCGATGCCGCCGCCAGTACCATTGCTGCCACACAGCGCTTACGCCGCAAACTACACGATGCGTGAGTACTGCTCCAGCGCCTCCGGGTTCGACAGGGCGTCGCGGTTTTTGACGGGTTGGCCGTGGATCATCTGGCGGACGGCCAGCTCGACCTTCTTGCCGTTCAGTGTGTACGGCACGGCCGACACCTGCTTGATGTGTTTGGGCACGTGCCGCTTGGTGGCACCTTCGGCGATCCGCTGGCGGATGCGCTTGGCCAGCACATCGTCGAGCGTCACGCCCGGGCGGAGCACGACGAACAGGCAAACTTCAACGTCGGCATCCGCAGTGTCCTTGCCGACGACCACGCTGTCCACGATCTCCGGAATCGCCTCCACCTCCCGGTAAATCTCGGCCGTGCCGATGCGGACGCCGCCGGGATTCAGCGTCGCATCGCTGCGGCCGTAGACGATTACGCCGCCGCGCGGCGTGATCTCGACAAAGTCGCCGTGACGCCAGACACCCAGGTAGTGCGTGAAGTACGCGTCGCGGTACTTCTCATTATCGGGGTCATTCCAGAAGCACACCGGCTGCGACGGGAACGGCGCACAGCACACCAGCTCCGCCTTCTCGCCGATGACCGGCTGGCCGTCGAAGTTGTAAGCCCTCACGTCCATGCCCAGTCCGAGACACTGTATTTCGCCCGCGTACACCGGCAGCATCGGGTTGCCGAGCATGAAGCAACTGATGATATCCGTGCCGCCGCAGATGCTCGCCAGATCGAGGTCCTGTTTCACGTTCTCATAGACCCAGCGGAAGCCCTCGGGCGGCAGCGGCGAACCGGTCGAGCAGATGGCCCGCAGGGCGCTGAGGTCATGCTCCTTGCCGGGTTTCAGCCCTGCCTGTTCGCAGGCGGCGATGTACTTGGCACTGGTGCCGAACACGGTCATCTTCACACGCTCGGCCAACTCCCACAGGTGGTGCATCGAGGGATAGCCGGGATTGCCTTCGTACAGGACGACCGTCGCGCCGATGCCCAGCGCGCTGACCAGCCAGTTCCACATCATCCAGCCGCACGTGGTGAAGTAGAAGACTACGTCGTCGCGGCGAATGTCGGTGTGCAGCATCAGTTCCTTCATGTGCTGCAACAGCGTACCGCCGTGGCCGTGGACGATGCACTTCGGGACGCCGGTCGTGCCCGACGAATACATAATGTACAGCGGATGATCGAACGGGACCGGCTCAAACGGCAGGTCTTCCGCCGCGCTGATGCAATCCGCCCAGAGGCGGGCGTTGCGGATGCCCGAAGTGTCCGGCTTGGTTTCGATGAACGGCACGATGACCACGTGTTCCAGGCTCGGCAGGCGTTCCTGAATGCCCTGCACGCGGGGCAGCGAGTCGATCTTCTTGCCGTTGTACGAGTACGCGTCGGCGGCAATCAGCACCTTCGGGTTGATCTGCCCAAAGCGATCAAACACGCCGGCGATGCCGAAGTCAGGCGAGCACGACGACCAGATGGCTCCGATGCTGGCCGTGGCGAGCATCGCTACCACGGTTTCCGGGACGTTGGGCATGAACGCCCCGACCCGGTCCCCGCGCTGCACGCCCATCTCGCGCAGCGTGGCCGCGAAACCCGCGACCTGCCGGTGCAGTTCGCGGTAGGTAAGGCTGCGCGTCCGCCCCCGCTCATCCTCGGCCGTCAGCGCGACGCGATCATCACGGAAACGCAGCAGGTGTTGGGCGTAGTTGAGCTGCATGCCGGGGAACCACTTCGTGCCGAGCATGCCCGTGCCGGTCATGACGGCCGTCGCGGGGCGCACCGGTTTGACCTGGGCGAAGTCAAGCAGTTCCTGCCAGAACCGGTCCCGGCAGGCGACGGACCAGGCGTGCAGACCGGGCCAATCGGCCCGGAAGCCGTACCTGGCGGCCGCGGCCTTCATGAACTGGTACATCTGCGACTGTCGCACCTGGGCGTCCGTCGGCTGCCAGAGTGGGCTGGGTGTCGTCATCGCTGGCTTCGCTCCCTTCAGCGTGCGGGTGCCCGCGAGCGGGGCACCGATGTCCGGTCGATGCGAGAGACATTCTGGGCGGGGACCACCGATGCGTCAACGAACGGGCACTCCCGGCGGGCGCCCAGCAGGACCACGGAGTTGGGGACCCGGGAGGGTGCACTGCCCAAGCCGAAGGCACCGGCATGCTGCGGCAGACCAAACCGTCCGGTGTGCGGGAGGGCATGGCGGCGCTGCGCTTGGCCATGCCACCCTCCGCCGGCGGTCGGTTCCCCTGTGAAATGGAGCAACTGAACCTGCCCCGTCCGGCCCTTTGCCTGCCCCTGGCGCCGGGGGTATCCTGTATCGTCATGGACCTTCAGCGAATCGAGAAAGCCGTGCGGGAGATCCTCGTGGCCGTCGGCGAGGACCCCGAACGCGAGGGCCTCAAGGACACCCCTCGACGGGTGGCACGCATGTACGAGGAAGTCTTCAGCGGCCTGCAGGTGGACCCTGCCCAGTACCTCCAGGCCAGCTTCACCGAGCAGTACGACGAGTTGGTCGTTCTGCGCGACATCCCGTTCAACTCCATGTGTGAGCATCACCTGATGCCCTTCGAGGGCAAGGCCCACGTGGCCTACATCCCCGACGGCAAGGTTTGTGGCCTCTCGAAGCTCGCTCGCGTGGTCGAGACGTTCGCCCGCCGACCGCAAATGCAGGAACGCCTCACGTCCCAGATCGCCGACCTGCTGGTGGACAAGTTGGGGGCGAAGGGGGTGGCCGTCGTGGTGTTCGCGGTCCACACCTGCATGACGTGCCGCGGTGTTAAGAAGGCGGGGGCCACGATGGTGACCTCGGCCGTCCGCGGCCGCTGCCGCAGCGATGCCCGCACCCGCAGCGAGGTTCTAGCGCTGTTGCACCAATAACGCTGCGGTCAGTGGCAGCTCCCTCACCGTCACCCCCGCACGCCTGCTCTCGAAAGTGCCCCGTTGCGCGCGTTTTCGAGACATGCGTATCGGCTGTCGAGCGGAACCGGACACCTCCGCGCGGCACCCCGTTACCAACCGAGCCGGCACCCTGTTGCAGGGCTCCCGGGCCGGGCTGGCGGCCGCGTAGACCGGGGCGTATGGCCGCCTCCACGTCGGCCGTGGGGGGCCGACGCTACTTCTTCTACGGGCTCTTCTCGCGGACGCGGGTTCCGACGCTGCGGCGACAGCAGGGCGTGCTGCCCCGCGGCTCCAACCTCGTGGAGCGGGTTCCAAAGCCCGACCCGTGCAGAGCCGATAACACGGGCACGGCGTCAGTCCCAAGGCATTGGGGCTGCGCGCGGATAACAGGCGTCGCCGGCCGGGCAGTGGCGCTGCCCGGGCGTTGCGGCGCAGTCGCCCAGCAAGGGGTCTTGCGATGGTCTCAGCAACACGTGCGCGGTGGATACCGGCCGTCTTCTTCGTTCTTCTCGCGGCTACCGGCTGCAATCCGGACGCCTGGTACAGCGGGGGGGACTTCCTGGCGACCGGTCGAACGCTAAGCACTTTCACGGCCGTGCAGGTTGACCCGCGCGCGGAGGACTCCGCCGGCCCACAGTTCGTGGTGGCGGCCGACCTGGACGGCAACGGCAGGTTGGACCTCGTGTCCGCCTGGAACCAGTCGGAGCCCGTGCAGATTCACCTGCAGCGCGCCGGGGCGGACGGCGGCATCGTCTTCGAGACGATCACGCTGGCCGGCAGCATCCCGGTTGTCTCCGTGGCCGGTCTGGCGGTGGCGGACTTCGACGTGGACGGTCGGCTGGACGTGGCCGTGCTGGTCAAGCAAAGCCTGCTTGCCGGGGCGGCATGCCTGAACGGTAACCCGAGCGACGCTGCCCTGAGCGGATTGATTATTGTGTACTTTGGTCCGGCCGATGCCCGCCGGGTGAACCAGGCCTTGGCGTGGGAGGAGGTGGCCGTCGGCGTGTCGCTGCTGGCGGGGGCGGGTGTGAGCGATGCGTTGCCGGAGGAGGGCGGCTACACGAGTTTCACGGTGGGTGACGTGGGCGGCGATGGCGCGCCGGATATCGTGGCGGCCTGGAACTCCGCGTGCGAACTGGATGGCAGCGAGATACTGCTGTTCACGAACCTCGGTCGGGTGGCGTGTCGAGATGGCACGTGGCGGGTCGAGCCGGTGCCCGACGGCTATCCGCAGGGAAGTGTCAAGAGCGTGGCACTTGCTGACATCGACGGCGACGGCGATCTGGACGTGTTGGCCACCCGCCCCGACGCCGGGACCATGAACGTCCGCTGGTTCCGCAATCCGAGGATTGACGTAGTCGATGACTACCACGTCTCGGACGGCGCGTGGCACGTGGGGATCGTGGGACAACTGGCCACCGAGGCGGACATCATGCGCGTCGGCGATATGGACCGTGACGGGATCGCCGACGTCGTCGTGCGTTCGACCGACGGGGCGATCATCCAGTGGTACAAGGGCCCGCAGACCCCGACGAGCGAGCCGGTGCGCAACATCCCCTGGCAGGTCTACACGCTGGCGGAGTTCACGCAGCGCCCGCCGGAAGCCATCGCCCTGGGCGACCTGAACTTCGACGGCTACCTGGAGGTCATCGTCGGTGCGCAGGGCGGGCTGGCCTTCTTCGATTCGCAGACGGGCCCCAGTGTCTACGACCAGTGGCTGGAGGATCTGGTCATTGACGACGTCCCGGCGGACGAGAACTCCAATGTCCCGGCCACCACCGACCCGAACGTCGCGCCCCAGCAGATCGCCGGCGGCACGTCGATGAACTCCATCATCGTGGCCGACCTCGACGGCGACGGCGCCAACGACATCATCGTGACCCTTGACCGTAGCGGCCTGAGCGGCCTGAGCAACGACGCCTTGGTCTGGTTTCGCAACACGCGTCGCCCGCCGCGCTGAACCGAAGCGATCCGAAGGGGGCGGCATGCCCAAGCCGAAGGCGCCGGCATGCTTCGGGGGCAGCGAGTTGCAGTGTGCGAGCAGGCATGGCGGCGCGGCCATGCCACCCTGTTCCCAATGGCCATTGGCGCTGCGGCAGCGCACCTGCACCTTGTTCCCGATGGTCATTGGGGCAGCGACAGCGCACCTGCACCGCGACGTGCCTGGCTATCTTCCCCGTACCGCCTCGATGAATGCCCGCACCTTGGCGCGGTCCTTGCATCCTGGAGCGCATTCGACGCCGGAACTGACGTCGACGCCCGCCGGTTGCGCGCGGCGTACGGCCTGGGCGACGTTGTCCGGCGTCAGCCCGCCGGCCAGCAGCAGCGGCGGCCAACCGTCGAAGACGCCGCGGCCACGCGCTTCGGCAATCGCGTCCCAATCCGCCTTCGTTCCGGTGCCGCCGAGCCGGCCGGGAACGCCGGCGTCCAGCAGTACGTAGGCGGGCGCATGCCCGGCACAGGCCTCGAGCGTCCGGCGTACGCTGTTGAACGAGTCTTCCGACTCGACGTGGTGGACCAGGATGCAGCGTACCCCTTCGCGACCCAGCTCGATGACGGCGGGTGGGGAAATGTCCCCGTAGAGTTGCACGTGCAGGCCAGGATGGCTCGCCAGAAGCTGCCCGCCGGCAGCGGTGAGTCGCCCCGCGCGCAGCCTCAGCAGCAACACCGCCCGGTTCGCGCTGTCCGGCATGACGGCCAGGATACGCTCGGCGACCGCGAGTGTGACGCGCCGGGGCCCCGCGACCAGGTTCAGCCCGATGAGGTCCGCGCCCGCCTCGACCGCCATACAGGCGTCGTCGGCCGTCGTGATGCCGCAGATCTTGACCAGTGTCTGCCGCGTCACGGCGAAGACCCGCCATGCGGCAGCAGGTAGACCTCGATGCCTTGCGTCGCCAGCAACTGCCGGTAGCCGACGGCGATGAGCTGCGCGCCCACGGCGTCCGCGCCGACCTGTCGCATCACCGGATCCCAGGTGTCTCGGCGATCCAGCACGGCCAGGTCCCACCCGTCCGGCGGAGGCGCCTGGGCGATCCGGCTGAGGGATTGCACGCGCCGGTAATCGGTGAAGTGCGCCGCCAGACGCTCACTGGCAACGATGGTCAGGTGCTTCGGCAGCCGTGCCCGCAGGTGCTCGACGACCGCAAGCCGTGGGTCAGGCGCTTGCAGCACCGGGTCCGCGGCATACTGGCGGTGCGCCTGCGCGAGTGGCGAGAACCCGAACAGTTGATGGCTCAAGGCGACGCCGATGAGCAACGCAAGAACACCAGTGCCGCACCCTCGCCCGCTGCTACGCTCGGTAACACCGGACGCGGCGGCATTGGTGCCACGCCATGACACCCCCAGGGCGGCCGCGCCGAACAAGGCCGGCAGGATCGAACTGTGGTGCCAGTACTTCAGGTTCAGGTAGTCGGGCTCCTGGATCAGGCTCACCAGCAGCAGGGTGGGCAAGGCGGCCAGCGCCAGGCGCCAGTGCCGACCCATGACGGCCGCAAGCGGCGCTAGCAGCGTGAGGATGAAGAGCCACACGCGCGGCCGCGCCAGCCGGGCCAATACCTCACCTGCGCCCAGCACGCCGAACAGCTCGACCCTCGAGCGCTGCCCCGCGCCGGCAAATGCCGGAGCGATCAGTCCAATCGCCAAAGCCGCGTACACGACGGCCGCCACCGCGATGACCAGTCCCGCCCGCCGCCGCTTCAGCACCACCGCTGCGTAGATTCCCCAACCCAGTGCGAACCCGCACGCAGTCTCCTTGCACAGCACGGCCAGGACCAGGCACACACAGGACCACCGCCAGTGCCCCAGATGAGCAAACGCGATTGTCAGGGCGATGAACGGCAGGGCCAGGTAGATCACCTGGAACCCGTAGGTATTCGCATAGGGCAGCCGCGACACCGACGGCAGCAGTAACCACGCCAGCCCCACGCCCAGCCCGGCCAGCGCGGACCCCGTCCGCCGCCGCACCAGCCAGTAGAACGCCGCCGCCGGCAGATTCACGAACAGAGGCCCGACCACCATCAGGAAGACCGGCGATCGGCAGACGGCGTAGAACGGCAACAGCAGGTAGAACAATGGGATGGCGTGATACGCCATGCCCGTGTCCGCGAGCCTCCCCGTTCCAACTTCCTTCCACGGGAGGCACTGCTCGAGTTCGGCAACATAGAACCCGAAGTCGCCATACCCAAGCATGAAGTGTTGCCAGAAATTATGCTGTGTTGCAGCGTGGTAGACAGTGGACGCGACGATCGCGACCGCCAGTCCGATCGGGGTGACGATGTCGGCGAACCGGGACGATCGTACACTGCTTGCCCCGCCTGTCCTCAAAAGGCGAATGCTCCAAACGATGCCTGTGATGGCAAGGCACACCGGCCACCACGCGAGGTCGCCGGTGGCGCTGGGGCCTGCGGAATTCGGCGGCGGTGCCGTCGATCCAAACCATGCGGCAAGGGGAACCAGGGCGGCGGCGAGTGCAGGCAGAGCTGGGTGCGGACCCCCACGTCCGACAGGGACCGGCAGTTCGTTGACCGGCCGGCGCCGCGAGAGCCAGATGCACACGCCGACGGCGATGGCGGCCGCGACGGGAAGCACGTACACCGGCCAGACCCGCGGTGCCAGGTAGGGGACGAATCGGTAGGCGACCAAGCTGGCGACCCGGCCGTCCAGAATCGCGGCCGCCCCGACCACGCTCGCGGCAGCGGCACACCATAGGGCCGCGCCTGCCGGCGCGGGAACCGGCGACGATCGGCCGATACGCCCAGTGGCTGCATCATCGGTCACGACGCCAATCGTATGCCCGGTCGTGCCCGGTCACAACGTTCCTACCCTGGTAGGTCAGCCCAGACGGCTGCGTCCCGGACCTCGGCCGGGTACGTCCGCACCCGTGCCAGGCGATTGTGCGTGCAGGCCCCGGTCGTCAGGTCGAAGGTCCACTGGTGCCAGGGGCAGGAGACCGTGCCGGCCTCGACGGTGCCGCCCGCCAGGTTGCCGCCGGCATGGGGACAGGTGCTGTCGATGACGGCCGGTCGGGGCGGCGCGCCGTGAAGGAACACGGCCAGCTTGCGGCCGGCCGCCTCTACGAACGTACCCCGGCCTGGGCGACACTCCTCCAGCGACAGCAGTCTGATCCAGGCCATGCGACCCAATCCGGCAGTCCGGCAGCGGTGCGTCGCCGGCCGCTGGAGTGTACCCTGCGGGTCCGCGGCCACCAAAGGGAAGGGGCCATCAGTCGCCCCGGCGGCGACTATGCAACGGCACCCGCGTGGTCCCTCTACCATCCGGAGGGGCTGCAAGAGGGCGCGCTCTGGTCCGCGTCTTGCTGAGGAGGACTCCTTTCCGACTTGCCGGTCGGATTCCGGCCGCGGTCGGGTTGCGGGACCACTTGCGGGCGTCCAGCGGGTCGCGGCCGGGGCGGTTGCGGATGCGGGGCTGGGCGAGTGTCCCAGGGGTAAAGCCATGAGCATCAGCCACATTGCGCAGACGATCAGTGAGTCGGCCACCCTGAAGCTCAATCAGACGGCCGCTGCGATGCAGGCCAAGGGCGAACCGCTCATCCATCTGGGCGGCGGCGAGCCGAAGAGCAAGGCGCCGCTCGAAGCGCTGGTTGCGGTCGCCAACCTGCTGGAGTCCGCGGAAGTGCGCTACACGCCCGCAGGCGGCATTCTCCCGCTCAAGCAGGCGATCGTGCGTTACACGGAGGAGTTTTATGGGCACACGGTGACGCCGGCGAACGTCATTGCCTCCGGCGGGGCCAAGCAGTCGATCATGGTGGCTCTGCAGGCCATCCTGAATCCACAGGATGAGCTGATCTTCACGGTGCCGTACTGGGTCAGCTACCCGGAGATGGCCAAGCTCTGCGCGGCCGTGCCCGTGCCCGTGGTGCCCAAGGACGGCTCCTTCTATCCGAGCATCCGGGACCTCGAGTCGAAGATGGGGCCGCGGACGCGGGCAGTCATGCTCAACAGCCCGAACAATCCGTCGGGGGCGATGTACTCCGAGCAGTTCATCGCCGAGACCGTCGAGCTGTGTGAGAAGCGCGATGTCTATCTCATTATGGATGACATCTACCACCGGCTCATCTTCGACGGTCGCCAGCCCGTCAGTAGCTACAAGTACGCCAAGAAGACGGGCGACGACTCCAAGCTCATCGTTGTCAACGGTGTTTCCAAACAGTACGCGATGACGGGCTTCCGCATCGGCTGGGCGGTGGCGAACAAGGCGCTGATCAAAGTGATGACCAACATTCAGGGCCATCAGACGTCCGGCCCGTCGGTGGTCATGCAGCAGGCGGCCCTCGCGGCGCTCAACGGGCCGCAGGCCAGCGTGGCCGCCCTGCGCACCACCCTCGAGAACAACCGCAACGTCATGATGGAACGCTTGCAGTCGTTCGCTGGGGTGCGGGTCACCAAGCCCGACGGTACCTTCTACTGCTTTGCCGACTTCTCCGCGTTCGACAAGAGTTCCGCCCGCCTGGCGGATCTGCTGCTTAACAAGGTGCTGGTGGCCGTGATGCCCGGCATTGAGTTCGGGATGGACGGCTACCTGCGCCTGAGCTACTGCGGCACCATCAAGGACATTACCGAAGGCATCGAACGCATCAATTGGGCCCTTGATCCTAGCGCGCCGAAGGAGCTTTACCTCGGCGACCGCAAACTGGTGAGAGACTGGTTATGAACAATTACCTCGACGTGCAGACGCCCGCCGGCAAGGAAGCGGGTGAGCTGGCCAGCGAGTATCAGCTCAAGAACCACGGGCTCATTCATCTGGACCGGGTCTACTGGAACCTGGCCACGCCGGCGCTGGTGGAAGAGGCCGTCTTCCGCGGCGAGGGTTCGCTCGTGGAAGGCGGGCCGCTGCTGGTCAGGACCGGCAAGCACACCGCCCGGGCGGCCGCCGACAAGTTCACCGTCCGCGAGGACTCCACCGCGGACAAGATCTGGTGGGGGCAGTACAACCGTCCCTTCAGCGGGCAGAGCTTCCACGGCCTGTTCCTGCGCATGCAGAGCTATCTGCAAGGTCGGCAGGTCTGGGTGCAGGATTGTTATGCCGGCGCCGACCCGGAGTACCGCCTCCCCATCCGCGTGATCACCGACAGCGCCTGGCAGAGCCTCTTCGCCCGCAACATGTTCATCACGCCGACTTCGGCGGACGAGTACAAGAAGTTCGTCCCCGAGTTCACGCTGATCGTGCTGCCGTCGTTCAAGGCGGATCCGCGCGCGGACGGGACGCGGACCGAGACGGCCATTGTCCTCAACTTCGCCCAGCACCTCGGTCTCATTGCCGACAGCAGCTACGGCGGCGAGATCAAGAAGACCGTGTTCACGATTCTCAACTTCCTGCTGCCGCTGCGGAACGTGATGGCCATGCACTGCTCCGCCAACGTCGGCGCCGCCGGCGACGTGGCGCTGTTCTTCGGTCTGTCGGGTACGGGCAAGACGTCGCTGTCGGCCGATCCCAAGCGGCGGCTCATCGGTGACGACGAGCACGGCTGGAGCGATGGCGGCGTCTTCAACTTCGAGGCGGGCTGCTATGCCAAGGTGATTCGCCTGTCGGCCGAGCATGAGCCGCAGATTTACGCGGCCACCCGCCGCTTCGGCTGCATCCTCGAGAACGTCATCCATGACCCGCTCTCGCGCAGGGTCGACCTGAATGATGACCAACTGACGGAGAACACGCGGGCCTCGTATCCGCTGGACTTCATCCCGAACGTCGTTCCCGAGCGGATGACCCGTACGCACCCCAAGAACGTGATCTTCCTGACCTGCGACGCCACGGGCGTGCTGCCGCCCATCGCCCGCCTGTCGCCCAACCAGGCGATGTACCACTTCATCAGCGGCTACACGTCGAAGGTCGCCGGCACCGAGATCGGGCTCGGCAAGGAGCCGGAGCTGACGTTCAGCGCCTGCTTCGGCGCGCCGTTCATGGTGCATCATCCCTTCGTGTATGCCCGGCTGCTGAACGGGAAGATGGCCCAGCACGGCTCGCAGCCCTGGCTGGTCAACACCGGCTGGACGGGCGGCAAGTTTGGCGTCGGCAAGCGCTTCAGCATTCACCACACCCGGGCCCTGCTCAACGCCGCGCTCGACGGCAGCCTGCAGAAGGTCAAGTTCCGCAAGGACAAGGTCTTCGGCTTCGAGGTACCGATGGAATGCCCGGGCGTCCCGTCCGAAGTGCTCGACCCGGCCAGCACCTGGAAAAACAAGGACGAGTATTGGCGCGCCTACGACGCGCTGGCCGCCCGCTACATCGAGAACTTCAAACTGTTCAAGGAAGGTTGCGCCGAAGAGGTTGCCAACGCCGGTCCCAAGCGGCTGAGCAACCTGTAGTCGGCGCCGCGGCGCGCCGCCCGATTCCCGGGTGCACCGTCCGATTCCCGGGTGTGCCGCCGTCCTTGCGCGCGTCTGGCGTGCGGCGTATGAACCCCTCTCCCTCGCAGGGAGAGGGGCAGGGGTGAGGGTACCGGAGGCGAACGCGCCTCCTGGGGCACAGGCGTGCTTGCTCACCACGGTGGTCGCAGCAAGGCACGCCACCCTCGGCGCACGACGCCGCAAGCATGTAAACCACCGTGCGCGATTCGGCGCCAGTGATCCGAACCGCGACCGTTAGGGAGCGGCCGAATCCCACCGCCGCTGGCGCGTGTTCGCGCACGTCCGTTTACCTGCTGTTGAGCGGTGCTCGATCGCCCGCATGCCGCTGCTCACGAGCCGTGGCACACGTCGGCGGCACGGGCGCCCTGTGCCAGTTTCTATTTCCGGGGCGTAGGGTTCAGCTGGGTTCGGGAGAGACATGTCCGCACGCGTCTGTCCCCATTGGATCGGTTACCTGCTGGCCGGGCGGCTGCGGCGTCTGGTCCACAAGCCTGCGGAGATCCTGGGACGCTTCGTGACGGCGGGCATGACCGTTCTGGACATCGGCCCGGGGCTGGGCTTCTTCACGCTCCCACTGGCCGACATGGTGGGGCGGGGCGGGAAAGTGGTGGCCGTCGATGTTCAGGAGTCAATGCTCTCAACTCTTCAGCAGCGTGCGGCCGCCCGAGGGCTCGCGGACCGCATCCTACCCCGTGTGAGCAAGCCGACCTCTCTTTGCCTCGATGACCTAGCGGGGCAGATCGACTTCGCGCTGGCCTTCGCGGTCGTGCACGAGATTCCCGATGCCGCGCACCTGTTTGCCGAGATCCGCGCGGCCTTGAAGCCCAGCGCCGCCTGTCTGATTGCGGAGCCCAGGCTCCACGTATCGGGCCGGAGTTTCCGCGAAACCCTCGCGGCCGCCGAGCAGGCGAGGCTGAACTTCAATGGTGGCGGGAGGATCAGGTGGTGCCACTCAGCACTGTTAAGGAGGGGCCAGTTGCCGTGAAGCTCGCTCCGAAGCGCGCGTCACGGTGCGCCGAGATTGCCAGGGACCTCGAGTCCCTGAATGGTGTAGCAACCGTTCTGGTCCTTCCTTCGCCCGGAGTGTAGCAACCGCTGTGGTCTTTCCCTCGCCCGGAGGGCGGACGGAGACAGCACATGCCCGGCGCCTGGACACAGAACTTCTATCACACGCTCTTCGGTACCAAGGACCGTACCGGACTCATCACACCCGAGTGGGAGACGCACCTCTACCCGTTCATGGGCGGCATTGTGCGTGACTTGGGCTGCATGTTGCTGACGATCAATGGCATGCCTGATCATGTCCACCTGCTGATCCGTTACCGGGCCGACCTGTCACACTCAGACTTGCTTCAGCAGATCAAGGGCCGGTCGTCCAAGTGGATCAACGAGACCTTCCCGCTGCCCGGGCGCTTTGCCTGGCAGGAGGGGTACGGTGGATTCACGGTCAGCAGGTCGGCCGTGCCCGCCGTCGAGGCGTACATCGCCGGTCAGAAGGAGCACCACCGGCGGCAGGACTTCAGGAGCGAGTTTCTGGAGCTGCTGCGCAGACATGGAGTCGAGTTCGACGAGAGCAAGGTGCTGGTGTGAAACCCGTTCGCCCTCCGGGCGAAAGGAAGAAGAAGGAGGGGGTGCTCGGCGTCCAGGGACTGGAAGTCCCTGGCAACCATCGTGCGCCCTCCGGGCGAAGGGAAGAAGAAGGAGGAAGGAGGTTGTTCGGCACCCAGGGACTCGAAGTCCCTGGCAACGCTCGCCCGCCCTCCGGGCGAAAGGAAGAAGGAGGAGGGAGGGTGGATCGGCATCCAGGGACTGAAAGTCCCTGGCAACCATCGCGCGCCCTCCGGGCGGAAACGGTCGTTCGCTCCGAGTGGCCGCCTACTTGAGTGACTCCAGTTCCTTCAGCAGCGCGGCCGCGTCGACTTCCATCAGCCAGATGTCGAAGTTGCCGGACCGCGTGCTCGTAAACGCGATGGCCTTGCCGTCGGGCGACCAGCGCGGCGTGTCATCGTAGGCCGGGTCCGTGGTGAGTTGGATTCGCTTGCCGCCGCCCGCAGGCATGACCCACAGGTCGCAAGCCCTGCCTTCGCACAACGTGAAGACCAGCAGCGCGCCGTCCGGCGACAAATCAGCGTACCTGGCAAGCCCATCCTTCTCGAAGGTAAGCTGCTGCTTCGGCTTCCAGTCCGCGGAGAACGTCCACAGCGTCCAGGGCTGGGGCCGCACGGCCTTCACCACATAGATTGTCTGGGCGTCGCGTGACCAGCAGGTAGTCAGGGGCACGATATTCTCTTCGGCGAACACCTTCGTCAGTTGCCCCGTCGAAAGTTCGAGTACCCACAGGTTCCAGCCCTCGTGGAATGCGATCCGCGCAGAGTCCGGCGACCACAGAGGATTGCTGCCCTGATACACCGGGATCGACTCGGGCACGATGCGAATGGGCGTCCCGCCGGTGGCGGAGATCAGCTTGACGCTCTTGCCCTCATCCGCGTCGAAGACGATGTAGGCGCCGTCCGGAGAGTAGCTGGGATGCTCGGCCAGGATGTTGGTCAAGCGTGTGGCCGTGCCGCCTTCGCGCGGAATCCGCCACAGACCGGTCTTCTCGGTCGTCGGCACCTCGATACGCGAGAACACGATCGTCTTCCCGTCTGGCGACCAGCACGGAAACCCTTCCTGGACCGGATCGTTGGTGAGCTGTTTCACCGGGTACTTCTCGGGCGGTGGAGGCTGTACACAGGGAATCGCAGCGAGCACTACGTGGATGAGGCTGAGGGCGACTCCGGTTGTCATGGTTCACCTGCCGTTCCTGATTCGAGTGCGAGTTCCAGACAGTGCCACAGGTAGGCAGTCTGGCAGCCATTGGCGCCGGGGGCAAGGGTATGGGTGTCAAATCGTGTGCGAAGCGGGCCGAGTGCGGTCGTCATGGTCGCTCACGCGGTAGCTCCCTTGACTCCGCCGGTGCCCCGGCCCCGGGCCGGTGGGGATGGCGGTCCGCGCGGCACAGGGGCCTGCGACCAACGGAGCCCGAGCGGAAGCGAGGGCCCTCGCTTGCCAAAGCCGGAATCGTGTTGCCCTCTGGGCAGGCTGTACACTCGGCTCCCTTTGGGCGATCCTTCGGGGTTACGCCTTTGCGTCTGGCGCGGGCGCATTGAGTCGCGCGCGCAGGTACTTACCCGTGTAGCTGGTCGGGTGCTCGGCTACCTGTTCGGGGGTCCCCTCCGCGACGATGTGGCCGCCGGCGTCGCCGCCCTCGGGGCCCAGGTCGATGATCCAGTCGGCGGACTTGATCACGTCGAGGTTGTGCTCGATCACAATAATGGTGTGCCCGCGGTCCGCGAGACGGTTCAGCACGCCCAGCAACTGTTGCACGTCGGCGGGATGCAGGCCGGTGGTCGGCTCGTCCAGAATATACACCGTATGGGCGTCGGGCGTTTTGAAGAGTTCCGCCGCCAGCTTGACACGCTGCGCCTCGCCGCCGGAAAGCGTGTTGGACGCCTGTCCCAGCGTCAGGTAACCGAGCCCGACATCCTTGAGCGTCTGCAAGCGCTGGCGGATGTGGTTGAAGTTCTCGAAGAACCTGACGGCCTCGGCCACGCGCAGGTCGAGCACGTCGGCGATGTTCTTACCGCGGTAGCGGACTTCGAGGGTCTCCCGGCCGTAGCGGGTGCCGTGGCACGAGCCGCAGGTCACATACATGTCCGGCAGGAAGTGCATCTCCAGGCGTTTGAGCCCCTGCCCCTGGCAATCCTCGCAGCGGCCGCCCGGCACGTTGAAGCTGAAACGCGGCGGGCCGTAGCCGCGTACCTTGGCCTCGCGGGTGCGGGCGTAAAGCCGGCGCACCAGGTCGAAGACTCCGACGTAGGTAGCCGGCGTGCTGCGCGGCGTCCGGCCGATGGGCGACTGGTCGACCTCGACCACGGCCTCGACCTTCTCACTGCCCACGATGCGCTGAAACGCCCCCGGCCGCGGGCCGCTGCGATACAGCCCGCGCTTCAGCACCGGCAGCAGCGTCTGCGTCACCAGCGTGCTCTTGCCGCTGCCGGAGACGCCGGTCACGCAGATGAAGCAGCCCAGCGGGAAGCGGGCATTGATCTTCTTGAGGTTGTTCGCTTCGGCGCCCTTGAGTTCCAGGATGCGGCGGGGGTCCGGCGGCCGGCGCTGCTCGGGGACCGGAATCTCCGCGCGCCCGGTGAGGTACGCGGCCGTCAGGGATGCGGAACACTTCAGCAGGTCGGCGCGCGATCCCTGGCAAACCACGTGTCCGCCGTTGGCCCCGGCGCCGGGACCGATGTCAACTATGTAATCGGCGGCCGCGATGATCTGATCATCGTGCTCAACGACGATGACGGTGTTATCAAGCGCCGTCAATTGGCGCAGGATGGTCGCCAGCCGCGCGCCATCGCGCGCATGCAGACCGCAGGTCGGCTCATCGAGCACGTAACAGATGCCCGCCAGACCGCTGCCGATCTGGGTGCCCAGGCGGATGCGCTGCCCCTCGCCGCCCGACAGAGTGGCGCTGCGGCGGTCCAGCGTCAGGTAGTCAACCCCCACGTCGCAGAGGAACTTCAGCCGGTGCCGTAACCCATGCAGGAGCGGCTCGGCGACGGCCGCCGGTTCTCCGGTGAAGGTCAGCTCATCGAACCACACCCGCGCCCGTGTGACGGTCATGGCCGTCACCTCCGCGATGCCCAGGCCCGCGACCCGTACCGCGCGTGCCGCCGGCGTCAGGCGCGTGCCGCGGCAGGCAACGCACGGCGTCTCGGCCAGGAAGGCGTGCAGGCGCTGCTTGAGGGTTTCCGACTCCGTACTCTCGTAGCGCTGCTTGAGGTGCGGGATGATCCCCTCGAACGCGGCGCCGTGTGCGGCCTCGTCGGCAGGTGTCGTGCCGTGCATCAGGATGCGCAGGAGGTCCGGCGCGAGTTTGCGCAGCGGTACCTCGGCGGACGCCTTGAAGTCGCGGCAGAAGCTCGCCAGCATCTGGGCCAGGGATGCCCGTCCGCGGTTGCCCGGCTGTTGCCCGGCCGCGATCGCCCCCCGGCCGAGCGACAGGCCCCGGTCGGGCGCGATGAGCGTTTCGTCGAACTCCATTGTGATGCCCAGGCCGTGGCAGACGGGACACGCGCCCTCCGGCGAGTTGAAGCTGAACAACTGCGGCGTCAACTCGTCGAGGCGCACTTCGGGATGCAGCGGACAGGCCAGGGCGGTGCTGAACACTCGGTCATGCAACTCGCCGGTGTCCGTGACTTCGGCCAGCACGACCCGACCGGCGGTCAGCCGCAGCGCGGTTTCGATGCTGTCCGTCAGCCGCGCGGTCAGGCCCGGCTTCAGCGTGAGCCGGTCCACCACGACGTCGATTGAGTGTCGGCGGGCGGGGTTCAGCGCCTCGTGCTGTTCGAGCAGCGCCACCTCGCCGTCGATGCGGGCCCGCAGGAAGCCTTGCTTGCGAACCTGGTCGAGCAGGGCCCGGTGGCTGCCACGCTGGTCTTTGGCCAACGGTGCCAAGACGAGCAAGCGCTGCCCCTCCGGACCGGCCAGCACCGTGTCCACGATCTGGGTCGTGGTCTGCCGTCCGATCGGGCGGCCACATTCCCAGCAGTGGGGTTCCCCCACGCGGGCATACAGGACGCGCAGGTAGTCGTGAATCTCCGTGGTCGTAGCCACCGTGGAACGTGGGCTGACGGTGGGTGCGCGCTGCTCGATGGCGACCGTCGGGCTGAGCCCCTCGATGCGATCGACGTCCGGTTTCTGCATCTGCTCCAGAAACTGGCGGGCGTACGCCGACAGCGACTCGACGTACTTGCGCTGCCCCTCGGCGTAGATTGTGTCAAATGCGAGTGAACTTTTTCCAGACCCGGAGAGTCCCGTGATCACCGTGAGCGCTCCGCGGGGGATGTGGACGTCTATTCCTTTGAGGTTGTGCTGGCGCGCGCCAATGACATGGATTCGATTGGGCGGGCTCATGGACGGTGACACCCTGCCCCGCGGCGGAGTCGCGGCCGAGCCGTGGTTCCGCGCTGGGGTTTCGCCGGGCGACTCGCCGGGAATCCGGTCAGCGTATCGCCGGTGGTCCCGGGGGGCAACGCCTCGGTGGCCGCCTTGGTTCACGTTTCGCGCCGCGCGCACGGTTACGTTGCTTGGGCAATGTCCGGGAACGTGACCGCCGGGCGGGGCCGGCTCTTGTCAAGGGCACGCGGCTGTACGGCCGGGCCTGCCCCGCCGAAGTACCGGGAGGCGCGCTCCCGCGCGGGACTGCTCACAGGGCGGAGGAATGCATGCTCCGGGTACGCGTGACGCAGCGGGGCGGCGGCCACGTGCCGCCGCTGCGTGGGTCTGCGTCGTGTCGGATGTCGTCGGAAAGGGGCCCGGATGGTCCGAGTATTGGAACCGGCGGGGGGCGAATCATATACTGAAGAGGGGGAGGGGATGCACGTACCTATCGGACCGGCGCGCGGGTGCGGCTGGTGGCCGCGGTGGTGATCCAACGGGGCGGGCGGCGAGTCGGCTTGGGCGTGGTCCGGTAGTCTCTCCCGGCTGATGAACTTGGTCTGGCAGCAAGGGTAGTGAGTACATGGATTATTCTCGGCAGGCCAAATGGGCATTGAAGTACCGCGGGCTGCTGGTGATCGCCCTGGTGGCGTGGCTGTGTGTGGGCGCGGGTCCGGACCAGGGACCCAAGATCGGGGCGAGCCAGACGGATGCCTGGCAGCGCACGGTTAACCTGGTCAGCACGGGCAAGTTCACGGCCGCCTCGGACATGCTGGCGAAGGTCAGCCCGGGGGCGCCGCTGATTCAGCAGGTGAACACGTGGCTGGCCGAGCAGGAGCGGCAATTGCAGCAGCGGCGTGCCCTCGATGCGGAGGACATGGCCCGCTACGTGGGCTACGCGCAGGCGCGCTTCGAGCGGCTGGAGTACAAGGAGGCGTTGGACTGGGTCTGGGCGGCCAAGGACGTCGCGGAGGACGGGGACGCGTTCCTGGCGACGGACTGGGTGGTCAAGCTGATGGGGGACGCCTGGGCGCGGGCCCAGGAGGCCAAGGCCCAGGGTGACTGGGAGACGGTCCTGCAACTTTCGGCGCGGCTGCTGTGGCTGAAGGAGCGCGAGAAGACCTACGAGAACCTGCAGCGCGAGGCGCTCACGCACGTGCGTCTGGAGGCGATGTTCGAGAAGGACTACGACTGGCGGGAGGCGTTGGAGAACGTGCGCTGGGAGGACGCCCAGCGGGCCCTGGAGCACGTGGATGCGTATTACGTCGAGCTCCCCGACTTCCGCAAGATGGCCGTCATGGGGCTGGAGCAGGCCCTGCTGTTGTCGGAATCGAAGTCGGCGCAGCGGTTGTTTGCCCGCTTGGGCAATGAGAACGACCGGGCGGACTTCCGCAACCGCGTCCAGGTGCACCTGGAGCGCCTGCGGACGCTGCCGAGCGTGGACCGCCGCGAACTGGTGGACACCTTCCGCCGGGTCGTGAAGACGATCAACCCGCAGACGGTCAACCTGCCGGAGGAACTGCTGGTCAGCGAGATGATGCGCGGCGCCTGTGAGCCGCTGGACGACTTCACGACAGTGATCTGGCCGCGGGACTTCGATGAGTTCGAGAAGCACACCCGCGGCGACTTCATCGGGGTGGGCATCTCGATCATCAAGAACCGGGCGGAGGAGATCGAGGTGCAGAGCCCGCTGGACGACACGCCCGCCTACCGGGCCGGTATCCAGGCGGGGGATGTGGTCATCGCGGTGGACGGCCAGAGCATTCAGAAGCTGTCGCTGACGAAGGTGGTGGACATCATCACCGGCCCGCCGGACACGCCGGTGACGCTGACCATCCGCCGGGGCGGCAAGGAACTCGAGTTCCCGCTTACCCGCACGAAGGTCAAGATCCAGTCGGTGAAGGGATACATGCGCGATGCCGACGAGCACTGGAACTACTGGATCGACGAACCGAACCGCATCGGCTACGTGTACGTCAACAACTTCCAGCGCAATACGCCGGAGGACGTCTTCCGCGCGGTGCGCGACCTGCAGGCGAACGGCTTGCAGGGGCTGATTCTGGACCTGCGCGGCAACCCCGGGGGGCTGCTCAGCGCCGCGTTTGACATCTCGGCGCTGTTCCTGCCGCGCGGGGCGGAAGTCGTCAGCACGCGCGGGCGCGAGGCCAGCGAAGATCAGCGCTTCACGGTGCCCTTCGACGGGCCGTTCCGCGACGTGCCCACGGTGGTGCTGACCGACGAGTTCAGCGCCAGTGCCTCGGAGATCGTGGCCGGGGCGCTGCGGGACAACGGGCGGGCGCTGGCGGTGGGCTCACGCACGTTCGGCAAGTTCAGCGTGCAGAACCTCATCCCGCTCAGTGCGACGACGCGGGCGAGCATCAAAGTGACCACCGCCCGCTACTACCTTCCCAGCGGCGCCTGTCTGCATCGCAGTGACGACGCGAAGACGTGGGGAGTGGAGCCCGACATCGAGGTCAAGCTCGTGCGGGCGGAGAAGGTCAACGTGCTGAACGCGCGTCGGGAGCGCGATCGGCTGGGACCACCGCCGCCACCGAAGGAAGTGAAGGACGCGTCGGCCTCGGCGACGCCTACCGGTACCGAGACCACGCCCGCCCCTGAGGCCGCCGCAGGTGCCGCAACCCCGCCAGCGCCACCGGGTAGCGGGTTAACGCCCACGCTCGAGGACCTCGTCGGACCACCCGACTTGCCTGCCTTGACCGAGGAGGACCTCGACGAGAACAAGCGACCCAAGATCGACCCGCAGCTCGACACAGCCCTGCTGGTCATGCGCATCCGCCTGCTCGGCGAGCAGTACCCGACGCTGGCCGACGCGACGCGCATCGCGGAGCCGGTAGTGAGCCGGCCGTAGCCGAGCAGTGACCGGCCGTCTGGTCCGCATCGATCATACCGCGCCGCCGATCCGATCAGGGATCGCCGGGGGGCGGACGCACCTCGACGTCCCCGTCGCATCTTCGCGCATGCGCATTAGGACACACGCATGCTCGAACTGAGGAGCGCAGAGGGTGCCGCGTGGCTACCGGTGAAGGTCGTTCCCGGCGCTTCCCGCACGCGCCTGTCAGGCGAAGGGTCCGCCGGGCGCGCATCGCCGTGGCCGCCGCCCCCGAGCACGGCTAAGCCAACACCGCCCTCACCGCCTACCTGGCCAAGCTCCTGAACGTTCCCCGCCGCCGCATCGAAGTGGTGGCCGGCCACACTCAGCCCCTCAAGACCGTCCGGATCGAGTCCGTCCTGGAAGAGGCCGTCCGCAGAGCGTTTAAACAACCGTCCGCGCCCGACCACTGACCCGCGCCCGAGCGGTAACGCGAGGGGTCGTCTCTCTCCTGCCCCTCATCCCCTCGCAGGGGTGGGCGACACCCACGAACGCCCCGCGCGGTCGGCCTTGCCGGTCCGCAATCCGGAGTGTACCGTTGCGGTCGAGCCACACTTCGACCACGGCGAAGGTCAAGGTGGAGATCGGAGAACATCCAATGGCGCAGTGGTGTACGCGATGCGCGGTGGTCCTTGGTGCCGCGCTGCTCGTGCTGTGCGTCCCTAGCGCCGACGCCTGGTATGCCCAGGGTCATGCGCGCGTAACGGAAGCCACCGTGGCTATGTTGCCGGATGCCGTGCCGGCGTTCTTCCGCGACGGAGCGACCACCATCGGTATCTACGCGGCCGAGCCGGACCTGCTGGCCAGCTCGGGCCTGGCCGCGCTGAGCGCCACGGAAGGCCCCGAACACTTCCTCGACCACGAACTCCTGGGCGGCGCCCAGCTTCCCGCCACCCGCTACGAGTTCATCGCCCTCTGCGCCCGCAAGGAGCTCGAGCCCGCCAAGGTCGGCATGCTGCCCTATGCCCTGCTGGAGGCCGGCCAACGCCTGACCTTCGCGTTCGCCGAGCACCGACGTTGGCCCGACGATCCCCAGATTCGCAACAAGTGCCTGCTCTATGCCGGCCTTGTCGCCCACTACGCGCAGGACCTCTGCCAGCCGTTGCACACCACCGTCCACTACGACGGCCGGGCGAAACCCGACGGAACATCGCCCCAGACCGGCATCCACGCCAAAGTGGATGCCCTGCTCGAGCACTCGGACGCCTGGCCGTACCTTCCCGGCGACGCGCCACCGACGCCCGCGCCCACGGCCTGCCCGAGTCTCTGGTCCGGCATTCTGGAGGAACTTCAGCGCAGTCACGCCCTCGTCGAGCGTGTGTACGAACTGGAGGCCGAGTTGCCCACCCCGCACAGCTTGCGTGGGTTGCCAATGGACGTGGCGGCGTTTGCCCAGGAGCGGTTCGCCGCGGGTGCCCGCTTCACGGCCACCGTCTTCGTCACCGCCTGGCGGGATTCCGCGGAAGTGAAACTCCCCGACTGGCACCCGGCGCCCCGTCAGCGCGTGGTTCCCCCCATGCCGATGCCACAGCCGCTGCCGCCGCAGCGGCCCCAGGGGGACACGAAGCCGGGGAATGCAGAATGATGAAGTCAGAATGCAGAAAGGGTCGCGCACCAATCTCCCTTTCAGCATTCTGACTTCTGCATTGTGTTCTGCGAAGTCTTGGTCCTCGTCAGCATGGATTGACGAAACCGCTGATGCGACGCCGGAGGGGTCGAAGTTGTCAGCCCAGGGTGACAACCCTGGGGATCGCAGTCCGGCGCTTTCTTTGTATCTCCGCCGCCCTGCCCGGGCGGCGGCAGGAAGCTGAGTTCGTCTCTCCCCAGGGGTTGACACCCCTGGCTACTGACTTCGGCCCTTCCAGGGCCGGGCAGAACGTGGCCCCCAGGACAGTCAGGGTCGCCCCTTTCTGCCGTGAAAAGTCGGAGTCCTCGTCAGTACGGGCTGACGACGCCAAGTGTCTTCTCATGGGGTCCGGGTGCGGCAAGGCACCATGACGACTGCCTTCTGCATTCTGACTTCTGCGGTTTGCATTCGGGAGTGCCGCGCGCGCTACGAGGTGCCTGGCAGTCTCCCGACCTTGCTTAGCAGGAGTAGCCGCGGCTCCGTCATTTCCTGCATCGCGTAGCGGACGCCCTCGCGCCCCAGACCGGAGTCCTTCACGCCGCCATACGGCATCGAGTCCACGCGCACGCTGGGCACGTCGTTGATCACGACGCCGCCGACCTCCAACTCGTTGAACGCATAGAACGCGTGCTCCAGGTTCGGCGTGAACACGCCGGCTTGCAGGCCGTAACGGCCGGCGTTGACCGTCCGCACCGCCTCCGCGAAATCCTCGAACGGTTGCAACGTCGTCACGGGGCCGAAGACCTCCTGGCAGGAGACCTTCTGCCGCGGCTCCACGTTCTCCAGCAGGGTGGCCTCGTAGAACACCCCGTGGCGCCGGCCGCCGACGACCACATGCGCCCCGCCGGCTGCGGCTTCGTCCACCCAGCTCTCCACGCGCCGGGCTGCCTCCTCGCTGATGAGCGGCCCGAGGAACGTGTCCTCCTCCAGCGGGTCGCCCATCTTCAGCGCCGCGGCGCGCTGCCCGAGGCGCTGCTTGAGCGGCTCGTAGACGGAGCGATGCGCGACGATCCGCTGCACGCTGATGCAGCTCTGCCCGGACTGATAGAACGCGCCGAACACGAGGCGCCCGGCCGCGTAGTCGAGGTCCACACCGGCATCGACAATGCACCCCGCGTTACCCCCGAGTTCGAGCACGACCTTCTTCTTGCCCGCGCGGGCCTTCAGCTCCCACCCGGCCTCGGCCGAGCCGGTGAAGCTCAGCAGCTTCAGACGCTCATCCGTGGTGAACAAGTCCGCGCCGTCGCGCGCACACGGCAGGATGCTGAACGCCCCTTCGGGCAGGTCGGTCTCCGCGAGAATCTCACCCAGGATCAGTGCTCCCACCGGCGTGCGGCTGGCCGGCTTGAGCACGAACGGACAACCCACCGCCAGGGCCGGGGCCACCTTGTGGGCCACCAGGTTGAGCGGGAAATTGAATGGGCAGATGAAGCTGCACGGCCCCACGGGCACGCGCCGCACGATGCCCTCCAACCCTTCGGCCCGTGAGCTGACATCGAGCGGCAGATACTCACCCGTGATGCGCACCGCCTCCTCCGCGGCCACGCGGAACGTGTCGATCATCCGCGTGACTTCCACGCGGGCATCGCGGATCGGCTTGCCCGCCTCGATGCACAACGCGTGGGCAAGTTCCTCGTGGCGCTCCGTGACGCGCTGGATGATGTGCTGCAAGACCGCCTGCCGCCGATAGGCCGGCAGCCTGTGCATCGGCTCCGCCGCGCGCGCCGCGGCCGCGATGCCCGCCTCGATCGCCCGCGCCTCCGCCTGTGCCACCCGGCAGGCCGGCTCCTGCGTGTACTTGTTCGTGACGACCAGGTCCGCATTGGCCGCCACCGGCCGGCTGGCGAGATAGTAGGGGTACGAATCACGCAACATGACCTTTCCTCCGGTTCGAAGGAACGGTTCGTATTCTATCTCACCGGGCGTGATGCCGCGACCTCGATCTGAACGGTGATCGTCACGGAACGGGTGAGTGCAAGCCGCCCGTCCGAGACGCCCGAACCCAGGCGTGTCGCGGGCCTGGGTCCGCGCGGTCCGGCGACACCCGCGTTGACGTGCCCTTCCGTGAGGTTGCGAGACGGGTGGGCGCGAACGCGCGCCTCCGGCGGCGGCGTCCGGCCGCTCCCTTACGGTTGCGGTTCGGATCGGCGGCGGCTCATCCGTGCCGAGTCAGGAGCTCGTTGCCACGTGCCTACGGCCGGCTCACCACCGGCTGCGCGGTTCGCGTCGGCCGGCGTCGGGAAAGCGAGCGGCACCGCCGGTCGGGGCGACCAGCGGTGCCGTTTGCGTGGGTGCGCGTGGTCGTCAGCTTCGGGCCGGAAGGCCACCGGCATCGGTGAACTCGAGGCCGCAGTAGAACCCGGCTGCGGCCGGCGTGCAGTGCCGGACGGTAGCGTGGCCGTAGAAGCTGCGCTCCGGCTGGTGGATGGCGACGGCAATCTCGGTGCCGGGGTCGAGGGGCTCGTCGGCGCGGATGCCCACCCCGCCGAGGGAGAGGTTCTCGCAGGTGGCAAGGTCGTAGCACTTCCCGCCGGTCGAATCGGTGTACCAGAGCTCGATGGTGCCGGCGAACGGCCAGCGCGGGTGCCGCCGGCGGGCCGGGCGTTTCCCCTTTGCCGGGGGGCAGGCCTGGCGCTCGGCGAGCAGGGTCGCGACTGCTGCCTGGGTTAAGGGCACGATCTCCTGGGCGTTCATGGGCGACTCCATGCGCGGGGTGCGCGTAAGGGCCCGTAACCTGGACCGCCGGCCCGAGACCCCGCGCTCGGGACGTAAGGAAGTATACGATTCGGCGGACCCGCGCGGTTCCGTTGGACGCGACGGCGGCGGCCCGTTACGCTGGATAGGTCGTCGCCAGGTGCGGTGGTTGTGGGAGACCGGTCCGGATAGGCGTCGGTCAACACCCCGGCGGCGACTTCCCGTAAGGAGGTCGGCGTTATGCGGCAGCGAGTTTGGGCGTTATCGGTCGCGTTACTGGTCGGGGCGAACCCGGCCTGTGCGCAGAGCAAGTCCACCTGGACGCAGCTATCCCTGTCTACCTGCAACGTCAACGCGTTCCTGGATGGTCACCCGGAGCACGACGGACGCGGCGTGGTGATCGCCATCCTGGACACGGGCGTGGACCCGTCGATACCGGGGCTGACCCGCACGCCGGCGGGTGAAGTCAAAGTCATCGACGTCCAGGACTTTACGGGTCAGGGAGACGTGGAACTGCGCCGCGTGCGTCTCAACGAGGCGGGCTCGGCCGTGGCGCGCCAGGAGAAGGACGGCGCCCCGGTGGAGTACGCCCTGCCGCCGCTGCCCGGCGCCAGCGGAGCGGAGGAGCGGCGGTTCTGGTTCGGGACGCTGGACGAGAAGCGGTTCGTCAACTCGGACATGCCGGACCTCAACGATAACGGGAAGACGGACGATGCCTTCGCGGTGCTGGTGACGGCCCTGGCCGGTGACGGCGATGACCAGGCCGTCTGTTACGTGGACACCAACCTGGACCGCAGCTTCGCGGACGAGAAGCCGCTGCGCAGCTACCGGCTTGACTACGATACGTTCACGCTGCACCGGGCGAAGCCGGAGGTGCAGATCGAGCCGGTCACGTTCGCCATCAATGTTTTCCTGCGGCAAAGCAAGGTCGTGGTGCACTACGATGACGGCGCGCACGGCACGCACGTGGCCGGCATCGCCGCGGGTTACCGCATCAACAACCAGGACGGGTTCCACGGCGTCGCGCCCGGCGCGAAGCTGATGAGCCTCAAGATCGGCAAGAACAGCATCGGCGGCGTCAGCTCCACCGAGAGCATGAAGCAGGCGCTGGAGTACGCCGCCCGCTACGCCCGTGAGCACGGCGTGCCGGTCGTGTGCAACATGTCGTACGGCGTGGATTCGGTGCTGGAGGGGCAGTCGGACATCGACAAGCTGCTCGACAAGGTACTGACGGAGAACCCTTACCTGGTGTTCTGCACTTCGGCGGGCAACGAGGGTCCGGGGCTGTCCACGGTGGGGACGCCGGCGGCCGCGACGCGGGTGATCTCGGTGGCGGCGCTGCTGGCGGCCGACAGCGCGCGGGACGTGCAGGGGTTTACCTTGAGCGGGCCGGTGGTCACGCCGTTCAGCTCGCGCGGCGGCGAGCTGGACAAGCCGGACGTGGCGGCCCCCGGCTGGGCGACGAGCACGGTGCCGCGCTGGACACGCGGCGGGGGGGATTACTGGGCGGGGACGAGCATGGCCAGTCCGCAGGTGGCGGGGTTCTGCGCCGTGTTGATCAGCCACGTGCGCGCCCAGCACCCGAATCTTCCGGTGCGGGCGTGCGACGTGCGTCAGGCGTTGCGTCTGGCGGGCCGGCCGGTGGAAGGGGCGAACGTGCTGGACTTCGGCTGGGGCGTGCCGGACCTGCCGACGGCCGGGCGCATCCTGGCGGAGCTTGTGCGGGCGGCTGCCGATGACCCCGTGATTGACTACGACATTGCGACGACCTCGCCGCTGGGGCCGGGCGGCAAGTGTCAAGCGGCGTTCTGGCGGAGCCCGTACTTCCCCACGACGGAGCGCCAGACGTTCACGGTGACGCCGGTGTTCGGGCCGACGGCGGACGCCGCGGTGCGGACGACCTTCGCCCGCAAGTACGAGTTGCGCTCGACGGTGCCGTGGTGCAAGCTGCCGCAGGAGACGACGTACCTGCGCGGGGAGCAGAGCACGCGGATCTTCGTCGAGTACGACGCCGAGCAGCTTCAGGAGCCGGGGCTGTATACAGGTACGGTGGAGGCGGTGAGCGACGGGCGCGTCGCGTTCCGGCTGCTCAACACGATCATCGTGCCCGAGCGCTTCCGGGCGGCAGAGGACTTCAGTCGGCGGTGGACGGGGCGGGAGGCGCATGGCTGGACGCCGGACCGTTACTTCGTGACGGTGCCGCCCGGTGCCAGTGCCATGACCGTGACGCTGAGTGCCCCGGAGGGGGCGGCTTCCAAGGCGCGGGTGGGCGGTCTCTTCAGCCCGCACGGGCTGGAGTGTCCGTTTCCCGGCGGTCGCCTCGACACGGACGCCGGCACACGCCGCGTGACCACGACTCTCGACGAGGAACTGACGCCGGGGGTCTGGGAAGTGATCATCTTCGCGGACCGTCCGGACCGTACCTGGCCCTACGAGTTGCAGGTGCGCTTCCTCGGCCTGCATGCCGATCCGGTCCGCATCACGGAAGACACGTCCGGCAGCGTGACGGTGACGAACCTCTTCGAGCAGCCGCTTTACGGTGCCGCCGAGGGGACGATCGAGGGGTTCCGTCTGCGCAAGGAGGACAAGTTCAAGGGTCTCAAGGATGAACTGAGCTACAGCGTGACGCTGGACGAGCGGTTCCAGGGGCTGCGCGTGAAACTGGAGATGACGCCGGAAGCGTATGCCACGACGACGGACATCGGGGTGGCGGTCGAGGACGGCAGCGGCAAGGCCGTGTCCTCGGGAGGCTTCAGTGGGCGCACCTTCGAGACCACCGTGGCCAAGCCGAACCCGGCGGCGACCGTGACCTGGACGGTGAAGATCCGGTCGGGCTTCGCCGTGGCGGATGACCAGCGCGAGACGCCGATCACGGTGCTGCTGGATTACCTGCTGGCGGAGGAGGTGCCGGTCGAGGTGACGTGGGACGGCGAGGCGAACGTCACCTTCGTGCCCAGCGTGCCGGTGAAGCTGGATTTCGCGGTGGAGGGTGACCTGCCGGCGGCCCCCGACGGCACCGGCGCGGTGGGCTTCCTGCGCGTGCGGGAGCGGAGCAGCAAGGAGACGGCCCTGCGCGTGCCGATCGAGGTCGGCGATTAAGAGACCGCCCCAAGACCCCTCTCCCCCTCGGGGAGAGGGCAGGGTGAGGGGGTGGGCGGCGGCGATGTTCGACCCTGCCCCTGCCTCTCCGTGCCACGGGGTGGAGACCTGTGTTCGTGCGCATGGCATGGGAGCGGCGGAGGTGGGCGATGATGACGAAGCACCGGCGCGGCGTGATGATGTTGCTGTGCCTGTCGCCCTTGCTGAGCGGCTTGGGCTGCGGCAGTTCCCTGCGGCCGGTGCTGGCGACGGAGTTGCTCGGGCCGGTCGTGCAGGCGCCCACCCCGGATAGTTTCAGCGTGATCTGGAGCTCGGTCCAGGCGGCGGCACACGCAGCGGACGAGACGCGGTTCGCTTTGCGGGTGTTGGATGACGAAGGCGGGGTGGTGGGGGCATTCCCGGCCGAGTGTAGCGACGGACGCTGCCTGGCGGAGGCGGACGGCCTGGCACCGGGCGTGCGCTATCGCTATGAGGTGGTGAGCACGGTCGATGGGGGCGAGGTGACGGCCATCCTGGCCGCCGGCTCGGCGCGGACGAGCCCGCCGCGGGGTAACCCGTTTGAGTTTCTGGCTTTTGGTGATAACGGCCCCGGCAGGGAAAGTCAGCACGCGCTCGCTCGGGTCATGGCTCGCTTCAGCCCGGACTTGATCGTGCACACCGGGGACCTCATCTTCGCGGATGGCGCGCTGGAGGGGTACCCCGATCGTTTCTACGAGCCGTACGCGCCGCTGCTGGCGCGGGCAGCGTTCTACATGACGCTGGGCAACCACGACTACGCCCGCGATGAGCGCGCACCGGTGCTGGATACGCTGATACTGCCGGCGAACGGCCCGCCGGACCAGCCGGCGGAACGCAACTATTGGTTTGACTATGGAGATGTGCGGTTCGTCTGTATCGACAGCAATGCTCCCTCGGCGCAGGTCGCCGGCAGCGTGGTGCCCTGGCTGGAGGAGGTGCTGGCTGAGGCGGGCGCTCGGTGGAAGATCGTCTGGTTTCACCGGCCGATCTACACGCACGCGTTCCACCTGCCAGCCGGCGCCTTGCGCGACGCCGTGGCGCCCGTGTTCGATCGATACGGCGTGCATCTCGTGCTGTGCGGGCACAACCACCTGTATGAACGCAGCTACCCCATCCGCGCGGGCAAACCCGTGCCCGAGGGCGAGGGCACGGTGTACATAACCACCGGCGCCTCCGGGCAACATCGCTACAAGGCCCGGCCGTTTCGGCCCGCCTACATGGCCATGCAGGTCGACTCCCAATTCAGCTTCACCGTGGTGGACGTGGGGCCGGATAGCCTGTGCTTGCGTCAGATCGGCGAGCGAGGCGAGGTGTTGGACGAATACCGACTCGTGCACGCCGCGGGGCCCTGAACTCAGTCGTCGTGCCGGCGCAGGGCAGACGCCAGAGCGCGGATGAAGTCAGGCGTCGTGCCACAACAGCCGCCGATGACGTTGGCGCCGGCGGCCGCCAGGGCGGGAGCACGCCCCGCGAAAGCCTCCGGAGTCTCGTGGTAGACGACCTTTCCCTGCACCGTCTCCGGCAGCCCGGCATTGGGTTTCGCCCAGATCGGCAGGGTGGTGTGCGTGCGCATCTGCTGGACGACCTTGATGTAGCCGTCGATGCCGAGTCCGCAGTTGCAGCCGACGGCCGCGGCGCCGGCGTCGCCCAGCGCGGTGACTGCTTGGGCGGGGGAGACCCCCATCATCGTGCGGGTGCGGTCCGGGCCTGAGTCGAAGGTCATGCTGGCGACCACCGGCAGGGGGGTGTTCTCCTGCGCGGCCGCCACCGCGATGAGCAATTCCTGCAGATCGAAGAACGTCTCGCACACGATGGCATCCGCGCCGCCGGCTGCCAGCCCGCGGGCCTGTTCGGCGAAAGCGTCTCGCAGGGCGTCGGGCGTCACTTCCTTCATGATGAGCATCTTGCCAGAGGGCCCGAGCGAGCCGAAGACGCGCACCTGGGTGCCGGCCGCTGCGCGGCTGAGCCGGGCGCCGGCCTCGTTGAGCTCGAACGCCTGCTGCCCCGCGCCGGCATGTTCCAGGGCGAAGCGGTTGGCGCGGAAGGTGTTGGTAAGGATGATCTCCGCGCCGGCCTGCACGTAGGCCGCGGCGACCGCGCGGACGTCCGCGGGCCGGGTCAGGTTCCACAGCTCAACCAGCTCGCCCGGTCGGCTGCCGCAGGCCATGAGCATCGTTCCCCACGCTCCATCCGCGACGCCCGGACGCTGCCGGTAGATGTTGAAGTCGACGGTCATCGGTTGCTCTCCGTGCCGAGAGGGGAGCCTGCCTCCTGGGACGAGCCATGATGGACACCGGCCGGGTGGCATGCCCAGGCCGAAGACGCCTGTCTGCCGACAGGCAGGCCGGCATGCTGTTCCCCTGCTGACCTGTCTGCCCAGGGGAGGGCATGGCGGCGCTGCGCTTGGCCATGCCACCCTGATCGGGCACGCCATCAGCACCCTGATCGGGCGTGCCATCAGCACCCTGATCGGGCATGCTATCAGCAGGTACGTTGAGCCGGCAACTGGCAGGGGGGCTGTGTCCTTGTCCTGTCCGTGGACGCAGCAGCCGGTGCATGCTGTTGGTATCGCCATCCGGGAGGTACAATAGCCACCGGCGTTTCTCACGGCGGGTGCGGTCATGAGTACGAGGAAGCGGATTGAGCGGACGCGTGCGGGGCAGGCGCTGCGCGAGGACGAACGGCTCCGGTGGACGCTGCTGGAGACCATTTCCGCCGCCACGCTGATTGTGCAGGGTTCGCGCGTGGTGTACGTCAACAGCGCGTTCGAGCGGATCACCGGTTACACCCGCGCCGACTTGGATGCGATGCCCTTCTGGGACTTGGTTCACCCTGATCATCGGGCGTTGGTGAAGGAGCGCGGGCTGGCCCGCCAGCGCGGGGCAGAACTTCCGCCCCACTATGAGATGAAGTTGCTGCGCAAGGACGGGCAGACGCGGTGGGTGGACTACACGGCCGCGCTGATCGAGTTGGAGGGTGCGCCGGCGGTCCTGGGCACCGCCCATGACATCACCCAGCGCAAGCAGGCGGAAGATGAGCTGCGCAAGTTCGAGACGATGTGTGCCCACGCGAATTTCGGCCTGGTCATGTGCACTCCGGACGGGTACCTCAGGTACGTGAACGACACCATGGCCCACATGCATGGTGACGAGCGCACCGCCTTCGTGGGCAAGCACCTGCGCGTGTTTCACACGGAAGAGCAGATGCCGCGTGTGCATCTTCTGCTGGACAAGCTGCGGCGGAAGGGGGGGTTCGCGTCGGAGGAGGTCTGGCATGTGCGGCGGGACGGCAGTGTGTTTCCGACGCTGATGAACGTTGCGGTTATCAACGATGCACAGGGCGAGCCGTCGCTGTGGGCCGCTTCAGCTCTGGACATCACCGAGCAGGTGCGCGTGCAACGGGCACTCCAGGGGAGCGAGGCACGGCTGCGGACCGTGGTGGCCGCCAGCAAGGACGCCATGGTCGCTATCGACCGGGAGGGGCGGATCACGATCTTCAATTCCGCGGCAGAGCAGATGTTCGGGCGGCGGCAGGACGAGATGCTGGGCGGGCCGCTGGACCCGCTGATGCCCGAGTCGTTCCGCGGCGGGCATCGTGAGCACGTACGCCACTACTTTGACACCGGTCAGGGCGTGCGCGGCATGGGGCGGACGGTCGAGTTGCCGGCGTTACGCGCCGACCGGACTGTGTTTCCCATCGAATTGTCGCTGTCGGCGGGCACCAGTGGCGACGAGGTGATCGTGCTGGCCGTCATCCGCGACATCACGCGGCGCAAGGAAGCCGAGCAGGAACTGCTGCAAGCCAAGGAAGCCGCGGAAGCCGCGAGCCGCGCCAAGACCGATTTCCTCGCCCGCATCAGCCACGAGATCCGGACGCCGATCATGGCCATGCTGGGGGCGGCCGAGTTGGCGCGGCCGCCCGATTCGGCGCCGGCCTCCGCCGCCTGGGTGGACATGGTGCTGCGTAACGGGCGGCACCTGCTGGCCCTGCTGGATGACCTGCTGCATGCCGCTCAGCGAGAGGTGGGGCAACTCCCCATCCGCCGGACCGAATGCGATGTCGCGGAGCTACTGGAGGACGTCCGGGCCGTGGTTATGCCGCTGGAGCGACGAGCCGAGGTACGCTTCGAGTGGGTCCAGGACGGCGAACTGCCCCGTGCCATCCACACCGACGGCACACGCCTGAAACAGGCGATCATCAATCTGATCACCAATGCCCTGAAGTTCACTGAGGCGGGGTACGTGCGGGTGCGGGTGCGCGCGGTGACGGAAGGGGCGGCGCGACTCGTGGTGGCCGTGGAGGACACCGGTCCGGGCATCGCGCCCGAACACCTGGAGCACATCTTCGAGCCGTTCGCCCAGGTGCATCCGGCCCCGTTCGATCCGCGCGGCGGCGTGGGGTTGGGCCTGGCCGTCGCCCGCTCCATCGCCCGGCAGTTGGGCGGTACCCTGGAGGTCGCCAGCGTATTGGGCAAGGGAAGCACGTTCACGCTGACTATTCCATTTGACCTTGCGGTAGACCAGCCCGCGTTCCTACCCCCGGACGCGCAAGCCGCCCTCGCCGGTCTGCCGGCCCCTCCGCCGGCGGAGCCGGGACCCGCCGTGCCTGGGTACGCCGAGTCCGCGCCTGCTTCGTCCAGCGCGGCGGCACCGCGGCTACGCCTGTGCGGGTGCATTCTGCTGGCCGAGGACTTCGCCGATACGCGGGAGCTGATGCGGCAGGCGCTCATGGCGGCCGGGGCGGAGGTCATCGTGGTGGCCGACGGAGACGAAGCGCTGGCGGCCGCCGGCAGCCGGGCGTTCGATCTGATCCTGCTGGACATCCGTATGCCCAAACGCGACGGGCTGGAAACCGCGCGCGAGCTGCGTCGCCGCGGTTGCCTGGCGCCGCTGATTGCCCTGACCGCCTCCGTCGCGGAAGACCAGCGGCGGACCATGTTCGACGCGGGCTTCGATGATCTCTGGAACAAGCCCGTGTCGCTGGAGTTTCTGATCGAATCCGTGGCTCAATATCTCGAAGTGTCGGAGGCAGCGCGGCCGGAGGTACCGGCAGGGGTCGCTCCGGGTTCGGTGGCGCCGGCGAGTGCTGCCAACGAACGTGATGCACGCTCGTCGGCACAGGGCGGTGCGACGCTGGACCTGCGGAACCCGCGTTTTGCCGCGGCCGTGGCCGACTTCGTGCGCACGCTGCCGGTGCGGCTGGCCACGCTGAACGAGAGCCTGGACGCCGGGCGGATCGAGCAGTTGCGTGACGTGCTGCACCAGTTGGTGGGGGCGGCCGGGGTGCACGGGTTCATGCCGCTGGCGCACGAGGCAGCGCGGTTGCTGGCGATGCTGAAGAAGCAGGACGTCGGTTCGCTCGAACCGCGCCTGCTGGGTGAGTTGCAGCGCCTGGTCGCGGAGGCGGTCGAGACGACTGGCGAAGTGCGGGTGTAACCTCGCGCCGCGGGGTGCCGACAAGCCGAGCCCGAGCGGCAGTGACGTGCATGTGGTACGCCCGCGAGGGGCCCGCTCGCTTCCGCTCGGGCTCGGTTGGGGATGGTCAGGTCATGGTGAACTCCTCATTCGACGATGAACTGAAGGCGATACGCTCCGCGCTGACGAACATCGAGCTGAATCTGTCCGCCCTTCGGGCCCGGGTGGCCGGGCTCGAAGACCGACACGAGGAGACGGCAGCGCCGGTGGCAGTGGAGTCCCGGCCGACAGCACCTCCCTCGGTCGCACCTCAGCCGTTGACACCTCGCCCGGTGACCTCTTCCGGTGGCGTGGTTGCTCCACCGGGTGCGCTGCCGGTCTTGCCCACCTGGGCCTCTCTCGGCAAATCCGCGCCTGAGCCGGCGCCCTCGGTTGCCACTGGCACGCGGGACGGCGCTCCGTCACGCGGCGTGGACATGGAACTGCGCATCGGCCGCGTCTGGCTGAACCGGGCCGGCGCGCTGGTCTTGTTCCTGGCCGTCGCGTTCTTCGTCAAGTACGCCTTCGAGCAGGGTTGGCTCAGTCCGACCACGCGCGTGACGCTGGCGGGCATCTTCGGGCTGGCGCTGGTGGGGGTGGGCGAGGCGTGCTTCACGCGTTTCTTGCGGACGTTCGCGGCCGGTCTGCTGGGATGTGGGGTGGCCGTGCTCTACGCGGCCGTGTATGGAGCGCACGGACTCTACAATCTGATCGACGTGAACGCGGCCGGCAGCCTTTACACGCTGGTGACGGCCCTGGCGGCCGGGGTGGCGGTGCATCGTCGCCTCCTGGGAGTGGCCCTGCTGGCCGTGGTCGGTGGATTCGCCACGCCGTTTTTCCTCAACACCGGTACGAACCGACAGGTGGCGCTGCTGACGTACATCGTGCTGCTGGATGTCGGCCTGCTGGTGTGCGCCGCGTTTCGCGGGTGGGACGTGCTGCGGGTGCTGACGCGCGTCGGCACGATCCTCGTCTTCGGTCTGTGGGCGGCGCAGTACTACGCCTTTCCCGCCCAGACGGCCACGGCCGCGTTCGTGCTGGGCTTCTACCTGTTATTCACCGGCGAGCTGCTGGTGGCCCTGTACCGCGGCGCCGTGCAGTGGCCGCGGGTGACGGCCGTGCTGATCCGCCTGGATACCGCCCTGGCCATCGGCGCGTTGTACTTCGTGTTGCATGAGACGGCCTTCATTCCGCTGGGATTCATCTTCCTGGTGGGTGCGGCCGGGCAATGGCTGGCCGCGTGGCAGGTGTGTCGCCCCGAGGGCGTCTCCGCGCCGGCGCGACAGGCGTTCTGGCACGGTGGGGCGGTGCTGCTGGCGCTGGTGGCGCCGCTGCTGTTCGATCGCTACCTGGTGACGGTGGCGTGGACGATCCAGGCGGTGGTCACGTTCTACTTCTGCCGCGGCGTGCCCAGCCTGTGGCCACGGCTCAAGGGATTGGGCGTGCTGGCCTGCGCCGTCGGGCATCTCCTGGTCTTTGACCTGCACGATGCGGAGTTGGCGCAGGCGGTGCTGCAAGCCGAGTCGTTTCCCGTCACCTGGGCCATGCTCTGTTTCGGGTTCACCGCGGTCGGTGCGTATGCCGCCTCGGCCGTGCTCACCTGGCGTCGAGTGGTTTCTCAGGACGAGGTCTGGCTGCCGGCCTTGCTGGTCATCGTGGGCTGCGCGCTCATCATGGGCATCCTCGCGCATCATTGGGCACGGCACGCGGCCACGTGGGGTTGGATTGTGCTGGCGCTGGCCTGGTGGGGGCTGGGCTGGCGCGTGCGGGCGGCGAACCTGGTGTCCCTGGCCGTCACCGTCGCGGCAGTCTGCAAGTTCCTCACCTCGGACACGCTGGAGGCCGCCCTCGGCGGAAGCTGGTCCGAAGTGCACGGCGTCATTCTCAATCGCATCGTGCTGTCCGGGCTCGGCACGGCCCTGCTGGTGGCCGTCGTGTCCCGGCGCGCGTACGTGCCGCCCGCGTGGGTGGACGTGGGTGCGTCGCCGGCGTCGCTGTCGGCGGCCGGGGCGGCCGTGATCCTGCTGCTGCTGGTCTGGACGGGCACGTTTGAGATCCTGCGCATGTTCGAGTTCGAGCCGCTGCGCGAGCGCTTCAGGAATCCGGCGCAGTCAGCGCAGCAGATCGTGTCGGTGTTCTGGAGTGCGGCCGCCGTGCTGGCCCTGGTGTTGGGGATCGTGCGGCGTCACCTCGTCCTGCGCTGGGCCGCTCTGGTGCTGTTCGGGGTAACCGTCCTGAAGGCGTTTCTGATTGACCTGGCGCACCTGGAGATGGTGTACCGCATTGTGTCGTTCGGCGTGCTCGGGGCGCTGTTGATGGCGGCGTCGCTGCTGTACCACAATCTGGCAGGGCGGCGGAGGAATTCAGCATGAAGAAGTAAGAATGCAGAAAGGGGGGAACGTCGATCGTGCTTGCCCTTTCTGCATTCTTCCTTCATCTATCTGCATTCAACATCCTGCATTCATCATTCGCCGGTGAACAAGATCTGGAACAGTGCCACGTCGTGGAGGTCGATGTCGCCGTCCTCATCGAGGTCCGGACCGAGGCTGCACCCGCCGATGGGTACGTCCGGCCCGCCCAGGCAGCCCTCGAACGCAGCGTAGTCGTTCACGTCCACGTCCCGGTCACTATCGAAGTCACACAGACCCTGCAGGTCGCGATAGTGCCGGACCTTCCCGTCGCCGTACCCCACGATGACGTCGAACTGTCCGTCGTTGTCCCAGTCCCCCACGAACGGCCGCGTCCGCTCGTAGTCCGGCAGGGTGATCACCACTCCCAGGCTGCGTACCAGTTCAAAGTCCCCGAAGCTGGGGGCGGCGTCGGTGCCGGTGTTGGCATAGAAGACCAGTTCGCCGGTGGTATCGCCGCTCAGCAGGTCGCGCTTACCGTCGCCGTCGAAGTCCATGAACACCGGGCTGGAGCGCCCGCCAACGAGGAACAGCTCCGCCCCGTGCGCCTGGGCGTAGGTCTGCGCGCGGAAATCGGGAGCAGTATCAGTCCCCTCGTTGAGGAAGACGTGGATGCGACCATCGACCCCGCCCACGACGAGGTCCTTGCGGCCATCCAGGTTCCAGTCGACCGCGATGGGGGTCGCGCGGGCACCGATGTCGATGTTGACCTTGGAGCCGGGCAAGCCGACCTCGAGGAAGGTGCCGTCGTCGAAAAGGGGATCGGCGTCGGTATTGATGTTCAGGAACACCTGTACGGTCCCATCGGCAAGACCGGCCAGCAGGTCCTTGCGCCCGTCACCGTCCCACTGGACGACGCGCGGGAATATCCCCAGGCACCCCAGCGTGGGAACCGTCAGGTCGCCACTTTGCGTTTGGGCGTAGAAGAAGCCCGAGAATTGCGGGTCGGACGCCGTGCCCACGTTCAGGTAGACGCGCACCAGCGGCGTGATTCCATCGCCGCCTTCGCCGATGATGAGGTCCAACAGCCCGTCGTTGTTCCAGTCGGCCAGCGACGGGACGGAGTAACCCGGCACGACAATCGGCGCCCCGTCGGCGGTTACGAATTGCTCACCGCTGAGTTGAAGCTGCCCGAAGGCTGCGCTCCCCGTGCCGCCGCCGGCAATCCCCATCACCACCACGCCCACAACGCCCGCCAGTGTACGCTGTGCCATGTTCCCCCCCTGACCTCTCGCAGTTCAGCAGTCGCTGTTCACCTCTCCGTGAGATGCTCTGGATTGGGTAGGTATTATAACGCTCCCGCCGGGGCAGAGTCAACGCGGGCACACGTCGGCGGACTCCCCGTAACCCCGCGCGTTTGCCTTAGCAGCCTGTTGAAGGGCGTTCGGAACGCACTTGGTGCCCTGGAAACCGGTGCATTTGAGGTCCTCTACGTCGGCCGCGGGGGCCGACGCTACTTCTTCAACAGGCTGTCAGGGCCGCTCAGCCGTAGCGGTCCGGAAACGTTGCGCGACCGTAACGCTGGACCGGTCTGCACGAACCGGGTTGCTGAGCCAACCCCAAGCGGCAGCGAGGGACATGACGCAACGCCGCGCGGTGTCCCTCGCTTCCGCTCGGGCTCGGTCGGACCTCGACCGCCGGCGGAGCGCAGCCACCCTCACCGCTCAGCCCCGGGGACGACGCCCTCAGCCTCACGCACTGCGCACAATCTCCGCCAGGCGCACCAGCCGTGCCAGCAGCACTGGGAATTGTGTCAGCGGATACACCGTGGCCGGGTCGCTGCGGGCGTGGTCGGGGTCGTCGTGGACCTCCATGAAGACACCATCCGCGCCGGCCGCCACCGCCGCCGCCGCCAGCGTGCCCACGTACTCCCGCAAGCCGCCGCTCTGCGTGCCCGCGCCGCCGGGAAGCTGGCAACTGTGGGTGGCGTCGAACACCACTGGCGCCAGCGCCTGCATGCGCGGAATGGCCGTCATGTCATTTACCAGCCGGTGATAACCGAAGAACGTCCCCCGCTCGGTCAGCAGGAAGTTGTCGCAACCGGAGGCGTTGAGCTTGCCGGCGACGTTGCCCATCTCCTCCGGTGCCATGAACTGACCCTTCTTGACGTTCACGCAGCGTCCGGTCCGGGCGGCCGCCACCAGCAGGTCGGTCTGGCGGCAGAGGAAGGCGGGAATCTGCACGCAGTCCAGCACCTCACCGGCCGTCGCCGCCTGCGCCGGCTCGTGAATGTCGGAAAGCACCGGTACGCCGACCGCGCGCCGCACGCGCGCGAGAATGCCCAGGCCCTCCTCCAGGCCCGGACCGCGAAAGCTGTCCACGCTTGAGCGATTGGCCTTGTCGAAGCTGGCCTTGAAGACGAAGGGAACCTGTTTCTGCGCGCACGCCCGCGCCAGCGCCTCGGCCAGGCGAAGCGTGTGCTCGGCGGACTCGATGACGCAGGGCCCGGCGATCAGTGCCAGGGGGGAACCGGCTCCCAAAGGGACATTGCTGATCCGGGCGTGCCTGGGTGGGTTCATGGAGCGTACTCCGCGGGACGGCTGTCCGTGCTCTGCTGTGCACTACGCGGCGATCCTTCAACCGGGGCGGGAAGAAGAAGAGAAGAAACAGGCTGCCTACCAGGGACTTAAAGTCCCTGGCAACGACCGTGCGCCCTCCGGGCGAAGAGCAAGCGTTCCCTTCTCTTCGCAGCCTGCGTTCCGTTGTCTCCGCGGCAGGTGTTGTCCTCTCCCCGCGGCAGGCGTTGTCTTCTCTCCGCGGCAAACGTTTTCCTCTACCCGGGATGACCGAATCGACACCGCTCAGAGTGAATGTCGTCTCCTGCTGGTAATGGATTGCCTTCTCCGCCCGGAGGGCGGACGCGCGTTGCCAGGGCCTTCCAGGCCCTGGGAGTTGGACCAATCCCCTTTGTCTCTCCTCGCCCGGAGGGCGAGCGAAACCCGTCGGATCGGCCGCGCACAGCCACGCCGCTGACCCGTCTCCGCGGCATCGCCCTGCCCGATGTCGGCCGGACGGTGCTACCGTAGGTTGCGAGGCGCTGTGCGTCAAGGTTCCCGTGCCCCGCGGCGGCAGCGCTCGCCCACGCGTCCGGCCTTTGACAGGTGCGGCAGAACCCCGCATCATACCTGGGGTTTTCGCGGAGTGGGTCTGCGCCCCGGCATCGCGCGGCGGACTTCCCGCAAGTGCCGGCCGCGGGCGGACGGGCCGGGTGCGCCGCGGTTCGGTGCCACCGCCCCGCGGCACGGTGTACCCTAAGAAAGTGAGCGTCTCGATCATGGCAAAGCACAAAGTCTCCGGTCCGTCGGCGATCATCAAGCAGCGGTTGGCCCGCTGCCGGCGCGACATGAAGAAGCATGGCATCGGCGCCTACCTGCTCTCCAAGCGCATGGACGGCTACTACCTCACCGGCTTCACCGGGGAGGACTCGGCCGTGCTCGTCCTGCCGCGCGAGGTCCACGTCATCACTGACGGACGCTTCGAGACGTCCTTCAACGAGGAGTGTCCCTGGGCGAAGCGCTGGCTGCGCAAGATGCTGCTCAACGACGAGATCGCCAACGTCTGCAGGCAGCTCAAACTGCGGCGCGTGGCCGTCCAGGGCGATGCCCTGACCCTCGACGACCACGACCAGTTGCGCAAGCTCAACGGCGCCACGCGCCTTGTTAAGGCGCCGCCCATCCTCAGCGACATGCGCAAGCACAAGGACGACAGCGAGCTGGTCCTGCTGCGGCAGGCCCTGCGCGTGGCGGAGGAGGCGTTCCGGGCCGTCTGCAAGCAGATCTGCCTCGGCATGACCGAGGTGGAACTGGCCGCTCGCCTGGAATACGAAATGCGCGCCCGCGGCGCCTCCGGCCCCTCCTTCCCCACCATCCTGGCGGAAGGCCCGAATGCCGCCCTGCCGCACGCCGTCCCCGGTCGGCGCAAAGTCCGGATGGGTTCAGCCTTGCTGATGGATTGGGGCGCCCGCTGTCCATTCTACGCGAGCGATTTGACGCGAGTGGTCTTCATCGGTAGGATTCCGCCCCGCTTGGGCGAGGTCTATGAGATCGTCCTGGCGGCGCAGCTTCGGGCGATTGCGGCCATTCGGCCCGGAGCACGCATGTGCGACGTGGACAAGGTCGCGCGGGACTACATCACCCAGGCGGGGTATGGTAAGGAGTTTGGGCACGGCCTGGGGCATGGGCTGGGGCTCGACGTGCACGAGGCCCCCTCCCTGAGTTGGCGCTCGAAGGAGCCGCTCGCGGAAGGCATGGTCGTAACCGTCGAGCCCGGCATCTATCTGCCCGGCGTCGGGGGTGTGCGCATCGAGGACGATGTGGTGGTGGCGCCCAACGGTTGCCGCGTCCTCAGCCGACTGCCCAAGAACCTCGCGGACATGGTCATCAAGCCCTGACGCTGAGGGCCCCTTGCGGTAGCGTCGGCCCCCCGTGGCCGACGTAAGCGGTCCACGGGCTGCTGGGCGTGATTCCGCGGAGCGTGGTTGCCCTGGGTGGCGTCCGCCGGGGCAGCGCTGTGACGCATACGCGGACAGGGCCGCGGATCCGGTTCAGCGGAGCGGTCAATTTGCTCGACATCGACAAGATTCGCCAACTTATCCAGATGATGTTGGAGAACGACCTCGCCGAGTTGTCGCTCCGCGACGGGGAGGAGGAGGTCAATCTCCGGCGGGCTAACCCGACGGCGGCGGTGGAGACCCTCCGCCTGCCCAATGGCGTCCCCACGGTGCCCATCATCGCTCCGGGCCCGGTTCCGGCTGCGCCGCCCCCGGCGCCTGCGCCCCCGCCTCCACCCGAGGAGAAGAAGCTTATCCCGATCAGTTCGCCGATGGTGGGGACGTTTTATGCCTCCTCCGCGCCCGACGCCCTGCCCTATGTATCCACCGGCTCCGTGGTCGAGCCCGAAACCGTGGTCTGCGTCCTGGAAGCCATGAAGGTGTTTAACGAGATTAAGGCGGACGTTGAGGGCACCATCGAGACGATCCTGGTCAAGAACGAACAGGCGGTCGAATACGGTCAGCCGCTGTTCCTGGTGCGCCCGGCGTAGCCTGCAAGGCGTGACGTGGCCCGGGTGAGGCGCCCGGACACGGGGAGACGGTATTGGGCGTGGATAGGCCATGTTCCGACGGATCCTGATTGCCAACCGAGGGGAGATCGCGCTGCGGATCATCCGCGCCTGTCGCGAGCTGGGCATTGAGCCGGTTTGTGTCTTCTCCGAGGAGGACCGCGGCTCGGCCTACCTCGCCCACGCGGAACGGGCGATCTGCATCGGCGGGCCCGCGCCGCGCGACAGTTACCTCAAGAGTGACCGCATTATCGCGGCCGCCGAGGTCGTCGGCGCCGACGCCGTCCACCCCGGCTACGGCTTCCTGGCCGAGAACCCGCAGTTCGCCGAGAAGTGCCGGGCCTGCAACCTGGAGTTCATCGGCCCCTCGGCCGAGGCGATGCACCTGCTGGGCAACAAGGCGGCCGCCCGCGCCGCCGCCGCCCGGGCCAAGGTGCCCACCGTGCCCGGCAGCGAGGGAATCATCGAGGACGAGCACGACGCCCTGCGCCTGGCCGAGCGCCTGGGCTTTCCCGTGATGATTAAGGCGGCCGCCGGCGGGGGCGGACGTGGCATGCGGATCGTCCGCGATCGCAAGGCGTTCAGCCCCGCGCTGCGCCAGGCGGCCGAGGAGGCCCGCGCCGCCTTCGGCGACCCCTCGCTGTACGTCGAGAAATACGTCGAACAGCCCCGTCATGTTGAGGTGCAGATTCTCGCCGACCGCCACGGCAACGTCATTCACTTCGGCGAACGTGACTGCACCATCCAGCGGCGGTATCAGAAGCTCATCGAGGAGTCCCCCTCGCCCGGCATCGACGCCCGCACCCGGCGGGACCTCTGTGCGGCCGCCGTCCGCCTGGCGAAGCAGGCAAGTTACACCTGTGCAGGCACGTTCGAGTTCCTGGTCGATGCGAAGGGTCGCTACTACTTCATGGAAGTCAACGCCCGCATTCAGGTCGAGCATCCGGTCACGGAAATGGTCACCGGCATCGACCTCATCCGGGCGCAGATTCGGGCGGCCGCGGGTGAGCCGCTGGGCATCAGCCAGAAGACCCTTGTCCATCGGGGGCACGCCCTCGAATGCCGCATCAACGCGGAGGACCCGGCCAACAACTTCCGCCCCTGTCCCGGGCGCATCGAGCGTTTCCGCCCGCCCGGCGGTTTCGGCGTGCGCGTGGACACCCACGCCCACGACGGCTACCGCATCTCGCCCTGTTACGACTCGCTGATCGCCAAGCTGATCGTGCACCAGGCGACGCGCGACGAGGCCCTCGCCTGCATGCGCCGCTGCCTGCGCGAGTTCGTCATCGAGCCCATCAAGACCACCGCGCCGTTCCTCTGCGACGTAATCAACCACCCCGATTTCATCGCCGGCACCGTGGACACCGGTTTCCTCGAACGCACGCTGCTCGGGTAGGCCGGCGCCGGTTGCCGTGCCCACCCAAACACCGCGGGTGGCTGCCGGCGCGCACGGCTTGCAGACCTACGCAACCGCGCTCGTTTGGACGGACCGCAGTATCAAGGGCACCGATGTGCGAGGCGCGCCGCGGTGTGCGCTGAACGGGCCGGCGACCGTTCAGTGCAGGCGTCGGCGTTGTGCCGGCGGTACGAGCAGGTCGGCCAGTTGCGGTTCCCGGCCCAGGATGTGGGCAATGTGGTAGTTGAGCACGTCGAAGGCGCCCCGTACCGCGGCTGAGGGGAGAGTGGGCCCCGGTGCCGGTGTTGCCGGCGCGGGGGCGGCTTCGCCGGGCGAGCCAGCCCGAGGCGGTTCCAGTGGCGACGACGGGGTGAAGCAAGGACTCTCGCGCAGCAGGGCGAGAGCATCCGGGGTGAGTTCACGCTTCTCCACGTGGGCGGGCTCGCAGTGGCGGCAGAGCAGGCCGCCCTCCAGCGACGAGAAATGGGTGAGTTCCGTAGACCGGCCGCAGCCGCTACAGCAGTCGAACCGCGGCTGCAACCCGATCTCGCGCAGGAGCACCTGCTGGTAGGCCACCACGACGCCGAGGACCTCGTCGGCCTCCGCCAGGCAGAGGAGGCAGTCGCCGAGGGCCTCGAAGAGCGCGGGGTGGGGGTCCCAGTCCGCGGTGAGTTGCGCCGTAAGCTGGGCGGCATACTGGGCGGCGTACAGGCGGGGCAGGCGCTCGCGCAGACCCAGAAACGCGCTACGGGGCTTCCACTCGGTGAGGGTGGCAAGGGTCTCGGAGCGTTCGCCGCGGGTGCTGAACACCGCGGTCCCGCGTTCGAGCAAGTCGATGCCGACGGCGATGCGGCTCTTTGTGCCCCGTTTGATGCCTTTGCCGATCGCGCGCACCTTCCCGTGGGTGGGGGTGAACAGGACCAGCACCTGCGAGGTTTCCGAGTAATCGAGGCGATGGAGAACAATCGCTTCGTCGTGCAGGATGGTCATGGCTGTCGGGCATCGGCGGGGGGTGTCGGCACCCCTTCCGCCCTCAGGTTTCGGCAAAGCTGATAGTACTCCAGGCGCTCTTCCGCTTGCTTGTGGCGCTCCCCGTTGGTCAGGGGGATTGCCTCCTGCTGGACCTGGATCGCGTCGTCGAGGCGGCCCACGGTAGCCAGCGCAAAGGCATAAGCCTGGGCGGCCCCGGCGTGCTGTCCGGCGCCGCGGCGGTAGGCCTCGTGGGCGGCCGGGAAGGCGAGGTCGGGGAAACGCCAGTTCAGGTCGGTACTGTGGAGCATCGTCTCGGCGGTCAGGGCCTGGACGTCCAGGTCGTCGCTGTACTTCTTCAGGTGGGCTTCGTACCAGGAGCGCAGGCCGGCCCGATCCTGGAGTTGCTCCCGATACAGGGACTCCAGGAAGCTCAGAGCCATTTCGTTTGCGGGGTCGGCTTGCAGGGCTCTTTTCAGCGCGTCGGCGGCTTCCGCGAACTGCCGCATTTGCACCTTCATCATGAACGCCTGGATGTGCGGGCGGGCTTCCTGTTCGCGTCGAGAGCGGGCGATGTCGAAAGTGCCGGCCAGCACCTGCTCGACGACCTGGTCAAAAACGGGGTCCAGGGGGCTGCCCTGCCAGGCGATGCGCCCGTCACGCCCGATGAGGAAGGCGTGCGGGATGCCCTCCGCGCCCGCGGCATCCATGTACGCCCGGGAGGTGGCGCCATCGCGTTCGAAGCCGATCGCGTAGCCCAGGCGGCTGCCCTGCCGATCGACGAAGGCGCGCACGGCCGACAGGGTGTTGCGCGGGTCCATCTGCGTGATGCCCACCACGACCAGATCGCTGCCGTGCTTCTTCTGGAGCTCCGTCAGGTGGGGCATGCTCACCAGGCAGGGGGTGCACCAGGTGGCCCAGAACTCCAGGAGATACACCTTCTTGCCCGCTCCGTCGGCGAGATTGACGGCCGGGCCTTTCACCCAGTCGGTGATCTTCAACGGCGGCGCCGGATCGCCGGTCTTGAGGGTGGGACCGGCCCAGACGGTGCCGGTGGCACCGAGGAGCAACCCGGCGGCGAGCAGGGTGCGGGTGACGCTCAGCGTCTGCGACTTCGAGAGGACACGATGGTTCATGCTCGGCATCCTCGCCCCGACTTCGGCGGGGCGTTTCTGGTTCCTGGGTTACGCAGGTCAGGCATTGCCGCGGCTGGGCACCGGTTGGCACGTGCCCGTCGCCAGCCGCCGCAAGCGCGCACAAGCCTCCTGTAGATCGGCTGATTTCTTGGCGAAGCAAAAGCGCAGTTGTCGGTCTCCGTCGGCCGGGTTGCGGTAGAAGGCCGAGCCGGGCACGGTGGCCACGCCCACCTGCTCCAGAATCGCCTCGGCGGCCGCCCGCGCCGAAGACCAACGTCCCTTCGGATAGGCCGCCAGGAGATAGTAGCTGCCTTCGGGCACGTAAGGGGCGAAGCCAATCGCCCGCAGCGTGTCAACCAGCACCTCGCGCTTGCGACGATAGTCCGCCCGCATCCGGGTGTAGTACTCTTCCGGCAGCGCGAGTCCGGCCAGCAGGGCATGCTGCAGCGGTGCCGGGGCGCAGATGTAGAACAGGTCGTTCAGCACGGCCAGGCGGGAGATGAGGTCGGCGTTGCCGACGACGTAACCCACGCGCCAGCCGGTGACGGCATAGGTCTTCGAGGCGCCGCTGATCGTCAGGGTCCGCTCCCGCGCTGCGGGGAAGCTGCCGACGCTGACGTGCGGCTTGTCGTAGGTGATGTACTCGTAGATCTCGTCGGTGACGAGCCAGAGGTTGCGTCTGACTGCCAGGGCGGCGATCTGCTTCAGCTCGGCGGCGGAGAAGACCTTCCCGGTCGGGTTGGCCGGCGTGTTGATGACGATCATCCGCGTGCGGTCCGTGCAGGCGGCCTCCAGCGCAGCGGGGTCGAACGTCCAGTCGGGCGGATGCAGGTCCACATAGACGACCTTCCCGCCGATGACCTGCACGAGGTTCACGTGGTAGCTGTAGAATGGGGAGAAGGTGATGCACTCATCGCCGGGGTTGAGCGTGGCCAGGGCAGCGCAGGCAAAGGCACCGGCCGCGCCCACGGTGACGCAGACCTCCGTCTCCGGGTCACACTCGATGCCGTTGAAATCCCGCATCTTGCGGGCGATGGCCGAGCGCAGCTCCGCAATCCCGCGCAGGTTCGTGTAGGTGGCATGGTCAGCGGCGATGGCGCGACAGGCGGCATCCTTGACCTGGGCCGGTGCCGGCTGATCGCAGACGCCCTGCGACAGGTTCACCCCGCCCATCGCGGCGCAGATGGCCGAGTAGCGCCGGATGTCCGACTGCTGGATGGACCGGACCCGTTCTGCGATCGGCAGCCTCACTACCGGTGCTCCTTGCTTTTCGTCCGGTGGCCCCCAGGCGGGTGCCGCGCTGGCGGGGCATTCAGCCGCCGCGCTGCCCTGCCCGGAGGCGTGCAGGCGGCTCCGATACCAGCGCCCGAAGCCTTCCGTGATCCCCCGTCAGGCAAACCCTCATGGTAGATGCCGCGCGCAGATTAGGCAACCCGGGCTGCGCCACGGCCGCGCAACTTGTGCTTGCAGTACCGATAACGCGGCGGGTCGGCGGGGTGTCAGGCGTCCAGCGGCCAGGCGTCGCCGGGTAGGCCAAGTTCCGGCCCGGATGTGGCCGTGCGCAACTCGGCGGGGGCGCCGCCCTCATCGACGTACACTGCTTTCGGCGCGTCCGCCTGGCCGGCATGCTCCCACGCCTCCTCCCCCGTGGGTACGTTGACGGTGCACTGCCCCAACGCGAACAACACTGCGATGGTCACCAGTCCTTGTAGCGCCAACTGCATCGTTCTGACTCCCTGAGTGCCTTGCTGAAGCGCGTGTCCGCGGAAGCATCATCGCTGCCGGCCCGCGGGTGTGCAAGGCCGGCGCAAGCAGTGCCGCGGTGGACGCGGGGGCCGTGGCCTCTCGCTTCCGCTCGGGCTCGGTTGGGCACGGTGCCTTGCGCTCCTCATTGGCTATTCGCTCTTCGCCATTCGCCATTCCGCGCCCGGCGGGGCAATGGCGTTGCACGGGCATGGGGCGGTATGTAGGATCACCGGGGTTCGTCGGTTGTCGGAAGCGGGATAGGCGCGGCGCGGGAGCCGGTGCCGGCCGTGCGCTATAGGAGTGATGCGATGAATCTGTGGGGCCGATGGCGAGTGATCGTAGCGTGCGGATTGGGGAGTCTTTCGGCGTGCAGTCTGGCGAGCGCGCAGCCGCCGCCGCCGCCCGTGGCCCCCGGCGGGCCGGGGACACCGGCGGCGCCCAGCGAGGCGGCACCGGCTCCGGCGACAGGTGAGGCGGAACGGATTGATGCGATCCTTACGCAGCTTGAACGCCGCGGCGATGACATCAAGGACATTCGCTGCCAGGTGCAGTTCCGCGAGCTCGACAAGCTCAGCGGCTCGGACCGGCTGAAGGAGGGCGAGATCCTCTTTGCCGTCGTGCAGCCCAATCCGAAGTTTCTCATCCGCTTCGACCGCACCACGATCGACGGCATCGTCGGCAAACGCGAGTGGTACCTGTTCGACGGGCAGTGGCTGTTCGAGGCCAATGAGCGCACGCAGCGGGTGACCAAGCGGGAGATCGCCGAGCCGGACGAGAAGGTGGACCTCTTCGACATTGAGACCGCCCCGTTCCCGCTGCCCTTTGGCCAGAAGAAGGACAAGATTTTACGCCACTTCGAGGTCAGCCTGACGGAGCCGAAAGAGGGCGATCCCGCGGACACCGATCACGTGGTTTGCATCCCCAAGCCGGGCAGCCGGCTGGAGCGCAACTACGAGAAGCTCGAGTTCTTCATCCGGCGCGAGCTGCATCTGCCGGTGAAGGTGGTGATGACCAAGAGCAAGGGCTACGAGGTGACCACCGCGAGCTTCCCCGATCTGTCGGCCGCCTCGCTGAACCGCGACGTCGCCAAGGACGCCTTCGCCGAGCCGCAGGACTGGAAGAAATACGAGCAGGTCATCGAGCGGCTGGAGGGCGCGGAGACGCCGCAGCCCTGAGCGGGCAGTTGCTCCGCGTCCATGGTGGCAGGCGTGGGCGTTTGCAGCAGGCGGCGTGAGTTGGCTGCTAAATGGGACCACGCGAATGCGAAACTGGGAGGGTGGCATGCCCAAGTCCCGACGCGTCGGGACGCCGGCATGCTGTTGCAAGAATCGGGTGCTTGTCCGTCGCTGAGCATGGTCCCGGCGCGCCGGGACTTGGCCATGCCACCCCCTTCGAGTCACCACTTTCGCTATGATGTCAGCCCGTTTAGCATGTCAGGGACACTACAAAGCGCCCCAAGGAGGTATTGCGATGCGTCCATCTCAACTATGCAACTTGCTGGTTCTACTGTTCGTCACTGCACCGTTCAGCGCCGGTGCTGCGCAGCCGGCGGCGCCGGCCGTCGAGTTTAAGGCGCTGCCCGTGGCCGGCAGCGTGCACGTGCTTGCGGGTGGGGGCGGGAACGTGGCTGTCTGCGTCGGGGAGGACGGACTGCTCCTGGTCGATAGTGCGAACCCCGGTTTGGGCGAGCCGTTGGCGGCGGCCGTCGCCAAGCTGTCGGAGCGGCCGGTCCGTCTGGTCCTCAACACGCATTGGCACTTCGACCACGTCGGTGGCAACGAGTACCTTGCTCAGCGCGGAGCCATCGTTGTGGCACATGAGAGCGTGCGGCAGCGGATGAGCAGTCTGCAGCGTCTCGGCGCGCTCGGCCGCGAGGTGCCGCCGTCGCCGCCGGCGGCCCTGCCGATGGTCACCTACGCCGACACGCTGGCGTTGCACATCAACGGCGAGGAGGTGCGCGTGCTGCACATAGCCCCGGCCCACACGGACGGCGACAGCTTCGTGAAGTTCGAGAAGGCCAACGTGTTGCACGTGGGCGACGTGTTCTTCAACGGCTTCTATCCGTTCATCGACGTCAACGCGGGCGGGTCGATCGACGGCATGCTGGCGGCGGTGGACCGGGCGTTGACGTTGGCCAACGACGAGACGCAGATCATTCCTGGTCATGGCCCGCTGGCC
>JAKQDH010000006.1 GCA_029558835.1 Planctomycetota bacterium | reverse complement strand
ACGCTCGAACGAGTACGACGGTGGGTGGGGGCGAAGCTCATCCTCCACCACGCCCGACTGGCTGTAAGAAGAGGTGTTGCGTGACAATTAACGAGAAAAGTTGTTCCGCCCTGGGCTACCTACTTGCACCCCCTTCGGGGGTGAGCGGCGTTGCCTACCCGCTGATACCGTCCCCGACGTTATGCATAAGCGGGAGCAGCGGCCCCGCGGCCAGCGGCGACCGCTCGGGCTCGGTTCGCCGCGGCCCCCGTTAATTCGCTATTCGCTATTCGCACTTCGCTATTCCGCTACACCCCCTCTTGCCTCTTGCCTTCCGGTTGCTTCCGCTCGGACTCGGATTACCTCGCTCACTCCCGCTTGGGGCCGGGTGGGTCCTGCGGGGCGGGGGCGAACCGGGGTGTCAGGACGCGTGGGTCACCTTGCTGGCACCAGCATGGCCACCAGCCAGAGGATGAGGCAGACGACGAGCAGCAGCAGGAACAGGGCGGCCAGGATCCGCGGGAGCTGGCCACCCGTGGGGCGGTACACCACTGGTGAATCTGCTTCCAGCGGGGCGCCGCAGGTGGGACACAGCAGGCCTTCGGGGGTGTGGGGACTGCGCATCTCGCCCAGAGGCACCTCGACGCCGCAGGCCGGGCACACCCAGTCCAACTCGACCTCGCCCTCTGGCTTGCCCTGCCGACTCTCGTGCTCCGACCCGTTCATGGTGTAACTCCTGAACGATGGTGCGCAAGCGTGCGTCAATCAGGGTACCGCCGCTCCGCGCGGGCTGTCCTTGACGCTCGGCGTCATGGGCGGCAAGCCCGCGGCCCGCTGGCGGCGCGGAATCGTGCACGCTGAGATACCCTCGGCCACGACGCCCCGGCGCCCCGCCCGTGGGGGGCGTGGGCGCCGCTTGCTTCGGAGCCGGCATGCCCGGCGTCGCTGTCCTGGCCGCACCCAGAGCCCGGGGGGGCTGGACAATCGCTCCGGACATAAGCGCATGCATACCCGCGAATGTGGCCGCGGGGAAGCACGGCATCCGCAGGGGCCGAGCCGCACAGCACATGCCTCGCGGCTGAATGGCACCACGCGAAGGCGAGATTGGGGGGGGCGTGCTCAATCCGAAGGCGCCGGCCTGCCGGTGGGCAGGCAGGCATGCTGTGGCGAAAACCAGCCCCTCGGCCGGCGAAAGCATGGCGGTGTCGCGCCTGGCCATGCAGCCCAGTTCGGTCGCCCGGTTTCGCCATTGCGCGGAGCTAACTGGATGCACGGGCGAGCCGCCCGTGTCATGGCACGTGCGTCGCGTCCGGGGGGGCGGGTTGGCCCGCACCGGTCCCGGCGATACACTGCCGGCACACCGAGGAGCATACCGAATCGGCACCGGCCGCCGGGCGTGCTCCTTGTTGACTTTGTTGGGCTAGGGAGCGGCATGAAGATCACCGGGTTCCTCAATCCAGCTTGCATTCGGGTTCCCCTGCACGCCACCACCAAGGTCGCCGCCATTACCGAGTTGGTCGATCTGCTCAACGCCAACGGTCGGCTCACCGACCGCGACGTGGTGCTCCAGGCCGTGCTCCAACGTGAGGCGACGCGTTCGACGGGCATCGGGCAGGGTCTGGCCGTGCCGCATGGCAAGTGCGCGGGCTGCGCCGCGCTGACCATGGCGGTGGGCAAGCCGCCGCGTCCTCTCGATTTCGGCAGCAGCGATGGGCGACCGTGCGAGTTGGTCGTTCTGCTGGTCAGCCCGGTGGATGAGATGGGTCCGCACATTCAAGCGCTGGCCCGGGTGAGTCGTCTGTGGCTGACCGAGAGCTTTCGGAACGAGGTGGCGGACGCGTGGACGGCCGAGGCGCTGTACGAGGTGTTCGAGCGACACGAGGAGTAGCGGGTCCTGGAACGTCCGTGTCCTTCCGTGCCCTCCGAATAGGGGCGGATGCTCGTCCTTCCCGAGGTAGTGTCAATTCCTGTGTAAATCGGTTCCGGGGCATCCATCACGTTTGTTCACGCCGCTTGAGACCTTCTCTTCGCTCTGCTTGTCTTGGCTTGGGGTAGCGGCAGCTGCCCACAGAGGTGGGCCGCGTTCAAGTGCCGCCACGTCCGCGACAACCGCAGCAGTACCTGATGCACCAGGTACACCCCGCTCTTGGTCTTTTTGAACCGCTTGGCCGCGTTCGTCCGCAGCCGCACGCCGGCGAACGGCGACTCGATCACATTCGTCGTCCGCAGGTGCGACCAGTGCGGCTCCGGGAACTGGTAGAACGTCAGGCAGCGGTCCAGGTCGTCCGCCAGGCAGTCTGCCGCCCGGTCACGAGCCGGTTGGTTGCCTTCGGTGCTGCTCGTGCGAGCCTTCGCGTGGCGGGAACGAGGCCGCGGCTCCAGACGCTTGCCTCGCGTGGATCGACTGGGGCTGATGGGAGGTTTCCGTATCGAGGTGGTCGCTGCCGGCAGCGCTCCCACGCCAGTGGGGGTTTCCCCGCGTTGCGAGGAGCGGTAGCCTGGAGCATGCCTGCACGGTTCCGCGTGGAGTAGTATGGGTAATCCCTGGCTCGACATCCCTTTGGCTGATTACGAGGGCCACATGGCACTGCCCGACGTTGGGCAGGCCCGGATGCTGGGCGACATCTTCGCCGACCTGCTGCGGGAGTACGCTCCGGCGTCGGTGGCCGTGCTTGGGTGCGCGGGTGGCAACGGGCTGGAGCGGATATCGTCCGCGGTGACGAAGCGCGTGGTGGCCGTCGATGTGAACCCCGCCTACGTGGAGGCGACCCGGGCGCGGTTTGCCGGTTGCATCTCCGGGCTGGAACTGCTGGCGGGCGACATCCAGAGCGACGCGGTCACCTTCCCCCCGGTCGCCTTCGTGTTTGCAGCTTTGCTGTTCGAGTACGTCGATGTCGACGTCACGCTCAGGCGGATTCGCGCCCTTCTCACTCGCGACGGCGTACTCGCTTCGGTGGTGCAGCTTCCCAGCGCGTCGACCTGCGCGGTAACGCCTTCGCTGTTTACCAGCCTCCAGAAACTGGCTCCCGGCATGCGTCTGGTGCCACCCGCGCGCCTGCACGAGCTTGCCAAGAGCGCCGGCTTCGCACAGACCGCGGCGCGCGTGGACCAGGCGGACGGCGGCAAGCAGTTCGCGGTGCAGACTTTTCGTTGCCGCGATTCCCAGGTTTCCGACTAGAGCGCTGTGCGTGCTCGCGTAGCGAGCCGCCGGTTGCAGCCCGCGCGGATTCCCGCGGGCCCCGCCCGCGACGCGGCCGCCCGGGACCACCACACGGAATCCAAGAGTGCCACCGCGCGAACCGTGGAGCGGACCGTGGGCCTGCGGCGGTAATCGTTGAAGTGCCCCCCAAGCCACCGCGCCATGCGTCGCGTCGCTTCAGGCAACCTTAACGAGGTGCTTCCCCTCGCTTAGCGCAAGTTTGACGCGATTCTAAGACGAGCGCAATCGGATTTTCAAGCCACCCCGCTACCCTGCGGCCGCGGTTGGCGAGCGGCGTGGGTCCAATCGTTTTCATTTCGGTCTCTGGATTCGTAGTGAGGAGTGCGACGACATGAGGCAGGCAAGCGACGGAAAACGTGCAAAGTGGGATAGCTGGGGGGCATTTACGCTCGTTGAGTTGCTGGTAGTGATTTCGATCATTGCGTTGCTGGTGAGCATTCTGCTGCCCAGCCTGAGCGCGGCTCGGGACCAGGCCAAGGCAGTGGTCTGCCTGTCCAACACGAAGAACGTCGGCATGGCCGTCACGCACTACAGCAGCGCGGACAGAAACGGAGGGTACCCGGCGTCGTACCTCTACCCCTACGATGAACGCGGGAACTGGTCACCGGCACGGCAGGACACCAACCACGCTTATGGCTATCTGCACTGGTCGTATGCCCTGTTCAACAAGGGTGCCATCGACACCAAGGCCTTCTCCTGCCCCAAGTTCGAGAATGGCGGGGCCCCACGCACCAATCCGGGACCGGCACCGGAAGACTGGGAGCCGGAGCAGGTGGACCAGAACGGGGCAATGGGGCCGAACCTGCTCCAGGACCGGCAGGCGCCGCGCATGTCCCTTGCCGCCAACGCGGCCATCATCCCCCGCAACAAGTTTACCCGTGCCCTGAGCGGCGGCAACCGCGTCAACAAGTTCACCAACGACTCGGTGATCAAGAGGCCCCAGGGGACAATCCTGGCCACCGAGTACATCAACAACTGGAAGGCACTGGGCATCGATGAGGGCGGCTCCGGTGTATTGTCCAAGTCGCACCGGCCGATCAATCCGTTCTATCACCTCGGCTCGGGCTTCAACGAGTACGAGGCCATTCAGGACAGCCCAGGGTTCATCTACGGGCTGGTGTCGCGGCCGAAGACACCCGAAGACTACGGGCTGATTCCCCGAGAGGCCGCCGAGCGGCAGACGAATGTCCTCGACCACACTTCGGGCGTCTCGCAGGTGAACGCGGTCGGCCGTCACCACCCCGGTGGAGGTGAGAACCGCAAGAAGTGGGGCGGCACCGCCAACTTCCTGTTCTGCGACGGTCACGCGGAACGCCGGACCATCCTGGAGACGCTCCAGAAGCGGATGTGGGGGGATCACTACTACACGTTATCCGGTAGCAACGAGGTGCTCAATTTCGTTCCGCCGCCACAGTAAGGGGACAGCGTCCCCGCGGGCAGCACGGCTGATGAGGTGCCAGGCCCGCTGCCCCGCAGGCGGGGGGCAGGCACCCGGCGGAGGAGGGAAGGAGGTGCGCAGCCACAGCAGGTAGACCAGCGTCGAAGGAGCGCCGGCCGCCGGGGTAATCTGCAACAACTCCGGGCGGGATTGACAGGTGACGACCTCAGGGCCCGGGACGCACGCACGCCCGGTGGAAACGCGAGGCGGTACCTCCCCACACGGCCGCGGCTTTACCGCAGGCAGGACCGTGCGGACGGCAGCACGATACGCATACCGGAACTTGACTGGCGCGGCGCGGGCCCCGGCGCAGCCGGGGTGGAGGAAAGGTGTACGGACGAGAGTGAACGGTGTCCCGTCAGGGGACCAGCGAAAGGAGCACAGATACGATGACTAAGCTGTGGTGCGTTCTTGCCGGGTTGCTATGTACCTTGGCGGTCTCTGCACTGCCCGCGTGGGCGGACGAGTGCATGGACAACGGCCAGATTCTGGGCAAGTGTGCAGACAACGACGCGCCGTGCGACGAAGATGCGGACTGCAATCTCGGCGTGACGTGCGACTTCTACGGGTTGTGCTCGAGCGGCGGCTACAACCCGTGCTATCACGACAGCGACTGCGATGGGGGCGCGGTCTGCGTGGACAAGTGGCTGGTGCGCGGGGGGCAGGTATCCGGCGCCGGCGCGAGCCTGTTTGTGAACTTCTTCCTCGAGCCGAACAACACCAACGACTGGATCGACCCCGACCATGACCAGTTCTGGGGCTACCACCCCAGCGGCGTCCCGGGCTACGTCGATCGGCTGGCGGCGCCCTGGAACCCGACCCTGGGATTCCTCGACACCTGGTGGATGTTCCAGTACCGCAGCCTCGGCTCCGTGAACGGTTTCAATGAGTTCGTCAACAACCAGTTGCTAGGGACGATCGGCACGAGCGTCCCCAGTGAGGCGGGCGTGTTCAATGGCTACCGGTATGCCAACCTGGGGGCCATTCAGTGGGGCGGTCCCTACGCCAATCCGAGTGGCACGCCGTTCGAGCCCTGCGAGATCGAGTTCGCGTTCCTCGACGTGCCCAGCGCCTGGGCGGTCAAGGGCCCCGGGCTGGAAGTCCCAGAACTCCCCACGGGCCACCCCGGTCATTGGTGGCACTGGCGGCACTACTTCGCCGAGTGGTGGCGCAGCACGCCGCTGAGCGACACCTATGGCTACAACGCCATCCCGTCGTCCACGGGCTTCGAGGCCCAGTTCGATGACCTGGGTCGCGACAGCAACGGCGACGGCATCGACGACGTCTTCCTCAACACCAACATCGACGATCCCGATGAGGACACCATCTACGACTACACGGCCGCCTGGGTTCCCGTGGCGATCATCGCCAACCGCGGCACGGGTGTCGACCAGTTGCGTTACACGCAGGCGCAGTACCTGTTCCTTACCGGTCGTATGCCGAGCGGTGAGAACCTGGTGGCGGCCACCCGTGACTTCGGCTCCGGCACCCGCAACGCGGCCATGAACACGATGGGTATCGACCCGACGTGGGGCCGTGGGGACAACGTCGGGAACACGATCGGAGCGGAGGCACTCGCGTACATCGGCCCGACCCATCAGGCGAGCAACTGCGGTGGTTCGGGAATCATGGAGGCGGCAGTGCAGCACCGCCGGCTGGCCGTCGGCTACACCGGCGTGTGCGGTTCCAGCCGCGCCGCCCAGGACGCCCAGAATGGGCGCTACGAAGTCGTCGGCATGTGCAAGGACATCGACAACTGCGGGGAGCCCGGCTGCGATTGTGCTGCCAACCCCTGCAATCGCTACTGCACGCAGAGCGGCTGGTCCTGCACCGCCACCGCCGATTGCGACCTCGTGAACTTCCCGGGTGAAACGTGCGGCGCCGCCCACTGGGGAGCGCGCCCCACGGTCGACAAGATGCTGGACAACTGCGACGACTGCTGCGGTTACCAGATCGCCGGGGCGGGCTCGTTTGTCGCCCGCGGCAACCGCGATGCCAACCGTCCGCCCATGGTGTGCGAGAACGACATGCGCACGCCGTGTGACGAGGCTGCCGACTGCCTCCCCGAGCCGGGTGGCGCCTGCGTCGCCAATCCGCGCTACGAAGCGGGGCAGCCGATCGACAACCAGACGGTCGCGGACTACCTCAACAACATCCTCGACAGCACCGAGGACTTCGTCGAGGAGTTGCCGCCGCCGCTGGAAACGAACCTGATGCCCGGCCAGTGGCTGGCCAGGAACTTCATGCTCACCAACGGCGTCGACTGCCTGCACGAGCTCGATGATCCGACCTGCGAGAGCGATACGCTGGAGAACACCGAGCTCCAGGAGTACATCCGCAACAACACGACCTGCAACGTGTACGCGTACGGCTATGCCAACAAGGCCGGTCTCGTGCCGCGCCGGACACAGCTCACCGGTGGGGCGCAGTACTCGGACGGGTCAAACTACGAGTACATCTACTGGAATGGGACGGCGTACGTCAAGGCCTTGCAGGGCATCAAGCTCGCCGAGCGCAACAAGATCCAGGGTGACTTCGACAAGAGTTACTCCCGGACCGTGAATGACGCCACGCAGCTCGTCACGGCCATGTATACGCCCCGCGCCTGGCAGCAGACCGCGGCCGCCATCGGCAGCGGCGACGTCGGGAACATGGCGTATGACAATGCCATTCCCGAAGTCATCGGTGACTTCGACGGCAATGGCAGCTTCAACAAGGAAGACCTGCGTTACTGGATGGACGGCCTGGGGCTCGTCTCCGGCAAAGTCAATCGCAAGCAGGGCGCTATTAACATCGATACCGCCATCCTGGCCCTTGGGCAGCCGCTGCCCTGGGCGGACCCGAGCGACAGCCTGGTGATCCCGCCGGTGCTGCCGGTGTTCCCCTCGGCCACCTGCCCGGATCCGACCTTCCAGGTGCCCGCTCCCATCAGTGGCTTGCTGGCCACGGGCAAGACCTACGCTTCGGGTGACTTCCGCGGCGACGTCTCCGGCCCGCAGCGGAATGAGAACTGGACCGCGGGCGCCCAGCCGACCGGGTGGGACGGCCGCGTCGATGCCCATGACATCGACTACGTCTGCCGCAGCGTCGGCGACTGGAACGATGTCGATCAGGCCGTTTTCATGGACTTCAGTTGCGACATGACCGGCGACGCCAATGTTACCTCGGCCGACGTCACCGAGCTGGTCCAGGTGATCCTGGGCACCGACTACTGCGACGTGGACCTGGATGACGCGGTGACCGGCTTCGGCGCGGGCACGCCTCCGCCGGCCGGCACCGATGCCGAGATCATGTGGAACACCATGAACGACGCGGAAGGCTGCAACGCCACCGGCACCTGCGGCTGGGCCAACGGCGACATGAACTGTGACGGCTACGTGGACTTCGCCGACTGGTCACGCTGCACCGGCGGTGCCGCCACCTGCCCGAGCAACCTCACGATCGTCGATGCCTACCCGCCGGACGGTGCGGTCGATGCGCGGGTACCTCACCCGGCCACCTCCACCACGCCCTTGAAGGGCATGGGCATGCCCGGTGACCCGATCACCATCGATCTGGGCACCGGCAACACCGGGCTGGCGGCCTGCTTCGCCGTGTGCCAGACCGTGCACGAGTCGTTCAACTGGCTCACCGACGTGACGGATAACGGTGACGGCTCGTACGACCTGACCTTCGCCCATGGCATCACGGCCGGCGCGGTGACGACGGTCACCTACACGGGCGACGGCAGCTACGTGTCCTACATCCATCATCCCGCCAACGTCGACGGCTCAGGATTCGCGAACGCCCAGGATATCGTGCAAGTGATCAACCGCATCAACGTTGTATTCGGCGGTGGGTCGGTGCCTGCCTGGGAGGCTGACATCGACGGCAGCGGCGCCATCACCGTTACTGACATGGTGGTGCTGATCAACCTGCTGAACGGCAGCGGGCTTTACGATCCCTGGTTTGGCACCTCGCGACCGGTAAACGACGGGAGTTGCCCGGCCGCGCAGTAGACGGACAACCCGAATCCCGCGCCTCGGCGGGTTGAGCTGCTACAACGCTGTGCTTCGACACGGCGTGCCCGGGTGGCCCAACCCGCCTTCCGCGCGCAAACCTGGCCCGAGCGGGATCGAGTAGGCGCGCTACGGGCGCTGCCTCTCTCTCTCGCTCGGGCCTGACGCGGTGTCTGCGCCCCCACCACGGCGTATCAGCCCCGTTACCACGGCAGGCCGCCTGGCTGCAATGTTAGGGCTTCTCGAAGAGGAAGAACACGCCGGTAACCGGGAAGCGGCGGAGGATCTTCTGCCGCGCGATCCGCAGGCCCGCCCCGCGGCTCTCCTCCAGGAAGCGCCGCAGCCGGAGGGGCCGCTCGGACCAGCTCTTCCGGCCCGTTAGGAAGCGGGTAAGCCACTTGCGGTAATCGCGCTGACCGGGGGAGTAGTACGGCAGTACCAGGTACCGTCGGGTAACCCGCACCAACTCGTTAAGAATCTGCGCTCGCGTGTTCGGATCGTAGACGTGATGCAGAAAGCGATGACAGAACACCAAGTCAACGCTGCCATCGTCCAAGCTCACCTGGGAGGCGTCGCACTGCAAGTACTGCGGGTGGAACTGATTGACTCCCTGCCGCGCCGTGTCCAGCATAGCGTCCGAGGCGTCCGCGAGGATGATCCGATCGGCGAAGTCCGCCAGCGTGGCGGCGAAGCGACCGGTGCCGCAGGGCAGGTCCAGAGCGGCCGGTAGGTGGCCAAGGCCGGCGAGCAACTCCCCCAGAGCTGCTTGCTCTCTTGCGTTCGTACGCACCCGCCGGCCGGTGGCGTACCGGTCGCGATAGCGCTTCGCCTGCGCCCGGGTGGCGAAGCGGCCGAGGAACTCATCCGGCGCGGCACGCGGCGATTCGGCGCGCGTTGCGGGTGCGGACGCGCAGGCTGACTCGTCGTTGACCCTGCTCGCAGGCTCCGCCCCCGCCCAGTGTTGCTCGGTTTCGCAGATGCGTCGATGGGTCATTCCGGCAGTCCTGAAGAAGTGCCTCGAGGAACGGCAAGCCCGGGACACTTCCGTCGCACAGAGGCTTTTTGCTGCATCCAACATCCGGCTCGTTCAGGTACACCAGTGTACGACATGCGTGGCGCCAACGCAAGAGAAGATAATCAGCCGCGCCTCAAACTGCCTTACCCCAAGCCCCGAACGCCGCCGAGGGCCCCCGCCCGCGCCGACCCGCGCGGGCTCGGTAGGTCGGGCCTGCCCGTCCCGGCGCCGAGGGAGGTACGGCGCCGGGACGGAAAGTCATGCTACTGCGGCGTTACCGCCGCGGCCGGCAACTGGGCCGGAGAGTCCGGTACCGGTTGGGGACCCGGCGCCTTCGGCCACAACTCCGGCGGCGGCGATAGAACGTCGTACAGAAGCTGCCCGCTCTGGTACCCCATGCCCACCAGGTTTCCGCCGGCCATCTCCACCTCGCCGGCGACCGGGAACGTCAACAGCCGCATGGCCAGCCCCAGCAGCGGCGTGGCCACGCTGTCCGGGCAACGCGTGCTCATCAAGCCGTCAATACGCGCCCGCCCGTTGGTGGTCTGCAAGTTCTCCCGCAGGAAGTGGTTGGGTACCGCGTAGCGGCTGACCAACTGCTGGTCCCAGCAGGTGATGCACCGCTCCGTGTTCGAGAACTTCACCTCGTTGGCGTTCCAGATGTCGAACTTGGCCTTCGTCGTCACCGGCCCGGCCGTCTCCTGCCGCAGGTCCAGGTCCACCGGCACCAGGGTCAGGTCGGTGTCAATACCGGCCACCCCGGCCAGCGTCGCCTGCCCGGAGGCGAAAAAGTCCAGCACCAGCTTGTCGAACGCGAAGTCATATTGGAACGCATCGAAGTCGAGCTGCCCCGGGATGACCACCGCGTCACAGCAGACGCCGTTGGCGTCGAAGGCAATGCAGTCCAGCGGCTCCTCGCCCTGCTCCAGGCAGCGGGCGGAGAAGGCCCAGGCGTTGTACTCCCAGGCGGCCGGCGCGGCGTAGTTGAGGATCAAGGCGTCGCCCTTCAGATGGTTCCAGCGGATCTCGGCGCCGTTGGCATTGACGGCCCAGGCGACCACCATGCCGCGGAGCACCCGGTCCGTCGTCCCATCCTGCGCCGGGCGCCCCTGCTGCAGCGGGTCGGTGCTGGGATCAAGGACGGTGAACGGCGATACCCCCTTCGGCCCGCCGGTCAGCGCGCTCCAGTAGGCCGGCTCATTGCCGGTCAGCAGGATCGCATTGTCCACCCAGTTGCAGCCGGTATGGGCCCGCTCCGGTCCCTCGGCCGGCAGCTCCGGGTCGCCGTTGTAGAAGTACAACTGCACGTAGACGGCCTCGCTCCAGTCGTTGGTCAGGTCGATGAAGGTGTCCTGGATGAACTCGCCGGCCGCGTTCCAGCGCAGCTCCACCTTCGGGAAGATGAGCACGCTGCCCTTGCCCGTGCTCGTTACCCGCGGGGCGGGCTTGATGGTAATGGTGGCCGAGCACTCGTCGGTGTTGCCGCAGTCGTCGGTGGCCGTCCAGGTCACCAGCGTCGAGCTGCCGTAGGGGAACCCGCAGGCAAAGCCGTTGGCGGCCGAGTCGTCCACGATGTCCACGTTGGTATCGCAGTTGTCGGTGGCGGTGGCGCTGTCCAGCCAGTCCTGCACGTCTGTGTTGCAGATTTTGTCCCCGCGTTCGAGGGTGATGTCCGGCGGGCAGGTGAGCTCGGGCGGGATGACGTCATTAACGTCCGCGGTGGCCACGCAGGTGGTCGCGGCATTCGAGCAGCAGTCATCCGCATTGACAGTGACCCGCACGGTGGCGGGGCAACTGGTGAGGTCGGAGACGAGCACCGTGCCGTCGACCTGGACCTCGCCCTGCTCGACCTGCACCTTGTTGATGGTGGGCGTGCCGAGCGTGGCATTGCCGGTGAGCAACTCGACGAGCACGTCCACGTCGGCCGCGTTCACGCAGCAGTTGTCCAGAACGGTGGCCGAGAACGGCATCAGGTACTCACAGTTCTCATCCACGTTCCCGCCCACGGCGTTGCAGGTGATGGTGGGCGGCGTGGCGTCGTCCACCTCAGCCACGACGTCACTGTTCGCTTCGTTGCCGCAGCAGTCCACCGCGTGCGTGTGGACCTGGATGCGCGCCGGGCAGCTCGTCAGGTCCGACACCAATACCGACCCCAGCACCCACACTTCGTCCACGCCGGTCTGCATGATGTTGATCGTCGGTGTCCCCAAGGTGGCGTTGCCGCTCAGCAGGCTGACCGTCACGTCCACGTCACCGGCGTCGATGCAGCAGTCGTCGGTGATGGTGGTTGAAAACGTCACGAGGTACTCACAACTCGGACCTACGTTGCCGCTCGAGGCGCTGTCGGTGATCGTCGGCGGAGTCGTGTCATCGCAGGTGCCCGTGATGAGGAAGTAGATGGCGCCATGGATGCCCCACGGTACGCCCGTGGCAATACCCTGGAAGCGTTCCCAGCGAACGTCGCCGGCCGGAGCCCAGGTGTCCAAGCAGCCGTACTCGTTGAAGCCGCTCGTGTCCCGGTACCCGACGACAGTCACGAAGTGGTCCGTAGTACCGTCCCCGCTGGAGTCGACCAGAAACACAACAGGGTAATCGGCATCAATCTGGGCGACCACGTTGTCCCACAAAGAGCCCCCGTAGGTTTCGCTCCACGCGATGCATTTGTAGGCCGCGCAGTACGTTCCGTTCACGTAGTTCACATAGCCCACGAAGGCACCGGCCACGTCGCTGAACCACGACCAGCCATAATAGTTGGTGGCCGCTGACCACGACGTCCTCATCCAGTCCCCGAGACAGTCGTTCGGGTGTTCGTCGCCCGCCGGCGGTTCGGACCGGTCTGGGAGAATCCCCGTACCTTCGTCGTCGATCGGCACAGAGTAGTCGATGTAATGGGTACCCGCCCCGTTGCCGCTGGCGATCGCCTGATCCACAGGATCCGTTTGGGTCGAGGCGTCACCCGGGATCAGCGCCGGAAAGCCGTGGGCATCCCAATAACCGATGACCATGCCCGCCGCCGTCGGACCGCAACCATGGCGCCACAGGTAACCGGGGACGCCGGCGATGACCTTCTGTCCGCGGGTATTCAGCGCCTCCTCGTAGGGCTGATACCCGGCCGCCGGCGGTGGTCCGGTCGGCAGGCACTTACTCTGAGCATCCCAAGGCTCCCTCGGCATGATGGCACGATCAGCCTTGAGCTGCGCCAACACTGGACTCACGCAGGGGCTCAGCCCCAGCGCCAACACGCAGATAGCAACAGTCATGAAGCGCATGTCATTCCCTCCTCCAGCCGATGAAAAACCGTTTGCCCTTCCGCTCGCGTCGCAGTGAAGCTCTATTCTGCCTGCTTCACTTCATCTCAGAGGTGCCGGACCCCGAGCGCGTGCGCACGTGGTCCACTGTGCCCCTCGCTTCCGCGCGGGCTCGGTAGGTCGGGCCTGCCCGTCCCGGCGCCGAGGGAGGTACGGCGCCGGGACGGAAAGTCATGCTACTGCGGCGTCACCGCCGCGGCCGGCAACTGGGCCGGAGAGTCCGGTACCGGTTGGGGATTCGGCTCCCGCGGCCACAGCTCCGGCGGCGCGGGGAGGGCGTCGAACAGAAGGTGTCCGCTCTGCGTCCCCATGCCCACCAGGTTCCCGCCGGCCATCTCAAACTGACCCGCCGAGGTGAACGTCAGCATCCGCATGGCCAGCCCCAGCAGCGGCGTGGCC
>JAKQDH010000203.1 GCA_029558835.1 Planctomycetota bacterium | reverse complement strand
GGTCCGCCTCGCCCCGCTTCATCCGGATGCTGTTCAGGGTGTAGCCGGCGATGGCGTTTTCGAAGATGCTCATGGTGGGGAACGGGTTGGGGCGCTGGAAGACCATGCCGATCATGCGCCGGACTTCCGTGGGTTCCATGGTGTAGAGGTCCTTGTCCTTGAGGAACACCTTGTTTTCCACCCGGGCGCCGGGGATCAGCTCGTGCATCCGGTTCAGGCAGCGGATCAGGGTGCTCTTGCCGCAGCCCGACGGGCCCATGATGGCGGTGAGCCGCTTCTCCGGCACGGCCATGGTGACGCCCTTGAGCGCCAGCTGGCCGGCATAGTAGGCGTTGAGGTTTTCCGTCCTCAGAATTGGATTTTCCATCGCGTGATCACGACCCTTGAAATGATGTTGGTGGCCAGCACCAGCACGATCAGCACCACCGAGGCGCCCCAGGCCTGGGCCTGGAGGTCCTGGTACGGGCTCATGGCGTAGGTGAAGATGGTCAGCGGCAACGAGCCCACCGGCTTGAGCGGGCTGAACTCCAGGAACCGGTTGCCGAAGGCGGTGAACAGGAGCGGCGCCGTCTCCCCGGCGATGCGCGACACGCCCAGCAGCACCGCCGAGATGATCCCCGGCAGGCCGCACGGAATGATGACGCGGAGCACGGTGCGGTAGTGGGGGACGCCGAGGGCCAGCGACGCCTCCTTGATGTGCGCCGGCACCAGCTTGAGCACCTCCTCGGTGCCGCGGACCACCAGCGGCAGCATCATGAGCCCCAGCGCCAGACCGCCCGACAGGGCGGTGAACTTGCCCATCACCCGGACGAGCCACAGGTAGGCGATGATGCCGATGACCACCGAGGGCATGCCCTGCAGCACGTCCACCGCCAGGCGGGTGAAGTAGGCCAGGCGGGACTTGCGCGCCTCCGACAGGTACACTCCCGCGGCCACGCCGAGGGGCACCGCCATCGCCGCCGCCAGACCGATCAGCATCAGCGAGCCGACGATGGCGTTGGCGATGCCGCCGCCCGTCTCGCCGGTGGCCCTGGGCATGCTGACCAGGAAGTTCCAGTCGATAACCGGCAGGCCCTTGCGGAACACGTCGAAGAGGATGAGGAACAGCGGCAGCAGCGCGCCGAAGGCCAGGCCGTAGATCCCGGCGCGGAAAAGCCCGTTGACGAAGAGCCGGCGATGGAGCTTCGGTGCGCGCATGTCAGGCCTGCACCGTCATTTTCTTGATGATATACGTGCCGATGAAATTGATCACCGTGGTCACCAGAAACAGCACCAGGCCGACGGCCACCAGCGATGAATAATGAATGGCTGTGGTGGCTTCGGCAAGCTCGTTGGCGATGACGCTGGCCATGGTGTTGGCCGGCGCGAAGAGATTGGCGGGCATCTCGTTCGTGTTGCCGATGACCATGGTGACGGCCATGGTCTCGCCCAGCGCCCGGCCGAGCGACAGCAGGATGCCGGCGAAGATGCCCGAGCGGGCGTACGGGACGATGACCGAGCGGACCACCTCGTAGCGGGTGGCGCCGAACGAGTAGGCCGCCTCCTTGAGGTCGCGCGGGACCAGCTCGAGGACCTCCCGGGCGATGGCAGCGGTGTTGGGGATGATCATGACCGCCAGCACCAGCGAGGCGGTGAGCACGCCCACGCCGTAGGGCATGATCTCGATGCCCACGCTCTGCCCGAGGGGCATGAGCCACATCTCCGCCTCGCGGACCAAAGGCACCAGCACCATCAGGCCCCAGTAGCCGAAGATGACCGAGGGGACGGCGGCGATGAGGTCCACCAGGCTCTTGAACACGTTGGACAGCCACCCTACCCGGAGGAACTCGCCGAGCAGGATGGCCATGGACAGCGACAGCGGCAACGACAGCGCCAGCGCCAGGAACGAGGTGGCCAGCGTGCCGGCCAGAAACGGCAGGGCGCCGAATTCGTCGGTCACCGGGTTCCAGTGGCTGCTCCACAGGAAACCGAGACCGAAATGGCGCAGAGTGGGGGAGGCGCCCCAGAACAGGGTGATGGAGATCACCAGCACGTTCAGCCCGACCAGCCAGGCCGCCAGCCGCAACAGGTTCCGGAACAGCCTCTCCCGCCTCATGCGCGCGCTCCGCCGTTTACTTCAGGATGGGCTGGCCGTTGAAGGTCATGGACTTGATGATCTTCTCGGCCTTGGTCTTGACTTCACCGGACAGGGGGGCGTACAGCAGGTCGGCGTTGTACTTCTGCCCCTCGTGGGTCATCCACCAGAGCAGCTTGGCCAGTGCCTTGGCCTTGCTGGCCTTGCGGTCGCCGTACGCCTGCTCCTTGTAGACCAGGATCCAGGTGAAGGCGCTGATGGGGTAGCCGTCCTTGGCGTCGGTGTCGGTGATGGAGACGCGGGTGTCGTCGGGCATGGAGGCCCCGGCCGCCAGCGACACGCTCTTGATGGACGGGACGATGAAGTTGCCGGCCCGGTTCTTGACGACGGCGTACGGCAGGTTGTTCTTCTTGGCGTAGGAGAGCTCGACGTAGCCCACGGCGCCCTTCATCTGCTGCACCAGGCCCGCCACGCCGGGATTCCCCTTGCCGCCGAGGCCCAGGGGCCACTTGACCGCAGTGCCGGCGCCGACTTTTTCTTTCCACTCGGGGCTGACCTTGCTCAGGTAGTCGGTGAATACGAACGTGGTGCCGCTGCCGTCGGAGCGGTGCACCACGACGATGGGATCGCCCGGGAGCTGCACGCCGGGGTTGAGTCCGGTGATCCGGGAGTCGTTCCAATTTTTGATCAGGCCGAGGAAGATCCCGGCGATCACGTCGGGAGTCATCTTGAGCTGAGGCTTGCCCGGCAGGTTGTAGGTGACCACCACGGCGCCCATGGCGGTGGGGATGTGGAGGAGCGGGTTGTCGGGGGACTTGGCCAACTGCTCGGGAGTGAGGAAAGCGTCGGTGCCGCCGAAGTCGACGGTCTTGCCCAGGATCTGCTGGATGCCGCCGCCGGAGCCGATGCCCTGGTAGTTGACCTTGTTGCCGGTCTGGCTGTAGTAGACGTCGAACATCTTCGAGTAAAGCGGTTCGGGGAAGGTCGCCCCGGCACCCAGCAGCTCCTCGGCCGCCAGGGCCGCGCCGCCGAGGCCCAGGACCGCCAGGATGGTCAGGATCGTCGCCGATATTTTCATGATTCCTCCTCTTTGATTTCGTGATCATGCAAACCGGGCGGCCTCCGGGGTCCGCCCGGTTTGCATCAGAACTTGTACTCGAGGTCGATCTGGAGCCGGGTCCATTCGTCGGAACCCATGATCTTGTCCGTCATCCAGAACGCTGCACCGAAGGACAGCGGGTCGTAGATGTTGTACTTGAACTTCAGCTCGGATCCCTTCCGGTTGTTGTGGCCGAAGTCGGAATCGCTGAAGGCGCCGATCACGGAATTGGCCTCGATGTGGGCGTAGCGGTAGGCCACGGACCAGTCCTTCTGCTTTTTGTTCTGGCCGATCTGGCCGCCCACGCTCCAGGCGGTGTCCTGGTCGGCGTGCGGGCCGTCGGCGCCGGTGTTGATGGCATAGTCCACGAAGAATTCCAGCGGGTACCGGGCCTTGTAGGTCACTTTGCCCAGCACTTCGAAGATGTTGAAGTCCACGGCGTCCAGGGTGGTCACGCTGTTGACCGTCTGGGTCGTGTTGCCGTTGGCATACTTGTAGTTGGTGTCGTAGCGGACAAAATCATAGTAAGCCAGCGCGATCGAGGCGCCGAACTTGTCCATCTTGGCGTTTACGCCGCCCTGGTAGGCCAGCGCGTAGGCATCCTTGCCGGAGCCGTTTTCCTTGATCAGGAGCTGGCCGAGGGTGAAGAAAGGCTGCACGTTGCCGAATTCATAGGCCAGGTTTTGGTAGAAGCCCTCGGGATTCACGTCGGTGTCCCAGATCATGGGGGTTGATACAAACGGGTTGGCGTACTTGCCGCCGCCGAAGGTGAAGAAGTGGCCCTCGATGTCGGGCGTCCAGGTGATGTAGGCCTGGTCGAGCCAGATGCCCTTCTTGTCGAAGCTGTCGGTGAGCGTCTGATTGGTGGATGTGGCGCCGGCCTCGGAACCGGAGGCGAGCTGCAAATACCCCGTGACGCCCCAGCCGATGTTCTTGGTGACCTTGAACCGGCCGCGCAGGCGGAACCGGTTGCGGTCCTGACTGGACTCGCTCTCATAGTAGGTTCCCTCATAGCGGAGCCGGACGTCGCCGCCGAACTTCCAGCCGGTCAGGTTGTGGGCCTTGGTCTCCTTGGTCACTTCCTTCTGGGCGGTTTCCAGCGCGGTTTTTTTGATCTCGGCCGTGGTCTCCGCTTTCTGCGCCTCCATCGCCTGCTTCATCTCTTCCAGCATGGCCTGCTGGGCGGCGATCTGTTCCTCCATTTTCCGGATCTTCTCGGCCATCTCCTCTGCGGAATCGGGCCGAGCCCAGGCGGGCGCGGCCGCCAGGGCCAGCAGCGCCGCCGCCAGAATGACACGCAGCAGTCTCATGGTGATAACTCCTTGAAAGGGATTTGTGCGTTCAGGCACACTCTGCTCCGGCGCGCGCATTCTGGTCTCGGACCGTAAGTTTCAGATGAGGATTAAATCAACTTGAGGACAGGATTTAATGAGGGATCAGTTAAGAACCGATTAAGAAAGATGACATCCGGCGGCGGGATGGACCGGGGCAGACCCGGCCGGCGGGCAGCCGGTCCGGGTCTGGGGGAATTCGGGTCTGCGGGGGGATGGAGTGCCGGGCGCCCTCACCGCGCGGGCGGCGGACCGAACAGGTACGAGGTCGGGAAGAGTTCGTTGCTGGAGAACGAGCCGTCGCGCTGGGTGGGCTGGCCCGTCGTCGGGGTCAGCACCAGGTTCCACTCGCCCAGCCCCTCGAAAAAGTGGTAGCCGAATCGGTAGGTGGTCGTTTCCCGCTCCGCGGGCATGGCATCGCCCTGCTGCTGACCGGTCTTGTTGCGCAGGATGCGTCGGGCGGTGCGGGGCGTGACGGTGAGGGTGTCGCCGGCGACTCGGTAGGCGCCCGTTTCCTCGTGGAACCAGTACTCCTGGTACTTGTTCATGGACCAGAACTCGCGTGTGAAGGCGTACGTGCCGTCCGCGTTGAATATGTAAGACCAGCGCGTGTAACCCTGGTTGCCGATCTTGGCGATCTCAGCGGCCGAGGGGTTGTAGCCCCAGTTGGAATAGGAGGCCACCGACTTGTACCACTCCCGGCCGGCGAGGGGCGGCTGGCCGCCGGCGCCGGCCGGCGCCGCGGCCACCGTCGTCGCGGGGGCGGCCTGAGGCGGCGGTTCGCGCAGCTGGATGCTCTCGAGGAACGCGTCCACCTTCGGCTGGAAACGCTGGTCATTGAGGTTCACCAGCACGGACACCTTGACGCCGTGGCCGCTGAACACGGCCAGCATGGACACGAAGCCCTGCGTCCCCTCGGCGTGGACGGGGGCGCTGCCCATGGTCAGCTTCCAGCCGCCGTCGAGGTTGGCGGTCTCGGTGTTGAGCTCGCCGAGCACGCGGTAGCGCCGGGTCACCAGATCGTCCCACTCGGCGGCGAAATCGCGGGCCGCATCGCCGCTGCCGGGGGCGCTGCGGTAGACCGCGAGCTGGAGGAACGCGTTGCCGGCCGTTTCGGTGAAGCCCACGTGGTCGTTCCCGCTGCTGCGCTGGCCGGCCGGCGTGGCGAACGTCACGAGGTCGAACGTCTCGGCCTGGGCCGGCGAGGCGGGCGTGAGGACCACGAGGGCACCGGCTATCAGAAAATACACCAACTGTTTCATCGGGCGCTCCACTCGGGAGATTTCAATCAACATCCAATTGTTGCGTTTAGAGGATCGTCGGACGGCGGCGGATTCACGGAATTCAGATGCGCCGCAGCCGAGCGCAACTCAGATGGGGGAACGGAAAGCGACGCCGGTAGGGGTGCACTGGATCAGTCGGCGCGCAACACGCGCGCTGCCGGTGGGCATGGCCCGCCGGCCCAAGAGACGGCGGGACCCCGGCATTGGATCGCCGGGGTCCTTGCGCGGGCCGATCGTGGATGTTCGCTTCAGAGCCGGTTCGTGTTGAAGGTGTCGCCCCGGTTCATGTCGCCGGTTTCGTAGCCGAGCCGGAACCAGCGGGCGCGCTGTTCGGATGTGCCGTGGGTGAAGGAATCCGGCACGACATAGCCCTGTCCGGCCTGCTGCAGGCGGTCGTCACCGATGGCCGCGGCGGCGTTGAGGGCCTCCTCCAGGTCGCCCGATTCGAGCAGGCCCCGCATCCGCTGGGTGTGGTGGGCCCACACGCCGGCCAGGAAATCGGCCTGCAGCTCGAGCCGCACCGAGAGCTGGTTGGCCTGCTCCTTGCTGACGCGCTGCTGGGCCTCGTGCACTTTCTGGAGGATGCCCAGCTGGTTCTGCACGTGGTGGCCGATCTCGTGGGCGATCACGTAGGCCTGGGCGAAGTCGCCGGGGGCGCCGAAGCGGTTCTGCAGGTCATGGTAGAACTGCAGGTCAATGTACACCTTCTGGTCGGCGGGACAGTAGAAGGGCCCGGTAGCCGAGCCGGCGATGCCGCAGGCGGACTGAACCTGACCGGTAAAGAGCACCAGCTTGGGAACCTGGTAAGCCATCCCTTCCTGCCGGAACTGGTCCACCCAGACATCCTCGGTGCTGGCCAGGACGACCGATACGAATTCAGCCAGCTTGTCTTCTTCCGGGTTGGTGGCCACCTGGCCGCCCTGGTCGCTCGACATGGACGTGGTGCCCACCTGCTGCAGCAACTGCATGGGATCGGCGCCCATGAGCAGGGCGATCACGATGAGCGCGATGCCGCCCAGGCCGCCGATGGCCAGCCCCGCCGGCCGCACGCCGCGCCGGTCCTCCACGTTGTCGCTGCGCCGTTCGCCTCTCCACCGCATCGTCCACCTCCAGTCGCAAAAATCCTGACTGCCAATAAGATGCCACAATAATTGTACTCTAAAAAACACGACCTGTCTTCGGGTGATGCCGGGACGGGCAGTCGGCTGTCTGCCCGACCAC
>JAKQDH010000200.1 GCA_029558835.1 Planctomycetota bacterium | reverse complement strand
CGCCCGTCTTTGTCGAGCAGGATGGAACGCCCCGCGCCTGTCTCGCGTAGGGACGCTTCGACCATATAGCGCCCGCGTTCGGTGCCCTTGTTGGCGTTCTTTACGTCGGGACGTATCCCGCTATAGTCAGCTTTCCGCGCCACGCCTCACCGCCTCCGCATCCTCCACCCGCACATACACAACGCCGCGCTCCACCAGTGCCGCCCGTGCCGCGTCCGGTTGCAGCAGCAGCGCCGCCTTGACGTTGCCGCGCCGCATGTTGCCGTTGGCGTCAATCCGCACACAGGGGGCATAGTCGCTTGATGTTTTCACTCCACACCCCCGTACCGTTTCCACAACGCCGCCACGTCTACGCCAAGTTCAGCCAACGCCCTGCCCTGCATTTCCCACACCGGCCCCGGCTGCTTCTGCCTGTCCACGTACCGCCCTATCTGCGCGCCGTCTGTCCGCACCGTGACGCCCGACATGCCGACGTACACCTGCCCGCCCTGCGCACGCTCCCACGGCTCTATACTGCCGCCATTGCCGCAATCCACATCCAATCCACCCAATCGTAGCGTCTCACTGCTTACCCCTGTCCCGCTCCAGCGCCATGATTTGCACGGCATCGGCGAGGCGCTTAAACGACTCCTCCAGGCGCGCCAGCCGCGCATCAACTACACCACGCCGGCCGGCGAGCTCCTCCTCGAACACATCCTGACGCAGCGACAGCGCCTGCATCGTGTCGACCAGGCGCACCAGTTCGGCCACCACCATCTCGGGGAACGTGCGCGTATCACGCGGCTGGCCGTCGTCGCCCTCGATGCCACGCTGGGTCGCCTCCAGCATCCGCGCCTCAAAGCTGCGCGGGTCGTGCTGCGTCTCCGGTGCGTCGGGGTCGTGGCGTAGGTCATGCATAACGGTGCGCTGCCTTTGCGGTTGCGATATAGACGACGACGGGCAGCACCAGCAAGCCGGCCGCGAGAATCAGCAGGCGCGTCATGGCGTCACCTCGTCCACGATGGCC
>JAKQDH010000177.1 GCA_029558835.1 Planctomycetota bacterium | reverse complement strand
TACACTCTGATTGACCTGAACAGCCCGATGCCGCCGTACTACGTCGACATCGTGGCGGACATTCCCGAGGCCGATGCCATCGTCGGCTGGGGTCTGGACCTGGACGTGGCTCTGCCTGGGGTTGCCGACTGGACGTTTGTGACGGTCGGTCCGGCCTGGACGGGCACGCCTGCTCCGGATGGTGACGATCTGGCGGGTCTGGCGTTCCCGACGCCGGTTTTCGGCACGGGTGTCGTGCTGGCCCGGGTGGAGTTCACGGGTTACAGCGTCGGCCTGACGGGCGTGCTGCCCGGGGTCACGCCGACGGACCTGAACGAGGGCTTCGTGAAGCTCGGCGGCGCGTTTGTGCCGGCGACCTTCGCGGGCGGAGAGGTGGAAGTGGTTCCGGAGCCGGCGACGCTGACGTTGCTGGCGCTGGTGGGCCTGGTGGTGCTGCGTCGCCGCTAGGCGTTCCAGCCCGGAACGCGTAGCCTGCTTCGGGGGCCGTTCTCCAGGTGAGAGCGGCCCCCTTTATTGCGCCAGCCCGGCGCGGGGTGTAGCGTCGGCTCCTGTGGCCGACGCAGTGGGGTTCGGGGCCTCGTGTCAACTTGCGTGCTCAGCGCCTGCGGGAAGGCGTGCTTGTGCTCCAGGGGGCGTCTTCGCTTCCGTTACCCTCACCCCTACCCCTCTCCCTGCGAGGGAGAGGGGTCATCGGCCGCACGCCGGTCCCCACCTGCCTGCGGAGAGGGGTCATCGGCCGCGCGCCGGTCGCCTTGTCCGGCGGGAGAAGGGTTCAGAGGCGGCTTCCGTGCGTCCGTGTTGGCCCGGCCCTCACCCCTGCCCCTCTCCCCGGGGGGAGAGGGGTTCAGAGGCGGTGTGCCGGCCGTAGCGGTTGAAGAACGTGCGGGCCTCGAAGGGCTTCTTGTCTTTTTGCGGCCAAGTTTCGGCGGGTGCCCCTACCGGTAGCAGGATGCGCACGGCCTTCGCGGGCGGCAGGCCCAGCAGGTTGCCGATGGTCTCGGCGTGGTTCTCCAGCCGCAACCAGCCGTCGATCCAGACGCTCGCGTAGCCGAGGGCGGTGATCGCCAGCAGCATGTTCTCCACGGCCGCGGCGCAGTCCTCCACCTGAAAGTGATGCCCTTCATAGACCGGCTGGGGCTGCCGGTCCACGCAGCAGGCGATGAACGCCTGGGCCTGCTGGACGGCGGTGTTGGTCGCATGAAGAGCGGCGATCCGGCGGACCAGCGGCGGATCGTCGACGATGACGAACGAGGTCGTCTGCATGTTGCGGCCGGAGGGGGCCTGCAAGCCGGCTTGAACGATGCGACGCAAGTCCTCACGCGGGACCGGCTGGGGCTTGTAGGGGCCGCGGTAGCTGTGTCGCTTGGCGATGGCTGCGAAAACGTCCATGATCGTGTCTCCCTGCGTTTCTCGGTGCGATCGGGCCGGCGGGCGTGCGTGTTTGGCCCAGCCCTCACCCCTGCCTCTCTCCCCTGGGGGAGAGGGGTTCAGATCGGGCATGCGAACGCCCGCATTCCTGACCCTGCCCGCGGTGCGTTGGGGTGTCCTGCGGGGAGGATACACGTGTGCGGCCTCGCTGGACAAGCGTCACCCGCATCCCGACAATCCGCCGCTTCCGGACGGGGCGCCTGCGTCCGCGCGGGTCGGTGAGCCGCGACGCCGGGTCGCCGCCTGAGACGATCAGTACGGGAAGAGACGGGATGATTGTTCTACTGGTCTTCGCGTTTGTCTACTTGGGCATGATCGTGGGTCGGGCGCCCGGCCTGGCGCTGGATCGGACCGGTGTGGCTCTGCTGGGCGCGATCATCCTGTTGGCCACGGAGCAGGTGGACGTGAAGGAGGCGTGGGAGGCGGTCGACGTCCCCACGATCGGGCTGCTGTTCGGGCTTATGGTGTTGTCCGCCCAGTTCCGCCTGGGGGGCATGTACACGGCCATCACGCGGCGCATCGTGGCCGCCCGCGTGACACCGCAGCGGCTGCTGGGGATTCTGATCGGTGTGGTGGGGTTGCTGTCGGCGCTGCTGGCCAACGACATCGTGTGCCTGGCCGTGGCACCGCTGCTGGTGGAAAGCTGTGCCCAGCGGAAGCTTAACCCCGTGCCGTTTCTGCTGGGGCTGGCGTGTGCGGCCAACATCGGCTCGGCGGCCACGCTGATCGGGAATCCGCAGAACATGCTGATCGGGCAGAAGCTGGGGTTGTCCTTCGCGGGCTACCTGCTCGACGGCGGCGTGCCGGCCACCGCGGGGTTGATCGCGCAGTGGTGGCTGCTGTGCCGGTTGTCGGCGGGACGCTGGGAGGCGGTGACCTCGGTGCCGGCGGTCAAGGCCCCGACGTTCAACCCGTGGCAGTCAGCCAAAGGCACCGTCATTCTCCTGGGGCTCGTGGTGTCGTTCCTGGTGGTGCCCTTGCCGCGTGAAGTGCTGGCGTTGGCGGCCGGGGGGTTGGTGCTGGCCAGCCGCCGGATGCACACGCGCCGCATGCTCGGGCTGGTGGACTGGCAGCTTCTCGTGCTGTTCGTGGCGCTGTTCGTGGTGAATCACGCCCTGGAAGCGACGGGGGTGGTGGCTGCGACGCTGACCCGGCTGGCGGAAGGCGGGCTGCACCTGGAGCGCCCGGGCTGGCTCTTCGCGGTGACGGCCGTGCTGTCGAACATGGTGTCGAACGTACCGGCGGTGATGCTGCTGCTGCCGGCGGCCACGCATCCGCTGGCGGGCGCGGTGCTGGCGTTGTCCAGCACGCTGGCGGGTAACCTGATTATCGTCGGCAGCATTGCCAACATCATCGTGGTGGACCAGGCGCAGCGGCTGGGCGTGCACATCTCGTGGCGCGAGCACGCGCGGGTGGGAGTCCCGGTGACGGTGGTGACGCTGCTGATTGCGGCGGCGTGGCTGGCGCTACGCGCCGTGGCGTGAAGATCGGTGCGTGCCGCGACACGCGAGGGGTGGCGACTACCACGCCGGTCACGCAGTTGCTTCCGAATGTGAGCCCCGTGCTCGGACGCGGGTGGCATGGCCAAGCGCAGCGCCGCCATGCCTTCGCGAGGAAGCGCGCGGGCGTCGCCGCGGCATGCCGGCGCCCGCTTATGGCGGGCTTGGGCATGCCACCCTGGGTTTTCCTTTGCGTGGTCCTGTGCAGGGCGGTGACGCTACCGGAGCGGTTGCGCGGCGCGTACGCCTGCTGCCCGGTGATGCGTACTCCTCAACCGACCGCGAAGGGTACGGGGCCGCCGGTTTCCAGGCTCGCGCGTTCGGCTTCCAGCAGGCGGGCGACGGCCAGCGCATCCTGGATGGAGGCGATGAGGCGCGGTCCGTCGGGCCGGAGGGCGGCGAGCAAGTGGCGGATTTCCACGTCGTAGCCAGTGCCCGGCGGCAACACGACGGGCTCGCCTTCCGGCACACTTGGTCGGTACAGCAGCAACGGCGGTTGACGGCTCAAGTCGAAATCCGCGGTGGCCTCGGCGAAGTTGACCACGTAGCGCATGCGGAAAGGGAAGCCGCCCGCCTGGTCCCAGCCACCCTCGGCCGCCACGTGCAGAGGGCCGTGCTCATAGTGGTAGGTGGTTGTGATGTGGTCGATCGAGCCGGCGCAGGACACGACGTCCGGATCGCCGAAGCCGAAACGCACGAAGTCGGCATCGTGGAGGTGCAGGTCCACGAGGGCCCCGCCGCTACGGGCAGGGTCGCGGTAGAACTCGCTCGCCCAATCGGGGCAGGTGCCCAGACGTTGGAATGACGCGCTGCGAACCGGGCCGAACGTGCGGCCGTCGATCTGCTCCTTCAACCAGCTCCAGCCTGGCCAGAACCGCATGCACAAGGCGGGCATGCAGAGTTGCCCGGGTGCCCGCGCGGCCGCCTCGACGACCCGGCGCACCTCTGCGGAACTGACGGCCACGGGCTTCTCGACCAGGACGTGCTTGCCCGCCTGCAAGGCCGCCACCGCGAGATCCGTGTGGGTGTCGGTGTAGGTGCAGATGCTGACGAGCTCGACGTCGGCATCGGCGAGCAGCGCGTGGGGGTCCGCGTAGGTATGCACGACGCTGGGGTCGAAGAGGGCACCCGGGGCGGTCACGGCCGAAGTGAGTTCCCGTTGGCCGGAGGCGGCCGTGCGCCCGCGGCGGCGTTCCGGGCGTGCGTCGCAGACGGCCACCAGTCGGCAGGGGAAGCCGGCGGCGCAGGCGGCCGCGTAGGCGGTCAAATGCGTTCGCCCCATGAAGCCCAAACCGATGATGCCCACCCCGATCGGTGCCGCGTCGCTCAATGCTCGCTCCCTTCCGGTTGCCCGATCCACGTCGCGACGCGGCGACGGGCGGCGTCGATGTCGCCGGACCGGGTGTCGCCGGCCTCACGCTCAATCATGAGATCGCCGCTGAACGCCGCTTGACGCAGGACGGTGAAGAAGCCCGGCCAATCGACGGCGCCCGTGCCGACGGGGACTTCGCGGCCCCAGGTTCCGGGGGTGGCCGCCGGCACGGCGTCCTTGACGTGGACCTGCACCACGTGCGCGCTCAGCGCGCGCAGCGCCGCCACCGGGTCGCCCCTGCCGTAGAGGATCATGTTGGCCGGGTCGAAGTTGACGCCCACCGCGGGATGCTGCAACTCCTCCAGGAAGCCCAGCAGGTGGTCCGCGGTCTCCTGCCCCGTTTCCAGGCCGACGCGCGCCCCGACGCCGGCCAACCGGTCCGCTACCGCGCGCACGCGCTCGCCCAGCACGGCACGCAGCGGGTCGCCTCGTTCATGCGGGATGAAGCCGGCATGGAAGGTGACGAGCTTCAGGCCAAGTTGTGCCACGATGGTGGCATTGGCCTCCACGGCCGCGAGGTTGTCCGACCAGTACTCGTCGGGCCGCAGGCCGCCGGTGCGGCGAATGGACTCCAGGGATGTGTAGTCCTCGCCGCGCATGGCCAGCATGCCGGAGCGGATTCCAATGCCGGCCGCGCCGAGCGTGGCCACGGTTTGCGCCGTCGGCCAGGCACCGGTGCGCAGCGGATCGAGGGCGAGCTGGATGGCGTCCAAGCCGACGGCCCGCACCTTCTGTGCCAGGTCCTCCGGCGAGGTCGGTCGCAACGACCAGGAACAGACTCCTATGCGCGACTGCATGCGGACCACTCCTGTCGGCGGCGTTGAGTTTCGGGGCACGGCCGGTCGGGCGCCCAGCCGCCGGGCCGCGCCGACGTGGCCCAGCGCGTCTCGAAGCCGCCGGGCGCGATCATACGGTACCTTGGCCGGTTCGCCCACCGGCCCGTTGCGCCGCTCGACCGAACAGGGGCCCTCGAAGCGCTCCCCTGCAGGCGTCGTTCCCCGTAGTGCCTGCCGCGGCCGCCGCGGGGCGGTGACCACGCGATCGGCCGGATTGACGGGTCGGCTGTACCGCAGGTAGCATGTGGTCTTACCATGCGTGATTCGACTCGACCGACTGCCTTTGGACCGCCGTCCCGTGGTTCTCCCTCCTCGCCCGGCCAAGCCCGGTCCCTGCCGCCGGCGGCGGGAGCGAAACCTGACGAGCGGCCCACCAGGACCATCCCCACCGCCCAGGAGCGCGAGCGGGCGGTGCTGGTGGGTATTCTGCTGCCCAGCACAACGGTGGACCTGCGTGATCCGCTGGCGGAACTTGCGGCGTTGGCCGAGTCCGCCCGCGTGGAGGTGGTCGGGTCGCTGTTGCAGAAGCGCATGAACCTCGACCCGGCCACGGCCATCGGTAAGGGGAAGGTTGAGGAGTTGGTGGGGCTGGTTCAGGCGACCGGTGCCAACGTGGTCATCTTCGACAACGACCTGTCGCCGCGGCACATCCGCGCGGTCGAGGAGCGGATCGGCCGCAAGGTCATCGACCGCAGCGAACTGATCCTGGATATCTTCGCCGCCCGGGCCCGCACGCGCGAGGCGCAGTTGCAGGTCGAGCTGGCTCAGCTTGAGTACACCGCGCCACGCTTGCGCGGCATGTGGACCCACCTGGAGCGCATCGCCGGCGCGGGCGGCGCGACGGGGGCCGGTGCGGTGGGCGGCGTCGGTACGCGCGGACCCGGTGAGCGCCAGATTGAGATCGACCGCCGCATCGTCAAGGACCGCATCACCCGCCTGCGGCGGGAGATCGCGGAGATTGACCAGCGCAAGCAGCGGGTCGTGCACTCCCGCGCCGATGAGTACACGATCTCGCTGGTGGGCTACACGAACTCCGGCAAGACGACGTTGCTCAATCGGCTGACGGGAGCAACCCAGTTCGCGGCGGACATGCTGTTTGCCACGCTCGACACGAAGACCACCCGGTGGGACCTCGGCGAGGGGCGGTCGGTCCTGCTGAGCGACACGGTGGGCTTCGTGCGTGACCTGCCGCACAACCTGATCGCCTCGTTCCGGGCGACGCTGGAGGAGGCCATCCATGCCGACCTGCTGCTGCACGTGGTGGACGTGTCGGCCCCGAGCGCTCTGCACCAGGTCGAAGTGGTCAACCGCGTCTTGCGGGACCTGGGTTGCGGTGACCGCCCGCGGGTGACCCTGCTGAACAAGATCGATATCGCCGCCGATGTCTCCTCCGCCGCCGTGCTGGAAATGCGGGAGCCGTGTGTCCTGCGCGTCTCGGCCCTGACGGGCGAGGGTCTGGACAAGCTGGCGGCCGACGTGGTCCGCCTGATGACCGGTGAGACCTTCGATGTGACCCTGCTGGTCCCCCACAGCGTGGGCAAGGCACTGGGCGACATCGACCGCTGGGCGGTGGTCCACCAGCGTGACTTCGGCCCCGAAGGTACCACGCTGCGTGTCAGCATCGGCCGGGGGTTCCTGAATCAACTGCGCAGCCGCTACCCGCAACTGCGTGTGGGTGGCGGGGACGAGCCCACATGACCCCGGCGGCAGGACAGCGCCAAGCGAGTTAGGTGTCCGCAGGCTGCAGCCCCCGATACCCCAATGTTCGCGGCAGCCACTGGAACTCCGACCACAGGACGCTTTTCGTGGGAGCCGGTTCCGTACCGGAGTTGACTGGCTCCACACAGTAGGGCAACGGGCACGGGGGGGCGGGGTGGCATGGCCAAGCGCAGCGCCGCCATGCGGCCTCGGGGAGTGAACGTGCGTTCTGCGCGCGGTATACCGGCGCCCGCCCGTAGCGGGCTTGGGCATGGCACCCGACGCGAGCTCGGGCATGTCACCCCGATGCGGGCCAGAGTGTACCACCTTGGTATCTCCGTTGCGTGGTCCTCTGCAGAGCGGTGCGGAAGTGAGGCGCGTCCACGGGTGCGCTTGAGATTCCAAAGAGCAGGGGCGTCCGCAGTCGGCCGCGGTGCCGCTTGGGAAGCGCCCGGCACGCGCCTACAGTCCACTTGGTGAGTTCGGACCCGCTGGTTTCCCTCGAGGATCGAGCCATGCTGTGTTCGGTATTGCGCGCGGCGGGTGCCTGGGCGGCGCTGCTGATGGTTGTTGTCGGAAGTGGGTGTACCGCGGCGCCGGTCGGCAACCAGGATGACGGCGGTGGGTCGGCGTGCCGGGAGCGCGGGCTGTCGTGCAGCGTGGCTGCCCCCTGCTGCGTCGGTTTCGCCTGCACGGATGAGGGCGTGTGCGAGGCCGTCGCCGTGTGCGCGGGGTTGGCCGCGGCCTGCGGCGACGACCAACCGTGCTGCGCGCCGCTCGCCTGTGTGAGCGGGGTGTGCGTCACCGAGGCCTCGGACGACGCCACTGATGACGCTGCGGAGGGCCAGTCGGACGCTGGTTCCGACGATGGTCAGGGCGAACCGCCCGTGAGTGGTCCGGTGGGACCCGTACCGGGTGCCGGTGACTTACCGGGTGACGATGAGTCGCCGCCTGCCGATGGAACGCCTCCCGCCGATGAGACGCCCGACGCCGGCGAGACCCCGGATGCCGGAGAATCGCCCGACGGCGACGCGGAGGAGGCTGACGGTGCTCCGCCCGCCGGTGAGGTGGTGCCGGGTTTCTCGCTGGTTGATGTCAACCCGGGCTCGCCGCGGTACGGCGAGGTCGTCTCGCCCCGCGACTACCTGGGCGCAGTCTCGGCGTGGTACTTCGGGCACGCGAACTGAGGGTACTGTCGAAGCCAGTTTGGCTTTCTCAACCAGATGCAGAGTGAGCTGGACGCCCGGCCGATCCCACGCGCGATCCACATCCTCGGGGTCAACGACGTGGGACTGGAAACCGGCAACGCGGCCATGACCGAAGGCCGGGCCCTGCCGTGGTTGCAGGCGGTGGAAGGCGAAGATGCTTGGGCGCTATGGCAGGCGGAATTCCGCGACGTGGTCATCCTGGGACCCCGGAACGAACGCATTGGGGTGTTCAATGTGACCCGGCATAACCTGTCCGAGCCGCAGAACTACGCGGCCCTGAAGGACCAGTTGCTCGCGGGCGCCGACGAGTAGGATGGGCGCAGGCGGCGCCTCATCGGACCTCGTCCCATGCTGCACAGGCGTCCGTTGAGCGCCGCGAGGGTCAATTCAACGGGCCGGTCAGCGCTGCGACGAACGGCGCCAGGTCGTGCAGACCGACGAGGCTGTCGCCGGCCATGTTCAAGGCCGCGCAGTAGCCAGAGGCCGTCTGGCCGAAGCACTCCTGGAACGCGGCGAAATCCACAAGGTCCACGTCGCCGTCGTCATCGTAGTCGCCGTCGCCGTACTGCGGGGCTGCCTCCTGCAGGCCGAGAATCTGAATGTCGTCGATGTTCCAGCCGCAATAGCGCCAGGCGCCGTCGGTGGTGCCCATGGTCCAGCGCAGGTAGACGGCGGGCTGGTTGTCGGCCACCGCCGAGATGTCATACTCCTGATAAGACCAGGCGGAATCGGCGGTTTCGCTATCGGGATTCTGCCAGATGGTGATCCAGTTGACGCCATCGTTGCTGACGCGCACGCAGGCGTGGTCATACGCGGAGCGTTCCACCCCCAGCCAGCGCCAGAAGCCCAGCCGCGCGCTCCACAAACCGGTGCAGTCGATGGCCGTGCTGGTCAGGTGACGCTCCGGCATGTTGTTGGGATAGTCACCACTGAGGTTGTACCCGTACACGAAGCTGCCCGTGTGGCCGTTGGTCGGGTCGGGGCCGCCGTACTGTCCGCCGCCGCCGGTGGGGTGACCGAAGGCCCACTGGTCCGCGGTCGACCAGCCGGGATTGCTGTCCAGGGGCCACGCGTACTGGGGGGTCGGCGCGCCGATGGCCAGAACAATGGACCGACCGGTGTCGCCGAAGTGGTCCGTCAGGTTCGTGAAGTAGAGCGTGGTTACGTGGGCGCCCTCGCTGAGCGACGACGCATGGGCATTGAGGGCGACGGTGAGGTGGGCAGTCTCCCCCACGCCCAGCGTGCCGCTGACGTCGCCCGACAGCGTGATCCAGTCAGCGGGAGGATCCACGGTTACTGCGTATTCGACGGGCACGTCACCGCGGTACTTGAACTCGTAGTCCGCCTGGGTCGGCGTGAAGGGGCCGCCGGCGGGTCCGGTAGCGAGGAAGCCGCCCGTCGGCGTGACCTGCAACCCGAGATCGACGGTCAGAGCCTTGATGCAGAAGTTCGCCGTGTGGTCCCAGGTGGAGTTGAGGAACGTGTAGTCGTAGAGATCCAGCCACGCGCCACCGCTGCGGTAGTAACTCTCGCCGGCAGCGGCCGACGATGGCACGATCGTCCGCCCGGAACTGCCCAGCAACACGGGCACATCCGAGGTGCGGTCGAACGCCTGCCCGCCGGCGGTGAGCTCCAGGTAGACATAGAAGTCGTCACCCGTGGCAAGCACCGCGGGTTCGTCCAGTTCGACGGTATGGAACCCGGTGTATTGGATCGTCCCGGATTTGCTGCTGAGCTCGTCGAGCAGGACACCGCCCTCGAACCGGTCGTAGACGGTCACCGTGTACGCGACATCATCCGCGGCGCTGAAGAAGCTCACGGCCTGCAGCCCCGCATCGGCCGTGGCAGTGAACGCGTTGAAGGCTTCGGTGAGGTCCCGCATGGTGTCGCGCCAGCCGTGGTAATCGTGGTAGTACACGTGATCGTAGGCGAGGAACTCCACGTCTTGGAAGGACACTGCGCCCATGAAGGGCTCCTGGCAGCACCACTTGTCGTAGTACGAGATCCAGAAGTAGCCCGCCAGGCCCCAGGAGGTGCCCCAACTGTTCTTCACGAGCCAGGCACCCGGGTGCGGCGCCTGCGTGGCCTTGTTGTCATCCCAGCCGACGATGGCCACGGCGTGGTTGGGCAGCAGGGTACTGCTGGGCGGTTGGTAGTGGATGTAGTTCGAGATGAAGGCGCTGTCATAGCACATGCAGGTGCCGAGGACGCCCTCCTGCATGATCTTCTGCTTGATGAGGTTGATGTTGCCCAGATCCGTCCCGGCGACGTACCACTCGATGTCGCGGGGGTAGAAGTGGTGATAGCTGGGGCTTTGCCGGGCGGGCGGCGTGTTGTAGGACTGCCCATCGATGTCGCGCACCGCGCCTTCGCCCCGGGTCAGATAGGCGGCCGTGACGAGATAGTCGCCGCCCTCGTGCACCGTTAAGCCACTGCCGGCGGACGGGTAGATGTCATCGTTGTTGTGCTGGTTGAAGCCGTTCCACCAGTCCAGGTGGTACTCGGCGAGGTCGGGTTCGCCGGTCTCGCCCGCCGCTGCCCAGTTACCGGTCATCAGCAGGTTGCCTTCCATGGCGGCCATCGCGCCGTGCGTCCAGCAGGTGCCACCCTGCTGGTTCTTGACCGAGGTGACGTAGTTGGTGCCGCCGACGTTCCGCAGGTCGAACGAGGTCGGAGGATCGGCCGCCGCCACCCCGAGAAACACCCCGCAAACCGCCATGGCCAGGATCATGGAAACGCTTCTCATCGTCTGTTCTCCTACCTGTGGTGGGCCGGAAGGCCAGTATACCAACCTGAGCCTTCCGCGGCAACAAAGAAGCACCGTCGGCTGCGCGGAGGCGCAGCCAAGCGCTGGTCCCGGCGGTAGGGCCCGTCAGGACTGCGGGTCGGTCCGCGGGGTCGTGCGGTGCCGCTTCGCTCGCGGCCGCTGGTTGCCCGGCCCCCACGCCGCGCGGGTGCGATGGGGCAGGGTTCGCAGAGTCTTTCGCCTGTACGCGTGTTCGTATAGACTGGGCCACGATGAGGCTGCTGACCAATGGGCGGTCTGAGGTGTCGTTGCATGTTTGCCAGCCGGGCATTTGCGTCCTGTTCCGTTTGTCGGAACTTGTCGATACGGCTCGCCTCCGTGCGTGACTCCGCTCTCTTGCCTATTGCCTTGTGCTTCTTGTCCGGCCGCCATGCGGATCGGGGTCATGAAGGTCGGCGGAGTCTGCGGCGCGCCGCGGTTCGCGTACTCGTGTTGTTGGCTGCGGCGGCCGGCAGCGCCCACGGGCAGACACCGACGATCGAGGTGGACCTGCAGCTCGGTTCCGGAGGGCGGCTGCAGGGGCTGGTCGTGGATCACAACGACGATGCGGTCGTGGTGGTCGCCGGTCAGACGCCCTATGTGTTCGGCTGGGATGAGGTGGAGGGACCGTCGGCGTACGTGGCCCGGCGCGACCTGCTCATCCTCGCCCGCGGCGGGGCGGAACATCTCAGCGCGGAGGACCACCTGGGGTTGGGGATTTTCGCGCTCCGGCGGCGCGTCGGAGAGGCGGCGCTGGAGGAGTTTGGCAAGGTCCGGGCGCTGGACCGGACGCTCGAACCGAAGATCAGCGCGGCCACCGATGCTGAGCGGGCCCGTCGACGGGAGGAGACGCCCGGAAGCCGCCCGTTCCACGAGGGTCGCGGTGCCGCGGAGCCCGGGGCGGAGGCATCAACGCCGCAGGCCGGCCTGACCGCACGGCTGGCCGAGTTGGATGCGCTCAAGGGCCGGTATGAGACCGAACAGACGCCGGCACCGGTGCGGGAGGCCGTGCGGGGCGTCTACGAAGCCTTCGGCGCGCAGGTATGCGAAGTCATGGGTCCGTCCGTCGTACGCCTGGAGTCGGACCACTTCCTCATCTGGACGGACTGTGACCCGCGCACTCGGGAGCAGCTTCGCAACTGGTGCGAGGCGACGTACCGGGAACTATGTACACAGTTCGGATTGTACTCGTCGGGTGATATCTTCCTGGCAAAGTGTCCGCTGTTCTGCTGGCGGAGCCGGGCGCGGTTCCTGAAGTTCGCGCGCGAGTTCGACGGCTACGACGGGCAGGAGGCCGTCGGCTACTCACGTTCCATCCCGGAGCGCGGACACGTGCACCTGGTGCTGCTGCTGCCGGGCCGGTCGCGGGAGGACCTGGATCGCTTCGCCGGCACGCTGGTGCACGAGGCCACCCATGCGTTCGTGCACCGGCTATTTGCCGCGCGCCTGATTCCGCACTGGGTTAACGAGGGGCTGGCGGAACTGATGAGCGAGCGCGTGCTCGGCCCGCGCTGTCCCGCCGGTGAGAAGGCGGAACTGCTGGCCCGGCAGTACGTCCGCTATGGCTGGTCCATCGGCGACCTGATCGAGTCGAGCGGGCCGCCGGCGGTGCATCAGTACGCGCTGGCCGGCAGCCTGGTTGCCTATCTGGAGCAACGTGACCGTCCGGCGTTTGTGGCGTTCATACGCGGGCTGAAGGAGGGCTCTTCGATCGACAAGGCGCTGGCCGAGTCCTACCCGGGTCTGACCGTTGCTCAGTTGGAGGCGGATTGGCGTGCCTGGGTGCGCGCCCGTGCGTAAGGTACCCCAGCGGCGCGACGCCGTGGGGGAAGCTGCGGGTGGCATGCCCAAGCCGAAGGCGCCGGCATGCGGTGGTAGCTACCCGCGCGCCAGGCGTGAGGCATGGCGGCGCTGCGCTTGGCCATGCCACCCCGTCCCACGCCTCGGTTTCCTCGTCGTGCGCGGTGACGCAGACGATGCTATGCCTCCGGCTTCGCGTCCAGTCGCTTGATCTTGATGTTGCGATACCAGATCGGTACGCCGTGATCCTGCAAGCCGACGTGACCGACCCTCGGCATGTCCTTGTACGCGGTGTTGAACTTATTGGGCGTGCCGTCGGGGTTCTTGTGCGCCTCGGTCCACAGGTTCAGGTTCATGTCGATGATCTGCTCGCCGTTGAGCACAACCTGGATGCGACTGCCCTTGCAGGTAATCGTATAGTGGTTCCACTCGCCGGCCGGCTTGACCATGTTCTTGCTGGGTTTGAGGCAGTCGTAAATCGCCCCGCAGTCATGCTTGTCCGGCTCGGCCTTGCCGAAGGAGTCGAGCACCTGGACCTCAATGCCCGTGTGCAGCCATTGCTCAATGCTGCCGGTACGCAGGAAGACACCGCTGTTCGTCTGCGCCGCGAGTTTGAACTCCAGGTCAAGAACGAAGTCGCCGAAGCGTTCCTGCGTCCAGATGTCGCCGCCGCCCACGCGGGTCAGCACGCCGTCCTCGGCGATCCAGGTGCCTTCCTTGGCGCTCCAGCCGGTGAGGTCCTTACCGTTGAACAGCATGTCCCACGCTGCCTCGTCGGGAGCCGGACCGGGCGGCAGCTCGCGAATCTTAATATTGCGGAAGAACAGCGGCGAATTGTGGGATTGGAGCTCGATCGGGCCGCTCGCATAGATGGTCTTGTCCCGCTCCCAGTAGTTCTCCATGACCACATTGTCCACAACGAGCACATCGTTGAGATGGACCGTCACCCGGTCGCCGACCATGCGAATGCGGAACGTGTTCCACTCACCGATCGGCTTGTCGGCTACCGCCAGCGGTTTGGCGGCGTTGCGCTGGTTGTTGTACAGGCCGCCGGAGCCGTCCGGCCACTTGGCGATATCCCAGATCTGCACCTGCGGTGAGCCGCGCAGGTAGATGCCGCTGTCACCGCCGGCCTCGATCTTCCAGTCGACCAGCAACTCGAAGTTGCCATAGTCCTTCACCGTGCACAGGTTCTCACCCTTGCCGCCGAAGACCAGCACGCCGTCCACGACCTGCCAGTGTTCGCGCATGCGGGCATCGGCTTCCTGTTGCGCCTTGGCGAGCTCATCGGGGGTCATCTTGGCTCGGGAAACCGGGTCGCCGACCAGTCCCTTCCACCCCGCCAGGTCCTCACCGTTGAAGAGGGTGACCCACTCGGTCTCGACCGGGGCCGCCGCCGCGGCGACGGGCGGCGGCGCCGCAGCCCGCGCCGGCAGCGGATCGGCGGGGGCCTTCAGATCACCCAGGGCAAACTGGATTCCGGCCAGGTAATGCTGCAGCACGGCCGGGTTCCAGAAGATATCGTGCCGATGCCCCAGCGAGCAGAAGAACACCCGGCCTTTGCCGTAGTTGCGCACCCAGCTCACCGCGAAGTCACCGTCCGTGCGCTTGATGCCCTGCTTGGTCATATCCGTCTTGCTCGTGTCGAGGCTGAGCAGCACGCGCAGGGCATCGCGGGAGTACGGCGGGCCAAACTGATAGATTTCATCCGCCACCGGAAACGCCTGCCCGCCGAACGCCGCCACCAGAGGATGCGTCGGCTCGTCGATTTTAACAGTTACTTTCTCGTTCCACGGATGGCCGTCAAAGTAGCCGCCGACCATTTCGCCGTAGGCGGACCACTTGTAGAAACAGTCCGTGGCGGCATGAATGCCGATGAACCCCTTACCGCTCCGCACGAAATCCAGCAGGCCCTGGCGCAGCACGGGATTGTCAAACAGCTCGCCGGTCGTGTTGTTGAAACACACGGCGTCGAAGTGGGCGAGCTTGTCCGGATGGAGCATGTCCACGTCACTGGTGAGGACGGCGTCGTACGCGCCGGTCTTCTTGCCGAGCATCTCCAGAGTCTGCGCCGCCAGCGGAATGGAGTCGTGTACAAAACCCCTGCACAGACTGAAGACCAGCAGCTTCCGCGGTTGGGTCGGCGCGACCACGGCCTTTCCGGGCAGGGCGGCCGCTACGTTGGCCAGCTCCTCTGCCGGAACCGGCGCGGGCGCTTGCGCGTCCGCCAGACTGATGACGTTCACCGCCAGCACGAGCACGGCAATGTGCAACATCGATTGATCCTCCTCACGGCTGAGAAGAGCGCCCGGCGGACGCGGCAGCCGCGTCCCCGGAAGGATTCACTTGCGCGTAGACGCCCTCGAGATGACCGCCGTCCACCGTGCGGAACCGGGCGCACGCATTCCACGCTCCACCATTGTTGGTCACCTTCAGCAGCAGCGTGTTCCAACCTTCTTGCAGAGACACACGTACCTTGTCTGCGCCGGGTTGCACGCCGCGCAGCGCATTGTTGGCGTGTACGACGGCACCGTTCAGCCAGACCTTGATCCCATCGTCGCTGCCGACCTCGAGCATCGCCTCCTGCGCCTTCGGCGAGAACACGTGCGTGCGCAGATAGGCCGCTTGATTGTCGCCGGGCAGATGAGCATGCAGGTCAACGCGCCAGGCGCGGTCCGCGCCACTGCACAGCGGCTGTGGTTTCCAGGTCACGCCGGCGGCGGCGCCGGTTTCCGGCGCGAAGATCGTATCAAAGACCTCCGTTCCGGCTTTGCCCGGTTCACTGTACGGGCCCGCCACTTCCCACGCGGTGATGTGGTCCTCATACGCGGCAACGCGGTCGAACACCGCCTGGGCACGTTCGCGCGTGGCCTTCGCCGGATTGGCGGCCAGCGCTTTCTCCAGCGGTACCCGCAGACCCTCCCAGGAGGTGGACACCAGGGCTTCCGCCACGGTGACGACCGCGGCCGCCGCTTCCGCCTTCAGGTCCGGGTCGCCAAGCAACGGCTCCAGCACCGCCAGCGTCTCCCGGTCTCTCAGTTGTCCCAGCGCGGCGAGGACCAGACGTTTCTCTTCCACCCGACGGGCAGCAGCCAAGCCCTCCATATACACCTTCAGGGTCGTGCCGATCGGGCGGTCCTTCGCCAGCCCCACGACGCGCACATAGCCTTGCAGCGCCCGCACGTGCTGCTTCAGATCGTCGCGTTGCCGGGCGAGCGTCAGCAGTGCCTCGGCCGCCCCGGCATCCGGCCAGTCGCACAGCGCTGCAAACGCGGTCTCCGCGACGGCAGCATCCTCCCGGTCCAGCGCCCACCGCACGGCGGCCAACGCCTCCGGCCCGCCCATTCGCCCCAACACCCGCAGCAGGGAGCACGTCCGCGTCGCGGACACGCCCTGCTGCATGAGGGCCTCGATGATGGGGTAGGAACGCTGCTCGCTGCCGCCGATTCGCCGGCACGCGGCCGCCAACGCCCGCTCGAGCGCCTCGGTCTCAGCGGCGTCGGTTGTGGCCCCCACGCCGCTGAGCAGCAGCGGGGTTGCTTCGGGCCCTGCGAGCGCCTCCAGTGCATTCAAGGCGGTGACGCGTACTGACACTTCCGAATCGCGGGCGGCCTTGAGGAACACGGCCGGCGGCGTCTGCCCCGGCCGACCCGCGAGTACGGTCAGCAACACCGAGCGTGCCCGCGGCGACGCCTGCGTCATAGCGCCCGCCATCACCCGGACCGCAAAATCGCCGGGAATCTGCGCCAGCGCCGCCTGGGCCGCGTCGCGCTCCGCCGGGGTGTTCGCATCCAGCGCCCGGACCAGCGACGGGACCGCCAGCTCCTGCGCCAACGCCGCGGCCGCCGGCATGGCCGCCTGACGCACTGCGGCATCAGTGTCCTTCAGCGCAGCGAGCACGGCCACCGCCCCCGAGCGGTCCCCGCGTCGCCCCAGAACGTTCAGCAGCACCACCCGCACCTGAGGCGTGCTCGCGCCCAGCCTCGCCACGAGTGCCTGTGTCGCGTCCTCGCCCGGCAGATCGATCAGCAGCCTGCCTGCCGTCGCGGCGAACACCGGGTTCTCATCCGCGGCCGCGGCGATCACCTCGTCAAGTGCCCCAAGCCCCAGCACCTCCACGAGCGCGCTCAGGGCCGCACAGCGCCCGTGCAGGCCGCCGGGTCCGTCTTCGCTTTTGAGCAACTCACGCAATAGAGTCGCGGCGGGCTCCTTGTCCCCACGGGCCGCGCGCCCGCGGGCATACTCGACCAGCAGGTCACACGCCCGGTCGCGCGCCTGTCCCGATTCCTTCGCCACGGCCTCGCGCAGGACCACCTCCGCCCGCGCGTTACCGGAATGGGCCAGGGCGAAGCAGGCGGTCTGCCGCAGTGTCAAGTCCTCGCTGCGGGCGTCCGGCAGCAGTGCCTCGACACTCTCGGTGTCGTGCAGGACGCCCAGCCCACGAATGACAGTGACGCGCTGTGCACCCCGCGCCGCGGGCAGGGCCGCCCGGAACGTCCGCAGGACGTCCGACCGGATCTGCGGTTGACCGCCGACCACTGCCAGCAGCGCCTGCGTGGCCGGCTCACAGAGCTCCGGGTTCGTCAGGTAACCCCCCAGCGCCCCGACCGCATCCGCGCCCACCGCAAGGTGAAGCTGCTCGAGCAGGAACTCGCGCACCTGCGGGACCGTTGCGCTCTGCAACTTGGAGAGCAAGGCCGTAACGAACAGGGTCCGCTCGGCGTCTCGCCCCGGCGCCCCCACGTAGAACGCTACGCCGTGCAAGGCCATGCGTGCCTTGGTGTCGTCCCCGGTCCCCGGTGCCACGAGCATGTCACCCAGCGCGCCAAGCGCCTCGGGACCGACGGCAACCAGTTGCCGGGCCCAGGTGGTTCCTGCCTCGGCGTCCGCAGCGGGGACACGTTCCAGCAATTCCGCAAGCTGAGGCGACGCCTCCTCGCCCAAGACCGCCGGTGGCACGCTCCACAACCACCCCACAATCGTCAGCGCCACCGCCAGCCGCGGGCTTCGCCTCTTCCACCAAGGGGCGCACGCATCTAAGTCTCGGTCATGCTTCGCCGTCATTCACACCTCTCCTACAGATGCCAGGGTGCCCGCAACGGCACGTCCACCAGGCGGTTTGCCTGCTCATCCCCAACTACCACCTGCTGCGCCGGGTCCCAGTGGATCGTCCGACCCGTGCGAATGGCGAAATTGGCGAGATTCACCAGCGAGCACGAACGATGCGCCACGTCGATGTTGCCGCCCGGCTGCTGCCGCGTGCGCACGGCCGTCTCGAAGTCCAGCAGCGGCGGCGGGTCCGGCACGTAACGAAGCTGATCGAACAGTCCCGCCGGCTCCGTCCGGTAGTTGTCGTACACCCGTCCGCGCGGTCCCTCGATGAAGCCGTGACCGGGCTCCTCCGGCGGACCACATTCGCCGCTCTTGAGGAGAATCGTGTCACCGTCAGCGTACTTCAGCGTCACCGTGTCCCACATGCCGACGGCATCGGGATGCGTCGGCCAAGGCGCCACGGCCGAGATTTCCACCGGGCCGGTGTCGTCCTTGCCGAGGATGTACTGGACCGGGTCCAGGTAGTGCTGACCCATGTCGGACAGGCCGCCGCCGTCGTAATCCCAGTAGCCGCGGAAACTCTGGTGCACGCGGTGTGGGTGGTACGGCCTCGTCGGCGCCGGTCCGAGCCACATGTCGTAGTCCAGCTCCGCCGGCACGGCCTCGGGAGTCAGGTTCGGCCGACCGCTCCACTCCTTCACCTTCCAGTTGAACCCCTGCCCGCGCGTCACCCGCACGGTCAACGGCGAGCCCAGCAGCCCGCTCGCCACCAGCTTCCGCAGCAGCTTGGCTGCCCCGAAGCGGTAGTACGTCCCGAAGCGGAAGTGCGTGTTCACCTGGAACACCCGCCCGTAGCGATGGATGGCCTCGATCAGCGCTCGCCCTTCGCGGATGGACCGCGAGACAGGTTTCTCGCCGAGGATGTCCTTGCCGGCCTGGGCGGCCGCGATGCCTATGAGCGCGTGCCAGTGCGGCGGGGTGGCGATATGCACCGTGTCGATATCGCCGCGCTCGAGTACGCGGCGGAAATCGCTAAAGCCGGTGCAGCCAGGACCGGCTTTTTCCAGCCCCGCTGCCAAGTGCTTCTGGTCCACGTCACATACCGCGAGAGTGATGGGCGGCTTGCCCTCGACGTTGGGCTCGACGTGGTTAAGCCCCATACCGCCGGTGCCAATGACCGCCCGCGTGAGCACCTCGCTGGGCGGCGTGTATCCCGGGCCACCCAGTACGTGGCGGGGGACGATGGTGAAGACGCCGGCCGCCTTGAGCGTCGTGCCCAGGAACTGCCGGCGCGATATTCGCTGTCGTGACATGGGTGAAGTACCTCTCCTTCTGAGCAACCGCGCTTACCTGCATTGGGATGCTAACCCTGCCCCTGCGGGCTTGCAACGTATGACCGGTTGAACCCTGGGCCCGGCGTTCGGGGCACTACCGGCATCCGAGCGCCAACGTGCGGCGCCTTCCGAGCTCGCGCGGAAGCGAGGGACGCTCCTCCCCTGGCCTTGACCTACACCGTGTCTCGTGTCCGCAGAATGCCCAGATTACGCAGACGGCATCGACGGGCACGCCCCCAGAACGCTTGCGCCAATCCGAGCCCGAGCGGGAACGAGCGGGCCCATCCGAGCCCGAGCGGCAGCGATGGGGCATTGGAGATCGCCGCGTGAGGCCCCTCGTTTCCACTCGGGCTCGGATGTGCGGCTCTGCGGCCCTGGAAGGGCCGACGTTCGTTGCCAGGGGTTTCCAACCCCTGGTGATGGGCGTCTTCTTCCTGATTTCCATAGGAGCCCCGGAGGGGCGACGGATGGTGACGTGCAATGCCGGGTGGTGCTCACGTCCGTCGCCCCTCCGGGGCTTACATAGATGAGGTAATGCTGCCGGTTCCCCAGGGCTTCCGCCCTGGGCTACCGATTTGCACCCCCTTCGGGGGTGCACGGCGTTGCCTGCCTGCTCGCTCCCGCTCGGGCTCGGATTGCCCGCTCGCTTCCGCTCGGGCTCGAAGAAGGGGCGTCCACCGCGTGGCAACGGAC
>JAKQDH010000172.1 GCA_029558835.1 Planctomycetota bacterium | reverse complement strand
TTGCCGAAATGGTACTCGAAGTCGGCGGAGCAACGCCTCTCCACCGGGGAATTGATCCAACAACTCCGTAGCGAGGTATGGAACTATGCCCTTGAACGCCTGCTGTCCGATTCCGAGGACTTCGCGACCGCGCTGTCAACGTCGACGAAGTGCCCGTCTTCCGAACTGCAGGCGGTCTCCGCCCTGCTCTACGCCGCCGGCTGACAATTGACGGCACCGCGTTCGCCAGCCACACTGTCGCAGGTCATCCAAATGGCCAAACACCAGCCCCAGGTCCGAAGGACCTGGGCCACCCGCCCGCCCACCCGCCCCAGGTCCAAAGGACCTCGGGCACCCGCACGCGCACCGGGGCCACCCGGGTGCGGCGTCGGGCGTCTCCTTCCAGCGTCGGCGCGACGCTTGAGGCATCTGCACGAGTCACCTATCATTGCGGTGTTGTGGGTCCGCCGGGGCGGACCTGTGCAGCGATTGCGGGTTGCGGAGCGGGCTGTTCCTGATGCTGAAACGGGCAGTGGTACTCGGTTCGACGGGATCGATCGGGCGCAATGCGCTGGCCGTGATCGACGCGCTCCGCGACGAGTGGATGGTCGCCGGACTGGCGGCCGGGGCCGACGGGAGGCACCTGGCGGAGCAGGCAAACCGGTTCCGCCCGGCAGCGGTGGCTCTGGCCGACGAGCGCCGCGCCGGCGAGTTGCGCTCGGCACTGGTGTACGAACCGCGGATTCGCCTGGGGGCCGACGCCCAGGTTCGCCTGCTGGAGGAGGTCGCCTGTGACGGCGTCGTCAGCGCGGTCGTCGGCGCGGGGGGATTGGCCGGGACGCTGAAGGCAGTCGAGCAGGGCCGGCGGGTGGCGCTGGCCAACAAGGAAGCCATGGTGATGGCCGGGGCGCTGCTGGTCCCGCTGGCGAAGCGGACGGGCGCGACGATCATCCCCGTCGACAGCGAGCACTCCGCGATCTTCCAGGCGTTGCAGGGCGGGCGCCGCGAGGACGTCGAGCGCGTCTATCTGACCGCCTCCGGGGGGCCGTTCCGTACCTGGTCGCTGGAAGCCATGGAGCACGTCACCGTCGAGGAAGCCCTGCGCCACCCGACGTGGAACATGGGACCGAAAATCACGATCGACTCGGCCACCATGATGAACAAGGCGCTGGAAATCGTCGAGGCGCGTTGGCTCTTCGACCTGCCGGCCGATAAGATCGAAGTGGTGATCCATCCGGAGTCGATCATCCACGCGCTGGTGGAGTATCGGGACGGAGCGTTGCTCGCGCAGATGTCGGCACCGGACATGCGGATGCCGATCCAATATGCACTGACGTATCCGAGTCGCCGGGCGTGTCCGGCCCCGCGGCTGGATCTCGGCACGGTGCGGCAGCTCACGCTGCAGCCGCCGGACGTGGACCGTTTTCCGGCGTTACGCCTGGGCCGGGTGGTCGCCGAGCGCGGGGGGACCTGCGGGGCGGTCCTCAACGCCGGCAACGAGGCGGCCGTGGAGCTTTTCCGCGAGGGACTCATCCCGTTTACCGAGATCGCCCGCGGTACGGAGCGGGCCCTGGAAGGTCACGAGTTTAAGGCTGCCGCCACGCTGGAGGACCTGCTGGCGGCCGATCGCTGGGCGCGGCAAGAGGTGACTCGATGCCTGAGCTGCTGATGGGGTCTGTTAGCGCCGGGGTACCGCTGCTGGGCGTTTCCGTGCTGGGGTTGTGGAGCACGATCTGGCCCTACCTGGTGATGGTGCTGGGGTTCTCGCTGATCATCTTCGTGCATGAGCTGGGTCACTTCGTGGCGGCGAAGTGGGCGGGGGTGCGCGTCGATCGGTTTGCGATCGGGTTCGGGCGCGAGTTGTTCGGCTTCACCCGGGGCGAAACGCGGTATTCCTTCAACGTGCTGCCGGTGGGCGGGTACGTGAAAATGCTCGGGCAGGAGGACTTCGACGACAAGTCGGAGGAGCTCAAGTTCAAGAACGATCCTTCGTCGTTCGTCAACAAGTCCGTGGGCAAGCGGGCGGTGATCGTCAGCGCCGGGGTCGTGATGAACGTCCTCTGCGCGTTCGTGCTGTTCCTGATCGTGTTCCTGATCGGGATGCAGTCGGTGGCCCCCCGCATCGGCTGGGTGGAGCCGGACAGTCCCGCGGACAAGGCCGGCCTGCTCCCCGGCGACCTCATGCTGAAGGTCAACGACCAGAAGGCGTATGAGTTCACCGATGTGAACATGGCCATCGTGCTGGCCCCGCCGCATGAGCCCATCAAGTTCCTGATTGAGCGGAAGGGCGAGGTCCTGCCGCCCCTCTACGTCAAGTCGGAGTACTACCTGCCGGAGAGCGCGCAGGAAGTCCGCCGGCAGATCGTGGGTATTCTCCCCGGTGCGACGCGGCGGATCGTGGCCGTCGGGGCCGACGTGGATCCGAACAACCCCCGCCACCCGCGTGTGGGGGACCTGCTCGTCGAGGTCGCCGGGCAGCCCGTCACCGACGAGAACGTCAACGAGATGCTCCCGCTGGTCGTACAGGGCAAGGGCGGTGTGTACGTTGAGCGCCCTGATCCCGCGCAACCGGGCGCCCCGCCGCAGCGTGTCCCGATCGACATTCCGCCGGTCATGGCGCTGTATCCTGCCGACCGGGACGACCCCAGTTCCCGGCATCTGCTGGGCCTGACGCCGCTGGTGCGGATTGCGGCCATCACGCCGCGCGGGCGGGCGGACCTGGCGGGTATCGAGTCGGGCGACACGGTCCTCAGTTGGGCCGACCAGCCGTACCCGACGGAGGCGGAGATCGTGCAAGCGGTCGCCGATTCGCCCGAGCGCGATCTGGCAGTGGTGCTCCAGAAGGGAAACGGGCAGATCGTCAGCACCTTCGTGCGACCTAAGCTGAACCGGCGGGGTGCGGGCACCATCGGCGCCACGGTATCCGGGGTGGATGCCGCGATCCCCGCAGCAGCAGCAACGGTCCCCTCGGACCAGACCGGTGGGCAGGCGCCGTTGGTGTCGCCGCCGCGGGCGAAGTTCGCCACGGTGCGTCCCCACGGCGTGGCCGCCAGGGCGGGAATCGGGCCGGGGGACGAGATCCTCGAGTTTGCGGGGGTGGAGAGCCCCTCGGCCGCCCAGGTTCACCGGCTGATCGAGCAGAACCGCGACACCAGCCTCCTGGTGGCGGTCCGCAGGCCGGAGGGGCAGGTGATGTGGACCAGCGTGACGCCGGCCTCCCCCGGGTCCATCGGGGCGACGTTCGGGCTGGTGGCGCAGGATGTGCTGCGCGTGGGACAGATCGCGCGGCTGTCGGCGGGTCGGCCGACGCCGGCCGCTGAGGCGGGCATCCCGCCGGGCGCGCTGCTGGAGGCCGTCGATGACGAGCCCGTCAAGTCCTGGTCGGAGCTGGTGGACCAGTTCCGCCGCCGGGCGGGCAGCACGATTCAACTGGCATACCGTGACGCCCGCCACGCGCGGCACGTGGTGCCGTTCCGCGTGCCCGCCTCCCTGCAAACGCTGCTCGAGGTGGGGCCGGAATCGCGCATCGTGCGCATCAACGGCGCGAGCACGGTGAAGATCGCCACCGAGCGTGGGGCGGAGGCCGTCTCCGTCGCGTATCCCGACGCCACGCGTGCCGCCTTGCGAACCATGGTCGGACAACGGGTCTCGGTGGACTACCGGCCGAGCCTTGTCGCACCCGTCCAGACCGGTCACGTGGACGTGACGGAGGACATGCTGGACCCCTGGCTGGGCCGGGTCGTCCTGCAAACCAACGTGCTCACCGAGCCGGAGCCGACGCTGCTGAAGGGCGACAACGCCCTCGATGCGCTCTGGATCGGCGTGCACAAGACGCATTACTTCGTCTTGCAGGTGTACACGGTGATCAGCCGGATGGTGTTCTCCCGCAGCGTGGGAGTGGACACCCTCTCCGGCCCGCTGGGCATCATGGAGATGGGTGGTCGGATCGCGCGGGCCGACACGGTGAAGTTCCTCTTCTTCCTGGCGATCATCTCGGCGAACCTGGCGGTCATCAACTTCCTGCCGCTGCCGATCGTGGACGGCGGGCTGATGGTGTTTCTCATCATTGAGAAGATTAAGGGCAGCCCCGTCAGTCTGCGGGTGCAGGTGGCGACGCAACTCATCGGCTTGTTCCTCATCATCGGGGCCTTCGTGTACGTCACGTTCAATGACCTGCTGCGCATCTGGGGCTGAGCGCGCGGCCCCGGATGTCTCGATGCCTTGACAGCGGCACCGTGCGCGGCCACCATCCCGCTCGGCACTGAGCGCCGCATCGGCACCCGCTCCGGCGCTCCCCGTGTTTGCGGCGAGCCTGCATCCGGCGGCCAGCGGCGCCCATACGATGCTCAGAACAGCCTGGACAGCCTGCGCAGCCTTGGGGGGAACGTTTCTGGCCGGGTTCATCGGCGTGGTGATGGGCCTGCCGCGTCCATTCCCGCGCGTGGGGAACCTGATCTTCCACGTCTGGGGCTGGTGGGTACTGAAGGTCAGCGGCGTGCGCCTGCGGGTAAGCGGGCGCGAGCACCTACCCGGGGACGTGCCGGCCTTCTTCTTCGTGGGCAATCACCAAAGCGCCTTGGACATCCCCATACTGGCGTTTGCCCTGCGCGGCCGGCTGCGGTTCCTGGCCAAGAAGTCGCTGTTTCGCATTCCGGTGTTCGGGTGGTACCTGCACATGTACGGCTTCACGGCCGTGGACCGGGCGAACGCTCGGGCGGCCCGGGCGGCTGTCCAGCGGATGCTGGAGAAGCTGCGGCACCGCCCGATCTCCTACGTAGTTTTCCCCGAGGGCACCCGCAGCGTGGACGGGCGCCTCTTGCCCTTTCGCCGCGGCGCCCTGAAGATTTGTCAGCGGGCGGGTTTGCCGCTGGCGCCCTTTGCCATTGACGGCTCGGTCCGGGTGCTGCGGCGCGGCAGCTTCCGCGTGACACCGGGCGAGGTGCGGCTGACCTTCGCTCCGCCGATTCCCGCGGCCGAGGTCGTCACGGCCGAGCAGGATGAGCTATTGGCGCGCGTACGCCGCGACATCGCGACAGCCCTGGGACAGCCCGAGGCGGGTGGCCCAGGTCCTGCGGACCTGGGGGACTGATGACGGCCAGGCACCTGCTCCGCTCCCACTAGCACGGCGGGGTAGCCCGGGTCCTCCGGACCTGTACGTGCTCAGCGTGTCCGTCCGAAGAGGGTGCCATGCTTTCCCGCGACAGCAGTCGTGGGTAAGCATGTTCTTCCGGGCGACGGCGTGCCCCCCCGCCGGCGGCGGGTGAGGGCATGGCACCCCTGGCGGCGGATGCGTCTGGGAGATGCCCAGCGGCACGCTGACGTACGCGCCGTGGTGCACACAAGGAGTCGCAGAGTTGGATCTTCCTCCGGGCGCCGGCCCGCAACGGATTCGTGATCGCCTCGCGGGCCACCATCTCCTGGTGACGGGCGCCACGGGCTTTCTCGCCCGGGCGTTCGTGGAGAAGGTGCTGCGCTCGGTGGACAGCCTGGCCGGGCTTACGCTGCTCATTCGTCCGCGTTCGGACGGCACCTCCGCCCAGGAGCGGGCGCTGCGCGACGTACTGGCGTCGAGTGCATTCGATCGGCTGCGGGCGGCCCTCGGCGACGGCTTCACCGAGTTGTGCCGGCGGAAGGTCCACGTCGTCAGCGGCGACCTGACGCGGGAGCACTTCGGCCTGCCACGCGACGAATACCAGGCCCTCACGCGACGCGTCACTGCGGTCGTCAACAGCGCCGCGACGGTGACTTTCGACGAGCGCCTCGATCTGGCGCTGGAGCTGAATACCTTCGGTCCGCAGCGTCTGCTCCAGTTCGCCCGGGACGCGGGGAACCTGCCGTTCCTGCACGTCTCGACGTGTTACGTCTGCGGGCAGCGGCACGGGACGGTGGTGGAGGACTTCAGCGCCCCGGAGGCGGCGCGGGAGTCGCTGCCGCGCGATCCCGCCGCCGGCGAGTTCGACTTCGACACCCTGCTGGAAGACATGCGGGCGGAGACGCTGGAGACACGACATCGCTACGGCGCCGACAGCGAGATGTGCCGGCAGGAGCTGATCGAGGCCGGCATGCGCCGCGCCCGCCGCTACGGCTGGAACGACACGTACACCTTCACGAAGTGGCTGGGCGAACAACTGCTGCGGCGGAACCGCGGGCAGGTCCCGCTGGTGGTCTTCCGCCCCGCGATCATCGAGGGCAGCCACGCCGAACCGACACCGGGCTGGATCGACGGGCTGCGCATGGCGGACCCGCTGTTCGTCGCCTATGGCAAAGGCAAGCTCAACGAGTTTCCCGCGAACCGGGAGGCCGTCATCGACTTCATCCCGGTGGACTTCGTCGCCAATGCGATGATCGCCACGTTGCCGATCGGCGCCGGACGCCGCGGCGACCTTGCGGTCTACCACTGTGCGTCCAGCGCGCGGCACCCGTTGCGCATGGGCGAGATGATCGCGCACGTGCAAGAGGCCTTCCGCAAACGCCCGATGAATGACGAACGCGGGCGACCGCTCGAGTTGAAGCCCGTGATCACGTTTCGCCAAGATGCCTTCCTGGCCCGCTGGACCAGGCGCAGGCGACGCCTGATCCGGCTGCGGGACCTGCTGCAAGCGCTGGGCATGAAGGGCAAACGCCTGCGCCGCCTGGCCAGCACGTTGCGGCAGATCGACCAGCTCATCTACTTCGCCCGCATCTACGCGCCCTACACGCACCTGGACTGCCGCTTCGCCGATGACGGGCTGCAGGCGGTACCGCTGCACCCCGACGATGCGGAGGAGTTCCCCTTCGACTGCCGCCGCCTGGACTGGCATGACTACCTGGTGGACCGGCACCTGCCCGGCCTGCGCTCATACGTGCTGGGCACCGGGGCGGAACCGACGGTGCGGCTCCGCGAGGCCGATCGGGAAACTGCGGCCCGCACGACCGCCGAGGACGCCCTGGCCGGCACCAACCTCTTTGAGGTGTTCCGCCGGGCGGCCGAACGCTATCGTGACAAGCCGGCGTTGCAGGTGCGTCGCAACGGGCGCTGGCTGCGCTACACCTACGAGGAAGCCCTGCATGCCACCGGCACCATCATGCGCCGCTTCCAGGAGCGCGGCCTGCGGCCCGGCGACCGCATCACCATCTGCGCCGAGAGTTGCCCGGAATGGGGATTGACCTACCTGGCAGCCATGCGCGCCGGGCTTACGGTGGTTGCCCTGGATCCGCAGCTCCCGCCGGCGGACGTGTGGGCGGCCGTGCGCTTCGTGGAGGCGAAACTGCTGTGCGCCGGGCGCACGACGCACGCGGCCCTGGTGGCGGCCGATACCGCCGCGGCCGACCGCGCTGTCCTGCTGACCGAACCATTCATCCCGCCGCCGGCCGCCTCGCGCGACGTCCTGCCCGAGCCGGTGCCTCTGAGCGGCGACGAAGTCGCGTCGATCCTGTTCACGTCGGGCACGACGGTGTCTCCCAAGGCGGTGCAGCTTACGCACCGCAACTTTATTGCCAACGCCCGGGCGCTCGTGCAGGTCCAGCCGCTCTACTCCTCCGATGAGTTCCTCTCCGTGCTGCCGATGTACCACGCGTTCGAGTTCACGGGCGGGTTCTTCGTGCCGCTCTCCGGCGGCGCGACGATCACCTACGTCGAGCAGCTCAAGGGGCCCGAGATCGTCAGTGCGATGCAGGCGACGGGGACGACGGTGATGATGGTCGTCCCCCGGCTGTTGCAGGTCTTTCACAGCGCCATTGAACACAAGGTGCTCTCCGGCGGGCGGCTCACCCGCGCCGGCTTCCGGCTCGCCCGACTGCTCGCCCGCCTCGGCGGACGCCGGCTGCGCCGCCTGCTGTTCGGGCGCGTGCATCGGCAATTCGGCGGACGACTGCGCCTGTTCTTCTCCGGCGGGGCACAGCTCGCGCCGGAGCTCTTCGACGCCTTCGGCCGCATGGGTTTCATGGTGTGCGAAGGGTACGGACTGACGGAAACGGCGCCGGTGCTCACCGTTAACCCGCCGGACGACGCCCGCCGCGGCTCGGTGGGCCGGCCACTGCCCAACGTCGAACTCGAAATCCGCAACCCGAACCTCGAAGGCATCGGCGAAGTCTGGGCGCACGGTCCCAACATCACCCGCGGCTACCTGCACAACGCGGAGGCGACGCACGAGGTGCTGCACGGCGGCTGGTTCCGCACCGGCGATCTGGGTCGCTTCGACGAGGACGGCTACCTGTACATCACCGGGCGCTGCAAGGACCTCATCGTCACCTCTGCCGGCAAGAACGTCTATCCCGACGAAGTGGAGATGCGCTACCGCGACCTGCCCTACGTGCAGGAGCTGTGCGTGCTGGCCATGCCGGCCGCCGACGGCGTCGGCGACGCCGTCCACGCCGTCGTGGTGATCGACCCCGCAGCAGCCGGGCCGCTGGACCGGTCCTACGTCGAAAGGGAAATCCGCCTGGCCGCCGAGACCGTCGGGCAGGGCCTGCCCAGTCACCAGCGCATCACCGCCTTCCATTTCTGGGAGCGCGAGCTGCCCAAGACGTCGACGTTGAAGACGAAGCGCGGGCTGGTGCGGGAGGCGCTGCTGGCCGAGGGGCTGCGCCAGGCTGAGCGCGTCGAGCCCGCCCGGCCGGCGGCGATCGAGGCCCCCGGTCCCGCGGCACCGCGCCCCGAGGCCTATCGACCCGACGCCCCCGGCGTCGTGGCCATCCGGGCGATCGTCGCCAAGCATGCCCGTCGGGCACCGGAAGACATTGCGCCCAGCCACCATCTTTCCCTCGATCTAGGCATCGACAGCATCGGCAAGGTGGACCTCATCAGCGAGATCGAGGGACGCTTCAAGTTCAAGATCGCCGATGACCTGGCGGCCAAGACCTGCCGCGTGTCCGACCTGCTGCAACTGGCCGGCTGGCGCGAGCCCGCGCGCGAGGTCGTGCGCGACCCCTCCGCCTGGCAGCGCCGCCTGGCCATGGGCAGCGAACGCTTCCAGCTCGACGGCGAAACGCCGGTCCCGCTGAAGCCGCTGCGCTGGACGACGCGTGGGGCGGCGGCCGTCTTCATGAAGACCTACGTCCGGGTGCGCGCGCGGGGGCGGGAACAGGTGCCGGCCACGGGCCCGTTCATCCTCGCGGCCAACCACAGTTCGCACCTGGACGCCCCGGCCGTGCTGACCGCCGTCGGCGGCCGCCGCCGCGTCTGGATCGCGGGGGCCGAGGACTACTTCTTCAACACGCGGCTGAAACGACTCGTCTTCGGCAGACTTCTCGATACGATCCCGTTCGATCGACGGGCGGACGGCCTGCAGGGCTTACGCCGGTGCAGCCAGGCGTTGGCACGCGGCGATGGGTTGCTGCTGTTTCCCGAGGGTACGCGCTCGACGACCGGCATGCTCCAGCCGTTCAAGATCGGGGTGGCGGTGCTGGCGGTGGAGTATGGGGTGCCCATCGTGCCGGTGTACATCGACGGCGCGTATGACTTGTGGCCCAAGGGCCGCGGGTTCAGCCGGCCGGGGCTTGTGCGGGTCACGTTCGCGGAACCCATCGTGCCGCCGCAGATCGAACCGTCCGTGAACCGGTACGCCGCGTTTCAGACCCTGATCGACCGGGTGCGGGCGACGGTCGTCGCCCTGGCCCACGAGATGCCGCGACGATGACGGACGTGCGCTCGCCCACCGTGGCCGCCTTCTTCGACGTGGACGGCACGCTCGCGCGGACCACGATCGTGCATTACTACGTGTACTTCCGCCGCCGGCGCCTGTCACCACTGGTGGGGGCGTTGTGGCAGGCAGGGCTGATGGCCAAGTGCCTTTACTACCTGGTGTTGGACAAGATCGACCGCAGTCGGCTGAACGTCGTCTTCTATCGCAGCTACGCCGGCCTGCCGGTGGACGACATCCAAGCGCTGGCGGAGGATTGCTACCGCGACGTGCTCGTGCCCCGGCAGTTCGTGGAGGCCCCCGCCTGCGTGGCCGCCCAACAGGAGGCCGGGCGACGCATCGTTTTCGTCACCGGCTCGCTGGACTTCATCATGGCGCCGCTTGCCCGGGATCTGAAGGCGGACGCGGTCATCGCCCCCAGCCTGGAGGAACGCCGCGGGCGTTTCACGGGGGCGCTCACCGGCCCGCCGATCGGTGATGCCGAGAAGGCCAGGCGCATGCGGGCATACGCCGAAACGCACGGCATCGACCTGACGAGCTCGTATGCCTACGCCGACAGCATCGCGGACCTAGCGATGCTCGAGACGGTCGGCCATCCGCGCGTGGTGAACCCCGACCGGGCGCTGGCCGCGGTGGCCGGCAAGCGCGGCTGGCCCCTGCTGCGCTGGCACCTGGCACCGACCGGGAAGAGAGGTGCCTGATGCGGGCCGTGCAGTACTTCCGCAGCGTTCCGCGTTACTTTCTCCAGAAGCTGCTCAGCTCCGCGTCGCCGCGCGTAAACCTCTCCTGCGCTCCGGTACGCCTGGCCGAGGTGCCCGAGCCCGCGCTGCCCGGACCGCGGTGGCTGCGCCTCAGGCCGCGACTGACCGGCATCTGCGGCTCGGACTTAGCCACCATAACGGGCAAGGGCAGCCCTTACCTGGCACCGGTTACGTCACTGCCGTTCGTCCTCGGGCACGAGGTGGTGGCCACGGTGACGGATACGGGGCCCGAGGTCACCCGTGTGCGCGCCGGGGATCGCGTGGTATTGCAGCCAGCGCTGGGGTGTCAGGTCCGTGGCATCGAGCCGCTTTGTCCCGCCTGTGCCGAAGGACGGGCGGCCCTGTGCCGGAACGTCAATCAGGGCGCGCTCTCGGCCGGCATTCAGACCGGCTACTGCCGCGACACCGGCGGTGCCTGGAGCGAGGGCTTCGTGGCCCAGGAGAGCCAGGTGTACCCGGTCCCGCCGGAACTGCCCGATGCCGCGGCCGTTCTGGTTGAGCCGTTCGCCTGCGCGCTGCACGGCGCGCTCCAGGTGCGTCTCCAGGCGGGGCAAACCGCATTGGTAATCGGCTGCGGAACCATCGGGCTGCTGGTGATTGCCGCCCTGCGGGCCCGCGATTGTCGCGCGCGGGTTGTCGCGGTCGCCCGGTTCGACCACCAGGCGGAACACGCCCGGCGCCTGGGAGCGGACGCGGTAGTGCCGGCGTTCGGACCGGTCCTGTCGCGCTACCGGGACTGGGCGAGCGCGCTCGGCGCCGACGTGCTCAAGCCGGAGTTGGGCAAACCCGCGGTGCTCGGCGGCGCGGACGTTGTCTTCGACTGCATCGCCTCGTCGCAGACGATTGACGATGCCCTGCGGTTCACCCGCGGGGGCGGAACGGTCGTATTGGTGGGCATGCCCGGTGTCCCGGCCGGCGTGGATTGGACGCCGCTGTGGTTCAAGGAACTCACGATCAAGGCGTCTTACGCGTACGGGGTAGAGACGCTGCCGGATGGAACGTGCGATACGTTCACGCTGGCCCTGCGTTTGATGACGTCCTCGGGTGACCAGCTTAAACCGCTGGTGAGCGACCCGTATCCGCTGGCGGAGTATCGTCAGGCGGTGCTGGCCGCCCTCACCCGCGGTGACGGCCGGTCGGTGAAAACCGTGCTGACCGTGCCGAGTTGAGTTGCGAAGCTGCTGACTCCCCTCCCTTCCAGGGAGGGCTCGGGGGAGGGCCGAAGGGTGCGCTCGCGGCGTCTGCACCCCTCTCCCTTGCAGGGAGAGGGGAAGGGGTGAGGGTCCGCAGGGTCAAGATGCCCCCCCGCGCAGAACTATGCTCGGCCGCGCCTGCTGTCGCGGGAAAGCATAGCCCCCGTGACAAGCGGCGGTGCCGCACAAGTACGCTGGGAGAGTCGGGGGATCGTCCCGATGGCGACGCTCTCCCCCTCACCCTACCCTCTTCCCCTGAGGGGAGAGGGGTCAGACGCCACGCTCTCTCCCCTGAGGCGAGAGCGGTCAGATGCCACGCCCTCTACCGTGAGGGGACAGGGGGAGGAGCAAGCGGTAGAACATGCCTGAGTCGCGCAACATCCTCCTCGTCGTAAACCCCGCCGCCCAGCGCGGGCGCGGGGCACGTCTGGGTGCGCGCGTCGCGGCCCGCCTGCGAGAGATGGGTGCGCGGGCCACCGTCCGGCCCACGGCCGCGCGGGACGACGCGCGCCGCATCACGCGCGAGGCGGTTGCGAACCGCAGTGAGCGGCTCGATTGCCTCGCGGCCTGCGGCGGCGACGGCACCGTCCAGGAAGTAGCTGGCGCCCTGGCGGACGCCCGGCTGAGCGGTATGTCCGACGTACCTGCCCTCGGCGTTGTTCCCGCCGGCCGCTGTAACGACTTCGCCCGCGCCCTGGGCATCGACCGCGACGTCGAGAGCGTCGCTACGACGCTTGCCCACGGGTGCCGCGTCCCCGTCGATCTGGGTCGCGCGAACGACCACTACTTCTGCACGGTGGCGACGCTCGGCATCGACGCGGAAGTCTCACGCTTCGTCGATGAGATGCGGATGCCGCTCTCCGGCACGGCCGCTTACCTGTACGGCACACTCCGCGTCCTGCTGCGTTACCGAGCCCGGCAGGTCCGGCTCGAAGGCGATTTCGGCACGATCGACGAGCCGCTCTTCATGGCCACCACCGCGAACACGGCCTGCTACGGCGGGGCCATCCACGTCGCCCCTGGTGCCAGCCCGACCGACGGGGTGCTCGACGTCTGCGTGGTCGGCCCCCTGTCCAAGCGGCGTGCTCTGCGTCTGCTGCCGACATTGCTGCGTGGGCAGCATACGGGCGAACCCGAGGTGAGGCTGATGCGCACTCGCCAACTGCACGTCACGACGCCGGAACCGTCGGAGTTGTGGGCCGACGGTGAACCCCTGGCCCACACTCCCGTACACCTGGAAGCCATCCCCGGTGCCATCGACATGCTGCGGCCGCGCCGGGGCATACCCACGTGACACGCGGCAGGGGCCGCCTCAGCCCGCAAACGGAGTGGCCATTTCCAGCAGCACGTAGGCGGGCAGCAGCACCAGCAGGACCGGCATCATCAGGTACGACAGCACCTTCGTCCACAGCAGCACCAGGAAGATCACGAAACCAAACGGACGAATCCGCGCAACGACGCGTCCGATGGTGCGTGGGAAGAAGTGTTCCAGTACCCACGAGCCGTCCAATGGAGGCACCGGAATCAAATTGAAGAACGCCAGGAACACGTTGATGAGAAACGTCAGCCGGAGCACGGTGCAGACCGGACCGAACAACTCCGCCAGCGGAAACCCCGTCGCACTCACCGTCGCCCCGAAGTCGAGCAGATCGAAGTGTCGCACCTGCGCCCCCGGCGCAAAAAGTGTAACGGCCGCCCCCAACCCCAGCAGCAGCATGAACGCCACCGCCGCCAGAAGCAGGTTTGACCCCGGACCCGCCAGCGAAATCAGGATGTGCGCCCGCCGCGGTCGATCCACGTAGTCCAGCCGCACCGGAACCGGCTTGGCCCAGCCAAACACCCCGGCATTGGCCATGAACAGGATCAGCGGCAGCACGACCGTCCCGAACAGGTCAATGTGCGCCAGTGGATTGAGCGTGACCCGTCCCAGCCGCCGCGCGAAATCATCCCCGAGCCACCAAGCCGAGATGCCATGCGCGCACTCGTGCACCGTCAGCGACAGCAGCACCACCAGCAACCCGGCCGCCACCAGGCCCCAGTTGCGGCCCTCCCCCGTGGCCTGCCCCACCACCGACGGTGTAGTGGCCGCGCGCACTCCCGCTCCGCTGCGCGCCGCCAGCAGGACCGGACCAGACTCCCGCGCGCGGGCGGGCGCAAGCGCGACGGGAACGCCACCGCCTGACCAACGTGCCATCGTGTCGGCAGCCTTTTCTGAGAGGCCCAGCGCGATCTCGCGCTGCCGTTCCGAACCGCGACCGTCAGCGACCGGCCGATCATCCCCACCAGCCGCTCGTGACTGTGCAGCAGCGCGTTGGCGAAGTAGCGCCGGCCCCGCCCCGCCGACGTGGAAGGTATCGGACGCGGCCGTCATGAACGGCCCCGCGGCCGACGCCAGTGCCCTCGACGGGCCGGTAGGCTTACGCACGGCCCCTCCCCGCCCGACCCGAAGGTCAACGCCGGGCTGTCCGGGCTCATCGGCCATGGTCCGCACGATGGCCACCGTGCCCAACCCCGACACCACCGCGCCCACGACCAGCAGGACGAGCGCGGCCAGGCACAGCTTCCGCGAATGGCCGTACGCCCGCGTGCGCCGCACCCGGACCCGATGCACGATCAGCAGGACCACCGTCACCAGCGCTGGTATCACCCCCAGCACCGGCAGGAACACCAGGGCCGAGCAGATCAGCGCCCAGACGGCCAGCCGCGACACCTTGGGCCACAGCAGCGGCGCCGGTGCCGGCTCGCCGGAAGCCGCGCCGCCCCCGCCGACCGCCCCGAGCGTCGGCCGGTTGTCCCCGCCCAGCAGCCGCAACAGCGGCGCCACTTCATCACGCGTCAACGCAAAACCGATGGTCCGCTCGAACGTGTCGTAGCGGACGATGTAACCGCCCGCGTGCGGAGCCACTTGCAGGTCGCGCTGCCACGCCTCGCGGCCCAGCTCAATGCACTCCTCCGCGGTCTCGAAGATGATCCGCTGCGGCTCCAGCGTCACCAGCCACTCCTGGCCGGTCCCGTCACGCCAAGGCCCCACCGTCACCGGTTCCCGAAAGGGTACGCCCATAGCATCAGGCTTCCACGTGGTCGAACTCATCCCCTCGGAAGCTGCTGCCCAGATAGGTACGTCTCACCAACTCGTTGCGGACCAGGTCCGCCGCGGGGCCCTCGGCCAGCTTCTGTCCGTCGTGGATGATGTAACTGCGATCCGTCACGCGCAGCGTTTCCCGCACGTTGTGGTCGGTCAGCAGAATGGCGATGCCGCGCTCGCGCTTCAGCCGCATGATCTCCGTCTGCAAATCCTCGACGGCCACCGGATCAACGCCGCTGAACGGCTCATCCAGCATGATGAGCTTGGGGCTGGTCACCAGCGCCCGGGCGATCTCGAGTTTGCGGCGCTCCCCGCCCGAAAGCGTCCGGGCGAACTGGTCACTCTGCTCGGTGAGTCCGAACTGGGCAATGAGCTGCTGGGCCTGTTGCCGCCGCTCCTTCCGGGACAGCCCGGGCATCGTCTCCAGGATCGCCAGCAGGTTGTCGCGCACCGACAGACGTTGAAAGACGCTGGGCTCCTGCGACAGATACCCCATGCCCAGCCGCGCCCGCTTGTACATCGGCAGCGTGGTCACCGGCGCGCCCTCGAAGCACACGACGCCCTGCTCCGGCTCGATCATCCCCACGACCATGCGGAAGGTCGTGGTCTTGCCGGCCCCGTTACGGCCCAGCAGGCCGACGATTTCCCCGGCGTGGACCTCGAAGCTGAGGCGGTTGACCACTGCCCGGCCGTTGTACCGCTTCAGCAGGTCGCGGGCTGACAGTAATGGTTCGTCGTCCATCATCGGCGTGTGAACCGCATCCACCTCAGACCGCGGGCGGAACGTGTCCCGACTCGGCCGGGGAGCCCGCGTGCTGCCGAATCGTCCCCCGTCGCCCGCAGTGCGTGCCCGGCCCGGGCTTGGCACCGCCCCGCGAACGTCCCACCCCCCGCAACGCACCGCCCGAACGTGAAATCTGAGATTTCAAATCTCAGATTCCCCCCCGCTCCCCGGTCTCCACCGCCGCTCCCCGACTCGCGCCCTTAAACCGCAGGCCCCGCCCCCTCAATCGCCAATCGACAATCGACAATCCTACCTGATCCACCGCATCCGCCCGACGTCAGGAATGAACCCGACGTTGCGCAGCGGCGGCGGCAGCCAGCTTAACCGGTGCCCGCTGGGCCAGTACACGAAGAACGCCTTCCCGATAAGCTGGTCGCGCGGCACCGTACCCAGTTGGTACGCCTCCCGCCGGTCCACCAGATGGGCCCCGACCTGGAACCACAAGCGCGAATCCTGGCTGGCCGCCGTGTTGTCGCCCAGCATGAAATACTCGTCCGCGCGGAGCAGGATCGGGTTCCCCGTACCACCCCAGGGCCCCGTTCGTGCCCAGGTATCCGGAATGGTGGCCCCGCGCTCCCAGTAGTAGTACACATCGCGCTCGACAACAAGGTGCATCAACTCGAACACCCCGCCCTCGGCGTAGATCCGGGGCGTCACCGCGGGTGCCAGTCGGCCCTGACGCAGCGCCCGCACGTCCGGCGCGTAGTACCCCGGTGCCTCCGCCTCGCTCGACGTGGCCAGCACCTCCTGCCCACGCACCGCCAAGGCCACCCGATAGTCGACGTTCTCAAACGCAATCTCGACCGGTCTGCCCGCTCGGAACGGGGCCAACTGGCGCACCAGCGGCGGCTCAACCGTTTCCGCCGGCACCTCCGCGGACTCGCAGAGCGTGACCAGCCCGCTCATGTGCAGCGTCGCCCAGAACACCCGTCCCCGCTTCTCCAGCCGCAGACGCACGACACCTTCCCCGTCCACCGGCAGCAGCACGAAACGCACGCGCTGATCGGAAACCGGCGGGGCCGAGCCGCTACGGATGTTGTACGCGCACCGGGCATCCATCGCCTTGTCACGCAGCTCGATGTACTCGGTCGCACCGCCGCGGCCGTCAAACCGGACACGCCGCTGCCGCGTGTCCCAACGGGAGTCCGCACCGCGCTGCGCCTCCCACCGCGGCTGCAGATCCCCGGCCGCCCGCGGCAGGTAGTTGTGATCGTACACCACGAACCACAACGACTTCTGGGCCACCGGCGTCTTCCGCGTGATGCGCAACTTCCCGTCCAGCTCCGCCAGCACCCCCTCCGGCAGTGGCTGCAGCACACCGTAACGCAGCCCCGCCTGCAACTCGTACTTGTCTTTCAGTTGTGCCTCGAACGCGGCCCGTGCCCCGGCCGACAGGGTCTCTACCGGTGCCGTGTATACGTCCCCGTCCACGATCATCAGTACTTCGTTGGGCAGGCCCGCGAGCCGCTTGATGTAGTTCATGTTCCCGTCGGAGGGGTTCTTGAACACCGTCACGTCCCACCGCTGCGGCCCGAGCCTCTCGAGCTGGGCATCGTAAGGCCACTTCAACACCAGGATGCGGTCGCCCGCGTCGGCGTTGCCGGCGTAGTCGTTCTGCGAGAGCGTCGCGATGACGTGGTCGCAGTTGGGACAGATGGCTTCGTCGTTGGCCCCGACGGGCACCCCGCCCTTGGCCGCCCGGTCCTGCAAACCGTACGCAAACTCCGTCCCGCACTTCGGGCAGGCGATCATGCCGTGCGCCCCGTACAGCGTCGGTGCCATCGAGCCCGTCGGAATCACGAACGCCTCCACGACGAACGCCCGAAACACGAACGCCAGGATGAACGCCACGACAATCGAATCCAGCGTGTCGATGATCCCCGCCCGCTGGGGATACGGATGGGCCGGGTCGAAACCCGCACCGGCTGTTCCTTGCTTCTCGACCATGCCGAGCTTCCCTTGCGACTCCCGCACCTGCGGGCAGCGCCTCCGGCGGGCGAAACTGTGTGGCCTTGTACCCCAAACACGCCCCATCCGCAACCGGCAGCCGCCTGCTTCGGTCTCGGGCGTCACCCCACGGGACTACCGTGACCGACGCCCGGCGCCTCGGCGACCCCGGTACCCCGTTGAAGAAGCAGCATCCGCCCCCGCGGTCGAAGTGGAGCACGTCCAACGCACCGGGTTCCGCGGCATCACCCACCGCCCAGGACCACTTCAACAGGCTGCGGGCCGGCGGCCGCACTGCCAGCGCCCCACGCGGTATGCGTGTAACCGTTCCCCGCCGATATGGCCAGTCAGTCGCCGGCCGGGCGACGCGTGCCCACCAGCGCACCTCCGCCGCAGTCCGCGGCATGCCAGGCCACGGCAGCCACGTCGAACCGTTCGCACACGCGGGTCGCGTGCAGCGGAGGTGCCCGCGCCTCGAGCTGCACGGCGAAGCTGCCGCCACACCCGCGGTCGTCTCCACCCGCAGTGCGTGCCATGTCTGTGGCATGATCGTTCCACCGCAGCACGCACATCCCACTCATTTCGCAATCAACGCCGTACCGCTCTGACCGCGTGCCCGGTGGTGGACACCACGCCCGCCGGCCCCAACGCCCTGCAACGCTCGATCACCTCGATCAGCCCGGCCACGCGTCGTCACGGGGTGATCGCGTCCACGGCCAACCGAGCAGGTGCGACGCCTGAGCCACCGCGTGCTCGGCCCCCGCCTCGATCACGACCCGGCGGAACGCGGACGCCTCTACCCGCCACATCGAACGGTCCTCCCAGCGCCACAGGCATTTCGTCAATGAGTCCGGCGTGGCGGTCCGAGCGCCTGCCCAAACCGGACCGCGGACTGCCAAACCCCGGGCACCAAGGCCCGGCAAGTACCGTATCGACGTATTTATGTCAGTGTGGCACGCACCTGGAGACTGGGGACGCACTTTCGGCAGGTGCAGGCGCGGGGTATCCTTCGCCCTCGGCGGCGGAAGAAAAAAACCGCAAGCGACGTCTTGACGATCCAAACGATTGTGGTAGGTTTGCGAGTCTGCAACGGGCGGCAGGCCCTCCGCGAGGGGTGTGTCTGTCCTCGTCGCAGAAGCTCTATGACAAGTGAAGAGGCGGACGCAGGTCTGTCGCAGCGGCGGCGGCAGAGCCCTCCGGGGCGTGCCGGACCGTGACTACGACAGACCAAGCAGGTTGTGGATCAAGAACCACAAAACTCGACGTTTCCGGACGTGCGGGGCCTCCCGTTGGGGAGGGCATCCCTGGCGGACGGCGTGTCGAGTTGGAAGCGCCGGAGGTTGGCTTGACCATGCTGTCGGGATGGTCACGAGTGGACGGTTGTTCCGTCCGCGGGTGACAGCCCCTCATTAATGTGGTCAAGCTCTTAAGAGCGCATGGGGGATGCCTAGGCGTCGAGAGGCGATGAAGGACGTGGTAGGCTGCGATAAGCCTCGGGGAGCTGTCAAACGAGCTGTGATCCGGGGATCTCCGAATCGGGAAACCGGGCGTCACCGGGCAACCGGCTGGCGTCACCGGCGGGTGAATGCATAGCCCGTCAGGGGCCAACCCAGGGAACTGAAACATCTCAGTACCTGGAGGAAAGGAAATCAACCGAGACTCCGTGAGTAGTGGCGAGCGAAAGCGGATAGCAGCTAGCTTGACGAACCGTCTGGAAAGGCGGGCCGAAGAAGGTGACAGCCCTGTCGGTGAAAATGCAATCCTCTTTCCAGTGGTTCCTGAGTACCGCGGGGCACGTGGAACCCTGCGGGAATCCACCGGGACCATCCGGTAAGGCTAAATACTCGCTTGCGACCGATAGTGAACTAGTACCGTGAGGGAAAGGTGAAAAGAACCCCTGCGAGGGGAGTGAAATAGTACCTGAAACCGCACGCCTACAAGCAGTGGGAGGGCGTTTGGCCGCAAGGCCGTTGCCTGACCTCGTGCCTATTGAATAATGAGCTGGCTAGTTATTTTCAGTGGCAAGGTTAAGCGAAAGCGAGCCGAAGCGAAAGCGAGTCTGAATAGGGCGAATTAGTCGCTGGGAATAGACGCGAAGCGGG
>JAKQDH010000168.1 GCA_029558835.1 Planctomycetota bacterium | reverse complement strand
GACGGTGCGCCGCGCCGCCCCGGACGGCCCGGTGCCCCTCCTCTGGGCGCGGCGGCGCATCCGGGAACTGGAGGCGGGTTTCGGCGTCCCCTCGGGCTCCACCCAGCGGCGGAACCGTCCGCGCGCCGAGTCGGGTCTCGTGTCGCTGTCGAAAGAGTACGGACTGATGTCGGCGGAGACCAGTTTCGTGGGCATCGTGGAGCGGCCGCCCGACGCCAAGGCCGCCGCCCCGGCTGAGGCGCGCCGCGTGCCCGTCATGGTCACCGCCGGCTGGCACGGCCGCGACCGGATTCAGCCGCCGCGCAGCGGATACGTGAGGATCAGCCTGAACAGAACCGTGGACGCCAATCACCCGATGTTCGGGAAAACACCGGACGCCGATCCGTCGAACATGCTGCTCAGCTCAGCTCCGGCAAGCATGGAACACTCTGAATTGTACCAGCGTCGAAGCCGGTCCGCCGCCAAACCGCCCACGAAACAGGATCCGGCGATCTGGTATCTGGACCTGCTGCTCCACCAGCGGGCGGACGGCTCCTTCCCGTTGAACGACGCGCTGGCCGGTTGGGCGAACCGCTCCCTGGCCGAGTTGCGGGACTGGGCGCGCCGGTTGGAACCGACTGGAGCGGAAGCGGAAACGATCCTGGCCACCGCGCTGGCGCTGGCGCTGCTGGAGCTGAACGCCCACGCCAACGTCGCCACCTGGAAACCGGCCGCCGCCAAGGCACGAGCCTGGCTGGGGCGCCACGCGGCCACCGTAGACGGCGTGCCCGTGGACAGCTGGTTGCGGCAACAACTCAAATAGGACGGGACGAACTGTCAAATCGGGAACGTGGCGGCACGTCCCGGCGGGGAGCGGCGCCCGGGACGGCCGCTACAGCGTGGCCAGCAGTCCGCGCACGCCGTTCCAGACGATCTGGACGCCGATGGCCAGCAGGATGAAGGCGGACACCTGGTTGATGGTGGCCTGCCCCGTCTTCCCCATCCGGCCGAGGATCACGCCGGAGAACCGGTAGAAGAGGAAAATGGACAGGGCG
>JAKQDH010000167.1 GCA_029558835.1 Planctomycetota bacterium | reverse complement strand
GACGGTGCGCCGCGCCGCCCCGGACGGCCCGGTGCCCCTCCTCTGGGCGCGGCGGCGCATCCGGGAACTGGAGGCGGGTTTCGGCGTCCCCTCGGGCTCCACCCAGCGGCGGAACCGTCCGCGCGCCGAGTCGGGTCTCGTCTCGTTGTCAAAAGAGTACGGACTGCTGTCGGCGGAGACCAGTTTCGTGGGCATTGTGGAGCGGCCGTCCGACACCAAAGCCGCTGCCCCGGCCGAGGCGCGCCGCGTGCCCGTCATGGTCACCGCCGGCTGGCACGGCCGCGGCCAAATCCAACCGCGGCAAAAAGGAATACGGATTGAGCTGAACAAGGCCGTGCCCGTCGATCAAACGATGGCCGGGGGTATGCCCGACGTCGATTCGTCGAAGATGCTGTTCAGCTCGGCTCCGGCAAGCATGGAACACTCTAAACCGGCGTTTTATGAGCGTCGGACCACCGCCAAACCCGCCAAACCGCCCACGAAACAGGATCCGGCGATCTGGTATCTGGACCTGCTGCTCCACCAGCGGGCGGATGGCTCCTTCCCGTTGAACGACGCGCTGGCCGGTTGGGCGAACCGCTCCCTGGCCGAGTTGCGGGACTGGGCGCGCCGTCTGGAACCGGCTGGACCGGAAGCGGAGACGATCCTGGCCACCGCGCTGGCGCTGGCGCTGCTGGAGCTGAACGCCCACGCCAACGTCGCCACCTGGAAACCGGCCGCCGCCAAGGCACGAGCCTGGCTGGGGCGCCACGCGGCCACCGTGGACGGCGTGCCCGTGGACAGCTGGTTGCGGCAACAACTCAAATAGGACGGGACGAACTGTCAAATCGGGAACGTGGCGGCACGTCCCGGCGGGGAGCGGCGCCCGGGACGGCCGCTACAGCGTGGCCAGCAGTCCACGCACGCCGTTCCAGACGATCTGGACGCCGATGGCCAGCAGGATGAAGGCGGACACCTGGTTGATGGTGGCCTGCCCCGTCTTCCCCATCCGGCCGAGGATCACGCCGGAGAACCGGTAGAAGAGGAAAATGGACAGGGCG
>JAKQDH010000152.1 GCA_029558835.1 Planctomycetota bacterium | reverse complement strand
CCGCGGCCGGGCGAGGCCAGCCTGGCCCACAACGGCGTCCTCTTCCTGGACGAGCTGCCGGAATTCCAGCGCCGCGTGCTGGAGGTGCTGCGCCAGCCCATGGAGGACGGGATGGTGACCATCGCCCGGGCCGCCATGAGCCTGACCTTCCCGGCCCGGTTCATGCTCGTGGCGGCGATGAACCCGTGCCCCTGCGGCTTCTACGGCACCGAGAAATGCCAGTGCCATCTCTCCCAGGTGCACACGTACATGCAGCGCATCTCCGGCCCGCTGATGGACCGCTTCGACATCCAGGTGCACGTGCCCGCCGTCTCCTTCCGCGACCTGCGCGGCCGCGGGGCGGGCGAGCCGTCGGTGGCGGTCCGCGAGCGGATCGGCGCCGCGCGGGAGCGCCAGATGGCGCGCTTCGCCGGGGAGGGGATCTACTGCAACGCCGGCATGAGCTCGGCGCAGATCCGCCGGCACTGCCCGCTGGACGAGGCGGGCGAGCGGCTGCTGGAGCAGGCGATCCAGTCGATGGGCTTTTCGGCGCGCGCCCACGACCGGATCCTGAAGGTGGCCCGGACCATCGCCGACCTGGCCGGGGCGGAGGCGATCACCGCGGAGTGCGTTTCCGAGGCCATCCAGTATCGGAATCTGGACCGCGTGTTCCATTCGGAGATCCTGCTCACCCGGTCCAACGCCGGGCACGGGATTTTCTGAGCGGCAGCGACACGGGAGGCGCGCATGGCGGGAGCGGCGAAACAGGGCAGGGCGGCCGGACCGACCGGCGGCGGTGACGGGCACCGGGCCCGACTCCGGGAGCGGTTTCTCGCCGGCGGCCCCGCCGCGCTCGCCGACTATGAACTGCTGGAGCTCCTGCTGCACTTCGCCGTGTCGCGCAAGGACACCAAGCCCACCGCCCGGGAGCTGCTGCGCCGGTGCGGCACGCTGGCCGGCGTCTTCCTGCAGCCCCGCGGCGAAGCGGCCGACATCACGGGCCTGGGGCCGTCGTCGCGCCTGCTGCTGGCGCTGGTGCGCGCCGTGATGACCCGGGCGCTGGCCGTGGAGCTGCAGTCCGGCTGCCGCATCAGCGCCCCCGAGGACGTCGCGGACTTCGTCCGGCTGGAGTTGGGGCCGCAGCCCCGGGAGTGCGTGCTGGCCATTTTCCTCAACGCCGGCAACGAGCTGGTGCACCACGACCGGCTCGCCGAAGGCACGGTCAACCAGGCGCCGGTCTATCCCCGCGAAGTGGCCCGGCTGGCGCTGCTCCATGGCGCCACCGGCGTGATCCTGGCCCATAACCACCCCGGCGGCCAGTGCGTGCCATCCCGCGACGACCTGGAACTGACCCGCACGCTGGGCGACGCGTTGGCCAAACTCGATGTCCGCCTGCTGGACCATCTCATCGTCACTCCGGCGGCGGTGTACAGCATCACCGCGGGCCGCGAGGTCCTCGGCGGCGCCTGCCGGAGAGACGCCGATGCAGTCCGGACGGTTTCTGCAACCGCAGGCTCGGAAATGTCACGATAAAAAGTCATACAAGTAAAGCATTTGACGCCTTGCCCGATGCCGGGTTACAATGTGCCTGCATGATTGGCTATGGCAGGGGGTTTGGGCGTGTCGCGGTGGCATCTCGTGCTGATCCTCATCTTGGTGCTGGGCGCAGGGCTCATCACGATCTACGGCAATCTCCGTCTGCACCAATATCCCCTCCTGCCCTTCACCACCCAGTGGCAGGGCGACACGCTGGTGGTCACCGAAGTCCCCGCGGGTTCGCCGTTCCAGCCGGATGACCGATTCGTCAGCGTGGACGGCCTCGCCGTGGCCGGCATCGGGCATCTGTTCGCGCTCAACGACATCGTCCGCGCGGGGTCCTGGCACAACATCCGGGTGGAACGCGACGGCCGGCAGGTCCAGATCGACCTGATCCCCGATCCGGTATTCCCCAGTTTTCTGCCGTGGGTGGCCCTGGTGGTCAGCCTGGCGGTGCTGGTCATCGCCCTGGGTACCTTCCTGATCAAGCCGGGCGCGCCCTCGATTTTGAACTTTGTGGTTTCCCAGGCCGGCCTGGCGGTGCTCATCGGGACCCTGCAGCCGACGGATTATGCCACCAGCCTGATCTACTGGTTCTTCTTCTTCATCACCCCGGTGCTGTTCTTCCGCCTGCTGGCCGTCCTGCCGGAGGAGGAGGCGCTCCGCCGGCAGCTGCAGCCGCGGGTGCAGCAGATGGTGGGACTGGGGTTGGTGCTGGCGATCGTGGCCATGCTGGTGATCAACATCCGCTATGTGCATCCCGAAACCTACCGCGCCTACCTCGGCGTCATCCGGGTGGCCTGGTGGATCATGATCGGCCTGAACGGCGCGGCGATCATCGCCCTGCTGGTCTACGGGCTGACAGTGCCCATGCGCTGGGTCCGCTCGCTGCGCGCGCGCCGCAAACTGCAATGGTTTCTGTGGGGGATGGTGGCGGGCATCGGTCCGTTCCTGATCGCCAGCTACATCCCGTTTCAGGTGCTGCGCCTCTTCGACCTGCCGGTGCAGCGGATCGTGCTGACCGTGACCACGCCGTTCATGATCCTGGTGCCGCTGTCCACGGCCGTGGCCATCCTGCGGTACCAGCTCCTGGACATTGATTTTCTCATTTGGCGCAGCGTCCGTTTCATCGCCGCCCTCCTGGCGGTGATGCTGGGCGGAACCCTGGCGACCATGATCATCCTGCGGTGGATCTGGCCAGCGGGTTGGTCGCCGCTGTACGTCTACCTCATCATCCCGGTGTTGGTCATCCTGACGTTCCCGTACTCCGAACGGCTGATGGCCCGCTTCATCACCCAGCGCTACAAGGAATTCGACTACGACCTGCTCGAGACGGTGGAGAAGTACTCCGCCCAGCTCTGCGACACGGTCTCCCGCGAGCAGATCATGAATCTGACCGCCCGCCTGGCCCTGCGGCTGCTGGCTCCGGAGTGGTTGCTGTTCGTCTTCCGCGACCGCGACGGGCGCACCGTGCCCACCCACTGGGTCAACATTCCCGACAGTTTTCTCACGCTGCTGAACCAGAAGCGGTTCGACGACGTGTTCGGGCCCGGCGACTCCGACGGCACCACGACGCTGGCCATCAATCCGGTGGTGGCGGACTTCCGGCTGGCGGTGCCCATCCACGCCGCCGGATGCTCCCGGGGGCTCCTGATGCTGGGCCGCAAGAAGGGCGAAAGCGATTACACCGTCAAGGACCAGCGGTTCCTGAACATCCTGGCCGACCAGGTGGGCATTGCCCTGCGCAGCATCAACGAGATGGACAACCTGGCCAAGGAGATCCAGGCCAGCGGCCAGGAGAGCCTGAAGTCGTTCTGGGACCGCCTGCAGTCGCTGCGCGTCGAGAAGGACCAGCTGGAAAAGATGGCCATGACCGATCCGCTGACCGGTTGCGGCAACCGGCGGTTCTTCTACAACGCGCTGCAGCGGGAGTGCCACCGGGCGATCCGGTTCGGCGAGACGTTCGGACTGGCCATGATGGACCTGGACCACTTCAAGCAGGTCAACGACGCCTACGGCCACGCCGCCGG
>JAKQDH010000151.1 GCA_029558835.1 Planctomycetota bacterium | reverse complement strand
AACCGTACTAAGGAGGTACATTGACATGGGACTGATCAAACTGAGTCTGGCGGAATTGCGCGATACCGCGAACGATTTTCAACGGGCCTCGCAAGAGGTGGCTGAGGTCAACCAACGGGTGAACAGCCGGGCGGCGCAGTTGCTGGGGAACTGGGAAGGCGTGGCGTCACAGTCGTTTATGCAAGAATTGGGGTCGTGCCAACAGCAAACGCAGCGCACCCCGGCGATCTACGCCGAGGTGGCGGCGGCGCTGAACGCGACGGCGAACCGGATCGAGCAGGCGGATCAGGAATCGGCGGCGGGGCAGCACAGCGTCATCGTGTCGGACAACTAAGGGATGGGTGGGGGCCGGGGGAACTCTGCAAGGCGTTTCCCCGGCCCCGGCATTTTAAACCACCACAGGAGGTGCGAGAATGCGCGGACAGATACAGGTGCCCTATGCGGGGCTGCAAAGCGTGGCGCGCGGGTGCCAGACCTGCGCGGCGGAACTACAAGCCGTGTTGCAAGCGTTGGACGGGCGGACGGCGCAACTGCTGGCGGGGTGGGACGGGGTGGCCGAGGAGAGCTTCATGGCCGAACTGGCCTCGTGCCGGCAGCGGCTGGCGGCGGCGCCGGTGTTCTTGCGCGAACTGGGGCAGGCGGTGAGCCAGACGGCGGGTCACCTGGCACAGGAAGAGCAGGCGGCGGGACAGAGCATCGTGCAGACGGTGACGGCAGACGACTAAGCGGGCCGGGGACGCAAGGAGAGCAACGCGATGGGACGCTACATACAGATAGACTACGACGAGATGCGGGCGGTGGCGGCGGAGTTGGAGCGGCAAGGGGGGGAGCTGGCGCACCTGATGGGGCAATTGGCGCAGCGGGTGACGCCGCTAGCCGGGGCCGAGTGGGTGGGAAGCGCGGCGCAGGTGTTCGCGGGGGAGGTGGCGTCGTGCCAGCGGCGGATGGGGCCGCTGCCGGCGATGCTTTCGAGCCTGAGCGGGGCGCTGCGGCACGCGGCAGGGAAGGTGGAGGAAGCGGAACGGGAAGCGGCGCGGGAAGCGGAAGCGCTGATCCGCTCCGACAATGGCTAGCGGCGTCCG
>JAKQDH010000150.1 GCA_029558835.1 Planctomycetota bacterium | reverse complement strand
GCCTGACCGGCCCGTCCCTGGCCTTCACCCATGAGGTGCTACTCCCGTTCCGTGGGTTACGTGTGTCTGCACGCTTGTTTTACGCCGCGAAACGGAACGGGTTTAGGTCAACGCCCACAAAGCTGGTGAATAATCCGGGATCAATGTAGGCGAGACTCCAAGGCCCCATATCCATCATCCCTCTCTGCCTCAACCGGATGCAGCCGCGGCCCCGGTGACAGCGCAGATTCTGAACCTGGGTCAGGCGACCGCAACATGAACGGCCTGCCGTCTTAGCGCCCCCGGTATCGCGCTAGTTATCGGTAAGCGCCCACCAGAGCCATTGTTGACGGGGTCGGTATCTTGGGGGGCGTGGTGATTGGTCACGGCGCGCAAGCGGGAGGTGGCGGATGTCTCGTCCTTCGGATGCCGGGAAGCCGGGTCTTTGGCGAAAGCGGTTGGCGCGGTTTTCGACGTCGGGGATGACGGTGGCGCGGTTCTGCGCCCGGGAGGGCGTGTCGGTCGCGTCGTTCTACTACTGGCGCAAGAAGCTGCGCCGCCACGACCGCTGCCTGCCGGCGACCCGGCACAAGGTGCCAGCGGAGGGTGCCCCGGCAGTTGCGTATGGTCGCTTCCAGCAGGTCACGGTGGTCGCGACCCGATCAGCAGCAGCGGCAACGCGGCCGGGGCTCGGCATCCAATTTCCTCTCTTTCGAGTCGTGTCAGGTTGGTGGCTCGACGGCCGCGACGCCTGACGCAGCCGGGGCGAGGCCTACCGTCTCCTCCAGCGCCCGTGAAGGAATCAGGTACGGTGTCCCCCGAATCCGAATCCGAATCCTAAACCGGGACGCAGCTAGTTTTCAGAAACTGGCTGCGTCCCCGTTCTACTCCCGCAGCGCCATCGCGACGGGCAGGCGAGCCGCACGAATCGCGGGGAAGAGACCCCCGAAAACGCCGATGCCCACGGCCCAGACAATCGCGGCCGCCAGCAGCGGCGGCGTCACGGCGAACGCGAACGCCACCTGACTGAACGTCTGCCAGTTCATCGTCGCAGCCTCGAAGCCGTTGAACGCCCAGTACGCCGCGGCCGCGCCGACCCCGCCGCCGAGCAGAGCCAGCACCACGGATTCCAACATCACCGAGAGAATGATGGCGGCCGAACCGAAACCCAGGGCCCGCAGCGTCGCAATCTCCCGCGCCCGGGCGGCCACCGCGCTGTACATCGTGTTCAATGCGCCGAACAGCGCGCCTAAAGCCATCATCGTCGCCACAAACACGCCAATGCCGCTGATGAACTCAATCAGCATGCTGGATTGCTCGGCCAGGTACTCCCCCTGCCGCAGGACCTTCACCTGAAGTTGCGGATTGGTCGTCAGACTGTCCTTAAACTGCTCGAACGCCTCCGGCGTGGTCAGCCGGGCGTACACGGACTGATAGCTATCGCCCCGGTGAAACGCAGGCTGCAAAACGGCCGCGTCGGTCCAGATCTCCGACTCCGCCGAGCCCCCACCCCCAGCGAAGATGCCCACCACCGTCCATTCGCTCTGCCCCACCTCCATCCGGCTGCCCACCTCCAGGCCGGCGAACTCGCGGGCCGCGCCGCGACCGGCAATCACCTCGTTGCGCCCCGGCTCAAACGCCCGCCCTTCCACGATCTTGACGTCCCCGCGCACCGCAATCCCCTGCGTCACTCCGCGCAGCGGCACGTTCACATCCGTACCGGTCGAACGCTTGACCAGGTTGATGATCACGAACAGCTCGGCTGACGTGAGCGGCCCTTCCGCCGTGCGGGCAACACCCGGCGCGTCAGCGATCAGACGCACCTGCTCACGCCCCAGCCCGCTGGTCATCTCACTGTCCGCACCGCTGCGCAGCACCATGGCAATATCGGCGGGACCCGTCACGGCCATGGCCGCCCGGAAACCCTCCGCGATCGACAGCACGCCGACAAACACCGCCACCACCCCCGCAATGCCGACGGCTGCCGCCACGGCCGCTCCCTTGCGCTGAGGGATGGTCCGCACGTTGTAGACCGTCAGCGCCCAGATTTGCGCAAGCCAGTTGCTCAAACATGCCTCCTCAGGGCCAGTGCGACCGGCAGCCGCATGGCCTGCAGCGCCGGCAGAACACCGGCCGCAAACCCCAGGGCAAACACCAGTCCCAAACCAATGAGCAAGGACCGGGTCGGCAGGTAGAACACGGGCAGCATCGCCGGCACCGGGCTGCCGCGGGCCGTGATCAGCCACGCCACTCCGAGCCCCGCCAGTCCCCCGACGGCCGCCATCACGCCCGACTCCACGAGCACCAGGGCCAGCAGCAGCCCATCCCGGAAGCCCAGCGCCTTCAGCACGCCCAACTCCTCGGTCCGCTCGCGCACGGCCTGGGCCATCGTGTTGCCCGCCACGAGCAGGATCGTGAAGAACACCGCGCTGAGGATCGCCAGCAATATCGTCTTGATGTTGCCAATCTGCTGGATGAACCCCTGGACAAAAGCGCCCTCCGGCTCCGCTTTGGTCTCATACGGCGAGTTGGCGAACTCCGCGTCAATGGCCTTGGCCACGGCCGCCGCCTGCTCGGGGTCGCTGACGCGCGCACCGTACCAGCCCACCAGCCCTTCCCCATACGCCCGCCCCTCGTCCAGGTAGTCATACCGGAAGTACATGCCGGACGTGTCCGTGCCCTTGTTGGCACCGTCAAAGATGCCGACCACGTCGAACTCCCAGGCTCCGCCCTCCTTGTTCGGCCAGATCGGCGAGGTCAAGGGAATTCGATCGCCGATCTTCCACTTGAACCGCTCCGCCAGCGTGCGTCCAATGATCGCGCCCGTGCGCGTGTTGAGCCACGCCTGCTTCTGGTCTTCGGGCAGCACGCACTCCCGGTAGAGGTCGAGAAACGGCGCGGGAGGCACCGCCATGGTGGCGAAGAAGTTCTTGGGCTCGTTCTGGTAGATCCCGTTGAACCAGACGAAGGGAACCGCAGAGACGACCCCGGGAATCCGCTCCATGCGCGGCCCGTACGTGACCGGCAGGTCCATGATCAGCGACACCTTGTGGCGCACGATCAGGCGGTCCACGCCGGCCAGCGTGATCCCGGCCGTGAACGCCTCCTTGATCGCGCACAGCAGTCCAAACAGCAGGAAGGCGACAAAGATGGACAGCAGCGTCAGCGATGTGCGCAGCTTCCTCCGCTTCAGATTGCTCCAGATAAGGCCAAGGAACCTCATTCCGGCTTCTCCGCCGAAAGTCGGCCCTTGTCCAGATACACGGTGCGCGTCGCCCGGGCCGACGCATGCGGATCGTGCGTGACCATGATGATGGTCTTACCATGCTCGCGGTTGAGCGCTTGCAACAACCCCAGAATCTCGTCGCCCGACTTGCGATCCAGGTCGCCGGTGGGTTCATCGCACAACAGCAGCGTCGGATCGGTAACGATGGCTCGGGCGATGCCGGTACGCTGCTGCTCGCCACCGGAAAGCGTGCGCGGGAAGTGCCCGCTGCGGTCCGTGAGGCCGACGACGTGCAGGGCCGTCTCCACGTGCCGCCGCCGCTCTGACTTCGACAGGTGCGTCAGCAGGAGTGGCAGCTCGACATTCCGCTCGGCCGTCAACACCGGCAGCAGGTTGTAAAACTGGAAGATGAACCCCACGTGCCGCGCCCGCCAGGCCGCCAATCGCCGGTTCGACATCCGGTCAATGCGCTCGCCGGCGACTTCCACCGACCCGCTCGTCGGCCGGTCCAAACCGCCGATCAGGTTGAGCAGCGTCGTCTTACCCGACCCGGAGGGCCCCATCAGCGCGAGAAACTCGCCCCGGGGCACTTCCAGGTGCAGGTTGGACAGCACGTCGATCTGCTCCGCCCCGCGCCAGAAAGTCCTGTGCACATCCTCGACGCGCACCAGGACGCCATTACCGGTACTCAAGGTTGGGCCTCCACTACGGCGGCGCCCTCGGCGAGATTGTCGGGCCCCGTTACCACAATGCGCTCTCCCTCGCTCAACCCCGCAACAATCGCCACCTCATCTCCCGCGGCGGGCCCCAGAGTAACCGCCCGCCGTTCGAGCCGTTCCTCCCGGACCACCCACACAACGTCCCGGCCGCCGTTCTGCCGGACCGCCGCCTTGGGAACCTGCACGTTGGTTCCGGGAGCAGCCTCCGCGTCTGCCTTCTGGAACGCCACCTTCACGCTCATGTCCGGCAGAATGCGGGGATCGAGCTGCTCGAAGCCGACGCGCACCTTGACCGTCGCCTTCTGCCGGTCGGCCGTCGGGATGATCGCTATCACCTTTGCCGGGATGACCCAGCCGGGATACGAATCCAGCGTGACCTCTGCCGGCTGCTCCGGCCGCACGCGGTTGATGTAGCTTTCACTTACATCAACCTCGATCTCCAGGGAGCTCATGTCCACGATCGTGCAGATGCCGGTGCGGGTGAAACCGCCGACCGACATCGGCGAGATCATCTCCCCCGGCTGGGCGTTCTTGGTCGTCACGATCCCGCTGAACGGTGCGCGGATGATTGTGTCCGCAAGCTGCTGATCCCAGAGGGCCATCTCGCGTTCGCACACGGCCACGTCGGCTGCTTGCCGCTCCAGCCGTGCCCGCAACGACTTCACTTCGGTCTCGGCGCGATCGAGCTCGACCTGGGTGCCGGAGTTGCGTTGCACCAGTCCCGCGATCCGCTTGGCCTCCCGTTCCGCCTGTTCCAGATTGGCCTGCGTCTCGCCGCGGGCGGCGCGGGCCGCCTCCAACTGGGCCTCGGCCAGCCGGCGACTCATCTCGACGTTGGACGAATCCACCCTGGCCAGCACCTGGTCTGCCTCAACGCGCATCCCCTCCTCGATGAGCACCTCCACCACCTTGCCCGTCACCTTGGACGACACGGTGGCCATGCGCCGCGCCGTAACGTAGCCGGACGCGTTCAGCAGCGTCGCTTCGCCGCCGCCCGCGGCCGCCCGGACCACCATCGTCCGGACTACCGCCGCCTCCGTCCGGCTGCGCCATCCGATCAGCCCGGCCGCGGCCGCCAGGATCGCCACGACCGCCACGACCACGACCGCCGCGGACCGCCCGCGCGGCTTGTCCGTGCGCTCGATGCGTAGCGCGTCGAGTGTGTTCCTGTCCGGGCTCATCGTCCGCGACACTCCCGGAAACGGGGACGCAGCTAGTTTCCAGAAACTAGCTGCGTCCCCGTTTCTCACCGGCGGGGCGAGCCGGTATCGTACCCTAACAAACGCCCGATTCAACACCCCTGGACGTGCCCCAGGCCCACACACGTCCCCCCCGGGCAGCCCAGTTGGTCGGGTCTCGACAAGTGTGTCGCATGCCGGCTTGACCAACGAGGCCGAGCCCGGCCGGCGCAGCGCCGCCAGCCACGACTGCACACGTCGCCCGCGCCGTGCTCGTCGCCCCAAACGCCGCCGTCGGGGAGACTCCTGCGCCGTCAACGGTGATCGGTCATACCATCAGCCCAATGTTGCCCCATCACCGCCTGCTTGTTAGTCGTTAGGACTCGAACCCGGCACCGGCGCCGGTGCTCGCATCGACCGGACAGCCACATTCCGCAACTTCGTTTGGCCATCGAGTGTGAACCGCCCACCTACACACAGCTCAGGCGCGCGCGGGTCGGATGCGTCACGGTCGAAGACCGCAAGGCAGTTCATTCGCGGGGTAAGCGGATCGCTGCGGGGGCCGTGCTCGAGAATCGACCAGCTCGAGCCGTCCCAGCAAGCCAGCCCATGCGCGGCACGATCGCCCGCCTTGGTGAAGCTGCCGGCAACGTAGAGCGCCGGGCGCAGGGGACCGTCGGCGTCGGCGTCGAACACCGTCATCGCATAGACTCGTTCGTCGAGTGCCTCGGGGAGCGGAGCCCAAGCCTTCCCGTCCCAACGGGCGATTGTCGTAGATGCCTCGGCTCTCGGCTGCATGATCTGCCCCCCAGCGTACAGAGTGAGGCGCCCGTCATCGTTGTCGTCGAACGCCGCCAGCGCCAACGTGCGGAACCCAGGTCCGCCGAACGAGTGCCACGTCGTTCCGTTCCAGAGATCAACTGAATTCATGCATCCTACGATCAATCCCGGCTTCGCCGGACCGCTGCCATCAGGGTCAGCCACCTTCGCACAAAAGGCCACCTGGGCCAACCCTCGCCCCACGCCCGACCATTCCTGCCCATTCCACTTCGCAATGCTGCTCGCCTCGACGCTCCCTGCCCGACTGAACATCCCGACGGCAAAAAGCGCGGGGGGCTGCGGTCCCTCATGGTCCTCGTCGAACACCGCAAGATCAATCACCACGCCATCAAGACCGTCCCCGACAGCCGACCATTCCGCACCATTCCAACGGGCTATGTTGAGCGCCGACACACCACTGGCTTTCTTGAAACCACCGCCCACAAACAGGGCAGGCTGGCCCGGACCAGGACCGTCTTCATCGAACACCGCGAGCGCCTCGACAGACTCACCTTCGACGCCTTGTCCTACGCCCGACCACTGTCCGTCGCACCACCGCGCTATGCACCGCACCGGGCTGCCGCCGGCCGTCGCAAACCGCCCGCCGGCATAGAGCACCGGATGGCCTGCAGGACGTCCAGGCTCATCGAACACGGCCAGTGCCCCCACCATCCCGTCGGGGCCAGCTTCGAGTGCCTCCCAATGACTGCCCGCACGACTCTCTCCGGGTTGCGTCTGTGGCTCGGCATCCGCGAGGCCCCCAATCAGCCCCGTGAGGCCTGCCGCCAGGACCGCAACAGTCGCGCGGCGCAGATTCCGACTCGAAATGCCAGGCATGTCAGCAACCACTTGGGCGGACCCGTTCCCGTACCACATAGCCAAACCTCCGGCAAAGAACGGATGGGCTGTCGAACGTCGCACGCGAAACGGGGACGCAGCTAGTTTTCGGAAACTAGCTGCGTCCCCGTTTCCTGGTGTTTGGCCATTTGGATGACCTGCGACAGTGTGGCTGGCGAACGCGGTGCCGTCAATTGTCAGCCGGCGGCGTAGAGCAGGGCGGAGACCGCCGGCAGTTCGGAAGACGGGCACTTCGTCGACGTTGACAGCGCGGTCGCGAAGTCCTCGGAATCGGACAGCAGGCGTTCAAGGGCATAGTTCCATACCTCGCTACGGAGTTGTTGGATCAATTCCCCGGTGGAGAGGCGTTGC
>JAKQDH010000120.1 GCA_029558835.1 Planctomycetota bacterium | reverse complement strand
GCCCCTGTTCACCGACCACCTCGCATTCGTCGTCTCGCCCCGCCACCGCTTCGCCCGGCGCAAGTCCATCCCCATCGCCGAGCTGGGCATGGAGACGTTCATCGCCCACAACGTCCACTCCCCCTATCGGGAACTGGTCCTCCAGACCTTTCAGCGCCACCGGGTGCCCCTGCACATGGACCTGGAGATGCCCACCATCGAGACCATCAAGATCCTGGTGCAGCGCGATGAGGGCGTCGCCTTCCTGCCGCGGATGTGCGTGGAGCAGGAGTTGCAGCAAGAGACGCTCCGGGCCATCCGGGTCAAGGAGCTCGACGTGGAGCGCCAGATCCGGTTGGTCTACCCGGCCCGCCGGCAGCTCAGCCATGCCGCGACGGCGTTTTTAGAGTTGGTGGGGAAGAGGATTGGAGAATAGGTGAGTGGGTGAATGGGTGAATCGGTGAATCGGGAAAGGAGATGAAGCAGTTTAAGGGGCGGGGGTGAAGGCGTCATCGCGGAGGCGCCAGCGCCAGGTGCGCAGCGGAGGCTCGCCGCTGGACGCATCGTATCCGCCCCGGCGCGATTCCCGGTCGAAGTGGGTGAAATCGATCGCTGAACGGAATTCGACGGTGTCGGCATCGAGCCACTTGACGTCCGCGATGGCGAGCGGGTAGGGATCGACGGTCTTCTCCGCCGGCAGCCGCTCCCCCACCAGGCCACCGCCGGCCACGAGTTCGTTCAGCCGGTAGACGGTCAGATAGGGGTGCCCCTCCCCCACCGACACGATGGCTGCGCGGGCGCTGTCGGGAGCGATGGCCACGGACTGGATCTGCGCCAGCACGTCCGTCTCCGCCCGCACGAGGCGGAGGTTTTCCGCCGCGTCCACCCAACCCAGCGTGTCTCCCTCCTCACAAGCTACCACTGCCAGTGCCCGGCACGGCCCGCCGGCCACCGGGTACTCGCGTACGTTGCGGTACCCGACGCCGCACGCCGCAAGGCTCAACACAACGATACCGGCCAACAGCGCGGTCCGCCCCGGCGAAGCGCTCATCCCGTTCTCCGGCCGTCGGAATGAACATAGCCTATCTCGACCACCGCCCAAGTCAAGGGGGAATCCGTCTGAC
>JAKQDH010000104.1 GCA_029558835.1 Planctomycetota bacterium | reverse complement strand
CTTTCGGTATCTAGTCATATAACTAGATACCACCAGGCCCGGAAGCTGTCAAGAGGCGTTCCCGCTCCACTCTCCCTCGGTCATTCCGCCAAGTTCGCTTGCGAACCCGCCCAGATTACTATGAAATGGCCAAACACCAGGGGTGGGCACCGCCCACCAGCCCTCGGCTGTGCAAAGAGTGCGGGCAGCAGCAGCAGGTTCTCGCCGACGGGACGGACCACCTCGTCCACCGGCCGACCGTCGATCAGCACGTCGTAGACGCTCGGCTCGTCCTCAACCAGTTCAGCCCCGTAGTGCAGCGTCAGATGGGCCTGCGGGTCGAGGTCAACCAGCAACACACGCCGGCCCGACAGCGCCAGCGCGGCGCCCAGGTTGGCCGTCGTGGTGGTCTTGCCCACCCCGCCCTTCTGGTTGATCACCGCAATCTGCCGCATGGCCTTTCCGTGGTGATTGCACAGGCTGAGCGCAACGCCGAGTCCTCCATCCCGAGCAGCGACGGCCTGCGCAGGCGAGTATACCCCAGGGCGGTCCGGGATGCAGCCCTGCCAGCGCAGCGGGCGGCCCACCAGACCCCCCGCCGCAGAGCCCTCCCCGCCCCGGGCAGTCGCCTTCGCGTCAGGCGGCACGCGCAGCCCCCCTGCCAGACATCCGTCCCGCTGCGGCCAGGCAGCGTTGACAGGTACTCTCGCGGCTGTTACCGCCATGGGGTATCCGAGACCGGTTCTGAATCCCGCGTCCCCTGGCCGTTCTTCAGCGTTCGACGCCTTCTTCGGCTTGGAGGTGTGGACACACGCGGCGGGCGCAGGGGTCCTTCGTTCGGTTCACCAAGCACGCGCGGTCCGAGGCCGCCCGACTGCCCCGAGCCGATCGGGTCAGGTGACAAGTGGCTTCGGCACCCGTGCCACACGTGCCGCCAACGGCGTGCGGGCACCAGCTTGCCCCCCGTTTCTGCGCAGCCGATCTTCACGGTGGTCTCTCGAGTACGGTTGGCCTGCGATTACACTCTGTATGGATAAAGGGCAGTGAAAAATGGCAGCCGTTTTCTGAAAGCGTAGTTATTGCACTATTGCTGTATTCGATAGGGCGATTGGTGTCCCAGGCCGTCCGCGGGCTACCGCGAGCCCAGGAACGCAAGGACCGGCTTGCCGAGGCGGTCCGCCGGGGTCGAGAGGGCCGCGCCAAACGCTTTGGAAAGGGTAGTGCGTGAGGTGAGCGGAGACGCTATAATGCGCCGTAGAGGTAGGGGGGCCGCGCGCGCTGCGTGGATCCTGCCCGGCTGTGGGGTGCTCGCTGGGCTGCGCCTTCCTTAGAGAACTACGTCCCGCCCTGTGGTTGTCCGAAGTCATGACTTGTCGTGGAGGGCACGTGCATGAACCGTGTAGCAGTCGGGGTATTGTGTTTGTTGGCAACGCTGGTCGTGTGTTCGGGTTGGGCGGCCGCCAACGAGGCCGCGGTTAACCCCGCTCTGGAACGCGTCAAAGCTGAGTTCCCCGGAGCTTGGACGCAATACGACGGGGACAAGCTGCAGCGCATCTACGCCTACAGCGCACCTTTCGGTTACGGGGATACTCCGGAGCAGACGGCCGCGCGCTTTGTGCAGGACTACGCGGCGGCCGTCGGGGCCGACACCGATGACCTGTTCCCCGTCAGTTTCCTCGAGGACGCTCGTGCCACCCAGCCGGTGATGTATGACGCCCAGACCGGCACCTACAAGTTCACGCTGGTGTACTACACCCAGTGGCGTGATGGCGTACCGGTGTTCCGCAGTGACCTGCGTCTGCTCGTAAAGAACGAGCCCGGCTATCCACTGGTACTGGCGTCCACCAACCTGCAGGACCTGGGCAGCTATCGAGTGCCCATGGCGGCCTTGAGCTCGCCGCGAGTGGACCTTGGCGAGACGAGCGTCGCGGCGGCCTATCCGCAGATGGTGAACTTCGGCGTTCCCGAGACCGTGATCTGGGCGGGCTACGACCAGGTGCGGGCCGACCCGACGCTGGCCTTGACGTTCGTGGCCGACAACGGCCTGGCCGGCACAACCGACTATCAGAAGCGCCTTTTTGTGACGGACGCGCAGACGGGCAAGATCCTCTACGACGAGAACATGATCCTCAGCGTGGACGTCACGGGTAACGTCAGCGGCAAGGCCTCACCGGACTACCGCGCCGACGCGTGCATCACGGAGCTGGTCACGCCCATGCCCTACGCCCGCGTCAGCATCGGGACGACCGTGGCCTACGCGGACGCCAACGGCAACTTCGTGATTCCCAACAGCGGCAGCAGCTCGGTGACCGTCGTTTCCACGGTGCGCGGGCGCTACTTCGACGTGAACAACCAGAGCAGCTCGGACGCCTCGCTGAGCGTTGTGGTCACCCCCCCCGGCCCGGCTAACTTCGTGCACAACAGCGGCAACGCCGAGTACACGACGGCTGAGGTTAACGGGTACATCCAGGCCAACGTTGTGCGGGACATGGCGTTGACCGCCAACCCGAGCTACCCGACCATTGGTACCCAGTATGACTGGCCGGTGAACGTCAACATCGCCGACACCTGCAACGCCTACTACGACTACAGCTCGATCAACTTCTACCGCTCCGGCGGTGGCTGCAACAACACGGCGTTTGGTGACGTCATCCACCACGAGTACGGGCACCACCTGGTGAACGTCGGCGGCAGCGGACAGGACGCGTACGGAGAAGGCATGGCCGACTCCGTAGCATTGAACATCACTGGCCGGTCGCAGATGGGTATCGGGTTCGAGAGCTGTTCGACCGGCATCCGGAATGCGAACAACACGATACAGTACCCGTGCAGTGGTGAGATCCACTACTGCGGGCAGTTGCTCTCCGGGTGCGTGTGGGACATGCGCACGCAGCTCATGCTCGGCAACCCCAGCCAAGGCGCCGCGATCGCGCGGGACCTGACCGTCAACTCCATCCTGCTGCACAGCGGCGGCTCGATCACGCCCACCATCACGACGGACTTCCTGACCCTCGATGATGATGACTCCAACCTCAGCAACGGCACGCCGCACTGGGCCGCGATCTGCACCGGCTTCGGCAACCACAACATGGATTGCCCGGCGCTGGCGACGATCGGGTTCACGTACCCCTACGGCCGCCCGACCATGTTGGACCCCAGCGTGCCCACCCAGATCCAGGTCGTGGTCGTACCGCTGGCCGGAACTCCGCAGCAGAACACCGGCAAGATGTACTATCGGCTCAACGGCGGAAGCTGGGTCGAGACCAACATGACCCAGACGTCGGCGAACAACTACATCGCCACCCTGCCGGCCGCCAGTTGCTACGCCAACTATGACTACTACTTCAGCGCCCGCGACACGCTGAACAACCTCGTCAAGGATCCGTCCGATGCGCCGACCTCGTACTTCTCGGCCGTCGTGGCCACCGGACAGAGCATCTTCTTCGAGGACGACTTCCAGACCAACAAGGGCTGGACGGTGACAGCCGGGGCCACGCTGGGCAACTGGGAACGGGCCGATCCGGAACCGGTGGTTTACGAGGGGAGCAACTACTCGCAGCCCGGCGATGACCATACCCCAGCACCCGGGACGCTGTGCTACGTCACCGGGCCTTTGGCGGGTTCCGGCGCGGGTTCCTACGACGTGGACGGTGGGCCGACCATCCTGACCAGCCCGGTCTTCAACCTGGCCGGCACCGACGCCACCGTCAGCTACTGGCGCTGGTTCCACATCTCC
>JAKQDH010000103.1 GCA_029558835.1 Planctomycetota bacterium | reverse complement strand
CGGTGGCGCGGAGAATGACGGTGACGGCAACGGTGGTGCCGACGGCGAAGACGGAGACGGCGGGACGGATGGCGCGCCTGCGGATCAGTCGGACACGGGCGAGTTTGTGGTGTGGTTTGCGGACTTCCTGAGTACGACGAGCTTCCCGGGGCCCTTCACGTTGGCCGAGTTCACGGCGGCCGTCGAGGACCTGACGGGCTTCTGCGCGACCCACCTCAGCCCGGCCGACCGCGCGGAACTGACCTGCCTGCTGCAAGACCCCCAGCGCGTCTACGCCAGTGCCGAGGTCGCGGAACTGGTGCCAGGCATCGTAGCGGCCCTGGGGGAGTAGGCAACGGCGGCAGTCCGCTGAAAAACGGTCGGACCACGGTTGACGCCCTGAAAGCCAGTGCGTTTGGGGCTCTCTACGCCGGCCGCAGGGCCCGACGCTGCCCTCCCGCAACGGGCTAACCAGCCCCGCTGGCGGGTGCTTCACCCGACCACGGCTGGTCGGAGCGCCACCCCGCCGCTTGGTCTCGTCGTGCCGCCGCAGGCCCCGTACAATACCCCCATGCGTTTCGTCAAGATGCATGGCCTCGGCAACGACTACGTCTACGTAGACTGCTTCGCGCAGCAAGTCGCCGACCCGGCACAATTGGCGCGGGCCATGTCGCAGCGGCATACGGGCGTGGGCGCTGACGGCCTCATCCTCATCAAGCCCTCAGCCGTCGCCGACCTGACCATGGAGGTCTACAACGCCGACGGCTCGCGGGCGCAGATGTGCGGTAACGGCATCCGCTGCGTGGCCAAGTATGCGGTCGAGCATGGTCTGGTGACGGGGCCGCGGGTTCGCATCGAGACGGACGCCGGCGTGCGCTCGGCCGTGTGCCGAGCCGAGCCGGGACGGGCGAGTTCGGTACGCGTGGACATGGGCGTGCCACTGCTCGACCCGGCCGCCTTTCCCGCCCGCGTGGACGTGGACCGTCTGGTGGACTACCCGCTGAAGGCCGGCGGGGCTTCCTGTCGCGTAACCTGCGTTTCCATGGGCAACCCGCACGCGGTGTGGTTCGTGGACGACCCCGACCAGGTGCCGCTGGCTACGGTCGGTCCGCTCATTGAGCACGCGGCCATCTTCCCTGAACGGATCAACGTCCACGTCGCCCGCGCCCACGGACGTGACCGCGTCACGGTGCGCACGTGGGAGCGGGGCAGCGGTATTACCTTGGCGTGTGGGACCGGTGCCTGTGCCGCCTGCGTGGCCGGCGTCCTCACCGGGCGAACCGGGCGAACCGTAATCGCCGGGCTACCTGGTGGAGAACTTCTTCTCGAATGGGCGGACGATCAGCACGTCTACATGACCGGACCGGCCGTCGAGGTCTTCACCGGCAATTGGCCGGAGTAAGGGTTGGGCGTGCCGAGACCTCGCCCTGCCCGCGTCAGGCGGCATCCCCCCGAAGCCGTCTCAGTCGCCTCGCCAACCGTGTAGCCTCGGCCCGCGGCCGACGTCCTCAGGACCACAGCGTCGGCCCCCCGTGGCCGACGTGGAAGTCCTCAACGCCCCGATTCAGACGTGTGCAAGCGAATCTTCTTCCGAGCCCGAGCGGAAGCGAGCGGGCCTCAGCAGCAGCAGCATGAGCGTTCCAGTCGCGACACCCGCGACATCCGCATACCAGTCGGTCAGGCTCGTGGTCCGGTTGACGAACTGCTGCAGCCACTCATCGACCGCGGCATACGCGACGTAGACACCCGCCCATAGCGCCAGCAAACGCCGGCAGGCGACCGCGCGCCCCGCCGACCCGGCAGCGCCAGCCCCACTCGACCCCTGACCTACCCCATCACGCCGACCTCGAACGCACACCGCGATCCCACCGACGATCGTGAGAACCAGGTACGCCAGGAAGTGGATCACCTTGTCCGAAACGTGCAGCGTCGGCACGATTCGCTCGGGTACCGGCACATGCATCACGACGAACAGCACGGCCCAGTAGGTCAGCCACGCCCGTCGGAGCCACACCGCACCACGCCTTCCTGCGGTGAGTAGACTCGTCATGGTGTTGGTGCCGGCTGAGCTACCGCGGCCGCGGACTCGCCGGCGGTCTGCGCCGGCGGCCGGCGCCGGCGCTGCCGGGGGTTTCTGCCGCTGGCACGTGCCGGCGACTCAACCGGGCGTGCCTCCGGCGCGGCCGCATCCGTCACGGCCGGCACTGCGGGTTCCGCGACGGGTGCCATTGCAAGAGGCGGAGGTTCTGGGGCCGGGTGGGTGGCAGCGGCCGGCTCCGCACCGGCCACCGCGCCGCCCCCGTCGTGCTCCAGCACCTCGTGGGCAAGATCCGCGTAGTCCAGCGCCCCGTTGCTGCGCGGGGCGTAGGTGAAGATGGTTTGCCCGAAGCTGGCCGCCTCGGCCAGCTTGATGTTCCGGCGAACGCAGGTGCGGTACACACACGCGTCCGACCAGGGGGCCGTTGAGTCCCGGGCCGACTCCAGAAACCGCCGCAAGTCGTCCACCACTTCGCTGGCCAGCTTGGTAGTCGCCTCGTGCATGCACAACGCGATGCCCCCCACGCGCAGCCGCGGGTTGATCCGCTCCCGCACCAGCGCAACCGTCTGCAACAAACGGCTGAGCCCCTGCAACGCCAGGAAATGGGCCTGTAACGGAATCAGCACCTCGCTACACGCCACCAGAGCGTTGATGGTGAGTACCCCCAGCGACGGGGGACAGTCGATGAGCAACACGTCATACGCAACCGTGGCCTGCGTCAGCGCCCGCCGCAGGAGCGTCTCGCGCGCCACCACGCTGACCAACTCCGTTTCGGCACCCGCCAGGTCGATGTGTGCGGGCAGCAGCAGCAGGTTCTCGCCGACCGGACGGACCACCTCGTCCACCGGCCGACCGTCGATCAGCACGTCGTAGACGCTCGGCTCGTCCTCAACCAGTTCCGCCCCGTAGTGCAGCGTCAGATGGGCCTGCGGGTCAAGGTCGACCAGCAACACGCGCCGCCCCGACAACGCCAGCGCGGCGCCCAGGTTGGCCGTCGTGGTGGTCTTGCCCACCCCGCCCTTCTGGTTAATCACCGCAATCTGCCGCATGGCCTTTCCGTGGTGGTTGCACAAGCTGAGCGCGACGCCCGCGTCCGCCGTCTCGGGCGGCGACGGCCAGTGCATGCGAGTATACCCCAACACGGTTTGGGATGCAGCCACGCCACCGCGACACGCCGCTCGCCGGTCAGCACGGTCGCGCCGCGCCGCCCGGTTCCGCTGCGGCCCCCGCCACCGTGAATGGTCGAGAACAGTACCGGGATCCAGCTCCCGTTGACGGTCGTTCAGTCCTCGATGCACTCTCCGGCATCGTCGTACCAATCACACGGAGCGGCCGCTTGTTCGCTCGACCGGTTCGGCGATGGAGTACGCCCCGAGGCCGTCGCACCGCTGCGCGCCGATCGGTTCGTATGGCGATTGACTTCGGCTCTCGGGCTGCAGGTTGCGCTTCGGGGTGTGCAGACGCCGCCTGGTCCGCTGGTTCCCGAGGACTGTCTCTTCACGACAACCTCCTGACTACACTTGTGTCTGAAGCGCAGTCTCCGTGTAGTTTCGTCAGTTACCGTTGAACACAAGCCTTTGTCAATTCACCAAGCGCACATACCCTTCAATTCGTGGATGGAGTGGCGTCCAAGGCCATGCGTCAGCAGCGACGAGCCCGGGAGGCCGCGGACCAGCCTTCCGTGCGGGTCCGCCGGAGGCGAGGGGACCACGCCTGAGCGGTCGGAAAGGATGGTGTGTACGGCGAGCAGAAACGGTATAATGCGGCCCAGAGGGAGGGTGTGTGCGCTACGCGGATCCTGCCCGGCAGTGGGGTGCTCGCAGGGCTATGCCTTCCTGAGAGAACTTCGTCCCGCCCTGTGGTTGTCCTGAGTCATGCTCTGTCGTGGAGGGCACGCGCATGAACCGTGTAGCAGTCGGAGTCTAGTGCCTGGCTGTGAAACCGGTTGGAGCTGCTGCACTCAGACTGGAATCGGCGAAACCCTCTTCGCCCTCCGGGGGGAATCGGTTATACTGACGTGAGGTTGTCCAGCAGGGCAGCCCACGGGGGAAAGTAGCGCCTTTGGGGGGCTCCGGCTGTGGTCGTCCGGGGCTGGGTTTTGTTTCACGTCAACGTGCAGGAATGGGAGGTCGACGATGCAAGGTGCGCGCCAGCGACGCGGAGGGTGGTACACGTGGATTCTGACAATCGGAGTGGGGATCTGGGCGCTGGGGTTCGCTGGGTCCACGACCGCGCTGGGCCAGCTTACTCAAGCGGACATCGACGCGCTGCGCCAGCAAGGCGAGGAGGAGGGCTGGACCTTTACGGTGGGCCTGAACGACGCCACCCAGTACCCACTGGAGAAGCTATGCGGATATCATCGGCCCGACAACTGGCGGGAGCTGGGACGGTTTGACAACGCACCGGCCTCCAGGAGCCTCCCGGCCAGCTTCGACTGGCGCGACTACGGCGGACTCCCGCCGGCGCGGAACCAGGGCAATTGCGGGAGTTGCTGGGCGTTCTCCACCATGGGCGCCCTCGAATGCAATATCAAGGTGGTCGACGGCGTCAGTACCGACCTGTCGGAGCAGTGGCTGGTAAGCTGCAATTCCGATGGCTGGGGGTGCGACGGCGGTTTCTTCGCCCATGACTACCTGCAGTGGAAGACCGATCCGTGTGGTGACAGTGGTGCCCCGCTGGAGTCCAACTTCCCGTACGTGGCCTATGACGCCCCCTGCAACTGTCCGTACACCCACGTCTACTGGATCACGGACTGGGCTTATGTCGGTAGCAGCACCACCGCCCTCAAGCAGGCGATCTACGACCACGGTCCGATCTCCGTCGACGTTTATGCCAACAGCGCCATGCAGGGCTATACGGGTGGCATATTCAACGGTTGCCAGAGCGGTATCACCAACCACGCCGTCGTCCTCGTCGGCTGGGACGACAATCAGGGCACCGGCGTGTGGTTTATGCGCAATTCCTGGGGAACCGGCTGGGGCGAAAACGGCGGCTACATGCGCATCCCGTACGGATGCAGCAACATCGGCAGCACGGCCGCCTACGTGGTCTACCCCGGTACCCAGCCGCAACTTACCTTCTCGTATCCCTACGGGCGCCCCGACATGACCCCGCCGTATGAGTCCACTTCGATTACTGTGGACATCACGGCCGGTACCGGGCATCCGGCGGCCAACACCGCGAAACTCTACTACCGTCTCGACGGCGGTTCGTGGGTCATGCAGCAAATGACCCGCCTGTCCACGTATCGCTATCAGGGAACTCTCCCCGGGGCCGAGTGTTTTGCTACCTACGACTGGTACGTAGGTGCTGATATGACGGAAGGTGGAACCGATTTCGATCCGGATAGTGCTCCTGCCAGTTACTACTCTACGTTGATTGCGACGGGCACCGCCGTCTTGTTCACCGATGACTTCCAGACCAACCAGGGCTGGACGGTTACGGCCGGCGCAACCCTGGGCAACTGGGAGCGTGCCGATCCGGCGCCGGTGCTCTATGATGGCACCAACTACTCGCAGCCCGGCGATGACCATACCCCAGCACCCGGGACGCTCTGCTACGTCACCGGGCCTTTGGCGGGTTCCGGCGCGGGTTCCTACGACGTGGACGGTGGGCCGACCATCCTGACCAGCCCGGTCTTCAACCTGGCCGGCACCGACGCCACCGTCAGCTACTGGCGCTGGTTCCACATCTCC
>JAKQDH010000223.1 GCA_029558835.1 Planctomycetota bacterium | reverse complement strand
GCATGGCGAGGCGTTCGCGGTGGCGTCGGACACGCCGGACGCCATCGAGGGCGCGCACGCAGACGAGCTGCTGTACGTGCTGGACGAGGCCAAGGCGATCCCGGCACCGACGTGGGAGGCCATCGAGGGCGCCATGAGCACGGGCAACTGCATCATGCTGGCCACGTCCACGCCCGGCGACCCGGCTGGCACATTCTACGAGCTGCACACCCGCAAGCCCGGGTTTGAGGACTGGGTGGTGCGGCACGTGACCCGGGCCGAGTGCGTGGCCGCCGGCCGGATGTCGGCTGAGTGGGCCGAGCAGCGCAAGCGGCAGTGGGGCGAAAAGTCGGCCGTGTACCAGAACCGCGTCGAGGGCAACTTCGCCAGCGACGACGCCGACGTGCTGATCCCGCTGGCCTGGGTGGAGGCGGCCAACGAGCGGTGGCACGCCCTCGAGGGCGACTACGGCAAGCTGGTGCGGGCGGCGCTGGACGTGGGCGAGATGGGCGAGGACAAGTCCGTGTACTGCCCGGTGCATGAGCGCGGGGTGCCCGGCCTGACGCGGTGGGGCAAGGCCGAGACAATGGAGACGGTGGGCCGCGTCATCAAGCTGCACCCGAGCCCGAAGCTGGAGTTGGCGGTTGACGCCAACGGGGTGGGCGCCGGGGTGTGCTCCCGGCTGCGCGAGACGGGCTACACCGTGTCGGCGTTCAAGGGCGGGGAGGCCAGCGAGGAGACGGACACCAGCGGGGAGCTGCAGTTTGCGAACAAGCGGGCCGCATCGTGGTGGGCGGTGCGCGAGGCGCTGGATCCGGCCGGCAACCCGACGCTGGCACTGCCGCCCGACGACGAGCTGATCGGCGACCTGACCGCGCCGCGCATCAAGTACACCAGCTCGGGCAAGATCGGCGTCGAGCCGAAGGACGAGATCCGCAAGCGCCTGGGGCGCAGCCCAGACAGCGGTGACGCGCTGGCGATGGCCATCTACCGGCCCAAGACGCGCACCGCCGAGTTCATCATCGTGGATTGACCATCCCGACAACTCGTTTGACCCTGTAAACAATTTTTACACCCTGTTTACACCCAAAACCGTGCTAGGCTGATAGCAGGATTTGGGGAGGTGTATGAGTATCACGTCCCTCAACCTGCGGTATAGCCCGCCGGTGCCCAGCGAAAGCGACCTCAGAGAAAAGAACCTGGACGC
>JAKQDH010000052.1 GCA_029558835.1 Planctomycetota bacterium | reverse complement strand
CAGATTCTCGTACACTACCCGCCATACGTGGCTGTCCATACTGCACCTCCATGTTCTTGAACAGGCGTTGGAGATGTAAGTATGGCAGCCACTTGAACTTAAATGCAACCTGTTAAAGCCTGGCGCGAAATCTTCTGGAAGTCCCTGGGAAGCAGTTCACTTCCTTCTTCTCCCTACCCCGCCCGGAGGGCGGACGAGGCCCGTCGGACACCGGGCGCGCACGCGGCCAGCGTGATGCTCGCCCGCTTGGCGCAGGCAAGCACGGACACTCCGTCGAGAACAGGGACGCTGACCATACACTTCGGATCTGGGGGACTGATGAACGCCGCGCACCGGTGTGACGGTGCGAGATGCTGAACGCGCGCATGCGTGGCCGGCCCGGCGGCGTAGAAGCCAATCTCGTTGCTGCTGATGGGCGCGCGCAGACGCACCGTCACGTTGCAACCCTCATCACCCAAACACGTAAGCGCGAGCGTGGCCTTCATCGCTCCCCCACCTCTGAAGAGGTGGGCCACCCGGCGCCCTATGGCCGGCTACTGGCGTGGCGGCGCACGGCCTACGGGGACCTGGATGCCTGCCCTTGACGCGTCGCCACTCTGCGGAGCGGAGGGACGCGCAGCGTCTTGCGGACGAAGCCCGCTGCGACGTGTCAAGGGGCGACGGCGACGTGGACGCCACGGACCAGACCGCCTTCAACGCGGCCTACCCGTCCGAGGCTGGCGACGAGGAGTACGACCGCAACTGCGACGCGGACCCTGCCGTTGACTCGGCAGCGGCCGTGGTGCGGCCCGCTTGCTCCGCAAGCGCGGGCGAAGCCCGCTCTGCCCTTGACACGGCACCCAGCCGCAAAGCGGCTGCGACGCAAAGCGTCGGCGGGCAAAGCCTGCGGTGACGAGTCAAGGGTTCATGGCGACGTGGACACCTTCGACCAGTCGGCCTTCACGGCCGCCTACAACGCCCCGGGCACCAGCGTGGTGGTGGCCGGGCGCGAGTGGTCACCCACCGCCAACCCCTACGGCTACACCACCCGCGAACTCGACCCCGAATCCCTCTTGATGCACTACCGCCTGCGCACCTACAGCCCCACCCTGCGCCAGTTCCTCCAACGCGACCCGCTCGGGTACTTCGACAGCCCGAACCTTTATCAATACGTCCTGGGCAACCCCCTGCGGTACGCCGACGCGCTCGGGTTGGCAGGCGGCTATTCCGACCCCTTCTTCGAGGTAGATAGCTTCATGGAGAAGCGGTGGCGTGCCATGCTGATGGTCAAGTCCGCGGCCGCCATAACCTTGGAAGTGATGGAGGTCTTCATCAAAGTCAGCACATTTTCAGACTGGTACGAGGCGTTTTCGGGCAAGGACGTCATAGCCGGTGAGGACATCTCGACTGTGGAACGCGCCCTCGCGATTGCCGGCATCTTCGGCGGCGCCGCGGATGACATCCTCGACATGATCAGAGGTCTAGCCAAGATGAAGAAGGCCTCCCGCGTAGTCGACGACATCGACGACATCAGCGACGCAGCCAAGGGTGCCAAGAAGCTCCCCGGGACCCTGTGCTTCGTTGCGGGCACGCTCGTACTGACGGCTAACGGCGGCGTCCCCATCGAGGAGATCGACGTCGGCGACAGGGTAGTGACGACCGACAGCCCCGACGGGCCGTCGGTCGAATGGACCAGCGTCGAGCCGGGCACCTGGCGCCTCGTCACCCTCGAGATGCCCAACCCGGACGGCAGCGACGACGTGCTCCAGATCGAACTGCTGCGGCCGCTGGAGTGGATCAGCAGCGTGCACGCCGAGGCAGGCGGGTGGATCGAGTTCAGTCTGCCCGAGATGAGCATCGAGGGCCCGGCCGCGGTGGTCTCCATCGCCCCGTGTCCGCCGATCGAGGCCGGGGTGGGTCGGGTGGTGCTGGGCACGGTCACGCACCTCAACGCCTTCGTCCTGGAAATCACGCTGGAGGGGCTGGAGGAGCCACTGGAGCCGACGCGGACGCACCCCCTCTTCTCGGAAGCGCGGGGCGACTGGGTGCCGGCCGGCGAACTGGAGGTGGGCGACCGCCTGCGCACCCGCACCGGCTGGGCCACCATCCTCGACATCCGCCCCAAACGCGGCATGCACCGCGTCTACAACCTTGAGGTCGAGACCGAGCATTGGTACTATACCTCCCCGCTTGAGGTCCTGAGCCATAATGCCTGTGGCGAAGGGAAGAAGGAATTCCCGAAAGGCCCGGGAACGAGACAGGGGCGGAAGAACATCGAGCGCACACTGCCCGGCGCCAGGCGGGAAGGCGGGGGCGGACATATCGGGCCGAAGGGTAGAATCAGGATTCGCGGACACAAGGGGCATCCGCCGGATCCCCAGGGTCCTCACCGGAGGCATGACGGACCCCACTGGCACGTCGATGAGATCGACCCTGAAACCGGCGCACCTATTCGCCCGATTAGCCCGCCAGACACCGGCCCGAGCGGCTGGCTGCCCGGGGAAGAAATGCTTCGCTGTGTTATCGAGGATTGGTAACAATGCGTAGAAGGGTCAAGTGTACCTACCGTTTTGAGGATGCCTGGGTTCTTGGGTACCATCGTCAGGGCGGGAAGTTCGTCGTAACGGTGCGCCTGTGGAATAAGGCGGTCGTCAGTCTTGTATTTAAGCGCCCTATCGCGATCTTGAACCTCGCGAGTGATGATCCGTGCATCGACAGGTTCTGTATTGACAGCCGTGGGTCTCCGCTGGTCTCAGAGGCTTATGAGTCTCTGGCATGGCCGCAGGAGGATCGGCTGCCTCTCAATCGCTTCAAGCTCTACCAGTTGGTATACGAGCAACGCGTACCGTATTTGCAGGTCGTTGCGCTGGATTGTGAGATCACCGAGACCGAACTTTCTCATGCGAACACAGGATAGGACGGAGCTTGGTTGCGCGGCTGTATGCGACGCTCGCCGTCGCGGAGGCGTGATTGCCGAACAGCGTCGCTTGACGGATGTGTGCCCACGGGCGCTGTCTGGGCCCAAGTGACGCAAGGTGCAGATCGTCTCCCGTGTGAATCGGTAGGCTTGCGTCGAGCGTAGGAGAGCCTGTAGGCTAGGCGGGCATCGGACGACCCGGGCAGCGCTGAGCAAGTGGTGGGTCGGTACCACCGCGCGGGCTCGATAGACTCGGTCCGGTCTTGGTGTGTTGTGCGGCTCGACATGGGGAGGTGTTCCGTGCGAAGGATGCTGGGCGTCGGCGGCGTGGTGGGTGTGTTAAGTGTTGCGGCCTGGGCGGGCGAGCCGAAGCCGCCGGCGCCGGATCCACAGAAGCCGGTCAATTACATCGCGTGGATCAATGAGACGTTCGGCGGTAACGTCAAGAACAACGCCTTCGACACGTACCAGGCCGCGTACAAGTTCATCACCCCTTTCGAGGGCGAGTGGGGCGACACCACCGACAAGCCGTGGACGGAGAACGCGCCCGTGGCCGAGTGGCTCCGCCGTAATCAGCGCGGGCTGGAGAAGTTCAAGGAGGCCGCGGCACAGAAGGAGTGCTTCTTTGCGCTCATCGACCCCGGCCCTTCGCAGTTTGGGCCGCGTGAGGAGCACTGGCTCAGCCCGAAGGTGCTCATGCCACCGACCGAGGCCCACCGCGATGCCGTTCGCGGGTTGCTGGCCGAGGGCTTCCAGGCGTGGGCTGCCGGCGACCGTGACAAGCTCGCGCCCAACGCGGTGCTCGCGTTGCGCTCCGGCTGCCACCTGAACACCAGCCCGCTGACGGTCGTGCGGCTCTACGGGGGCGCGACGGCGGCATCGGCTTACGACGCGCTCCTGGCGGCGCTCGATCTGAGCGAGGACCGCGATGCGTTTGCGGCCGCGTTGCTGCCGAAGCTCGAGGGGCTTGATCCGCTGGCGGTGCCCCTCTCGCGGGTGGTGCTCACGGAACGCATCGCCGCGTGGGAGCCTTATCAGCGGCGGGTGCCTGACGCAGAGCAACTGCAACAGGCGAACGCCTACTATGATGCCGTCGAGGAGTGGCTGGCCGTTCCGTATTGGCGAGCGAGACCGCAGGAGGATCGCCTCACCCAGATGCTCGAAGGCGCCAAGGGAACGGCGAACGAAATACTGTTCTGTCCCCTGAGCCGCCCGCGGGAGCTGGACACCAGGATGCTGGCCGTGCATCGGGCGACGCACCTGATTCTCCGTCTCCACGTCTATCACAAAGAGAACGGCAAGTTCCCGCCCTCGCTGGATGCATTGGAGGGTGGCGACATCGGCCCGCTGCGGATTGACCCGTTCAGCGGCGACCCCTTCGTTTACCAGAAGCGCCGGGCGAGCTTCAAGCTATACACCGTGGGCGTCAACCTGACGGACGACGGCGGCCAGCACGACGAGCGCTGGCGCGAGAAGGACTACGTGTTCTGGCCGAGGAAGGATTGACCGCCCTAAGGGGAGGGTTGGCGCTCGTCGCGTGCCCTCCACCCAGTACGCCTACTACGGCAACGACCAGCGGGCCAAGAAGGCCGTCACGAAGCGCGGCAGCCTGGATGGGACCACGTACTTCTTCTACGACGGGGCCGAGGTCATCGAGGAGGAAGACGGCTCGCAGGCCCTCCAGCAGCAGTACGTTTGGGGGCCGAACCACGCCTGTGCTTGACGCGCCAGGGCAGGCGCGGTTGGCCGCCTCCGGCGTGCGTGCACTCGGTCGCGCGGCGAGCGTGTGTGCGCACGCCCTGACGTGTCAAGCATCGACGACCCTTGACATTTCGCCGGTCGCTGCGCGACCACAAACGGGCTGCGCCCGCGCGAAACGTCAAGCGGTGCGCTGGCCCTCATCTTCGGGGACCACGGGACTTACTTCGCCTATGCCGACGCGAACTGGAACGTTGTCGGGCTGACCAACCCGGCCGGGGTGGTGGGTGGCCCAAGTCCTGTGGACCTGGGGGACTGATGAACGCCTCGCACCGGTGTAGCCGTGCGGCATGGCGGACGTGCACGTCCGTGCGTAGCCAGGTGTAGGCTTCGGGGTCGAGGCTTCGGGGTCGAGCAATTGGCTTCGGGGTCGAGTCTTGACAATTGACAGGATGCCGAATCTCCCCTGATTTATGGCCATGGCGCGACCTGTTCGAGTGGAATATGCGAGGGGGCGGTCTATCACGTCACTGCGCGGGGCAACGAGCGGCGGACTTCGGGGTCGGGCGGACTTCGGGGTCGAGCCTTGACAATTGATTCCGCTGAGAAAGTAAGGTCGCGTGTCGAGGCGATGATACTCGCGTGACTATGTAAACCTGCCGCGCCGGGTCGCGGTGGGCTCGTGTAATCAGGCGACGACTGCTGGCAGTCTCCTTTTCTACAGTAATACTGTGCGGATCGCCACTGCAACCGGGGCGACTGCCTCCCCTTGCCGGTTTACACGGCCACCGTGGCAGTGACCGACCCCGG
>JAKQDH010000024.1 GCA_029558835.1 Planctomycetota bacterium | reverse complement strand
CCGATCATATTGCAGCAGGTGCGCCTGACGATGGAGAACGGCGAGCAGGCGACGTGTTACGTGGCCCAGATCACGCATAGCGGGGCCGAGCTGGCGCAGCATTACACCGACAAACTGGTCCGGCCGAGCGGGTGGGACCGGCTGAAGCAGATCCTGAATATTGTCCTGTACGGGTTCGGTGAGATCATCACGCCGTGGGCGATCAGCGCCAGGGTGCATGACGTACAGGTGATCCCATGAGAGTGCCGCGCACCATCCACCTGCTGGGCCACGACTGGCGCGTCGAGTTCGTGCCGCCGGAGAAGCTGGCGGCCGTGATCCGCGAGACGTCGCCGATGGAGCCTGGCGACGGGTACTACGTCGCGTACTGGAACATCCAGCACCGGACCATCTGGATCGACGGTACCATCCCGCCGAACATGATGCTCGAGGCCATCCTGCACGAAACGTCGGAGATCATCGCCCATGAGCTCGGCTTCGAGCGCGTGTCACCGGCCGATGATGCCGGGCACAAGGAGCTGGGGCTGCTGTGCCGGTTCCTGGCGTCGGTCATCCTGGAGAACCAATGGCTGGCCGAGTGGCCGGCCGAAATATACGGGGAGGCACATGGCGACACAACTCAAAACTGACATGTGTGAGTACGGCGACTGTATCAACCCGCCCGTGTACTCCATCACGTTTCAAGTGCTGGACGGCACGATCATGCGGGGCAACTTTTGCGATCCGTGCGCCCGGGTGCTGGGGCAGTTGCACCACATCATCCGGGTCGATGTGACGAACCAAAAACCAAAAGAGGAGGGAGACTAATGGGGATCGACATCAATTTCAAGCCCGAGGCCATGCTGGAGGTGCTCAAAGAATTCGGCGTGGACATCCGGCACGTCATCGCGGCCGTTGAGGTGTTCAAGCAGTCGGACGGCTTTTTGAAAAAGGCCGAGAACCTGTTCCGCATCGCGCAGGCGGTGGCCGAGGCGGTGGAGTGGGAGCGCATCAACGGCCTGTCGGCCGAGGACGCCATCCACATCGGCAGCAAGGCGCTGGATGCGCTGTTCGAGTTCAGCGGCACGGTCTGGGGCGTGGTGCCGGCCGGGGCGCTGCTCGAGGCGTATGACGGCACCATCATCGACCTGCTGCTCAAGTGGGCCTACGAGGCCATCCGCGACAGAGACAACCTGGACGACGACGACTTCGCGGATAAAGTGAAAGCGGCTTTCGTGTGACCGGGCCGGGCACCCGGGGAGCCTGTACCGAATGAGCGCCAAACACAATTCCGGCGCCGTGGCAGACGACACGATCATCCAGTGGGCCCGAGAGTTCTTCAACCGCCACGGCGCCCTGCCCGGCCGCTGCGTCATCGAGAAACAGTTCGGCATCAAACAGCAGGAGAGCCGCGCATTGTCACGGCAGATCAAGGCGGCCCTGCTCGTACCGGCCGGCCCGGCCATGGGCGTGTCCACCCACCCGCAGCGCGACGATGCGGATCGGCTCGACGGCGAGGCGCTGTGGACCATGCAAGTGGCCATCTCCGAGCGCACCCTGCGCGAGCGCCGGGCCACCACCTACCGCCACCTGTACTTTGACGACGATGCCCCCATCGCCCTGTGCTTTCCGAGCGACCTGCACCTCGGCGCGCCCGGGACCGACCACCGGCGCATCCTGGCCGATCAGCAGTTGATCGCATCCATCCCGCGGTGCTACCAGGTCAACGGCGGCGACGTGTTCGACAACGCCATCAAGCACCGCGGCCACGTTCTGTCCAGCGACAGCCGGCCGACCCGAGAGATCATGCTGCTCGAACACCTGCTGGACATCGCCGGCCACACGTACATCGGCGTGGTGAGCGGCAACCACGACGACTGGACGCTGGAGACGGCCGGCGTGGACGTGCTGCAGATGGTGTTCGGCCATCGCGGCGTCATCTACGCGCCGAGCCGCCTGCACCTGACCCTGCACGTCGGCGACTCCGAGTACAGGATCCTGGTGGTGCACAAGTACCGCTACAACTCCAGCCTCAACCCGCTACACGCCGTCCAGCGGATGCTTGAGCGCGGCCAGGACGAGTTCGACATCGGCGTCATCGGCCACAACCACACCGCCGCCAGCGGGGTATTCCATTGGAAGCGCCAGCGCCGGGGCGCCATCCGGCCCGGCAGCTACGAGATCCACAGCGACCACGCCGTGCGTCACGGGTTCGACGACGGCACCCCGTCGTGTCCGTGCGCCATCCTGACGCCCGACGACGGGTTCTACCTGTTCGACGACCTGCGGCAAGGTCTGAAGCTGTTCCC
>JAKQDH010000023.1 GCA_029558835.1 Planctomycetota bacterium | reverse complement strand
CTGCAACGGCTGCGGGATCTGCGTCGCCTTCTGCCCGGCGCAACGCCTCTACCTGAAGGATGGCCGCCCCCGGGCCCGGGGCACCTGCACCCTCTGCCTCGGCTGCATCAACGTCTGCCCCCGCCGCGCCATGGAGCTGCGTTTCTGGAGCGAGTACGGCCGGCCCTACCCGCCCCGCTGGCCGAAGCTGGTGGTGCGCCGGCGGGCCCCCGACGGTCGCGCCGTGTGGCCCGGCGAACCGTGATGCAACGGCATTGCCCGGCGCCACGACGAGCCGGCGAATGGGCGAGCCGGCGAGCCGGTGTTCGGTCCCACCGGCAGGCGAACCGCCGAATGAGCGAACCGGCGAGCCGGCGATCGGAAACAAGATAGATCCTCTTTTGAGAATCAGCCCCACCGCTGAAAAGTGAATCCGCCTATCGCCAGCACATTGCCGTGACGGCTCGCCGTTTCGTCGCCTCGCCGGTTCACGTTGTGATCGAATCGGCTCAAACTCGCGTCGAGGGGGGACGGGCGGTGCGGCGGGCCACCCGCTGGAAGTGCAGGCCGTAGATGGCCATCTCCACCGCGATGGGAAAGGCGCGAAAGCGGGTGAGCGCGGTCCCGATGATCAGCCGCCAGTACAGCAGACAGCTCCGGGAAAACACGCCGATGCGCCACATGCTCCGGAACAGGGCCTTGAAGTCGCTCCAGGACGGCTTTCCCCGCACCGTCGGGCGATACGTCTTGAGGAAGGTGTGGATCCGGCGGTAGTAGTTCCGCGGCGCGTACAGCGTCGTGATGATGCGCCGGTAGCCTTCCAGCAGCCGCTCGCGGTCCATCCGCGGGACGAAGTTCAGGCTGCCGTCGGTGTTTTCGCCGCTGGCGGCGCTGAGCAGGCGCCCCTCGGCCTTGAGCCGGTGCCACAGGCGGGTCTGGGGCAGCGCCGTGAGCACGCTCACCATGGCCGTGACGATGCCCACCTGCTGGATGAACCGGATCTGGCTCTCGAAGATGGTGTCGGGGTCGTGGTCGAAGCCCACGATGAAGCCGCCCATCACCTGGAGGCCGTGCTGCTGGATGATCCGGACGCTCTCGCCCATGTTCCGCCCCACGTTGTGCATCTTGCCGCACTCGCGCAGGCTGTCGGCACAGGGCGTTTCGATGCCCAGGAACACGCGGAAGAAATTCGCCGCGCTCATCAGGCTCAGCAGCTCCGGGTCGTCGGCCAGGTTCAGGCTGGCCTCGGTGAAGAGCCGGAACGGGTAGTCGTGCGCTTTCTGCCACCGGATGATCTCCGGCAGCAGTTCCTTGACCCGGGCCTTGTTGCCGATGAAGTTGTCGTCCACGAAGAACAAGGCGCCGCGGCCACCGGCGGCGTATAGGGCGTCCAGCTCGCGCAGCACCTGGGCCGGGGTCTTGGTCCGCGGGACGCGGCCGTTCATGACGATGATGTCGCAGAACTCGCAGTCGAACGGGCAGCCGCGGGAGTACTGCACCGCCATGGTGGCATAGTGCCGGAAATTCAGCAGCTGCCAGTCGGGCACCGGGGTTTGGGCGATGTCGGGAAACCCATCCGCCACGTAGACCGGTTGGGGACAACCGGCGGCCAGGTCCCGCAGGAATGCCGGCAGGGTCTGTTCCGCCTCGCCCAGCACGAAGTGGTCCACGCCGTCGAACTCCGCATGGCCCGTGGTGAACGCCGGGCCGCCGGCGACCACCCGCTTGCCGCGCCGGCGGCACCGCGCGATGACCTCGCGGGCGCTGTCGCCCTGCACCAGCATGGCGCTTACGAACACCAGGTCGGCCCAGTCCAGTTGCTCGTCCGTCAACTCGGCCACGTTCAGGTCCGCCAGCCGCCGCTCCCACTCCGGCGGCAGCATGGCGCTCACCGTGAGCAGGCCCAGGGGCGGGAACGCCGCCCGCTTCTTCACGAACTTCAGCACGTGCTGAAAGCTCCAAAACGTGTCAGGATACTTCGGATAGACCAGCAGCACGTTCATGGCGTCTCCGGGTGTCGGCCGTTTCCGGGCGGCGCGGTGCGGACCGTCACCCGCCCAGTTGAACGGATTCGGTGTACACGCGGCCCCACGGGTCGGTGGCCTCCACGACGACGTGGCGGGCGTCGGGCGGGGGCCTGAAGTAGAACAGGTGGTCGGTCCGGGTGGGCTCCACCCACGGGTGCTTGGCCGGGCGATCGTCCCCCGCGTAGAGCTCCACCGCCAGCGGGTCGCAGCCGGTCCGGCGCGTCATTTCGCCGGCGCGCAGCCCGTCGGAGTAGGCGATGATCCGCCAGCTGCCGTCGGCGCCCCAGACGTTGGCCACGATTTCGTCGGGCGACTCGGGATCGCTTCCTACCGGATAGACGCGCAACTGGTGGTCGGGCGGCCGGCCCACCGCCTGGTAGCGCCGGGTCAGTTCGACGCCCCTGACCTCGTACACCGTATACCCCCGCGGCGTGCCGTCGGGGCAGACCGGCCCCGTCCACCAGGCGCCGCAGACCGCGCCCCCGATGTGGATGTCGACTCCGCCATCGCGCAGGTACTCGCACTCGTGCATGTGCCCGCACAGCGCGTAGGCGCGGTACGGCTCGAGGATCTCGTACAGGGCCTCCCGGTTCCCCACCACTTCCGCCAGGTTCGGCTTCTCGCGGCCGTGCCGGGCGTGCTGCTCGTTGTAGGGCGGGATGTGCACGAACACCACCACCGTCCGGCCGGGCTCCACCAGGGCCAGATCCCCCGCCAGCCACTCCAACTGGGACTGGTCGATGTAGCCGATGTAGCCGCCGAACCAGTGAATGTCGTCCAGCACCACGTAGTGCACCGCGCCGCGGTTGAACGAATAGTGGGCCGGACCGAACGCCCTCATGAAGGGGCTGGCGGACCGGCCGTCGGTGCGGGCATCCCGATCCACGTCGTGGTTGCCCATCACCTGAAAAAACGGGAGGCCCGTCGCCGTCACCGCGGCCGTGTACCCGGCCAGGAGCTCCGGGTGGTCATAGACGAGATCCCCCGCGGAGACGCCGAACAGCGGCTGGTCGCCCAGCCGGGCGGCCGACGCCTTGAGGTCCGCGACCGTCTCGGTCTGGAACAGGCGGACTTCGGCCGGCGTTTGCACCTGGGGGTCGGCCAGCAGGAAGAAGGCGTGCCGCTCGCTGTCGACGCCCGCCGGGGTCAAATCAAAGGCCGCCGCGGCCTCGCCGGCCTTGTTGGGATGCAGGCGCTGGTGGAAGCGCACCGGCCCGCCGACGGGGGTGCCGAAGTCGGCATCGGCCGGCAGCGACAGATAGACATTCGGCCGGCGCGAGGTGGTGATGAGCTCAAAGGCGCCGTCCGCCCCGGTGGCGGCGACGGTGAGGCCGTCGGTCACGGCGACGCCCGCCCGGCCGACGCCGCCCACCCGCACGACGCCCCGCACGCGGAGCGGCGTCCAGGGGGCCGGCGGGGCCACCGGCCGCGCGGGCGCGCCCAGGACGCGGGTCGCGGCACCCGGCAGCAGCCAGCCGGCCGCGGCCAGTCCGGCCGCGCGCATGAAATCCCGCCGGTCGATCATCGGGAGGCCTCCTGGGGGATCGTGATACTTATGTTATTGTGACACAATGGGACAGTCGGGTAAAGGGGTTCGGACCATACGCCACCGCCGGTCCCGCCCGCCGGCCGTCAACTCGAACCGATCCGCCCCGTCGCACCGGCGGGACGGAGACTTTGTGATCTACAGCACAAATCCAACAGATAGTTATTGTTCCTTATGGTTTTAATCATACAATATCTATCGGATACACCGATCGAAATCTGCACCGGCGAGTAGATTCCCCGCCGGTCGGGGCGATGAACCGGATGACCATGGAACGAGACGGCAAGGCCACCGCCCACAAACTGCGCATCACCGCGGTGATCCTGGTCACCGCCTTCGCCACCCTGCTGGTGTTCAGCCAGTGGTGGGGACGCAAATACCGCGCCGATCGTATCGTGGGTATCCATATCGACAACGAACTGCGTATC